>JBBSBM010000090.1:0-31813 GCA_038251275.1 Aggregatilineales bacterium
AAATGCGATATGGCACAATTTGAGTCTGAAATTAAGCATTATTGAATATAGAGTGTCCACTTTGAACCATTTTGACCTTAATAATGATCTCAAATCGATTCCTACAATCGACTACAAATCTTTAATGTGACATTGTCGAAACATCTGAGCTGGGGGACCTGGATTCGAACCAAGATTAACAGATTCAGAGTCTGCGGTTCTGCCGTTGAACTATCCCCCACTATTGAACTGAGGGACATATTATCATGCCGCTCACCCCATTTCAAGAGTTGACTAACCAGTCGGTTGCTGGGAATTGCTCAAAATGCTAATAGCAAGTCTGACGCGCTTTAGCGACTCTTCTTTGCCAATAATCTCCATCGTTTCGAAGAGTGGCGTTGATATTTGTTGGCCTGTCACTGCTACGCGTAAAGTTCCGAAGATCTGACCATTACTCAAGCCAAGTTCGTGAGTTAGTGCTTGGATGGCATCATGAAGTGGGTTGAATGTAAAGTCAGTTATATTGACAAGAACTGCTTCAGACGTTTTTAGCGCCTTAATCGTTTGTGTGATATCCATCTTCTTTTGTGGCAGTTTATCCGCCGCCGGTGGAATAAACAGCTCATGAAAGAAGAAACCAGCTAGTTCAACGATTTCGCTTAGGGTTTTGATGCGTGTCTGAACAAGCGGTGTAATTTTAAGCAGAATCTCGGTGTTAACTTCAAGATCAGCTTGTTCAAGGAAGGGTTTTAAACGGCGTGCCAAATCTTCAATTCCTAGCGCTCGAATATGTTCTCCGTTTAGCCAGTCAAGTTTTTCTGGTGGAAAGGCACTGTTAGCAGGGTTGATTCGTGTCAAATCGAAGCGCTCGATTGCTTCAGACATGGAGAAGATTTCGCGCTCGTCACCGAAACTCCAACCGATGTTGGCTAGGAAATTATCCAATGCCTCTGGTAGATAACCGCGTGCAATGTAATCATGTACCATCACGGGAATGATGTTGCCGAATTTATCTACGGGAGGATTGCGCTTGCTCATCTTGCCTTTGCCGTTAGGATTTAGCATCACTGGCAAATGAGCATATATTGGCGGTTCCCATCCGAAAGCTAACCATAATTGCCAATGCACTGGTAAAGAAGGTAACCATTCGACTGCACGCATCACATGCGAAATCGCCATGAAGTGATCATCAATGACATGTGCGAGATGATAAGTGGGGAAGCCGTCAGCCTTCAAGAGCACGGTATCCTGCTGTTTGTCATTTTCAAAACGGACCTCACCCCGTACCGCATCCAGCACGACGGTTTCACCTTCTAAGGGCATCTTGAAGCGGATGACATAAGGACGACCCTCAGCTTCGAACGCGGCTTGCTGCTCAGGAGTCAAATCGCGATGCTGACGGTTATAACCCGGTGGTAATTTGCGAGCCGTCATCTCATCGCGCATCTTTTTGAGTTCGTCGGGTGTTTCGTAAGCTTTATAGGCTTTGTCGTTATCCAGCAGCCATTTCGCCCACTCTTGATAAAGTGGAAGCCTTTCCGACTGCACATATGGTCCATATGAACCGCCTACTTCCGGCCCTTCATCCCAATCCAAGCCTGCCCAACGCAGTGCTTCAGTGAGCGTTTGTAACGCTGTTGGATCGAAGCGTGATTGATCAGTATCTTCGATACGAAGGATGAATGTCCCTTTATGGTGACGCGCGAACAACCAATTAAAGAGGGCTGTACGAAGACCACCAATATGTAGCGAACCAGTAGGGCTAGGCGCAAAACGCACCCGAACGGGACGAGATGTTGAGTCGGTCACGAAATACTCCTAAGTAGAGTGAAAGCGGCCTAATATCTTACAATAATTGGGTGATTATTTGTAGGTACAGGAAATGTCTAGATCTTGCGGCTGCGGATGATGACACTTTCTGCCAGACCGATCCCTGCAAGGATCGACAGAAGTGATGTACCACCTGAACTGATAAACGGCAATGTTAGACCTGTGACGGGCAGCATATTGAGGTTCATACCTATTGAAACCACTGTTTGGAAAAAGATGATGGCTGCTACGCCATAGCAGATTAAGCTGCCTAGAGGGTCAACAGCTTGCCTAGCTCCGCGTAATATACGCAAAATCACGACACCAATCAGTATCATGACGGCAGCACCACCAACAAATCCGAATTCCTCTGCAATAACACTAAAAATAAAATCGGTGTGGCGAACACGTAAGAAACGAAGCTGGCTTTGTGTACCGTTAGCGTAGCCTTTTCCGCCGAATCCACCCGATCCGATGCTAATACGTGCTTGGAGAATATTGTAGAAGGCTTCGGGATCACTTTCAGGGCTTAAGAATGTCGTGATACGCGATTTTTGATAGGGCTTCATTTGCGTCCAAATAATGGGCGCAATAATCAGAATAATCGCGACGAAAAATCCGATATGTCGCAGTCGTAATCCAGCAGCCCAAACCATCGCGAACCAAATCACCATAAAGACAATTGTTGTACCAAGATTCGGCTGGATAAAAATGAGTGCCGTCGGGATAGACATGTGGAGCAAAGACATAAAAACGGCGCGTAGGCTGCTTAATTTCTCATAATTCTGACTCAGGTGATGACCGAGCGTAATGATGATAATAATCTTACCGATTTCAGAAGGTTGAATGCGGATGCCAAAGTTAATCCAACGCTGTGACCCAGCGTCGCCTACTACCCCTAAAAATTGCACCAATATTAAAAGGGCTACCATAATGATATAGAGCCAAGTGTGCATACCGCCTAGCAATCGATAGTCAACTGAGGCAAGTACAAATACTAACGCAAGTCCAATAATTGCGTACCGGATTTGATCAGGTACGCGACTAATGAGTTCGGTATCAATTGCGCCGATTGTTGCACTACGGATCATTAAGATGCCGAAGAGGATGAGGACGAGCGTGGTACCAAACAGGACAAAGTCAAAACTGCGCCAAAAATTACTGGTTCTATTCATACCCACTTCTTGGAGGTTATTAAACTACATTGCGATTATACAGAATGGTCTCTATATCGTGAATGTGCGTCTAGCCATCGTCGATCATTTCATCATTGGGAGCAGAGGGGTGTGCTAGTCGGTTACGTGCCTCGTCCTTGTCATTCACACCCGTAAAAGGAATTTCGGCTTTGATCAGGCTGTTTCGGTCGCGCTGTTCGAGAAATATATCTACATCTTCGCTATCGACCGAAACATATTTGGAAATCACCTCAAGTATCTCAGCCTTCATGGCTTGCAATCGTTCTGGTGGCAGATTTATACGATCATGCACCAGAATGAATTGCAGACGTTCCTTGGCAGTTGTTCCACTGCCTTTAGTGTTGGTTCGCCCGAGTAAGCGCTCAAAAAATCCAGACATGAGATACGTCCTTCTCTGTTATTCGGACTGGCCACCTGAAAATAAACGGGCAATACGTTGGAAAATGCCACCTGTTTCATTTAATTGCATGAAGGGGACATCTTCGCCATTAAGTCGCCGAGCGATATTACGAAACGCCTGCCCCGCGCGTGAATTTTCATTCTGACTAATTGGGTTGCCACTGTTGGACGATGGAATTACCCCTTCATCCTCTGGTACGATGCCAATGAGTTTGATAGCAAGAATATCGGTTACATCATCTGCCGACATCATCTCGCCTTTTTCAATCATTTTGGCTTTAACACGGTTGAGGATGAGTTTACCCGGGCCTTTGTTATTGGCTTCGAGTAGACCGATAATACGATCTGCATCACGTACGGCTGAGACTTCAGGATTGGTGACGATTAATACTTCATCTGCTGGTGCAATGGCATTGCGGAAACCACGTTCAATACCTGCGGGCGAATCAATCAGCACAAAATCAAATTCAGCCCGTAGCTTATCTGCCGTTTGAATCATGTCTGTGGGACTTACAGCGGTTTTGTCACGCGTTTGCGCTGCTGGAATGAGGAACAAATCAGGGAACTGCTTATGCTTAATCATTGCTTGCCGTAATTGGCAGCGGCCTTCTATAACATCTACCATGTCGTAGACAATACGGTTTTCCAGCCCCATTACAATATCCAGATTTCGTAGACCAATATCAGCATCTATTAGCACGACTTTTTTGCCCATTCGCGCTAATGCAACGCCAAGATTAGCGGTAGTAGTGGTTTTCCCAACGCCGCCTTTGCCTGACGTAACGGTTATAACTTTAGCCCCCATAAGGATTCATGTTCCTTTCAATACGCCCATGGTTCTACAATAATTTGTTCTTTACGCACCGAAGCGATCTCCGGTTTAGGCTGACGGCGTTTATCTTGAGGTGAGGTCGTGATATACCCTGCGATGCGAAGTTGCATGGGTGTCATATCTAATGCACATACGACTGCTTCCTCATCACCATCTGCCCCCGCGTGAACAATGCCCCGTAATCTGCCCCAAATAATAATGTCACCCGCTGCAATGATTTTTGCGCCCGGATTGACATCCCCCAATACAACGACATGTCCCGGACTGTTTACTGTGCGCCCTGAACGCAGTGTTCGCTTAATCATTACCCCAACTGTTCCGTCTTCTTCAGGATCGAACTCCGATTCCTCATCATCCTCACGACCGGGAATAGGTGTTGAAATGGTCGTGTGAAGATCAAGCGCTTGTGCTGCGTCAATGGTTGTTTCACTATGGCTCAATACTGCCCACAATGATAGGCCACGTCTTTCTAATAGGGCTTTAAGCGAACTCAGTTCGTGCTTTGGAACCGGCCTTGCTCCCAAATCCACTGTAATGCGCGCACCCGCGAAAAATGCGCTTTGTTGGTCAATACGTGCGGCAAGGTCAGCGGTAATTGCCTGCCACTCCTCGGTTGGGCTGAGGGCAATTAATAACCCATCTTTTATCCCCTTAATTGCGACGTTTTGTTCTTGCATGAATGTCACCATGATAAAGGGTTAAGAAAGTGCTGAGGTAGATGTTAACCCCCATTTGTAAAGGATTTTGGTGTCTGTTAAACATTAACTATACCTTATATTTTTTCACGCGCTATAACACGCCAGCAATCCGTGCCAATGATAGGAGCGGTAAGAGGGTAAATGCACCTGTTGCCAACCAAGCTGTCTGGTTACGTTTAAGGAAACTTTTTTGTAACCACTGTCCAAGTGCGTAAATAGCGTAAGTCATCCAAATGACATGAATAACCATCATGGGTAAGAGAAGAACCGTGCTATCCTTGCCAAAATAAACCAGTCCGAACAAGGCATATGAGCCGTAGGCGATTAAGGTGGTAGTTCCTAGTGGGGGATACCATCTTGATAAACGCGCGAGTCCTAAAATGCTGAGTAAGATGCCAATATCTGTAAACTGATTCCTAACCAGATTGATGAGGTAAATCCATCGGGATGCCTCGCGCCAACCATCGGCGATGAAATAGGGCACTTGAGTCCCATTTGTTTGCAGGATTGCAGCGGATTTGAGCCACCAATCATCTGAGACATATTGGGCAATAAGTCCTCGAATGCCTATCACTATTACAACGAGGATAATTCCCCAATACCAACGCGGAAGATTGACTTTTGAAAGATACAGTCCAGCAAGTAAAGCCGGAGCAAGTAAGACAAATAATGGGTCGTTGAGTACCCCAATCAACAATAAAACTAATAGGCCTAAAGTGTGCTGCTGAACGGGAAGAGGCATTTGAGGTCCATCAGGACGAGGATTGGTACTCATGATGACATCAATCAAAATATAGAGTAACCCTATGTTGAGTAATGTGGTGACACGCAGACTGCGCGGAGTACCTACTAATACCCAGAAGAGCGCTGCAAAAACGACTACTCCCGCGACTAACCCACGCTCAGTTACATGTCCAATCCATGTGAATAAACCAGTCACCACAAGAGCGACTAAAAGTGTTAAGGCTACTAGCACAACGAGTTTGGTATCTTCACCGCCGGTTTGTGACCAGAATGCAGGGCTAAAGGCTAAAGCAAATCCGCCAATGATGGCTAATACCACTCCGAAGCGCTGCAATATTAAGGTCACACCACTTACTGAAGCAGCCATGCCCAAGGCACGCATAAATGGTGTGTGACCTAATATGATAAATACAATCAAACTTATTAGACCCACTAGAATTGCTGCTGCCCACTGGGTAACAATTTGACGTTGGTCTGAAACCTTTTGCACATTAGCCTCCTGTGGGTGCGGTTGTGGGTACTGGCGTGGCAGGGGGGGCAATAACATCGGCGACGGGCGGAGGTGCAATGCCAGCTCGCTGGTTTTTAAGACGGTAGTACGCCTCTAGTACTTCACGTACCATTGGTAACGCCCATAGTGATCCTTCTGTACCATTATAAATGAAGCCTGCTACGACAATTTCAGGATTTTCGTAGGGTGCGAAGGCCACAAACCATGCGTGTGCGGGCCAACTGCCGAATTTACATAACCCTAAACCATTAGCGATATTGTCGCAATACTGGGCGGTTCCGGTTTTGCCTGCTACATCGACATAGGGGAGATTAGCTTTAGTGGCAGTACCAATGGTAACAGCCGCCCGCATTCCCTGACGTACAATGTCGATATTTTCCTGGCTTACAAAGGCGGGACGATATTTATCGTTGAAGCGCAAATCAGTACACATTCCAGCGTTGAAAGTGTAATTCTGTGGAATAAAGACCTCATAATCCCTTATATCACTTCCATCCTGATTTACACTGAGATCGACGGTATTGCGGTATGTAGACGGGTTGCAACGAACTCCATTGTAATAGGGGCTATCCGATTCACAGATACAATCCAGACTATTGGGTCCCTTCATAATCATGTCTTCTACCAGAAGCAGTTTTAGCGTTCCGGTGACATCCGCCAGATTGACATTCCGCAGTACATGCGGCGTGAATGGCTGTACAACTTTCCCTTCAGGATCGAGGAAGCTATCAATAATAGTTGGTTGATATAACGTTCCGCCGTTTGCAACTGTGGCTGCCATATTGACCAGTTGAAGTGGTGTAACATTTACATAACCTTGACCCAAAGCGGCGTTGTAGGTGTCACCTGTTGACCAGTTTTCTCCATATAACACACGTTTCCATGTTCGGTCAGGCATACGACCGCGATTTTCTGCGGGAAGCTCAACACCGAGTTCGCTGCCAATACCATAGGCTGTGGCGTAGCGGAATAAATCTTCAATTCCCAATCCACCATCCCGCAAGGTTATACTGGGTACGTCGGGATTACCGCCACCCACTTGATAAAAGTAGACATTGCAACTATTCGCAATTGCACCAATCATGTTGATTAAGCCGTGACCATCACGTTTCCAACAAACAAATGTTTGGGATGCAGCAGGGTCATTTGGCGCATATTTATTTTCGACAACCAGTCGACCGGGATCATCTAAGACGCTTTTAGGGGAAATTACGTTTTCTTGGAGCGCACCGGAGGCCGTGATTAGTTTCCATGTGGAACCAGGCGGATATAGGGAGCGGATTGCGTTATTAATCAGCGGTTTCAATGGATCGTTTGCGACCTGTAAGTAGTAGGTCACATCTATATTACGGGCAAATTTTGTGTTGTCATAACCCGGATAACTGACCATCGCCAAAATCTGGCCATTTTGGGGATTCATGGCGACGATAACACCTTGCTGACTCACCACTTTTTTATAGGTTGAATTCAGTAACGTAATCTCGTTTTTGAGTGCATCTTCTGCGACTTTTTGCAAATCCACATCAATAGTCAATCGCACATTCTGACCGGGTATTGGATCAACTTGTTCTAATTGGCGGATTGTTGCCCCTGCGACATCAACCTCACGGAGTTGAGAACCCCGCTTACCTGCGAGCTCTGCGTTCAAAAAGTATTCAATGCCGTCCACACCGATACGATCAAATGCGGGATCATAACCCTGCTTAATGAGTTCTTCAGCATCTTCAGGTGGAATTGGAGCCATATAGCCAACAATGTGTGCGGTTAATTCTCCTGTAGGGTATTCGCGCACGGGTTTGGCCTGTACATCTACTCCGGGTAAGGACTGACGTTCTTCGCGGACTTGTAGAGCCACATGGAAATCTACGTCACGCGCGATGGTGACTTCACGGAAGGGGGCAATACCCTGGCCTTCGGCTACGAGTTCTTCGATACTGCGTATTTTCTGCCCTGTGGTTCGTGCGCTTGCGGCAGCAATATCAGCTGTAGGTGGGACATTTACGAGCGCAGACAATCGGTTAAAGATTTTTAGTGTCGTTGTGCGGTCAGCGGGTAATAGCGCGGGGACAATCGTCACGTTAAATGCTGGCACGTTTCTAGCGAGCGGCACACCGTTACGGTCAAAGATAACACCACGGTCAGCAGCGATGGGGAGTCGGCTTAATCGATTTTCATCTGCGGCAGCTTCATAGGTTTGATAACTTGCAATTTGAAGATCGTACATACGCAGCGAAAATAGAATAAACACGGCGAACATTACGGCTTGAAATAACGTCAGTCGCCATCCCTGAAAGGGAAGTAAACGTCTGTTCATTGTTATTATTCTCCTGCCAAAAACTCATTGGTATTTCAATGGATATTAGCTATCTGAGACTTTAGCTAATTAGTGCTAAATGCCCCGGACAATATCCGCGGGTGGGTGATGAAAAAGTGGTCATCGTGTTAATCGGAGGTTGGTTCCTACCGCGCGTTGAATGATGCGCGTCACTATATATATTGGGATAATGCCGATGAGATTATAAACGATTGTGGGGACGATGAATAACTGGAATTGCTCGATCACGATGCCATAGCCAAGCTGGCTAACAAAGTAGGGTTGAAACCCACTGAGCAGTAAAATTGTAAAAATACAAAATTCTTGGATGATTGTTCCCAGCAGACTCACCCATATCAATGTAAAAATGCCTACACTGAATAGCTGCTGCCTGACGGTATGAATCGCGAAAATAATAAAAATAAGGCCAATGAGTGATGTGCCTACGGGTGCGGACGACAGCAAATCCTTACAAATGCCGCCGACAAATGCCCATAATACACCCTGTTCGAGTGTCGCATTGAGCGCCCATGATACAACAACTAACAAGACTAAATCGGGGCGACCGCCCCATATACTGATTTGCGGCATTACGGTGACTTGTAATGCGGCGACGAGTATCATAATGGGTATACTGAGGAAACTCCCCATTGCTTAGTTTCCCGGAGCCGTTTGTGTGCTTTGTTCAAAAACTGTAAGATCAACGGGCTGGAAGTTGGTGATGACCAACACCGTTTCGAGGGTCGCGAAGTTGTTAAGGCTGCGTACCACCGCATTTTGGAAAAGCTCAAACTCGCGTTGCTGCACACTCGTAACTTGTCCAATCACAATACCTGCGGGGAGATTACCGCCTAAACCGGATGTAATGACAATATCACCTTCTTGAACTTTGGCGTTCAGAGGAATAAATTCCATACGTAAATCATTGCTGGATTGACCGACGATACTACCTTCATCGCGGGTGGTTTGAAGTCGTCCACTAATAGCACTTGATACATCGGTGATGAGCAATACCCGCGATGCATTGGCTGTTACATCCGAGACACGACCAATTAGACCTAATTGGGAAACGACGGGCATTCCAATTGTGATGCCATCGCGTGTGCCTTTATTGATGGAAATGGTTTGAAGAGGAGCGTTTGAATCGGCGTTACTGATAACATCTGCCGCTAGAAATTCCTGATTCTGGGTTTGTGAGGTGTAATTTACGAGTTCTGATAATCGTTGATAGTCACTCGCAACTTCGCGCAGTTCAACCAATTCGGATTGGTAGCGTGCTAATGCTTCTTCTAAATCCGCAACTCGTTTTTGCAACGTTGGGACATCAGAAGACATATCGGCAATTTTAACGGCATCTTGTGTTGTCCGATTGAATAATCCAGTAACAAAATTCAATGGGGCAATCAAGATACCTTTTATTGGTGCCAAAAATCCTGCCTGACTCGTCACAATTAATATAAATGCGATAGTGAGACAGACACCTAAGAAAAGAATGCGATTCGACCGCCAGTTACGCACGAGTTAATGCCTCGATTGGCTTTTGATAGCGTGCATTATATCAAACTTGCTGGACAAGACTCGCTCACGACCACATAAAATGAAGTGCAAGAGCAGTATAAAGACAGATTTTCATTGAATGAAATTGCTTGTTTAGTGACGCGTGCTGCCGCGTTCCAGTCCAACTAGCAAACGTCGAAGGTTATTGTAATCTTCTAGTACACGACCCGCACCACGCGCAACGCAGGTCATGGGGTCTTCGGCAAGCCATGCACGAATATTAACTTCATCGGTAATACGGTCAGTGAGACCTTTTAGCTGGCTGCTACCACCTGCCATACAAATACCACTTTCCATGAGATCGGCGACCAATTCCGGCGGTGTATCGTCCAGCGCATCTTTTACGGTGTCAACGATGATGTCCACTGAGCCCGAAACGGCATCCCGGATTTCAATGGAACTGATTTCGACAGAAGCGGGTAGCCCGGTCATCAGATTACGACCCTTGACTATAAACGTGCGTTCTTGCGGCAGAGGATAAGCTGAGCCAATTTCCTCTTTCACTTTTTGAGCTGTGGGTTCTCCAATGAGTAAATTGTGCTTGGTACGCATGTATTGCACAATGTCTTCATCCATTTCATCGCCAGCAACTCGAATAGAACGGCTGATAACGATACCACCAAGCGAAAAGATGGCTACTTCAGTCGTGCCGCCGCCGATGTCAATAATCATACTGCCGCGTGTTTCTTGAACAGGTAAACCCGCACCAATTGCTGCTGCGACAGGTTCTTCGATCAAATAGGCTTCACGAGCGCCGGCGCTAATGGTCGCGTCGAATACAGCTCGCTTTTCAACTTCCGTTACACCACTGGGTATGCCAACCACAACACGAGGGCGTGGAAGAGGCACCCACGTCTGTTCATGCGCTTTATTAATGAGATGGTTGAGCATGGCTTCAGTGACTTCAAACTCGCTGATGACGCCATCACGCAACGGACGAACGACGATAATATCCTTGGGGTTTTTATTCCACATTTCCTTTGCGCGAGCGCCAACCTCGATAGGGCGGCGCGTCTTCTTGTCAAGCGCTACGAAAGATGGTTCATTGATAACAATACCCTTACCGCGTACACTGACAAGTGTGTTGGCGGTGCCGAGGTCTATGCCGATGTCCAGAGAAAATATGCCGAGCAAAAAATCAAACGGACTCTGCACGTAGAACGCTCCTCACGGAAAAGGAAAACGGGCGGCATTATAACACGCGCTCTCCCGAATACAAAGATACCTAACCCTGCGCCAACCATACTATAATGGTTGGGAGCATTTGTCATGCGAGACAAATGGATGGCTTGATTCTAAATCCTTTCAATCGCTGCCTTGCAAAAAGGCCGACACTACCAGCGACTTTTGATTATGTTCGAACACGTCCGGCAAATCATTCAGAAGTTTCAGCTTATCACAATGGGTCAAACATTAGTTGTGGGTGTTTCGGGTGGCGCCGACTCGTTGGCGCTTCTTCATATTCTCAACCAACTTGCGCCGCGTGTGGGCTTTAAGCTTCATGTGGCTACACTCGATCATTTGCTGCGTGGTGAGGAAAGTGCCAGTGATGTGCGCTTTGTCGAGCAAATTTGCCGTGAGTGGGCTGTGGCTGTTACTGTAGGACAAGCTGATGTTACTCGCTTAGCTCAACGGCAGCAGCTCGGGATTGAGGCAACAGCACGTTTGGCAAGGTATGATTTTTTAGCGCAGACGGCTGAAACATTGGGTGCAAGCACAATTGCGGTCGCTCATCATGCGGATGACCAAGCTGAAACCGTACTTATGCACTTGCTGCGTGGGGCAGGGGTACATGGATTAGCAGGCATGGCACTGCGTTCATCTGTACCCGGTCATGCCAATTTGTCACTTATACGCCCTCTGCTCCAAGTATCACGTGCGGAAATTGAAGCCTATTGTGAACAGAACCAGCTCATATCCCGTCATGATTCCACTAATTCAGACACTTCTCTATTGAGGAATGCTATCCGGTTAGATGTGCTACCTTATCTGGAACAGTACGCTCCTCAGGTTAGACCAGCATTAGCACGCTTAGCTGAAATCTCAGCAGTTGAAGATGATTATCTCCAGCAGCACATTTTGTTATTTACCCAATCGGCAGCAGTAACTCTATCGTCCCAGCGGATTTCAATTGATCGAAACGCCTTTCATGGATTGCATGCAGCTTTACAACGTCGTGTATTGATTTGGGCAATAGGACAGATTAGTTCATCCGAAGACGTAAGGGCGCAGCTGGTTGTAGATGCAATTGAAATTGCGAAACGGGGAAAGCACGGGGCGACTGCGCTTCTGAGTGGCGGTTTTAGGTTACGAGTAGAATATAATTTGTTAGTCTTTGAAACTGAAGATGTTGCCGAAGCAGTGCAACATCTTCCCGTGCTGCCGGCGAACTACAGCCTTACTATCAACATTCCATCTGTAAATTATTTGTCCGATTGGAAATTGTTTGTTTCCCTAAGTCAACCCATTGACGCTTATTCTTTTGGTCATCTTTCTATCCCAAACGGTTCGCTTGTAGTGTTGAGAACCCGATATGACGGGGATATATTTGCCCCATTAGGTATGAAAGGGCATACACAAAAGCTGAGCCGGTGGATGGTGAATCGTAAAATCCCAAGAGGATTGCGGGATAGAATTCCGTTATTAGTTATTAACGACACTGTCGCAGCAGTAGTCTTAAACAATGAATGGTTTGTTAGCGCAATTTTTGCCACAAAAAATAACGATGTGCCAATTATTTATTTTCAATTTCTGGAAAATTCATGAATTTAGTTAAATTTTAAGTTATAAGCAACTATGTAATAGCCTTTGTTGGTTGCGTAAGTAGATTAACTTGATTATCATTAAGACAAAATATGGGAATAGTGAACACTAGATATAGGTTGGCGCTATGGATACAATGGTCGATACTGCCCACGTTCTGGTCGTCGATGACGAAGGGGCAATCCGCTACTCGGTTAGCAAAACGTTACAACGTATAGGCTATCAGGTCGATGAAGCCGCGAGTGGCGAAGAAGCTCTTGAGATGATCGCCCGTCATGAGTATGAGGTTATCCTCACTGATATTCGGATGCCCGGTTTATCAGGTGTGGATTTGCTCAAGCGCATCAAGGATATATCCCCTGATGGTATCGTGATTCTGATGACGGGTTATGCAAGCCTCGGAACAGCCGTTGAAAGTTTGCGGTTGGGGGCGCACGATTACCTGATTAAACCCAGCTCAAGCCAAGACATTCGGCAAAGTGTGGCTCGTGGTGTGGAACGCGCCCGTAACCTCAAGCGTCGGCGTGCGTTGTTGGATGCTATCCGCAGTAACGTTTTTGAGCTGACACGCGCGGATGTTGAAGCGATCGCTGCGGTTTATGAAGACGACGAATCACCAGCGATTGCACCAGAAGCCCGTTATGAATCCAACAGTGCGCCTGTTGAGCCGATGAACGCCAACATGACGCTTGGGCCGCTGACCATTTACCCCGGTCGTTATCAGATTTCGGTGGGTGATCAGCCAATTGATTTGACTCCGACCGAGTTCGACCTGCTGTTGTACTTAGCTGCACATCGTGGTCGCGTGGTATCGTGCCATGAGTTGGTGCGCGAAGTGCGTGGATACGCGGTTGATGAAGCCGAAGCCCGTGAGGTTATCCGCCCACATGTGAGCAATTTGCGCCGTAAACTCAAGCAAACTGGTAAAGATGCTGATTTGATTGTGAATGTACGTGGTATTGGTTACCGTCTCAGTGAGACAGGTCAGTAAGCTGTTTGGTTGAATGCCCGACTTAAATTTTCAATTTGCCCTTATTCCAACACAGAGACGCTTAGTAATAAGCCTCTGTGTTTTTCTGTTACTCGGTTTGCGAATCACCCAACCCACAGTCGCCCAAACTGATTTACTGACTAACCTGTCGCTTGAACAGCGCGTTGCCCAGATGTTTATTGTTAACCTGTACGGCAGCGAACTTACGGAAACAGGTCGAGATTTCCTGAGACAGCAGCAACCGGGTGGGTTGGTGCTTTTACCCGAAAATATTAAGACTCCGGCTGAAGTTACCCAACTGATCAATACTTACCAGCAGACAATCGTGGAGAGTAGTGGGGTACCCCTGTTAATCTCGGTCGATCAAGAGGGTGGCACGATTGCCCACCTGAGTAACGGGTTTACGATTTTCCCCGTTATGATGCTCCTTACAGCCACAGGTGACGCTGATTTAGCCGAGCGTGTGGGGCAGGCGATGGCCCAGGAGATGCGCGCGGTGGGTGTGAACATGGATCTCGCGCCAGTGGCTGACCTCGAAACTAATCCCAACAATCCGATTATTAAACGGCGGTCTTTTGGTAACGATCCCCAGATGACCAGCCCGATACTGGCAGAATTTATCAAGGGGCTGCAAGGTGGAAATGTGCTGGCGACGGCTAAACATTTTCCCGGTCATGGTGATAGCAGTACGGACTCGCATACGGGGTTACCTGTGATTGCGCTCGACCGCGAACGGCTGGAAACGGTTGAACTCGCGCCGTTCAGGGCGGCGATTGCGGCAGGTGTGAGTACTGTTATGGTGGCGCATATCTGGTATCCGGCATTCGAACCACAGAGAGATTTGCCTGCCTCAATGTCCCATAATATCGTCACGGGATTGTTACGCGAGGAAATGGGCTATCAAGGCTTGATTGTGACCGATGCGCTGGATATGGACGCAATTGATACGGTGTACAGCTACCCGAAAGCAGCCTTGACCGCGATTAAGGCGGGCGTTGATCTGGTGATTGCGGCGCATGTGAGCTTGGAGGCTCAGGCGGCAGGTATCCAAATGGTGATTGATGCGGTGCGCTCGGGCGAGATACCTGAAGATCGAATCAACGAGTCAGTGAGACGGATTTTGGCTGTTAAGGAGCGATATGGTTTGCTTAGTTGGCAGGCGCTTGACCCCAAAACGGTAACTGATCGGTTGAACTTGACTGAACATGCCAAGCTGGTTGATGAGTTGTTCGAAAAGGGCGTGACCATCGCGCTGGATAAGAACCATGTTCTGCCTCTACAAGCGGGTAAAAGTGTGGCGCTGATTTACCCCGGTACACGCATCCAAATTCCAGAATATTGTAAGGCGGAGGGGGTGACAGTTCGACCATTATCTATCCACACTTCTCCCTCAGAAGTTGATATTGAAAACGCAAAAACACAAGCTGCTTTGAGTGATTTGGCGGTGGTTTTTACACAAAACGCTGATGCTGATTCACAGGAAAATGCGCTAGTGAAGGCTTTACTCCCTGATAAAACGATTGCGGTGGCATTGGCTTCGGTTTATGACTTTACGGTTTATCCGAAGGTTTCGGGTTATGTGCTGACTTACAGTCCTCTTCCGCAGGCAATCCCGGCAGTGTGTAAGGTGTTATTCGGGAAGATTCCGGCAAATGGGAAGCTGTCGATTAAGATGCCGGGTTTGCCATGAGATAGTTACAAGCTTAATCAATGGCAAATTTGGCAGCAATTTCGGCAATGCCAATAGATGATTTTTTGCCGATTTTGCCATTTGATTCGGAAACTTCTGCAAATTCTTCAGATTCAGAACCGTTTTTTTGTGCAGTTTCGGCGGGTTGCTCGGTGAGAATTGCTGCGGTGATTCATTTTGGGTTTGCCGCCTCTGTGGTTGCTTTATAGAGTGTAGGTACAAGCGGCAATTTTCAAGCTACAAGGGTGATAGCCTCATTCGATAGGGTTTGCGATTTTGTGTCGGCGTTGGCGGCGACATGGACATACAGAATTTCCACCATAAAAGATAGAAGTTGTTGGCGTTTGTCGGCGGACAAGGCATGCCGTGTCCCTACATTTAACACCCAATTTGAGCGAACGGCATTACATACACAAAATCTATTCTAGAACAAATGAGCATTAAATACAAGCGATTTTGGTTCGAGTTTTCAAACCTAAGACATAAATTTATTCCAAATGCTTAGGCAAGTTTTTGACAAGAAATAACCGATCTTTATTAGCAAGAATTTTTATTTCTTCGCCTGCTTTAGTATTGATAATATATAGTGAACACTTATTGTTGAACTCTTCATCTTGCAGATGTTTTGTATTCTCAAATGAGCTTATAAGTTCATTGTATTCGCTGACTGTACCCAATCGAAAATTTAATCCTTTCCATGATTGTGGCCCAGCGAAATATTGCACCCCCGTCGGTAAAGATGTATTGAACATCATTAGGGACATATGCCTTAAGGTACATTTCTGAATGACCTCGCCCATAGCTCCATAATTCGCAATTAATTTCGTCCGTGTTTGAAATATTTAGAAGGTTTTCCATTTCGTCCTCTACTGAAAGCTACCTTGCGTATTGAACATAAAGGCGAAGAAGTTGGTTTGTTCGTCGGTGGTCATGGGACGTGGGCGGGCGAGGTCATCAATGATGCCGGTGAAGAGATCGACGTTGAGCAAGTGACCGTTATAGATATAGAGTTCATCCATGAAGAAGCGGCTGTTGCCCCAAAAGGGTTGGTCAAAGAAGAGGTTGCCGAGACCGTAATGGATGAAGGATTCTTGTCCCGTTCGTGCGCCGTAAAAGTCGAGGACTTGGGGTTTGTGTGCTTGCGTACCGATGACAACATCCGCGCCTAAATCAGCTAATCCTTGAAAGTCGGAAACTTGTTTGGCGGAGGGTTTATAGTCCTCGATTTCTAAATATTGGACTGAGACGACGACGAAATTTCCTTCGGCCTTGAGATGCGGGATGATCGCCCGGAGCCAATCCCAATCACAGAAGGCCGCGCCGGGAGAGGCTTCGCCAGCGATGGCATAGTAAGGGCCGATCCAATTGCAGGCGAGCATGGCGATTTTATTGTCATCATGGTCAAGTAAGAGGGGCGTGCGGGCATCTTCGAGGTTTGCACCGCCGCCGATAGTGCGGATGCCATGCCATTGATACCACTCCAATGTTCGGAGATAATTTTCTGTTCCAAAATCGTTGTTATGGTTGCCAGTGAGTTCGACAATATCGAGGCCAAGTTTGGTGAGTAAGTCGAAGTGCGATTCTTTGGAGCAGAATTCGCCCAGTGTTGAAGAATCGGTTTTGGGGCAGTCGGGCGAGAAGGAGACTTCGTTACTGGTGTGGAAGAAATCGGCGTGATTGACCGTGTCCATAATGCCGGAAGCAGCCCAATCTGTCCCTTCTTTATCGAGTGCAGTGCGAGTCAAACGGGTGAGGGCGGTTACACCGGACATCAGGAGGCGAGTGAGTTTTTGTGGCTCGTAATTAGGATGATCGCTGTGGAAGGCAAAGGGATAGGTTTGCAAATCGGTATCAAGAGGATGCTGGTTACCAATGTGCAGGACGCGGTAATGGGTATTAAGCCGGTCAAAAGCCAGTAGGGTATAAAGTGCGCGGTTACGCCACAGGGAATTTTGAAGCGCATTGTCGGGAACTATTGTGGTCGATGATGATAGAGTTATGCCGAAGCTGTGCAGCGCTTGAGCGGTGGTTTCATCAATGACTAACTGAGAATCAGGCTGACCGATTCTCAGGGTTTGTAAACGTTCAATGTTGATAGTACCTACGAGACTCGGAAAAGCGACAGCAGGTAGGAATACTGACCAACTTGCTTGGTTGGCTGCGTTTGTTGTGGTCGCTGAAACTGCTGGGGGGGTGTTGGTTGCGAAAATGATCGGCGGTGGAGTGGGCGTGGGTGGAATCATGGCCGAGAGCCATGAGGATGCGTAAAAGGCTAAATAATCGGCGACGTGTAGCTGCCAATGCGCATTATTGTGCTGACCTTCAGAATAAACGGTGTAAGTGTGTTGGATACCGCGTTCGTCTAAGCGCTGATGCATCAAGTCAACACCGGGGGCGGCGTAATCTTCACTACCCCGATCCAATTCGACGCGAAGTGTATCCAGATTGGGCGCGTTTTTCGCCATTTTGAGCGGGTCAAAATCGGCGGGTGCTTGGCCTTCAGCAAAAAAGGCACTGTGACCTCCAACCGAACTAAATAAATCTGGATGGCGGAAGGCAATTTCATAAGCCCAAAAGCCACCGCGTGAAATGCCACCGATGGCGCGGGTTTCGCGGCGAGCATCAATGCGATATTGACCTTCGACCAGTGGCATCAATTCGTTTAAAAAGACATTTTCCCACGAGACGGTATCAAATTGGTTTTTGTTGGCAAGCCACTCGCCAAAGGGCATGACGACGATCATGGGTGGGAGTGTGCCGTTGGCGATGCCAGTATCGAGCGCTTGTTGAATACCTAAGCGCCCCCACTGACCGTCATCATCATTTGAGCCGTGCATGAGATAAATGACGGGATAATTGGATGTTGAATCATCGTAACAAGGGGGTGTATAGACCGAGTAATAAAAAGTGGTTTGGGCGGGCGCACTGCGGAAACTGCCACGGTTGATGGTTCCGTTGGGCGATTCGCAGGTTTGGGCAGAACGTGTTTCAGTATGAGCGAATAGTGTGATGCTCAGGGCGAGTGTGATTATGAGCCATTGTCCGTAACGTAAAGCTATTTTCATTATATGGTGCATTCAATCAATCCTGAATCTGATGCTCAATTGGTTGTATAATGCTGTGCGGTTTTTAAAGCTGATTGTGAAATTAATTCAGCGGACACGGCATGTGTCAGGTGACATAAGGTTTAGATCAAATGAGTTGGTGTTTTTTTCCGCCAGAGGCTAAAGCCGTCCGGCTCCATGTTCCGACAGGAAGCAGGCTAAAGCCCGCTCTGACCTGTCGGGATACACTATTGGTTGCAAAAGTCATCCATTTGAAATTGATCTATCCTCATATCGTTTCATTAGTCTAATCCTACGATGCTCAACTCATGCCACATTCCTAGTGTTTTCTTTAAGGGCATTATTGATGGTTCCTCAGCTCGTGCGTCTCGAATCTAGTCCGGTTGATAAGCGTGCATATCATCCTACTAGAACATTCTGGTGGGTTATTTTACTGCTGGTGGTTGTGGCGTGGCTAGGTATAAGCGGTCTTGATAAAGATGCCATGTGGTATGACGAGATTTATTCGTACATCTATGCGGGTGGGCAGCAATATGGCCCGATTAATGCGGGTGATGTCATCTCGCGAGTGGCGGGACAACTGGAACATGAGAAAAATCCACCGGGTTATTATTTGGTGCTGCATTTTTGGCTGACAGTGGCGGGTTCATCGGCAGTGGCAGGTCGGATGCTTTCGGTCTTATTTGGTGTTTTATCGGTGGCACTGACGTACCGACTTGGGCGGGATTTCGCGCAGAGTGTGGGGATTCCGTCAGCAGCATTAGTAGGATTAGGGGCAGCAGTGGCGGTTGGCGCATCAGCCTACACCGTCTATTACCTGCATGAACTGCGGGTTTATACGCTGATTGTGGCGTGCAGCGCATTCGAAGTGTGGGCATATATGCGGTTGATTCGAGCGGGTAAAAGGCGCAGTTGGGCGCTGCGAATCAGTTTTGTTCTGGTTGCGGCGGCATCGCTTTATCTGCACTATCAGTTGTTATTCGTGCCGGGCGTTATCGGGTTGTATCACCTCATCATGGTGCGGAAAAATCGGCAGTGGTGGGAAGTGTCGCTGCTATTGGTGGCGGTTGGTGTGTTGTACTTGCCGTGGGTAGCGGTGGTGATTCATTTTTCAGAAGGTGCAAAAATTAATGCGGTTGTGGGGATGAGCCTTGCCAAGGTTGTACCCACGCTGCTGCTGACGTTTAGTAATAACAGTGTGGCACTGTTGGCTGTGTTGGTGATATTTGCGGTTTATCGAAATGTTTGGTCGCTGCGATTCATTGTTTTTATGGTGGCGGCAGGTGTGATTATTACGTTGGCGGTTAATGTTTTTTATCCGTTCATCAACCAAATTCGTTACATCGTTTTTCTGTGGCCTTTACTGGCGGTTTTAGTCGGATTGGGCGTGGAGCGTTTGAGCCGATTAGGTGTTTCGCCGGTGGTGATTTTGTCGATTTGGGTGCTGGCGGCACTATGGACGATTGGCAATAATGACTTCAGCTCTTATCTCTACGGCATCATTCCATCGTGGCGAGAGTTTCGCAGTGTACTTGAGCAACACGCTGAACCGGGTGATATGGTGGCGTATCATGCGGGTAATTACGATTGGATTCGATCGCTGGAACTTGATCATTATTTATATGGTCTGCCGATCAAACATCAGATGACGGAATATATTCCGGGCAAACCGGAAAATGATGATTACTTTAACCATGCCAAATCATTCGTCGATCAATCGCAGAATATCTGGCTGGCGGTTTCGCATGTTGATCCACCGAACTTTAGGCTGGGTGACTTCCAACGGGCGCTGGCGAGTGAACAGTTTGTAGAATGTTATACAGCATTGGATGATATTTCGGTTACATTGAAATTGTACACACGCCTAACAAATCCGCCTGATATGCCGCTGCAATTTGGTGATGGTATTCATATGCAGATGGTAGAGGCTGCCGATATGAGTCAAAGCGGGCAAGTCACAGTGGTTTTGGGTTCTACCAAGGCGGCGAATGTTCCTAACGATACATACTCGGTTGGACTGCATGTCGAAGATGCGGCAGGGCAGTTGGTGGGGCAGGTCGATTATGGATTGCCGAATGCACAAAAAGCATGCCATGAAACGACGCTGACTGTGCCAGCAGGCGCATACACTTTACGCGTAGCAGTGTATAATTGGCAGACAGGCGAACGTTTAATGGGGGTCGATACAGTGACAAGTGAACAAGCTGACCGTTTGCAGGTGGCAGCGTTTACCGTGAAGTAATCGATTCTCGCGTTTTCCAGAACCAATTTCCATCTTAGTGAGGTGTGTTTCCCGGTAAGTTGACGGGCGATGATGGTCTTCGCAATCTCTTTTCTTTGTATAGACCTGTCACGCGTGTTCGGGCTTACTGGTTGATACGCTTTGAACATAGAAAGCAAAGGCTAAATGGGAACATTAAACCCGGATTTGCTCTCCAAAGACCTTGATACGGTCATGAATGATGCGGTCGCGCTTAAAGACCAATATCGCAAGCCGACATTGCAACCTGAAGTGATATTGCTGGCGCTGCTGCGACATCCTGACACGGCGGCTGCGCGTTTGTTAGATGTATTCAAGAGTACACGGGCGGTAGATCTTGAAAAATTGGATCGCCAAGTGCATCTGGCAATTGAAGGGCGGGGTGATCCAAACGGTAATCTGGATTTTTTAGCAAAGGGCAACCGCCAAGTGCCATTGTCTAAGATGTCGATTATCCTGATTGATGACGCGTTGAGTCTCGCTAATTCGCAGGATGAAGTGCGCGTCGATACCGACCATATGTTGAGTATCATGTCGGAAGCGTCGATGTCTACGAGCGGTTTGCTGCGCGCGCAGGGCATTACACCCAAAGCGATTGCCGACATCCGTATGGATAATTCGCAGGTGCGGATGAAGCCTGATGGTACGACGCAAGACGTGGTGGCACAGGCCAAAGCCGGTAAGCTGCGGGCGGTGTATTTCCGCGAGGGTTTGCTGCGCGATATGATCAATATACTGTCGCAGTCGGTCAAGCGGCATATTATCCTGTTGGGGCCGGATGGGGTTGGCAAACGGACGTTGGCTTATAGCCTCGGCCTGTTGATGTCTGAGGGCAAAGGGCCAACCGGACTCAAGAATTTTGTGCAGATCGATGAAACGGCGCTGCTAGATAACGACCAGAAGACGGTTCGGGCAGGTTTGAGCCAAGCGGCTAACGGTATTCTGTTTATACCCCATTTGCATCGCTTCTTTGGTGGGCCGATTAAAGCGGAATTTAGTAAGGCTACACCGCTGATCCAGAAAGCATTCCTGGCAGATGATCCAGTGATTATTGCCACATCAACCGAGATTGATTATAAAGAACGCCTGTCGTCGGTGAGTGCTATTTCTGAGAACAGCCAGATTATCCGCGTGCCGGAACCTTCGGCAGACGAAACGCTGGAAATTCTCAAGATTTTGAAGTCGCATTTAGAAGCTGATTATAAGCTGACGGTAACTGATGATGCGTTGTCGTTGGCAGTGCGGTTGGCGAAACGCTATTTCAGTGCATCGCCACTGCCACGCAGTGCCGAGCAGTTATTACACCGGACGGCGGCGATGGTCAGCATGAGTCAGCAGAGCCAACTGCCGTTCAAGACTGAACGGGCGGGTGATAATACGCTTGATGCGGAAGATATTACATTGACTGCCAGCCAGATGACAGGCATTCCGGTGAATAAGCTGGGTGAGGATGAACGGCTGCGTTACGCTAGTATGGTTGAGCATCTGAAAGAGCGCTTAATCGGTGAAGATGAAGCGGTCTTAACCGTGAGCCGCGCTATTAAGACGGCGCGTGTGGGATTGAAAGATGCTAAGCGTCCGATTGGGGCGTTCCTGTTCCTTGGGCCAACGGGTGTGGGTAAGACCGAATTGGCAAAGGCGCTGGCAGAGTTTATGTTCGGCAGTGAAGAGGCGATGCTGCCGTTGGATATGAGCGAGTTCAAGGATGAGAGCAGCCTGAACCGTTTAATTGGTTCACCCAGTGGATATGTGGACAGCGAGGCGGGCGGTCAGCTTACGGAACGTGTGCGGCAGCAACCGTACATCATAGTGCTATTTGATGAAGTCGAAAAAGCTCATCCACGCATCATGGATATTTTGCTACAGGTGATTGAAGAAGGCCGCTTGACTGATGGACGCGGTAATACGACACAGTTTAGTGAAACGGTCATCATTCTGACGAGCAACCTCGGCTCGGAGGAGTTGGCTGTTCCGGTGATTACCGACGAAGTACGTGAGAATACCATGGAAGAAGTTCGGACGTGGTTCCGCCCCGAATTCCTGAACCGCCTCGACGAAATCATTATGTTTCATTCGCTTGCGCCAGAAGATTTGCACAGTATTTTGCTGTTGCAACTCAAGGGCGAAACCAAGATGGCGGGTGATCGTGGCTTGAAGCTGGACTTTACAGATGCGGCGGTTGAGTGGATGCTGGCACAAAATGACGAACCGGAATATGGTGCACGTCCGTTGAAGCGTATTATCCGGCGTTCAGTGCGCGAACCGTTAGCGGATTTCTTGCTGAAGGTTAATCCTCCGCCGGGAACGCAAGTGAAAGTGGACGCAGATTCGACGGGTTTGAAGTTTGCCGCGTTAGTCGATGGTAAAGAAATGACTGTAGGGAGTTAACTCTTGCGCCGATTTATTACGACCACTTTTGGTCTGTTTTCTGCTGCTGCCGGACTGCTTCTCATTAAGAAAGATAATGACGAAACTTTGCGTCCGTTGCAGATTGTTATAAATGAGCTATCGTGGTTCCCAGCAATGTTAGGGGCAATTGCTGTGCTGTGGTCACTGCTCGGCAAGCCACGTTTGTGGTTAGGTTTGCTGACCGGCGCGGTTGGTACGGCGCTGTCGTTGAAGCCATTTATGGAATATCGGGCGACATTGGACGATGCTGCTTCCGCTATGCGTGTGGGACTGGGTAAGAACTATGAGGCGCGTGTTCCGGCTGATGTTCAGAATCGGCTGCTACCTGCACCACTGACTGTGCCGAATATGTTTGGCAAACATTTGCGTGAAACACAGGCGCGTGTTTGGCGTGATATATCCTACGCAAGGCCACATGGGATTCCGCTCAAGCTAGATGTTTACGAGCCAATGACAAAACCTGTTGGTGGTGACTTGTATCCGGCGATTATCGTGATTCACGGTGGTGGCTGGGAAAATGGTGATAAGGCTGAGTATTTTGAGCCTAATAATCGTTATCTCGCAAATCTAGGTTTTGTAGTTTTTGACATTCAGTACCGTTTGTCTGGTACCTTTAAATGGCCTGCACAACTTGAAGATTCCCAAGCGGCATTGCAATGGGTACGTGACCATGCCAGCGAATACAAGGTCGACCCCAAGCAAATCGCCTTGTTGGGACGTTCCGCAGGGGCGCATATTGCCTTGATGACCGGATTACGGACGGATGCGGCTCATCCTGTGCAAGCAATCATCGCTTATTATGCACCTGCAGATTTGAAGTTTGCAGGTTTGACACCTGCCTCACAAATCTACAATTTGATTGGTGGGCCATTGGAAGAACGACCAGAAACGTATCATGACGCTACACCGATTGATTGGGTGCGTGATGATCAGCCGCCAATTTTCTTTGTTGAGGGCATGATGGATACAATTGTGCCTCCGCACCATGGCGATAAGTTGAGTAAGAAATTGTCGATGACCAACACACCTTATGTCCAAATTCGGCTGCCATGGGCGCGGCACGGATTTGACGCAGTGTCGTTTGGATTGGGCGCGCAACTGGTGCAATATCATCTCGACCGATTTTTAGCTTGCACGTTTTTCTCGGAGTAATTGTCATGCCTGCGACGCTGAATGCCCGACCGATGCCCCAAAGACCTGCAAATGGGTTGTTAGCATGGGAAGCGACGATAGGTTATCTGCGGTTGCAGTATGGACTGGATGCCCGATTAACGTTGCAGGCGATAGCCGACGCGGGGTTCGTGACATGGAGTGCTTACGCTGTTTGGGGGCAAAACACGGAGCAGGTTACAAGTAAGTCATCGCTGCCGTCTGCACTGCGTGATTTGTGGGCGGAAGTTGATCGTAAACATGTGATTTTTGAATCGCGCGAGGCGATGCTGCGCCGACCAGCGAATTATAAGGATGATGAGTGGCTTGATCGTTCAACACAAATCTTGTTTGATCAAATGCTTGATTTGTTCCATATCGCTTTCGCAAACACATGGTCGTTGATGATTATCTATGAACCCGTTGAGATTGCGGGTGTGCGTTTTCAAGCGCGGTTGGGTGCTGATAAAGGTGGAATAAGTTTGTTGGGGCAGGGCGCAACGTTACAAGCCGCATGCCGCGATTTGTTACGTGTGACGGCGCAAACGCATATTCAACGTCGGACAAATCAGGCAAAGAACTCAGGCTAGTGGTGCGTACATGATAAAACGGTAAAATGGTTACCTAAATTCTATTTGTGACTTATTAAAGGAGTTGGACTATGACGCAGGTTGATACCTCGATTTTCCGCAAATATGATATTCGTGGTACCGTGAGCGGCGATAAACCTCAGATTACGCAAGAGTTAGCGCGATTGGTGGGTAAAGCGCTGGGAACATATCTGCCGCAGCAATTCCAAACCGACCGTGTGTTTGTCGGCTGCGATAACCGTGCGACTTCACCGGGGATTAAGCAAGCGATGGCTGAAGGTTTGGCCTCGACGGGCATGAATGTGACCGACATCGGCGCAGTCTTAACCCCAACCCTATATTTTGCCTCAGCCAGTTATTCAGGCAAGGGCGCGGGCGTGATGATTACGGGCAGCCATCTAGATACGCGGTATAACGGTATCAAAATGGCTTACGGCGCGTTGGCACTTGCGGATGAACAGATTCAAGCGCTGCTGAAGCTTATTCAGACCGATGCATTTGCGACAGGGCAGGGCGAAATCACGACTGATCCGCAGATGATTTATAAGCATATGGATACGATTGAGTCGAAGGTTAAGATCAATCGCCCGCTTAAAGTGGTGTTGGATGCGGGCAATGGTTTGAGCGGAACTTATATTCCGGCGGTACTCAAGAAATTAGGTGTTGAGGTTGTGGGTTTGTACCTCGAATCCGATGGCACTTACCCGAACCATTTGCCGAACCCAGAAGACCCCGAAACGACTAAAGATTTGGAAGCAAAAGTGGTTGAGGTAGGTGCTGATCTAGGGTTAGGTTTTGATGGTGACTCGGATCGCTGCGGGTTCATCGATGATCATGGGCATCATATCGCCGCTGACCGTTTGTTGGCCCTGCTGGCGCGTGATTTGCTGAGCCGCCATCCCGGCGCGTCGATTGTGTTTGATGTGAAAGCCTCGCAAGCGCTGCCGGATGAAATTAAGAAATATGGTGGTGTGCCGGTGATGTGGAAGACCGGTCACAGTTTGATGAAGAAAAAGATGCACGAAATTGGTTCACTCCTTGGCGGCGAGGTCAGCGGGCATTTGTTCATTGGTGAGAATTATTATGGTTTTGATGATGCACCGTTGGTTGCACTCAAGACGCTGGAAATCATCGCCAACTCCAACAAGACGATCTCGCAAATCTTTGATGAGATTCCGAAGTTGGTGGCGACCCCCGAAATTATCCTCAATGCGCCAGATGCGACTAAGTTCCAGATCATTCAGGAAATCTCGGACACACTGGCGAAGCAATACGAAGTAATTACATTGGATGGAGTTCGTGCCGCTTTCAGCAATGGTTGGGGTATGGTACGGGCCAGCAATACTCAGCCTGCAATCACACTGCGATTTGAGGCTTATACCAAAGAGCAGATCGTGGAATATATGAAGATTTTCACGGCGCTACTGGATAAATATCCTGATGTTGATCAGACCAAGTTGCTGGATCAGGTGAAGGCGTTTAGTTAGATCAATTTTGAGAGGATGCAGTCTATTCGATTGCGTCCTTTTTATTTAATATTTCCATCTTCGTTTTTATTGACGGACTAAAGTCTTATGCCTGACCATTTTCAGACGATTTATGCTAGCAAAGCCGACCAGTATGAGGCGCTTGTCCGTCGTGAGGACTATGAGGGGAATATCCTCAAGACGCTGCAACAAATTCGCCGGTTGGCGGGGCTTGATGTGGTTGAGTTTGGGGCGGGTACAGGTCGATTGACGCTGCTGCTGGCTCCGCTGGTCAAAAGTTTGCGGGCGTTTGAAGGTTCTCAGCATATGTTGGATGTGGCGATTGGCAAACTCAATTCAACCGGACTCCAAAATTGGCAGGCACATGTGGCGGATAATCGAGACATTCCGGCGGAGTCGGTCTCGGCTGATGTGGCAATTCAAGGTTGGAGCTTCGGTCACTTTTGCGGGTGGTATCGGGATAGTTGGCGCATCGAAGCCGGTAAAGCGATTGCTGAAATGCAGCGTTTGTTACGACCGGGCGGGACGATCATCATGCTGGAAACGATGGGTACAGGACGCGAAACACCGTTTCCACCCACTGCTGATCTGGCGGAGTTTTACGCGTGGTTAGTAGGTACACACGGTTTCCAGAACACCAATATCCGCACGGATTATCAATTTGAGTCGCTGGCTGAGGCTGAACGGCTTACCCGATTCTTTTTTGGTGACGATCTGGCGGATGAGGTCGTTCGTAAGAACTGGGTGATCTTGCCGGAATGCACGGGCGTGTGGTGGAAAACGGTTTAGCGGTGTGAGCTGACGAGTTCAGTGTAAAGGGCGCGAAACTGCCACGCAGTTTCTTCGATGGTAAAAAGTTCTTCAACCAATTTTCGAGCGGATTGACCCAGTTCAGTCCGTTTTTGTTTGTCATTGAGCAGTTCATTGATGGCATCGGCTAAGGCGGTGTGGTCGCCAACTGGTAGGGTTATGCCCAAATTTGGATAGTCAGGTAGGAGGCCAACGGCTGTGCCGATGGTTGGGATGCCACAAGCGGCGGCTTCCAACGTGACCATGCCTAAGCCTTCATGACGTGAGCAGAGAATATTAAGTGCCGCTTGTTGATAATGGGCGGGTAAATCGAGATGCTCAACTTTGCCGAGAAAGTGGACACGGTTGCTGATGCCGAGTTCTTCCGCTAAATTTCGCAAATTGTTTTCTTCCGGCCCTGTGCCAATGATGTCGAGCGTTATATTTTCCTCAAGTCGCGATAGTGCTCGTAGGAGGGTTGATTGATCTTTCACGCCCACTAATGAGGCGGCATGGATGAGTTTGGTTTCGGTTGGTGGTTGGTTGGAGTTTGGTGGGGTGAAAATCTTTGCTTGGACACCGAGCGTGATTACTCGAATTTTGTCGGCGGGAATGTTGTAACCTGCCTGTGGGATGAGATTGCGAGCATATGCGCAGGCCACAATGACACGGTTTGCACCGTTTAAAGCCTGCCCAACAATCCAGCGACTAAAAGCGCTGCGCTGCAAGCCATAACTGAGATCATCAAAGCCAACGAGTTCCCCGCCCGCTATAGACACGACTACGGGTATGCCCAGCCAGCGTCCTGCCCATGCAGCGATCAGTCCGGTTTCATCTGCCCACATGGCGTGCAGAACATCAAAAGGTTGTTCGTGATGCAAACGCCTCAAGGTGAGGAGCGCATCTGCCCACAACCGCAGCCGACCCAATCCATGTACTTGTCCCGCGCCAAGTGAATACACAGTTGCGCCGAAAACGGTATAACGGTCGCGGCGATGGGGATAGCGCAGGGTTAGGACACGCACATCATCATAGGCTGCCATTTCGCGAACCAAATTAAGCTGCACTGGAATCGCCCAATCATTTTCGTCACTGCTGAAACCGGGCAGGATGATTCCGATACGCATTAGCGATCCCGCTGAATGTTGGTCGGGTGGCGGATAGTGTTTAGCACGGGACAATTGGCTTCAACGGTGGCATGTAATTGCTCGATGGTGGCAGCATCCGCAGGGCTTTCGACCTGTGCCTGATAGTGAATATCATAGATAGCAGGACGGTTGGACGCTTGCATACCAATGACGGGTTTGTAATCCATTGTGCCGCTAATATCGACTGTGACATCATCCAGTGGAATACTCATCAGGGTGGCGTGGATGAGATAGGTGTGTACGAGGCAGCTTGCCAACGCGCCGAGCAGCATTTCCGGTGAGGTCGGGCCGAGAGAATGACCTGCCAAACCGGGGCCAGAGTCGCTAATGATGGTGTAGCTGCCCATTGTGGTTGGGCGTGTTCCAGTAATGCCAGCCACTTTTGATGAAGCTTTGATAGTGGCAACAGCTTTTTCAGGATTGGCTGTCCAATCTTGTTTGAGGTTGTCTAGCGCAGTCGATTTACGTTCGATGTAGCTATCTAGTTTTGCCATGATTATCCTCGTATTTTGAATAAGACATAATTGTCGTACTTTCCTAAGCGCACTAATCCACGCTGGTCACGCAGCCAATGATAATTGAGCTGCGGATCGCGCCCAACCCACTGATTCTCGATGTTCCAGACGTTCAACACTAGGTATTCTTCATGACCACGCTGCCATTTTTGTGCCAGCGTTTGCGGCGTTTCGTAAAAGAGTTCGTAGACATTGAGCGCTGTGTAATGTTGAAGCGTGAGCGTTAGGCCGAAAGTATACACGGTTGAACCTGCTGGAACATTTTCGCCTACCCATGCAGCCGCCAGTTTATCGCGCTGCTGATTGTCAATGAAGGTGGTTGTAAGTGTGTTGGCGCTTCCCCACATTTGCCATAGACCAAGCAGCATAATGATAACGATTAGCCACCGAGCGATTATGAGTCTACGCCGACTATTGTATGCTTGCCGCAGCCACGAGAAGAAAGTATCGATGCCGATGCCTACTAACACGGCAACTACCGGAACGACAATCAACGGGAAGCGGATATTCTGGTAGGGGATGCCTGCTAGAAAGAGATAGGGTAACAATATCCATCCACTGAACAAGATGATTTGCAACCGACTACGCCACGCGACTACCCATAAGCCGATCAGTATGAAGACCGAAAACACAGGCGAGAGATAATTTGGATCGTAGTAAGGCTGGGCATAATAAACGGCGTTAATTTTCTCATAGTCAAAGTGACCATCAGGATTTGTGAAGCTGCGCTCGAAAGCATTAGCTGGTGACCAACCTTGCACCCATTCATGGTTGAGTGTGGGGAACGGATTGGTGCGGCTATAAAGTATTTGCGGTAGTAAAACTAAACCGCAAAGGGCTAATGTGATGAGTGTTGGTTGCCTGCGAATGTGTCCATGCCACCCAAGTAATACCGCTAACGCAAAGGGCAAGCCCAACACCAGATAAATCCAACGGGTGAGGGATGCGAATACTAACGTGAGCACCGCTAAAACGAGCCATTTAGTTTGATATGTGGATTCGATAGTGTGCGGCGGTGAGTTTGGTGTGAGGTAGCGAATAAGCAGCATGAGGCTAACTGCTGCCCAAAATAGGGCGGGTATGTCACTCATGACGACCATGCTTGATTGTAGAGCCTGTCCACAGAGGGTCATCACGGCTGCCGCCATGATACTGCCGAAGTGACCTTTGCCAATCTGCCGAGAGATGATGTAAACAAACGGGGTTAAGGCCGCGCCCATCAATAAACTAATGGCTTGAGCGAGTGAAGGACTTGTGCCTCCCGCGCTCAAGATGATGGCTAATAAAGTGGGATATCCCAAAGGCCAGAAGAAAGGTTTAAGCGCTGTTCCAGTTTGGATGCTGGTTCTTGTAGTTTGCGCATAGTCATAATAGGCATAGGCATCTTGACCGTAAAGGCCATCGAAATGCGTGGGTAGAACAATTGCGAGGCGCAGCAGTAGGCTCATGACAAACAATCCGCAGATGAGGCTTAGCTCGATTCGCATCAGAGGGAGGTTATTTTCGGTCATTGACTGTCGTCCAGCGCAAAGGAACCAGAAGCAATGCGAATCCAACACTCTCACTGATAAGGATTGCTATCGCTGCGCCATAAGCCTGTTGGGAGGGTATGAGCCACAAACTGAAGCCAATTTGGATGACGATCATGATGACTATGACGCGATTGACTAATTGTTCTCGACTTTTCGCGTACCAGTAGAGAGTCAGTCCAGCTCGGAGTAGAGAAGGGACAAGCCCCCACATCGCTGCTTGTAAGGTAATACTTGCTGCGAGAAAATCTGTGCCGTAAGTCAGCCTGAGAATGAGTGGCGCGAATAGGGTCGTACCAATTGCTAGTACACCACTGAACGCGCCTAACGCGAGCATGACTTTTTGGAAGGTGCGTTTCATCTTCATTGGCTGCGTGACCAAAGTTGATAGTAGCGGGAAAAGTGCGCCGAAGAGGGCGTTAGGAATGGTGCGACCTGCTTCGACAAAACGGCTGGCGGCAGCGTAATAACCCACGCCGCCGGTATCGGTGAGTTTTTCCAGCATAATCGGAGCTAGTCGGGCTTGGATGGCGGCTAAGATTCCTGCGACCGCGAAAGGCCATGCTTGCATCAAAACTGAACGTACGTGTAGTGATAATTTGTTGGATGTTGAGGAGTCGATGAACCACTTTTGCCATATCCACCACGCGGCGGCGAGTTGGGCGGTTGAGGTTAGCGTATTAACAACCAGTGCTGTTAGAACGCTGCCACCTGCCGCGAATACGGTGAATGTGAGAATGACCTGTGTGATCAACATGCCTAAATTGAGCCACGGAATAGGCCACATCTGCTGACGTGCGCGGAAAATGGCGGTGTAATTGCCGAATAAGGGATTAATCAGGATGAGTGGTGCGGAAATGCGTAAGCCCTCAATGACGCGGGTGTCGCTGGTGAGAAGTGGCGCTGCAATGATTAAGAGCAACATCAGTCCACCGCCGAGCCAGATGCGCGATTGAGTTGCCAGTCGCATATAATCAGGTTCGAGGGTGCGGTCACGGGCAGTCTCGCGGGTCATCAATGTGCTAATGCCAAAGTCGGCGATCAACGAGAGCGGAAATACCCACGCTAAAGCCGCCGAGTAAATACCGAGTCCATCTTTGCCAAGCACACGCCCGATCAACACCGAAAGCACGAACGATAAGAGTGCGCTGCCTGCGTTGCTGAGGAGGAGTGTGCTTGCATTGCGTGATAGACTTCTCAAGAGGTTGTATCTAACAACGAATGGCTATTCATTATTCATTGAATATTTGTAACTACTCAGGCTAGGGTAGAAGGGATAAAAGGTTGACCCAAGAGGGCATCATAAATGGCTTGAATGACGGAACCGCCTTGTTTGCGGACGGTGGAGAGGTAGCTGCGAAGGGCACAGAATATCGCGGCACCGGTTTG
>JBBSBM010000091.1:0-31789 GCA_038251275.1 Aggregatilineales bacterium
AGAGGGTTTTCGATTCTCATTGGAACATGCCCACAAAATCATCGAACATCGCGTCAGTATCAACCTCAACGGTTACCTGTTTAGCTTCCGCTTTGGGTGGCGCGGGTAATGATTTCGGGATGTCATAGGTTATGGATTGAATCTGCCCTGCCCCGATAGCTGCTGGTTGCTGCTGTTTCAGAATCTGCATGAACTGCTCCAGCGCTTCGGCAGTACCGGGAGCGAACTGGGTTTTATACTGAGGGAACATGTCGAAGAGAGTCGGCAGATCGCCCTGCTCCAAGGCATAATAAAGGGCGATGGCTTTGCGAAGATTGGTAATCTCCTGTTTTCCGATTTTCCAGAAGTTGAGGATGTCTTCAACATGATTATCTACCGGATGGTCATTGCGGAATTGATATTTCCGAGTATGGCGTGGAACAGATTTGCGTTTCGTGTGCGATTTTTTCTTTGCTGCCATCATGCACTCCTATTGGGGTCACTCTAATGCGTGTCGCACCTAGGTGTTACATCTAATGAATAAGTTACTCTTTAGAGTTTATCTTTTTTGGTTGTATAATACAAGCACTACTCAGAAAAACTAGTGAGTTAAATAAATGAAAACAGGGAAAGTCGCAAAACTCTTTGGAATCGACAACAATACGGTAGTTGACTGGACTAACCGCTATTCTGATTTTTTTACCCCAGAAGCGCTTGGCGAGTCTCGGAACCAGCGAGAATACCAAACTGAAGATCTGATCGTAATTAATACCATTCGTGCAGCGAGGAAAGATAACACTCCGTGGGAGCAAATACGTGCCGATCTCGAAATAGGAGAGCGCGAAACAACACTGCCGCCAGAGGTTATGACCATGCAAGGGGATAGCGCACTGGTTCTCTATACACAACTTCGGACAACTCAGTTGGAACTACGGAATGCACAAGAAGAAATTGATCGTCTCCGCAGCGACTTGGCTGAAAAAGACTCCCTAATGCGCGACGCATTGCGCGAAAAGGATGCTACATTGGCGGAAAAGGATAGATTACTTCTAGAACGAGAACGTGCACTTGGTAGGTTAGAAGGCCTTGCTGAGCTATATGAGAAGATGTGGAAGGAAGAAAGAGAAAAGGGCAGTGATAAATAAATCGCTACAAGGCTTTTAGCCTAAAAACGGTTGGGGTATGAACCACTAGTTGTCAGGTGGAAATTCACTAAGAGACGGTTTGAATATTAAAGAGCGGGAGCTAAACGCTTGAGCAGGTGATGAATAGAAGCCAGGTAAACCATGCCTTCGCTGTTTGCCAGACGTTGCTCGTAATCCTTACTTAAACGACGATAGCGTCCGAGCCAGGCAAAAGTACGCTCAACAATCCAGCGTTTGGGCAGGAGGACGAAGCCAACTTGCTCATCGGGACGCAAAACAATATCAAGCACGACATCAAAGGTGTCCTTGACCCAATCCACCAACTTTCCGCGATAACCGCCATCCGCCCAGATCCGTTCGAGGCGCTCCCAGACGGCTAGGGGTAGCTGATTGAGAACCAATTGCGCGCCATCCCGGTCTTGAATGTCAGCCGGATGAACAACAACCCCTAAAAGATGACCTAAGGTGTCCACCAGAATATGGCGCTTACGCCCCTTCACCTTTTTGCCCGCATCATAACCGCGTTCCCCGCCTACTTCGGTGGTTTTGACACTTTGACTGTCCAGAATGGCAGCACTCGGCTGAGTTTCTCGACCTGCCTTGTGCCGGGCTTGTTCGCGCAAGGCGGTATTCATCGCTGCCCAAGTGCCGTCGCTACACCATTTGTGATAATGATAATAAACACTGTTGTGGTTGGGGTATTCATGCGGCAATTGATCCCATTGGCAACCCGTTCGTACTATATAAAACATCCCATTCACGGCAGCCCGCATATCAATCTCCATCGGTCTGCCGCGTTTGTAGGTTGGGAGCAACCCAGCCATCCAACCCCACTGCTCATCCGTCAAATCACTTGCATACTCACTGGCTTGATGCGACACTGGAAGCACTCCTGGTTGATTTTATGGGTCGTTTCGTCACTTTCCATTTTACCCATCAGGAGTTACCTTTTTTCAAACCGCCTCTAATAAAATGGAGTGTTTATATGTCTGTACGTCATCGGACAAATGGGACACTATAAGAGAGACATTTTAGCAACACATTTGGAACCGAATAACCAAAGAAATGACGTTTTTCCTTCGCCTCTAACGTGTCCAAGAGGTTTTGACAAAATATAGTCGTTTGTGCTGTGCGCTGGATACTTTCTCATGGAATATTTTATCGCACCCAGCTTAGTTGGCACATCGAATTGAAGGGAGAAGTCTTGTTACTACGTGGAAAACACATTCATAGTCGGTAAGCATATAGCTACTCCTGTGTCTCTCAAAACTCATATACAGTATAGTTTGTGCGAGAGTCGATTCTAAGAGACTGTTCTGTGAGACTTTTAGGGCTTAATTGGAGGCGAAAAGAGGGAAGGGGAGGCGAGTGTCAAAAATGAACCTTTTTCGGAGATGCTAAAATAGAAGTTGTTGAGCAGTACATTTAAAATAACATTTGCAAAATAAAGGTCACAAACAGGAAAAGTGTGCGCAAGGCGTGGGAGGTATTGTAGCTAAAGGCAGCAGGTGCCGAAAGTGTTACATTCTTGTCTAATCGTAAGACTGCCTGATGTCGCTGGTAAACAAGTCTGTTAAGCGTCCTCGATACACCACACTGCCCACAGCCTTACTGAGAAGGAGACCTAATTGATAACAGGTTCTAACTGGGCCATTTTGCCCGAACTGCGTAGCAAACGACTGTTGCTCCGCGCCCTGAGTCCCGCCGACAGCGCCGATCTGTTTATAATCTACAGCGATCCGGAGGTCATGGAATTCGCCAGTGACCCGCCGTTTACCAACTTAGGTATGGTCGCACAAATGCTGGCCAGCATCGATCACCTCTTCCGTGAGCGCCAGGCGCTGGAGTGGGGTGTTGTTCACGTTCAAGAGCAACGGATCATTGGTATCTGTGGTCTCCACAGCTTTAAAGCGGATGGATCGGCGGCGGAGATGGGGTGCCTGCTTGCCCGCAGCCAATGGGGCCAGGGACTTATGACAGAAGCTCTCACTTTAGTGATCGATCTGGCATTCGACACGCTAGGGGTAATGTCACTGCTGGTCGATATTGACGCGCCTAACCAGCGATCACACCGCCTCTTTAAGCGACTTGGCTTTCAAATTGACCCAATGCTCACACCTGTACTTATGCTGAGCAGTGATGTGTGGCACTCTGAGAAAGGTTAATGATTGCCAATGCACCTTTAAAATTAGCGTTATAGGTGATTTCAATGCGCTATTCCTACTCTGTTTTGAGCCGAACCTGCAAAAGAAAGGGTTTTACAGGATTATTTTTGCCATCGAATTGCAAAGATATTCAACCTATTTCGTTGCAATTTTCGAGGTAAAAAACCGAACGTTTCTTTTGCAATTCCGACCCGATTAAATCCGATCCTCTAACTTTACAGGCACAGTTCCAGTGCCAAATGCTGTAGCCAGCCGGTTAAAAATCGGTCTCCAAGAGTGACTTTTTGTTTCTGGATTTGAGCTGTGGGCTGTTTCTTTCCTTTAAGAAGCAGTCTTCTTTTGTTGGGAAAACCCTCATTTCTCGCTCAAAACCACCCTATACCGTATGAATTTCCAAAGGTTTGAGAACTATAACAGAATTTACGTTCTACTTGATGTATGATGTTGTTCCGTATGATTTTTGTTATATCGAAGAGGACACGGGCTTATGACCAATCGGAAACTGGAATTTGTGTATGAGTTCATCTATACCGCCATTGAGCGACAGGGATACGCCCCCACCGTTCAGGAAATTGCGGCAGGCTGTTACTTGGATGAGCACATGGTTGTGAAGGTGTTGGAACATCTAGAGCAATCTCGCCGGATTAGCTGCAACCTGATTTGGCCGCGCGGCATCCGCATCGTGGAATTGGATCGCTGTTGGCAGCAGAGTGATCAGATTTACACCTTCATCCGCAACTATGTGATGCGGCGTCATTTCTCACCCTCCATGCGGGATATTACAAATGGCTGTGGCTTGGGTTTGGCAACGGTCTACAAGCATTTGTCGGAATTGCAAGCCGATGGTCGTATTCGTCGCCGAGCGGGACGTGCCAGAACCATTACGCTGCCGACTTCGATTGCGAGCTAAGGCTTGAAGGAGTAGAGGATTGTGATTGAGAAGCAGCCAGACACGCTAGATGACACCCTCAGTGAGCAGATATTCGCTTATATCTGTGCTTACAACCAACAACATGGCTACCCACCCAGTGTGCGGAATATCGCCGAGGCGTGCTATATGGCACGTTCCTCGGCGCATCAACACCTGTACCGCTTAGAGGCCAAGGGCTGGATTACCCGCGAACCGGGACGTGCACGGGGTATTACCATCTTGCGTAAGTGCTGATCTTCCCCCGGTTCCAAAAAGCGGACAAATGTCCAGACAAATGTCCAACACCAGTTCGAACATCCGTGCTATGCTGATTTTCAAGTCAGGCGGATGACCGTTCCAGCGCAAGCACTCAAAATTTTTAATCAGGCGCGTTTCGGAATCGTCATTCCTCCTACTGAGTATTTCTGGATGACTTAGATTTCTTGAAACTAGATTTATTTCCCATTCAGCGGAAAAAGGAGGATGCCTATATTCAAAAAACAGATGGCTGCCCTGGCAGCCGATCCCGCAATACGCCGTGAACTCAGGGCAGTCGCAGATGAGGAAACCACAGAGGCGACTGCCCAACCGACGTGGAAGCGTTGGCACACGCTCAGTCTCATCGGGATTGTTCTGATACTGGTCGGTATGGAAGGGTTTATCCCCGCCAGTGCCCGGCTGTGGATGTGGTTTGGGGTGATGGGTCTGCTGACCCTGTTTGGAGTGATTGCCGGAAACGGGGTGACCGGTCAGTCGCTCGGACTGCTGATTGACACCCGCAACAAAGTCAGTCTGGCGCGTTTCCAAATGGTGTTATGGACGATCTTGATTTTGTCGGCCTATCTGACGGCGGTGATCGTCAATATCGATCTGAAACAACCTGAACCGTTGTCCATCGTGTTGCCGCCCGATTTATGGCTGCTGATGGGTATTTCAACCAGTTCGCTGATCGGTTCACCCTTGATCCTGAGGGCTAAGAAAGCTCGTGAATCGAAGGAGCCGGACAAGCAGCGAGCCCTGGAAACCTTGGCAAGACAGGCAGTCGATATTCATAAAGTCGCCATTGTTGGACAGCTCGTCGTCAACCATACCCCTGAAACGGCCAAGTTAGCCGATATGTTCCAAGGCAGTGAAACTGGAAATGTCGGACTACTCGATTTGGGCAAGGTGCAAATGTTCTTTTTTACCCTGATTCTGGTGCTGGCCTATGCCTCCGCCTTATCGGCCTTGTTTCAGCAGGGTAGGGGAGCTATCCAAGCACTGCCGGTGGTCGATGGCGGCATGTTAGCACTGCTGGGCATCAGTCACGCCGGATACTTGGTCAACAAAGCGCTGCCCCACAGTGACAGTGAATAACGTCCGTTCCAGATCTGAGTCTTCGGGTTCCGTCTGGGCAATATCATCAGCAATCCCTCTTCTGCTCAGTCGAGCAGGGGAGGAAAGGAGGGAAACATATAGTACAAGAATCATGGATACGCTGTAGGCACAACACATTGACGTTCTGACAGCGGTTCAGCACAAGCGACTTCTGCCCGACATCCTGATACCTATCCCTATTTTCACTTTGGAGAAAGCCCTCTTGCGGCGCAAAGCTGCAAGGTTAGCAACGGCTTTGCCTGATGTAAAAGGGGAAGGTGAGATTTAGAACAAAACAAAAAATATTGATAGACAAGGATTTTGAAATGCAAACAGCAATAGAACAACAAGAAGGAGAAGCCATGCTTCTCAGCGACCCACGCCGTGAGGGAAGGCTTCTGACAGACCTAACTGGAACTCAAACGGTTCAACATTCGGACGAGCCAAGCCTACCGACTGCGTTACGGGTGGCGGCCATCGCGGCTATACAGCAGGATGCGGCCGAAAATTATATGATCCTGCGCCAAAAAGAACACTATGAAGCCCGGAATGCTCAGCACGCTCTTCACGCCACATTTTTCCCGGTTGGGGTTGAACTGACCGCTCTGCAAAAGGATCAGCCTTGGCAGTGGGGCATGCAGCTCCTCGGTTATGGCTACGGGGAACGACGTGAGCGCTTGGTCGAAGCGGTTCTGAAGAGTCAAGGCAATCGCATCGAATATCAACGCGATACTTTGACGGAATGGTATCTCAATGGCCCCTTGGGACTGGAACAGGGGTTTACGCTGCACACGCCTCCGGGCAAACGACAGGCAGATGAATCTTTGGTGCTGGATATTGAAGTCCAGAGCGGTTGGACCTTGGAATTGGCCGAAGACCGGCAGCATTTGACGATTAAACAAGTGGACGGGACACATGTCTTGCATTACGGTCACCTGTATGTTCAAGATGCCAAAGAGCGTTTCCTCCCCGTTCATCTGGAAGTCATTTCACACGATGCATCGCTGCCCCAGCAAATCCGTATCGATGTCGATGACCGGGATGCGGTTTATCCTCTCATTATTGATCCGCTTATTCAGCAGGGAACCAAATTACTGCCGAGTGATGGTTACCAAGAGTATTTTGGACAAGCCGTGGCCATTAGTGGCAATACGGTTGCAATAGGTGCCTATGGAGCGGATGTCACGGGCATAACGGATGCTGGAGCCGTTTATATTTTTACTTTTGATGGCACCACATGGACACAACAAGCCAAGCTGGTTGCGGCAGACCCTGACACTTACGACCGGTTAGGTTTTTCAGTGGCCATCAGTGGCGATACGGTCATTGCCGGACGGGTGGGCAACAATAAAATAGGCGCGGCTTACATTTTTGTCCGCAGCGGCACCACATGGAGCCAACAACAAAAAATCAGTGCTTCAGATGGTATTGTTTTCGATTCATTTGGTGTGAGTGTTGGCATTGACGGTAACACGGTTATCGTCGGGGCTACCGATGCAACAGTGGGTGTGGTAACGCGAGCCGGCGCAGCCTACGTCTTCACCCGCAGCGGCACGACATGGACGCAACAACAAAAGTTGACCGAACCGACTCCTACAATGTACAGCCGTCTGGGTGCTGCTGTTGCCATCAGTATAGATACGGCAATTGTTCGACGCCCCTATACGGCACCCACTCCTGATTCAGTTTATGTATTTGTTCGGAGTGGCACGACATGGACGCAGCAACAGCTATTGACCATAGCGGGTAATGCTTTAGGAGGTCAACAGGACACCAAAACGATTGCCATTAGTGGCAATACGGTTGTGATCGGAGCAGGCGAAGAGAATACCGCCGCCGGTGCTGCCTATGTCTTTACCCGCAGCGGCACGACATGGACCCAACAACAAAAGTTGACCGCCAGCGATGCCGCCAGCAATGCTGAATTTGGTTATTCAGTCACGATCTCGAACAACAGCTTGATCATTGGTGCCCGCGGTAGAGGACTTATTATAGGTGCCGCTTATGTCTTTGCACGCAACGGCAGTCTATGGACCCAACAACAAAAGTTAACAGCCAGTGACTCTTCACTCAGTGCTGAATTTGGCACAAGTGTAGGATTGACCGGAAATGTTACGATCATTGGGGCGCAGGGTATAGGTGCCGCCTATACATTTAGTCCACTTGCCCCGGCTCCATCTCCCAATTCAGGCGCAACCGATAACAGCCTCAGTTGGGCGGGGGAAGTCATACAGGATGGTCTCGTCGCTCTCCGCACCGGCGAGAAAATTGAAACTGCCACCGATATGGTGGTTTATACACCCGTCGGCGAGATGGATTTCACCCGAACCTATCGTCAGAGCAAACGGTCAATCTTTCAATTTATGGGCTTGGGCTGGCAGCACAGTCACGCCCCGACCCTGGTCAAAACGACCGGGACACCCAACACCCTCCTGATCCAGATGCCCAACGGCGGTGAACTCAAATTAACCGAATCAGCAGCAGGCAGTAACCATTATGTGGCTAATACCGGTTCGGATGCAGTGGTGGATTACAACACCGGCAGTAGCCAGTACACTTTGACGGGCAGCGACAGATCGACTTATGTCTTCAATGTTTCTGGCAAACTGATCACCCGCACATGGCCGCCTTTTGGAACCAATGGCGAGAAGTGGAATTACGCCTATGATGGCAATGGCCGTCTCAGTTCAGTCGATGATAATTACACCAATGGTCGTAAATTGACCTTTGCTTATGTCAACAATCCCGGTCAGTATAATGATGGGCAGTTGTGGCGGATGGGCGATCAAGATACCACCAATCTCACCGGCACTCCGGTTGGGCGTTATGTCGAGTTTGGCTATACCCCGCAGAAAAATAATGGTGTCACTATCGCCAGCCCCAAGCCGCTCCTCAATACGGTGCGCGATGTACGGGGGAATATTTGGACCTACCGTTATTACGGCCAAACGGCTGGCGAAACCAATGCCAACCAGTTGGATTTCTTGATCGAAATCACCTCGCCTTCGGTGGACACGACCGGGGATGGAACCGCCGATGGCACCTTGTCACTGGAGCAGTTGAGCTATACCACCAGCGGCAGTGTCGTTACCAATCTCACGCAGAATTTGGGGAACAGTGCCATTAACACGGCTTACGCCTTCCAACCGGGCGGGCAGAATGTCACCACCGAAACGGTCGCGGGCAAGGTTGGTACCCATTATTTCAACAATGGTGTTTATGGCGGTTTCCAGGACACTGCCGGCAATATCAACAGCCAAGCGATTAATTTCCAGTACCGCCCTGAAATCGTGCAGGATGCCAATGCCCAGCAAAGTCAGCTCATCTGGAGTGCCGATGGCAAGTTTCTGCAAACCTTAACCGACGCTTTGGGACGGGTGACAACCTACAGCTACAATACCAGCGGTGCATCGGCCGATACCCTTGATTACATCTTGGATGCCGAAGGCCGTAAAACCCAATATCTGTATGGCGACAGCGCCAATCCGCTGCTGCCGACGGCTATCAAGTTCTTCGACACCAATGGCACGACTGTTCTGCGCTGGCAAGCTTTCGGCTATGACAGCCACGGGCGAATGACTATCGCCAAACTGCTTGATCCAGCCAATGGCACCACCGTCATGCAAGAAATCGACCGCACCTACTACAGTGCCGCCGGAGCCGGGACAGGTCTCCTGCAAACCGAGGTCATGGTGGATCCCATCACCCCGGCCAATAACAGCACCACCACCTTCACCTATGACAACAAGGGGCGGGTGATTAAAACGCAGAAGACCAGTCTGTTTGGCTGCTGCAAATTCACCTACAAGGTTTATGACGAGGCCGATCATGTGGTGGCCGCTATCAGCAGTGACATCAGCCAGACTCCACCCACCACCAAATCGGCGGCGATTGCCCTGTATGACGCGGCCAACCCCGATAAGAACCGGGTCACCACCTATGACTATGACACCCTCGGTCGGCGGGTGCTGACCACAGCCTTCGATGGTGCCGGTTATGCCGTCAAGGAACTAACCGCCTATGATGCGCTCGGTCGGGTCATGCGCAGCATTGCCAATTATGTGGCCTCCGGCAGTATTCTCAATCCCTACACCGCCAGCAAAGCCAGCTTCAGTCACGGTAGCAATACCGACCAAAATCGGGTAACCGACAACTTCTACAATTCTCGTGGGATGCTGCGCAAGCAGATCGATCCATTGGATAATGTCACCCTGTATGGTTATGACGATGCTGGACGGTTGGTCAAGACCGTTCGCAATGCGGCCACACCCAACTACAACAATGATTACAGCGGCACGTTGCCTGATCCAACCTTAGCCAGCTACAGTGCCAGCAGCAATGCCGACCAAGACATTGTTACCACTCAAACCTACGATAAGGCTGGCAATCTGGTCAAGACCGTCGATGCAGCGAGTGTGATCAGCTATACCGTTTACGATGCCCTCAACCGTCCCGTCAAAGTGGTGCGAGCCGCAAAAGATTCTGCGACCATCACGCTGAACATCGGCGATGGGGGCTATACCGCCGCCAACGATCCCCGTTCGGCCAGTTACTTGGCGGACGCGGCTCCGGATCGTGATCTCATCGAAACCACCGAGTACGACAAGATGGGGCGGGTCATTCGCACTCAACGGCTGCTCGAAAACCGTGCCACCTCTGAATGGGAAACCACCCTCTATGGTTACGATGGCTTAGGCCGCTCGGTCAAAGTCATCAAAGTGGCCAGCAGTGCCGCTTACAACATGATCACCGATCCATCCTTAGCCAGCTACAGCGCCAGCAGTGCGGCTGATCAGGACATCATCACCCGCACCGCTTATGACAAAGCCGAGCGCGTCATGTACACCGAAGACAACTTCGGTCAGAAAACCTGGACGGGTTACGATGGCTTAGGCCGTCCGGTCAAAAATGTGGTTAACGCGGTCGGCACCGCCAGCGATGGTAGCGCCAGCGATCCCCGTTCATCGAGCTACTCACCCAACAGTGCGGTGGATAAAGATCTGATACTCGTAACCGTCTATAACAGCGATGGCCGGGTTCAGAGTGTGACCGATGCGTTGGGACGCATCAGCCGTTATGTCTATGATACCGTCGGTCGGATCACCCGCTCGGTACAGAACTTCGTCGATCCGGGACAAGACCCGTCACTGTGGGTCTACAACAACGGCTGGAAGAAGAGTGATGGCACCACAGTCATCAGCAACGGTACCGACAATGACCAGAATATCGTCAGCAGTGCCCTTTATGATGGCAAGGGACGGGCAGTCCAAAGCATTGACCACCGCAATAATGTCACTCTAACCGTCTATGACACACTGGATCGCGTGGTCATGACCATCGCCAACTATGTCGTTCAAGGCAGCAGCCAGCCCGCCAATTGGATTTGGAGTGTCGCCAACAGCCGTTGGGAAAATGGGGCGGGAACCGCCATCGCCTTTGGCACGGATAATGATCAAAACCGCATCACGACCCTGACCTACGACTTGCTCGGCCGGGTGTTGCGCATGCGCGATGCGGCCGGGATCGAAACCCGTTACACGGTCGATTTGTTGGGGCGGCGCACCCAGACCATCGCCAGTTATGTCGATGGCAGCTTCAACGGCGCTTTCCCGGATGAGGATTTGATCAGCAGCACCATTTACAACAAAACCGGGCAGGTCACCTCGACCATCGATGTGCGCGGCACCCAGACCACCTTGACCTACGACAAGTTCTACCGGCTATTGACTCTGACCCGTGCCGCAGGCACCGCACTCTCCAGCCTGACCTATACCTGCTACGACAAAGCCGGTCGTATCCAGCGCACTATTCAGAATTGGTCCAATACCGGTTCGCCTGATGCCAAGGATGGCAATGGTAACTGGAGCTTTGTGCCCTCCAGCAATGGCAGCAGCAGCGATACCGACTTGACACTCGACAGCCGCTTCGATAAAGCCAGCCGTCCGCTCAAACGCATCATCAACTACCGGGCACAGGGCAGCACCAATCCCTCCAATTGGATTTGGAGTACGGCCAACAGCCGTTGGGAAAATGGAGCCGGGGCAGCCATTACCTTTGGCAGCAATACGGATCAGAACCTCATCAACCTGATGAGTTACTACAAAAATGGTCAGGTCGAAAGTACGACCGATGCCGAAGGCGTGGTCGCCAAAGTGCGCTATGACCTGCTGCGCCGCCCCGTTCGACAGGTGCAAGCCTGGGTCGATCAGACCGAAGATCCGGCGCTCTGGGTCTGGGATGCGACTGATATTCGTTGGGAAAAGAGTACCGGTAATGTGGCTATTGTTCACGGCACCAATACCGACCAGAACATCATCCAGGATATGACCTATGACAAGGGCAGCCGAATGCTGACCCAGCGCAATCCACGCGGTAATCTCACCACTTTGGCCTATGACAAACTCGACCGGCGCAAGTCACTGACCAATCCCCTCTCCAAGGTCTGGGCAACCGCCTATACTGATCTGGTCGGAGCGGGTGTGCGAACCACTACCACTCATCCGGGCATTACCGGCGCGTCCAATTACACCGTGCAGCAGGATAGGGATCGTCTGGGACGGCTTTTGAGTGTTACCTATGGCAATCCCGCCAACACCCCGGATGTCAAACTGGGTTATGACGCTGCTGGTAACCGTGCCATCCTGAGTGAGTACAGTGCCGCCAGCTTCAGCAGCAAAATCCGCGAAACCCAGTTCAGTTATGACAAGCTGCACCGCATGTCCAGCGCCGCCTTCGATAACGACGGCAATGGCTCGATTGATGAAACCGCCAGCTACCAGTACGATGCTGGAGGTTTGCGGACACGACTGACGCTGCCCGGCAGCTTAAATGTCACTTACACCTACGATGCCCGTGGACGTTTGATTTCGCTCACCGATTGGGACAGTCAGCAAAGTCAGATGGCCTATGATCTCGCGGATCGTCATCTGACCACCACCCGTGCCAACCAGCTAAAGACCGAATACCAGTATGATGCCGGAAACCGGGTGCGGCTGCTCAAGCACACCAAGCAGGGTGTCGGCAGTTTCCCAACCGATGGGATGTTGGATAATTTCAACCGCGCCGATAGTGCCAGCTTGGGTTCCAACTGGGGAGCGTTTAGTGGTTACAGCAATCTCGACCTCAACGGCAACCAATGTCGTAATCCAGCGACTGCGGGTACAACGGCTTATGCTGGCAACTATTACAATGCTGCCCAGTACGGGCCAGACTGTGAAAACTATCTGACGCTAGCCGCCAGACCGACCGATGGCGCTTATATGATGCTGCGCGTCGGCGGAACGTTGAGTACACCCAATGCTTACGCCTTCGGTCTCAACAGCGGTGGCAGCGGTGTCCATTCCCTCCTGCGTGTGGACAGTGGTCTCCCGACCCCGCTCGGAGCGACTTTCTCACAGGCGCTAGCAGTCGGGGACAGCATCGGTATCAGTGCGGTTGGTTCCACGCTCTCGGCTTACTACAAACCGAGTGGCGGCAATTGGACACTCCTCGCCAGCCGTACCGACAGCACCTACAGCAGCGCCGGTTATCTGGCAGTGGCTTCAACCGTGGGTGGTTGGAAAGCCGACGACTTCAGCGGTGGCACCGTCAGCGGGGGTATCGCCGTCAACACGTTGGCTCACTTTGAGTATGTCAGCGATAAGCGGGGCAACCGCATCCAAGCCTTAGAAGTCTTGGCCAACCCGACCACTGCCTCCAATACCACCATCGCGGCTACCGACAAAGGGTTAGCGCTGACCGGTACCTGGTCAACCGTCAGTGGCTTCAAGGAAAGCACCGACACCAGTGCCATTCTCAAGTTGATTTTCCTTTCCAATCTGGCAACGCTCACCATGGGCAAGGGACCCGATCACAGCCAGTACGATCTCTATATCGATGGCGTGTTCTGGCAAACCGTGGATGGCTATGCCGCTTCGGCCACCCAGGTCGATATCACCATTCCCACTGTGACCTTGGTTACCGAAGGCCCGCACATCCTTGAAGTTCGCAACAAAAATGTCAAGAATGGCAGTTCCAGCGGCTTCAAAGCGCGCTTCAAGCAGCTCTTGGTGACTGCTAAAACCTGGACGCAGCAGAACATCCAGTACAGCTACGATAAGCTAGCGCGGGTGCTGGAAGCCCGTTACTGCCCTGGCTTGAATCTGACAGCAGTGGATGCCGATTTGCAGCGCCGCTATCTCTACACCTATGACCGGATGCACAACCGGCTCACCGAGAGTCTGGCGATCAATGGCGGTTCACCCACCGTCAAGACCTTGACCTACAATGCCGCTAACCAGATCAGCAGTGCCGGATATGCCTACGACAACAATGGCAACCTGACCGGCGATGGCACCAACAGCTACACCTGGGATCGGGCCAACCGTTTGCTCTCAATGGGCAGCAGTTCTTACAAATACGATGGGGCAGGCAATCGCATCCAGCAAACGGTCGGTGCCAATGTTAGTAAATATCTACTCGACCTGAACAGCAGCTTGCCGACTGTCCTGTCTGAAACCATTGGCGCGAATGTGACGCGCTTTGTTCACGGCTTGCGTGGGCTGCACCAACTCAAGACCTCAGGTGGCGCGTGGGAACACATTCTGACCGATGCCCTAGGCAGTCTGCGCGTGGTGACCAATAACAGCGTGGCCGTGCTGGAAAGCCGGAACTATGGGGTTTATGGCGACTTGTTCGGGACAACTGGCACCAGCCAAACCAGCTATGGTTACGCCGGCGAACCCACCGATGGCAATGGCTTGGTCTATGACCGTGCTCGTTATATGAGTCCAGCCTTGGGTCAGTTTGTCAGCCTTGATCCCATGGAAACCTTTAATCGTTATGCCTATGTCGATGGCAATCCGGTCATGCGTACCGATCCATCTGGATTATTGTTTGCTGCTGGTAGTAATGTTGGCGGTGCGCTGAAAAAACAAGCGACGATAGTTGCAGCAGTCAATACCGGGGCAACCATTGGCACTTTCATTGGCGGTTTGATAGGCGGCAGTGGAGGCGCAATAATCGGCAAGTTTGTAGGTGCTGCTGTTGGCGCAGTCGTTGGTACTGTTCAGAGTGTTTCTAAACCTGTATACGGGCCATCAAATTCAATAACCAGCAATCCGGTTAATCCATTGACCACCCCCTTTGTAATACCGGGAACTCAAGTCGTTGTAAATTCGGGAAGTGGAACAGGATCATCCAATAGTGGTGGAACAGCAAATCCCACAAATGGATCTTATTTACGCTCTACTTGTCCTCCAGACTGGGAATTCGCTGGGTATTCTGATCAGGGTATGATGTGTTTTAATGGTTCACGAGCCGCTTCGGCTAGTGCATTGTGGGAAGCAGGTATGCCCATTGATCTTCTTCCTGGCATCAAACAAAATATTTTGGCACCTATTCTTTTAGATGCTAGCAAATTCTGGGATGCCACATTTGTAAACAGTCCTTGGGCACAAGATATACAAAATCACCCACTAATAGCGAAGGCTTTTATAGGCATTGGACTGATTGCATTAGCCTCAATACCCATAGTTGGAGAAGCAGCTATTCCAGTTGTTGCAAAATTAATAGCTGATGGTTTAACATGGGGATTAACATCTGTAGCTGGTACAGTAGCTGTAAACGTAGTACGAGGAAACCCAGAGAATGATCTTTTACATGGTGTAAGTTTCACTCAAGTTGCTGTTAATGCGATTTTAGGCTCTGCAATAGGGTGGGTTGGCGCTTCAAGCCCTCGCCTATTAGCTGGACAGTCCAATCTAATGCCGACTATGATGCAAGTAATGGCCAGATCAATTCTTTACACCGCAATAGTAGGGCTTACGGGGCAAAATGTAACGGATAAAGAGTTAATTTTGGGAATGGGCTTAGGCGCGGCATCAACTTTTATACCCGTTGATCCAGATCCTACTCTAAATATCTTAGGAGCAATAGGTGTTAATGCGATTGTTAGTTCAATAGATAATCAGAAAAAATAACTTGTGGGATTGCTAAACTAACTCTATTTATGAGCGCAGTCTAGCTAGACTGCGCTCATATTTGTGTAAAATCGGTAAAGGTATAAGAAGTTTTAAATGACATTACACTCAATTGGGCAGATGGCACTTTTTTATATTATTGCTGTACCTTTCTATCTTACTCTTGCGGCTCATTCTTTACGTTATTATGTAAAGAAAAACTCTAATTCGTCTGAGCAACTTACTAGATTTTTAAATTCACTTCTTTTTCCTCTGAATCTATTTTTTAACACAGACCGTGCTTATACATTTGCTCGTATCTTAACTATTAGGTTAGAGTTTTATTATTTTAATAGTAATAGAAAAGATTTACTCATAAATCGTATAGTATCTTTCCTTGTTAGTATTTTTTTTGCCTTAGCAATTCTAATCTCTTATTTGGTATCTCATGTTTCTATAGATGTGATTAACCTCACAGCACTAATTTTACACATATTAACTTTTATTTGGGCTTTTCGCTTTGGAGCAAATATTTCTTAGTACCTGTGTGCTGGATACTTAGCACATCCCCCTCATTTTTAAGCTGCCCGAAAGTTATCGTGATGGAATCCTCCGAGTATCGGACGGCTAATAATTCTGCTCAATGCGGTGGTTTTAATCCGTGGAATGGCTTCTGCTTTAGGTATGCGTTGTCCAATGCCTTGGTGCGGTCGCGCTCGATTGAAATAAGCAGCATACTCCATGACAACCCGCTGTAAATGGGCGGGACTCAAAATCAGGATATGATTGAGACATTCTCGTCGCAAAATGCCCATAAAGCGTTCACAAATGCATTGGCCTTGGGCACTCGATAAGGTGTTTTGAGGATGGTGATGCCGCTTGATGAAGCGACCTGAGCAAAGGTTTCTCCAAAGTTACTGCCGCGATCATGAATGAGATAACGGGGTGCTTGTCCGAAAGGGGTCGCGTCGCGCAACTGCTGTGCCAACCAGAAATCGGTTGGATGACGTGTGATACCCACATGAACAATGCGCCGCGATTCAACGTCGATGATGACAAATACAAAGATCGCTCTGAAAAAGAGGTCATAAGTTTGGAGCAAATCTTGTATGATTTTTTGGATTAGACGCTGAAATGATTCGCGGACATCGTGGCCGTGAGCAACCGCAGCTTACAAATGATGTTCACCAAACCAAAGGACAGTGGTTTAGCTCGGTGACTTCAACGCTTGTTGACGATCAATTGAACGGGCTTCTTCCAGCATCAAATTCAAGTACGGACCAAAGGCCATAGACTCTCCGTATAAGCCTTGAATATCAAATTCCTTAATCACTTGTGAGCGATAGATAGCCATGAATTGACGCAAATGGGCATCGAGTTGAAAGATGATCGGTTGCCCCGCATAAGCTGTTCCGACATAGTAGGTGTGCCGGTCAATCGACACTATCCCATTCGACCCGACCCGCCGTTTGAAAAGCAATCGATGATAATGATCAAGCCAAGCATCAGGGTCGACTTCTTGGTATAGCTACGGGTTTTGGGAAAAAATCCGATTATGAGGAGGCATTAGGTTTTCAAATTCGAAAGAGGAAATAGAGGGGTATCAAGTTCGAGTGGGGGAGGAGGCTGAGACATATCTAAAACATACTCACCAAAGCGCCGGATATGTTTATTGAGATAAGGACTGCAGCGGGCGATCATGTCGGAGGAAATAGAATAGCCCTCGTTTGTCATCTGCCGAAGCACGTGCGTCATATCGACAGCGTTCTGAAGAATAATGGCACAAGCAACAACATCCGTGTATTTAACCCGTTTTTCCTGTTCGATCGGGTCGTTTGAAGTAATGATGCCATGTTCACCGAAGGAACACCATTTGGTGAGCTTATGATAGGCTTCAACAATGGTCGTGGCGGCATGGATTTTACGCCGCAACGCTTCACTGGCAATATACCGGAGCAGAAAGACCGTTCGCACCACCCGTCCCAATTCCTGAAAGGCTTGATGGATGCGATTTTTACTGGAGTAGTTGCCAAGCTTACGAAGCAGGGTAGAGGGCATCAGTCGTCCAGCACGGATGGAGACGATGATCTGCATCAATTCACGCCAATGCAGCACAATCAAATGCCAGTTCACTTTATCGGAAAAGAGGGCATCAATATGCGGATAGCGGATGGTGGAGGTGGAGCGATAGAAGGTCAGGTCGTGCCAGCGGCGGATACGGGGCATGAGTTGAATCCCCAACAGATAAGATAGCCCATAAACGGTTTCGGACTGCCCATGTGTGTCAGCGTGTAAAGTATCCGGTTGAATATCAGATTGATTTTTGAGCAGCCCATCGAGAATATAGACCGCTTCCCGCACGCCACAGGCAATAAAATGGCTGAAGAGGGCGATATAGGTATCCGAGACGTGGTGGTAAGCGATCCCGCCGTACCGGCCATAGCGGATGTGGTATTCTGCCAGGAGATTATGGCGGTAGACATCGAAAAGTGTGCCATCAGCGGCAGCAGCAGTTCCTTTTCCCCAGTAGCTGGGTAAATCGAGGCGTTTGTAGTAATGGATGATATCGCGCCGAGCTGCCTCAAGGCTGTCGTGGGTAACGTGTTGGCGGTTCAGGCGGGACACCACACGGGCTGAAATAGCGCGGCTGTGTTGTTCCATCTGGGTCGGTCCAAGATTGCAACCGTAAGTAAATAGGGTGAGAACATAGCGCTGTGCGGCATCGGTAGCATGACTTTGCTGACCTAAGGCCGACGTGAAATGGCGGGTGAAATGGGACCAGTGTTCCAGATTAGCAAGAATTTCCAATAGCGAACGCTGAGGCATGCGCCGCTTGAGTTCACGATACATGGCATCAAATCCGGTGGGTAGTGGTCGCGGTTTGCTGCGGTGCAGGCGGGGAGTCCCATCCGGCTTAAAAAAAAGGAAGGTATTATCAGGAGCAGCAGCATCGACCTCTTCCGCAGTTTTCTCCAACCATGTCTTGACCATCTTGCCGAAGGCTTCCGGGGTAGCAGGAATGCCCAATGCCTGACAATGTTCTTCGATGAGTGGGGGACATTCCTCCCATGGAAGAAGTTGGTCACGATAATCTGCATAGTCGTCGGCATCTACGACACAGATATCTCCGGATTTGAAATGGACAGCAATATTGGAAAAAACACATAATTCCAACAAGCGCCGGTGCAACCAACGCTCAGCTCTTTCGTCGCGGACGATGGCCTGCCACCATTTGGGCGAAATGAAATCGAGCGCGATCGGCGCTTGAAACCACTCCGAACGATCTTCAAGATGCTGATACAAATAAGCAAAAGCGTCCAATAAGGAGACATCGCCGGTAGTGGAACGCAGTTGAAGTAAATTGAGCAATCGGAACAGGGTTTTACGGGAACTGGCATAGGAAGCCGGCAGCAAAGGCAAATAGTTGTTGCCGTGATAGGCAGCAATACTGACATAGTGCTCGGTTAAAGCGGCTGTACCGCCTGCATTTTCCAGCAAGAGACGGACATCCTGTCCCAACTCAGCATCATCTTCATGGATTCGGGTTGCTTGCACAATCTTGCCAAAGGTATCAAGGATGTTTTCAGTCGTTTCTCGTTGTTTCTGGCGAATGACTTCGAGCTTTTCGATGGCCGTTTTGTGGAGTGAGGACAGTTTCTTGACGAACATCTCAACGAGATTATCCCGCACCTGAGCCTGTGCCTGATAGACCAGACAGGTCAGCAAGGTATAGCGGCGTTCAATCGACAGGTCGAAAAAGTCATGGGTTTCTAATGCGATGGCCTGTGTTGCAAACAACGTCCGTTTGGCCGGTGGGAAATTGGCCAATCGTTTCCGGGTTTCGAGCAGCCCATCCAGCCAACTCAGCCGCACAATCAAATCCCGGATTTCGGTCAACCGCGCCGGACCGGGTGGTTGTTTAAGAGAGTAAAGACCCGTGTAGATCGACTCAGGTTCCCGCCGCAGCAAGTTATCCAATCGTTCACGTTCTTCATCGGTCAGGGTCTGCATCACTTGCCGATGTAATTCTCGATGATACGCTTCTCGAACACGAAGGACATAATCATCCAGCACCGTAAATCCGGGTAGGGCAAACCGCTGATGCACCAGTTCTTCAAGAATGGCATTGATCAGATCAGCAGGATCATCGATTGTTGACAAAAGTCGCTGGAGGGTGCTTTCAACGACAGTCTGACCACCTTCCTTATAAGCGTGTACGCCAACAAAGCGATACACGGCGGGATAATGTTTCGAGGGATCAATCTTTCGATTGAAAGGGATAGTGGATATCAGATTGAGGGCAACCCTGAGATAATCAATCAGTGCTGAAGGAATAGACTTCAACGATGGAAAATAGCCCAACCGCTGAAATACTTTTAGCAGAACCAGCACCCGGAGTTGTGTTTCGTCATTACGCCCGGTCAATTTGGCAAAATGGAGTTCCTCAGCGGTAGGTTGATACGTGTGTTCAAGTTCCCTACGGGTCACGGAGGGTTTAAAACGCGGGTAAGCGGTGCGCTCGATATCGGTCAAAATAGCTTACTCACTCTCATTTTGGTTGTTATGCTAGCATCTGCTAAACTTGATTAGCAGACAAAACAGGTTTGAAAATACCCCAAATACATCTGCTAATGCAACAAGTAGCGCTGCCAAATCTCATCTGCTAATGTTTTGAGGATGATCCTGATGCCCAAACAACCTGCCAAACCTGCTTTGAGTGAAATTGGCGAAAAAGCATTGGCCGATTACGAGCATCATCTACGGAGTGATGTCGATCTTCGGCCGACGACTATTCGCAACTACCTGAGTGATATCCGTCTATTCATATCATGGTACGAACAAACAACGCCACAGGAAAAAGAAGAGCCTGTCTCCTTTTTGCCCACGCAGATCACCACTCCCACGCTGACTCGCTATCGCGATTACCTCAAACATCCATTGGACTGCAAGCCCGCTACCATCAATCGCTATCTGGTTAGTCTCAAACGTTATTTTGGCTGGGCCTTAGAGCGTGGAGCCATCCAACGCAATCCAGCCAAAGTCGTGAAGCTGGTCAATCGATCTCCAAAGTCGCCGCGTCATCTTACCGACAAAGAGGAAGAGAAACTACTCGCCGCTGCGCAACACCATGTTCGGGATTACACCCTGCTTCTATTTATGCTGCATACCGGGTTCCGCGTCGGCGAGGTTTGTGCTCTTAAACGAGAAGATCTTGTCCTTGAGAAACGCACAGGATATGCGCGTGTCTGGGGTAAACGAAACAAGTATCGTGAAGTTCCTTTAAATATTACCGCACGCAACACTTTATCTGAATATTTCGCTTCGGACAAAGCCGGAAAACAATTCTTGTTTGAATCGCAGCGCACCCATCAAGCATTAACTCCCCGTGCTGTCGGTTTTTTGATCGCCAAATATGCTCAGAAAGCCTCCATCCCCGCTCTTACTCCCCACGACCTTCGACACCGCTTCGGCTACCGCATGGCGCAAAAAGTTCCATTGCACCAACTTGCTCAAATCATGGGACATAATTCTTTGGATACCACTTTGATTTATATTCAAGCTACCGCTCACGATTTACAACGTGCCGTCGAAGAGATCTCCTGGCAGTAAGCCCCTATTTCTCATTTCCAATCTTCATAGCTTGTCGTAATCGGATTTTTTCTCAAACCCCGTAGTTATACCTTCTTCAGGGAGCGAACGCCGCTTGGGTAGACTTGGAAAAGCTTCATAAGGAGGGCGGTTTTGACATGCTGAGGATTGGTTGGCACGTTGGTGATTGTAGAAATAACGGTACTCCCGTAGGATGTCATCGGCTTTAGCAGGACTTTCAGGATGGGCTTCCCACAAACATTCGTATTTGAGGGTTCGTACCGACCGTTCGACAAACGGTTTGAGATCAGGACGACGAGGCGGAGTGGGGTCAGGTTCAACACCGATACACAGCAAGAAACGTAGCAGCGGCGACGGATAACCGTCCATCGCCCAGCTACTGAGGAAGCGGCTGTCACGATCAAAACGTAGCTTTTGGGGCAAATCGTTGAACAAGAATAACTTGGCTACTGCCAACAAGGCGGTTTCTGCGTTGAAATGGTGATCAGTCTGGGTATCAACCAGGATGGATGTGCCACGATCAACCACACTCAAAAACTCGACTTGATCCGCGAGTTGTCCAAAATCCATCTCTCAATGATCCATTGGAGCGGGACGGTCAACTGGGTGATGCTCATGGATACGGGTCGGAATACGTCCACCTTCTTTGAGTATTCGCCAAATTGTAGAAGCCGAATGCGGTATAAAAGCGGCTTGCTGCTGCAATAATGGGTCACGGTGAAGATGGTAGAGAATCGTTTTTGAACCGACGGTTCGTTTGTAAACATCCTTCAGTTGGTCACGCAAGCTCAAAATGGCATTGCGAACAACTGCCAAGAGTTGCTTAGCATGTGTTTTTGGCGCACGAGATTGGCTTTGGAAGAGTTCTAAACTGAGATGTTTAGCCTGCCGGAACCGCTGTCGCCATTTCTTCACCCAACTCAAGCTGTGTCCAACAGCATCCGCCAGCCCTGTGCTCGACCAGTCCGGGTGAACACGAGCGAGCTGGAACAGTTTTAGCCGCTCAAACTCCCATAACGCTTCCATCATTTCTCCTCCTATGACTTTATCGATGAGGAGATTTTACCCGGCCACGATGTCCGCGAATCATTTCAGGGTTTGAATCAGAAGATTCATACACAAATCACATGCCCAAACGGTATTGGTATGATTGCGAATGAAGGTTAGCCAATTTTGTTTGGTTTGATGTGGCCTTCGCACGGGACGCATATATTTGAGGATCGTCCGCTTGGTGAGATGGATGCCCAATTTGAGTAGTTCACCCCGGACGCGCTCTGCACCCCAAAGTTGATTATCACTCGCCATCTGCTGAATAAGTTGAATTGTTTCGGCAGCGACTCGAGGTGGCCTGTTTTGAGGACGCGATTTTAGCCACCAGACCCAACGGAACATTTCCCGATGCCATCGCAGCAGTGTGTCTGGCTGAACGATGAGAAGCGTTTGTTTCCAGAAACGTGTCAGACGAGCCAGTAAAACCAAAATCAGTCGATCTCGATTGTTGAAATGCGGTCGTTTAACTTGACGGCGAAGGATGACAAGCTGTTGACGGAGTAGGGCATTTTCGAGGATAAGGTCTGACCGCCTGCGGGGTAAATCCGCAATAAGGCTTACAGCAGGGGTTCCGGGGTTTGTCAGACATTTAATGTTATGGCGCAAATCTTGTAAGGCGAACCAAAGTCGGACAATTTGGTATGAAAGTTCAGCAATGATCGTCAAGTTGTTTCTTTCCTTGAGGCTGAAATATAAAACCAGATAAGGTCGCAAAATTGTTTCATGAATCATATTGGTTTATAGGGTAAACTTGTCAGACAAATAGGTCAACGTGATAGGGTGTGTCTGGTCGGTTCGGTACGCCGAGCCGACACACTGACCCGCACCTGAGTGCGTGGTCAGTGGTGCTGCGCGTGAGCGCGGCACGTCAAGCCCTCACGGCACTTGAGTGACCAGCTTTTAGCTGGCGATCCCCCTCAGCCGGATTACCCCACCAATGGGAGTAACTCCGCCGCGCCACCAACAGGTGAAACATATGGTTGTTGGCTGAGGGGGTTCGGCGTCCTCAAAGGACGCTGCGCTGCTGCTAAGCAGCGCTCATGTAGTGGAATAAATTGAGCCTGTCCAACCCCGTCAGACAAATCCCGAACAGGTGCTGCTGCCGAAGGTGTAACAGATAAGGACACCCACCTAAACCGTTTCATGCGTATATCTTTGGCAAATATGCAGTGTCTACCTCGCCAAAAAAACCTGTATTAAAGGTGAAAACCTAGACCTCGTTGACTTATAAAAATGGTCTAATTCGCTCCTTTTTGAGGGACTTGTCTGACATTTATTTATTGTTATAATTAACCTTATAACAATAGGTAGATGCGAAACATGACCCACGAAATCACCCTCCGCAACAGCAGCAGTATCCAACCCATGACGAACGAACGACGGGCAGCCAACCTTGAAGCCCTGCTATCCAGCCTGAGTGCTAACACCCGCGCACAGATTGCTTCGACGTGGAAACTGTACAGCGGCTGGTGTGCATTGGCAGATATAGATGTCTGGCAACTGGATGCGGTGCAGGCTATCGCTTTCTTCACCGCTCATCCGGCCCGACCCTCCACGCAGCGGGCGCGACTGTCGCATCTGCGAACGGTCTTAGGGTTACATGCCGATACCGGCGGCGATACTAACTTGCAATTTAACGCGGCCTTACTGCAACGGTTTAAGCTACCCACTGATGCGGATAACGTGATGTATGCCGAGCCGCGCCAACGTCGTGAAAAACGCGCGTTACGGGCGGATGAGGTACACAGCGAACTACACCGGGAATGGAACACGCCACAACTGACCGCCCGCAATCAAGCAGTTATGGGCTTGTTGTTTTACGCCGGTTTGCGCCGTTCAGAGGTGTGCAAGCTGCAATGGTCTGATATAAATTTCGATGAGAACACGATTGCCATTAAAGGTGCCAAGAAACGTGCGGCTGATCATGTGGACTATGTTCCTCTGATGCCAGCGGCACGGACTTTCTTGTTGGCGTGGAAAGCCTATTCAGAAGGGCGCAAAACGGTTTTTACTCCGGTTAGCAAGGCGGGTAAGCTCTTAGCTGATAAACCGCTTTCAGGTGAGAAAATTCGCTTGATTTGTGGCGATGAATTCATGCCGCATGATGCCCGCCGAACACTCGGCACACGTTCGATTGAGAACGGCACACCCACCAACTACACCCAAAAGATGCTACGCCATACCAGCCCGACTATGACACTTAAATATGCTGAATATGTCGAATCTAAGCAGCTTGGCGATAACGTCAAATTAGGGTACTAATCCCATCCGGAAACCTGCCAGCGCAGGCAGCCGGTGGGGAGCGGGAAATTGTAATACTTTTATGCGATTTTGATTTTTTAATCCAAATGTTAACTGATTAGTGTTATCATGTATGTGATTGAGCAGTTTGTCACAATATATTTAAAAATGTGCTGCCTCTTTTATCCACCAGAATAGCGAATCCTAATATGACAGTTTACCTTGAGGCAGTTGATCCAAGAGGTTATAAAGTTGTCTGTAGTCAAGAGTATTGGAATGACCATGTTATTGGGCATCATCCAAACTTAAAGGATAGAGAGCAGGAAATAATAAAAGCAATCGAAAAACCAAGTATTGGCATATATGCCGATGCCGATTTTGATGATCGAGAAGTCTACTATTTTTTACGCCCAAATCAGCCGAGATATATGAAAGTCGTTGTGGCTTTTGACCAAGCAAAACTAGGAATACTTATTAGCGCTTTTTACGCAGACTCACCTAAAGCAGGAGAGAAATTGATATGGCCGGAATAGAGCATTTAGTAGCAACAGACCAGCTAAAAACAGGGTTGCTTATGAGTATTGAAAAAGGCCAGCAAGCGCGGCAACAATATTATACTTATGAGCCTGTATTTGATGCATTTATCATGCTGGTAGTACCGCCTGAAACGGACACGGTTGCACATTATGTTGACGACCAAGTTGCATTGCTTTACCGCGCTGATGATTATGAAATTGTAGGTATTCAAGTCGAGGCTTTTCAGAAGCGCTTCGTACCAAAGCACGCAAATGTAGAACGTGTTTGGCGATTGAGCGACAGCGGTACAAAACTAAACAATATGGGTGATTTGATTTTTGCAGTTAAGCACGAGGAAAGACGTTTAGCCGAAGAAGTCTTGAAAGCTGCCAACAACGTGTTAGGTGTGCCGGGGAGAGAATTAGCTGAGGCGCTTGACCTTGAACCTGCTTAATCACATAAAATGGTTTTCGACTGAATAAAAACCCGCCCACCAGCGGGCTTTTTGTTACCCATGGGCAACCGTCCGACACCTGCCCTACCCCTACGTCTGACAACGGTCTCCTAAGATCCTCAAGGGATGGCAAGCTAAGGGTTCTCTCCGACGCTGGCAGCATGCCCATGGAGTGTAGTCCGCCGAGCTGCGCTGCCAAAGTGACCGGCAGAGGCCGGGCACGACCCGACGCTACTCTGGAGGCTTTGCAGTGTCACACTGCCGCCTCCTTCACAGGTGGTCGTGTACGTCCCTGTGCCTCCAGAGTAGCAAGCCAGCTAAATGCGCTGGCTCCTCATGCGCCGGAGGGCTGGATGCAGCGGCCTGCGTCCGCCGCATGGGTGTGCTGGCACTCAGGTGCCAGCACACCCGTGGACGCGATGGATCGCGCCCACCGAACACACCACCTGCCTTCGGGTGCAAAAACACGTGGGTGTCTGACATTCCATAGCATCGAATGGGTGTGGTCGTTTAATACGGGGTCTGAGCCGTCAGACGTTTTAATGTCGCGTCTAAACTGACCCTTCATTCATGACTGCCATATCACGATTGGGTTGGTCAGTCGGATGAATGCTTTTGTCAGACACCTTACCCCTTGGCCAGCGTTTTTAGATGATTTTCAACCTGCGGCTGTCCGGTAATCTTGGGCTGACTTCCAACCCTGCGCTTATTGTTCGCGGTCATAGGTTCCTGCTCAACCGGATTGCTTAACACTTTGCTACACGCAATCATCCTTGGCTGAAAGCAGCAATCTGTAGGGACTTAACCCTCAAAAAATTGCCTGTATAACAGATTAAGACATTATTGGGCGTTCCTTATGCTTTAGCCTTTGTTTTCTCCGGCTTGTCTCTTGTCTTTTGGGGATGGGTCTTTAAAACCTCAATCTGGATTGAGGTGGCAAATACGACCACGCTCTTAATCTCCGGATCGAAAGCACAACTCCCTTCGACGAGCAGCCGGTCAGATGAATTTATCATGACCGCTTCAATTGCCATCCACTGTTCAAGGGCGACATAAACGACAACCCGAGTCGGTGTAGAGGGTGGTTTGGGAATTTCACGCGGTAAATTGTCGATGGAGGGCTCATCAGACAGGGTTATGATGACGACTTCACCCCTTTTTTCAATCCGTTCGGTTCGGCCACGGAGCGATACGGTCAGTGACACGATCTTTCCTTGCCCGCTTTGTAGGGATTGAATGATAGCGATCCGTTTTGTCCAAGAAAAAAGAGGGATGCCGGTCTTCGCATTACCGTAGAAAACCTGCTTCTTCTGATCATCATCGAGCTTGGAGCGAACGAGATGCAGAAACACACCGCCGGGCGTACGGCGGCGGGAATTGTCGGATAACATCAGGCCGCCATTGGCTTCAATCTCCAAGGTAGCAGCGTACATCTCACGACTGAAATCAATTCCGCGCAGTCGAACAATGCGCCTGATTTGCCCGATCACACCGTGATGACGCTCGCCGAGTAAAGTGGCTAATTCTCGAGCCACTTGGTGTGCTTCTGAATGGGGTGGTTTATCTTTATTCATAGGGTGGTTGATTGTAGATCACAGCGCATGTTGCCGCAAAAGGATAACACGCTCCTATCCGATGAACGAACGATCTGAGAACGCTTCATCTAAAAGTTTAATCCTTTTCTGGACGACTATTTTTCTATAGGCGCTCTCGTTACATCGTTGGGATGAGTAATAGGTGTCTTATCGCATGAGTTTGTCAGTTGCCATCGGCACCTCTTTGAACCCATAAGGGTGAGTTTAAGAAACGTGCAGCGGAGAGCAACATTCAAAACCGCAGATAAACGGTTGAAATATCAGCAAAAGTCATCAAACGCTTGCCAAGATAACCACCCTATGCGGGAGAAAGTGGCTGAAACAAGTTTGGATGACCGATGAGGTCGTCGGATACTTGACCTTGCTGAAGAATGAGTAAGCATTTGCCAGAGCCAATGTGCCTCATATTTCGTGTTTTGATCGTAAAAGGATCGTCAAAAAGCCGGTTGGATTGGTGACGGTCCGGCGCTGCTGAAGCCGGTCGAGGGCGGCTCGTACGCGAATTTCAGGCTGCATGTGGGTTAGGCGGCGAGCCGTAGCGCGGCTGATGGTTTTCTTGCCCATGCCATTGATGCAGGTGTAGATGTAATCGGCCAGTGCTTCTCGCTGTGTATCTGCCAACGGCCTGTGGAAGTGGGTTGGTGCGGGTTGGCCGGGCTTGAGTGGCGTTGGATGGACAGTCGCGATGGGTTTGCAGACCAGCGGCTGGATGTCAATCAGCGGGTTGCCCGCGAAGGTGACCGCAGGCTGCTGGTCCTGGATCGCTGCCACAGGCTTCATTGAGGGTGGATCGTCGCCGTACCAATAGAAATTCCTCCCCTGCTCTTTGAGGCAAACGGCTTCTCCGTTGGCTAACATCCGCGAAGCGATGAGTCGCAGCGCGGGAAACCTTTTACCGTTGGGGGTGACTAAAAAGGCGCCTCTCAGGGGTTCATCAAAGGGTAAGCGCTCGATATTGCCCCAGCCAATAGCGGTTTCGGTGTAGGTTGGGCGGGAATGAATGGGTATGGCGCGATTATAGCTGTTGATAGTCGGCATGCTGACGCCTAAACGGGCGGCCAGCCAACGGCGGCTGTATTCAGCGGGGCGCCGTTTGATCAATTCACGATGCAGCACCCTGCGTGTTTGAGGGGCGCTGGCGAGATCGATAAGCTGCAAAGGATCACTGTTCGATAGGTCGACACCCAGAAGCACACATAAATCTTGGATGTCGGGCATCCGGTACCAATTCTGAGGGCGTCCATTTTGAGGTTTTTCCTGATTTCTTTTCGGTAACAAAAAGCATTTTTTGTTATTCAATCGTGTTTTGGGTGTAGCAAACGCGTTAGCGTTCCCGTGGGGGTTTACGGGGGAGTGGATGCTCTCAGGATGGGCGAGCCACTGCAGGGTTTTGTGGATCGAGTCTCGACCGACTACTCCTTTCAATGTCGATTCAGCTTGTTGAGTGCTGAAAACCCGACCGGAACCTGTGCCAGTCAGCAGCAGTCCTTCCAAGGTGCGAAGGGCATACGTCATTTTGCGCTGCATCAGAGCCTCGCGGACACTGTTCGGCAGTTGATGGGTGTTGGCGGTTTGCCGTGCCTGTCGGCGTGAGGCTGCTGGTCGTGAGAAGGCGCTGTGGATGGTGCGTTGGGCTTCGTGCTGCCGCTGTGCCGCTGTTTCTTGTGGATGGCTGCTGCGGGTCGTTTGTTGGCTGTGGAGTTCGACCAACGTGCTGAGCGCTTCGGATTTTTGCCAGCCCGTATCACGGGCGAACAAACTGGTGCGAAATAAGGCTTCATTGCGACCATTGTGCTGGCAAAGATAATGATAAAGGGTGCAAAGATCGTGTCGGCTGGCTTTTAGGGGCGCTGCGGCGGCCTGTACGGACGGTGCGACCGGCTGCGGCACCCGGCAGGATTGAATAAACGACTGGATGCGGCGAATGTCCCGTTCGGTTAAGGGACGCGGCTGCCCGCCGCGTGTGACGCGGTAAGCCTGACCGTTGATGAGGGTGGGCGGCGCGACCACATAACGACCATTGGATAGCAGATCAATGCCCTGCCCTTTTTGACTATCGACGTGCAGGTGATCCGGTAGTTTGAAATACAGATGCGGCAGACCGCGCCCTGCCGAGCGGACTGTGTGGGTTTCGAGTAAGTCGGGATATTGGGCTTTGAAGGCGTTGAAGATGGCTTCAGAGTCGAAATCCAGCACGACCAAGTGGCTGACGCGTCCGGTGACGATGCCGAGGCCTGCAAAACGGCTTTCAGAAAACCACTGCTCATAGTCATTTACAGTAGCGCGGGTGTTTTGGAAGCCTGACCACGGGAGCGCGGGTGCTTTGGAACGGGTCGCATCGAGGTCGCCCAGCAGCGGAATCACCGAGTAGCCAAGGTAAAAATAAGCCTCAGCCAGCGTTAATAACGTTTGAGAACGATTAGAAAATGACAAATCAAATCCCAGACTGCCGGATTTGACTTGCACACACGAAACATCTTCGTTATCATGTAAAGAGATAACGAGATGTCCGGGCGAGCATTTATTAAGCCGCCCCGGCGGTTTGATGAATGCCTTCTACACTTGTCACGGTTGGGAAGGCATTTTGCTTTTATAGGATATGTGATGGTGCTCTCGCACCTGTGGTGTCCCCTGCTCTATTTGGGACACAATTCCTTTTAATTCATATCACTCCATCCAGACAAATAAAAAAAGCGCCACTCTTTTGATCGAGAGTGACGCTCCTGTGTTGGATAACTCAGGTGACTATACCCGATTTTGTGTTATAATCGGGTACATCGTCGAACTCCCGATAGAGTTCGGCAATCCCTTGAAACCAAAAGGCTTCTGCACGACGGCGAGTACCACCTCGTCGTTTTGCATTATGAGACTGTTAAAGCTGAGTATAGCCCTGCCCCGTAAGTCGCGCAACTGAATTTTACCGTTTGAGGTAAGGAAAATTTCACCCTTACTGGGAATCAGCAGCGAAGCGGCCAGCAAATTGAAATCTCCGGCTTACTTCACCGTTAGCTTCACCTGACTAAATTGCCTGGTCGCCTCGCGAAGTACGGCCTTGATCTCATTCGGTGTTTGGACACCGCTCTCCGCTAATGGATCCGCAAGTTCCACCGCGATTTTGAAGACCTCGATGTAAAGTCTCGCATTGGTTCTCAAGAGCGATGTTTCGTAGATCTTGAGGTCTGCTTGGTGTTTTCCCCACACAAAAATGCTACAAATGGCGATGTCAGTGGTTAGTATGACCATGTTAATACCAACGGAATCCCGAAACTCTTCTACATCGGGCGATTGAGTAACGACTAAGTGGAGTTCTAATCCTGTATTTCGCTGTCGTAAATCAAGTGCGTTTAAAACCAGTGCTTCGATTTCTTCGCGGTTCTCGCCAACAGGAATAAGCCTCCAATGCCCCACCATAGATGGTGACGATGTAACCTTCGCCCACAATGTTCCATGCCGGAAACGTACCTTGCTGAGCGAAAAGCTCCAATGCATCCGTTTTCTGAGTGGGCTTTACAACCAGATTATCATCGTCATCGGTGTCTAATACAACGTAGAAATGGGTCATTTCTTGGTCGCCAATCGTGCTTGTGCGAGTCGCAATCCCCCTGCTGCATTCAGATCAGCGGGATGAAGCCCTGAAAATTCGCGCCAGCCGGTGTAGTCGATGACTTTGCCGTACCAGCTTTGGAGATGCGGCATAATGTAGGCGGCGTTGCCTCCAACAACGAGCAAACCGCTGATGTCCTTCAGGCCATCGAAGCGGGTATCAAGAGCATTGTTTGCCAGCCAATCGGCATATTGCTTACCGAGATGCACCAGCATGGGACTCAAATCGATTTCAGCCGCGCCAAAACGCAGCACATAGTCATTCGAGGCGCTACCTAATCTCAGAGTGCGGTCGATGTCATCAAGGGTAGCGGCAGTTAAGTCTCCCCCTGCACCATGTACCCACTCCAGTAAGGGCAAACGGAGATGGGTATTTCCACCCCCATTGGCGATACTGGACTGTGGGAGGTCGGCTGGATTTAAAGCTCCATTGTGCAACCGGAATACATTGGCGGTGTATGCACCCGTGTCGAGCAGCACGATGTCACCTGCCATTTTAGCAGCCAGTGTGGATTTGTTCCCGCTGGCATCGAGTATGAAGCAGCCGACCGCCGCATAGCCTTCGGGCAGCACGGACACGTTGTTATATGACCACTCACGCGGTTTCTTATCCCCTTTCAAGCTAATTTCGACACCTTGTTTGGTGTAGGCATCCTGCATCGACTTCTTGAGGTCGTTGTACATGGCGGGTGGACACAATAGTGTTAGATCAACACTGCCGGATTTCACACCAAGTCGAGCCAGTGCATAAGCGGTCAAGAACTGATGGTGTTCGCCGCCGTAGCGATTGACTCCCATGTGACGGTCAATCCCCTGCCGATTGACGAGTAGCGCATCATCGCCAACGGCATAGGTATTGTCATGCCATACCGCTGAAGTGAAATCGAGTTCATGCCCTTGACCGAGACCGAGGGTTTGAGATGTGATACGGGCGCGAATGCTGGGAAAACTGATCGTTTTCTTAGTTCCAGCGATCATGGCGCTGGTGTTACCGTTGCCACAGTCAACCGATGCGATTTGTGTGTTATTATTTGCCATAGTTAGGCTACCTCAATTAGCCTGATTAGAAGCCCCTCTTGACCACCAAGAGGGTTTTCGATTCTCATTGGAACATGCCCACAAAATCATCGAACATCGCGTCAGTATCAACCTCAACGGTTACCTGTTTAGCTTCCGCTTTGGGTGGCGCGGGTAATGATTTCGGGATGTCATAGGTTATGGATTGAA
>JBBSBM010000092.1:0-31611 GCA_038251275.1 Aggregatilineales bacterium
TCCTGAACCATTATGATCGGTGAACATGTTCAAGAATTTGATGAACGCGTTCAGTAATTTGGTAAACATGTTCATTTTTACCATTTTATACGCCAGATTTCTCCCTCAAAAAGCGTCCACCACTTAGTGTGGTGCTACCGGAGTATCGGCAATGATAGCGCGTCAGAACAATACGGTAAGTAACGGTTAAATATTTTTACTCTTCAATCAGTGGATTATTTTAGATTGAGGCACGCCTCGACCACTGTCTAAATTCCATACCAAATTTTACAGTTGCCTTGTTTGGCTATGATAAGACTACATCATGCGCTGGAAGTCCATAAACTCTTGAATTTCATCCGGCGCGAGTTCGCGACCGGGTGAAAGCACGAGGTAACTATCCGCCCAGAGATCCTGTACCTCAAGGTTCACATCTTGCTTTTGCGCGATAGTCGCCGCACGCTGCTTGAGTTCACGGATTACGGCATATGAAGGGGTGTCACTTGGAACATTTGCTAGGAGATAAATATATTCTTCTTGCACTTGCAACTCTTCAATCTTCCAACGCATTTCGGTCAGTTGTGTCATTAGTCCCGCACTGATTGAATGTGCCACCGCGCTGCTTAGTCGTTGTTCTGGGTCACGCACTAGCCACACATAAGCATTAGGTTCAAGCGTTTCCTCGGTAGAGGATTGCAATTCGCGGCGTGGCGTTGCTGAAATAGCCTTTGATGGCTGGTTCTCCGGTACTTCTCCCAGTGCTTTGACCAATCGCTGTCCTTGTTGTCGGATGACGCGCAAGGGTGTTGTACCGGCAAAAATCATCGAGAGAATTAAATCGTCTTCTGTTCCTGTTGAATACAACATATATTCTTTGTTGCTGCTCGGCAGTGTGATGAAGCGTAATCGTGCGCCGTCTCCACCTGTACCCCAATCGTTATGGATCGTATTTTGAAGCTCGATAGTATCTTCTTGGGAGAGGTGTCCTGCCAGTGCGATAATTTGATTTTTCCGTGTGAGGATAGTGCCTTCGGCGCTGGTTTCGAGTGAAACCTGTGTCAGATTAAGCGCTAATTGAGCAATTCGTGCTTCCTCAGTCAGTGCCGCTGCATGGGTTTCGACAGGAGGAATAGGTTCTAGTTCCACTGCTGCTGGCAGATCCCACGCATCACTGCTATTTTCAACAGTGAGATCAGATGCAGGTTCAATTTCTGTGACTCCCCAATTCGTATCCCAATTACTGGTTACTGCTTCTTCAGATGGAAGCACTTCATCAGGATCGAACGAGTCAAAATTCGCACCGGGGATTACTGTTTCGGGCTGTGCGGCCAGCGTGTCCCATTCATCAATCTCTGTTGCATCGGTAGCGGGTTCAGCTTCTGCCGAGATAAAATCTTCTTCAACTGGCGTTGCTTCTACTGTATGGTCAGGTTCGTTCCAATCAAAGGCATATTGATTTTCGGAGGATTCCGCTTGGTCATCATAGCGAGCTTGGTCATCAATCGATGCCGGGTCTTCCATGATTCCTGAGAATAAATCAGAGTCGATTGTAGCGGCTTCCCCCATGACTGTTTCATCGAAGTAACCCGGTTCAACCATAGTTACGGCATCAGCATCAACGGCTTCGATTTGTTCAAGGCTGGGTTCGGATGCGCGTGTCGTCCAAGCTTCAGAGACTTCGGCCTCTGTCTCCAAAGGTGGTAGTTCGCGCGGAATAATCTCGTCGGGTGGGAACATTTCCGGTAGGAAACTAGGTTCACCCGGCATGCGCTTACTAATGGTGGACCCTGCGCTTGGTGTTTCCAGTATATCGGTTACGGGAGCATGAAACGCTGTCGTATCCATATCCCACGAGGGTAGGGGACGCACCTTTAATTTGTGTGTTGTCAACCGATCATTGATGTCTGCCATCAATTGATCGAGTGAGAATTCTCCGGGGTTTGATGTGTTCTCTTGGGTGGATTTAAGGACAACACCTGCGACCGTAGCCCCATCGTCATCATCGTTGTATTCAAAGTTGAAGTCGTAATTTTCTTGAGATGTTCTTGGCGGTCGTGTGACAGGAATTGAATCCGAGTCTGGACTTGTCGATTGTAGAAAATCTTCAAAGTATCCCGTGTCCGCTTGATTTGCCATTGGTGGAACTGGCGACTTATTCTGCGGAATGGATTGTTGACTGTCTCCGGCCTCATTTAGCAGCGCAAGCACATCACGAAAATTACTATCAGCGATTCCAACTAATAGATCACTAACCGTTCCGTTTTCCTCAAGTGTAGGAAGAGGAGGTTCTTCCGCAGCCAATTTACGAAAACTGGTTTCCGTCGGTGGACGTTTTGGAGGCGCTTTGGATGGTGTTTCAGGGGGTGTATTAGGTCGATTTGGGGCTGGTTTCGGCAGTGTGCCCGTCTTTGTTTTCTCAATCTCTTTGAGTACTGAGTCCATCCCCGTTGTCAGAACAAAATCCAACAGTTGTTGTTGCTGACGGTCAGGTAGCCGATTTTGAGGTTCGTCACGCTGCATGGATTTGACGAGCCCCTCAAAATCCACCTGCCGCTGCTTTTTCGGGGTATCCGTTATATCCGGTTCAATTGCTCCAAGAACATCATCAAACGACTCTGCGTCAAACTCACCCGTGTTTGTAGCAATAAATTGTCGTAGTGCGTCCGAGTCCTTAGTTGGGACAGCCGGAGTATCCATATCATCAGCCGGAGGTTCTTCCATGTGGAAGCTTTGAAGTACCCGATCTAGTGATGAAAATTCAGGCGGGGCGGTCGGCGCAGTTGCCTCACCTAAAGGACGCGTTCCATAAGGATCAATTGCAGCCTGTTGTTTGCCGAGATCGCGCGTTTGTGGTGTATCTTCTTCATTGGTTTGATCGGTATCAAAACGCCGTGTGGTCAATGAGTCGATTTCGGGAATTGAGGGTACATCAGGCAAGATGCGTGTATCAACCTTGGGTTCGTTATCCGTATCCTCTTGCAAATTACGGGTTTGAAAACGGTCAAGATCGGGCGCGGGCGGCGCTGCATCATCTGCTAAAGGCTTAGTCTTAGGAGGACGCAAATCGTTGAGATCAATGTCGTCGAGATTGCGCGTCTTAAATGGATTGTTGTTCGCCTGCGGGGGTGTAGGTTGCTGTTCAACAAACTGTTGCGTAGTCGGTTTATTCATCAGGCTATCTAATTCTGGATTTTGAACAGCCGGACGCGGTCGTTTTAATGGGTTATCAACCAGTTCTTTAGTCTGTGGTTTATCATCTTCAGCAACAGATGGGGAATTCAACTTATTGGTTTGAGATGGCTCATTTGCATGGGTAAGCGCATTATCACCTAAATTCTGTGTGGTTCCCATCTGCTGCCGTTTAATGCGTTTTTGGTCACCTAAATTGCTGGTGGTCATCTGCCCGCCCATTGGTGGCGGTAGCGCAGTCCCTAAGTTGTCGTTTGGAACCTCATCCAGCACATTCTGTAAAAGTGGAAGTAAATTGCGCGCTGTGAACGGTGAGTTCAGCGAAGCTTGCACCCCAAAGTTTCGCATGTCACCAGCCGAAAGCTGTGGTGTGACGATAACCACAATGTCTGGCTGAAGTATCCGTAATTGTTGGATAACACGTATACCAGAACGCCCCGGCAGATTGAAATCAACCAGAGCAATATCCTGTGGATGGTCGCGTAGGAAATCAAAAGCCGCTTCCGCTTTTGTAAAGGGATGCACTGCAAAACCGCCCGTTTGTTCAAGCGCTTGCTTGATTGTAACGGCGAAAACCAATTGCTTGTGGATAACCAGTAATCGTGTTGCCATAATTGCATTCTATAAGCGCTTGAACGCTGAGTCAATTTAGCCGAAAAATCACTTGATTTATTTCACTTAAACGCTATGAACCAGATCCCGAAAGTGTCTTCTTCTTGAGGGAGGACTTGTCTGTCCTCCCATTTTGACTATCCTTATGACACTGTCACCAATAGCGTAGCTGTATTGTTGACTTCACTAATCTCATTCACCTGACTAGCGCTGTCTACCACTGCAATCAGTGTATAAGACATAGCGGCTGTAAACGGAATATCAATGTTCAGTGAAATACTTTCGCCAGCGTTTAGGTTTGAAACCACACCCAAATTCGCATCTGATCCATTAGGTAGTTTGACTGTATTAGAGAAGTTGCCTGACGGCCCACTACCTGTATTCGTAATTGTAATCGAGTATGTCAATGGGCTTGCTGCAACAGTAGTGCTGGTTGGACCCGCAATACTGGAGATCACGAGATCAGCCTTTCCCGGTGTTACGGTTATAGTCGGCTGTGGGGTAGGTGTCTTAGTAATGGTCGGTTGCGCTGTAGGTGTGCTGCCAGTCGGTGTCGGTGTCGGTGGTACACTTATCACAGGCACGGACGAGCAAATACCATAGATAGAAGTGTATTGTCCGCTGACCCAACCCACATTGATGCCATAGCGCACTTGCCACCATGAATTGTCGCCAACTCGACCAATAATTGGCACAACCGCGCCACCCGCGACCAATCCTACTCGGTCATAAACTGTTCCCGGACCACTTCGTAAATTCAATCCAGTATTAGTAAGCGCTCGGCATGTGGGATCATTGGGATCAATCGCCGGAACATTATCTACAGGTTGTAACGTTGGCTCGATGTGTACAGCTGTAGATTTGACTTTAATATCAACAGCTGCTGGATCGCTGGCGATAGCTCCACGATATGCAACTACTTTCAGGTTAACATCGCCTTCAGCTCGTGGTGTGTAATCAAGTATCACCTGAAAATTCCGCTGCCCGGAAGAAGACTCGGAAGATACCGTTTTAACGATTTGATCGTTTGCCAGAAGCTGCATACGTGTAACACCCACTGCGTCGGTTGCTGTCGCGGTTACAAAAACTTGTGTTCCGACCGTTACCTCAGCGCCGTCGTTGGGAGAGGCGATAGTGACCACGGGGCGACCACCTGCTTCAGTAGTAGGGACGTCCAAAGGTTCTGCGGTAGGTGGTTGCGACGATAAATTACAGCCACTGGCTGCTAACACAATGAATACGATTAAAAAACGCGTATAACGCATCATAAACTTCCCCGGTTGCAGGCATATTATTATCTATAATCTACTTTGCATTCTATCACCGCATCTCGCCCCCCGCAACGCGGCTTCCCTATGCTTCCCCCATGTCTATTCAATGCACTGTAATGGTTATTTGCCCGTCTATCATTAGATAGGTAAAATCTTCACAAACTTAAAATGCAGCATATTTATACATCTATATTTTTTGCTGTTTATATTGATATTGAGTGAGGAAAAATGTCTGTTCCAATTGGGCTACAACTTTATACTTTACGTGATGCACTCGCTGCGGATTTTGAAGGAACAATTCGTCAGGTAGCAGCGCAGGGCTATGTAGGTGTCGAGTCTGCGAATGCTGCTTATGTCAGCACGACACCTACTGCCGCAGCCAAACTGTTTCAAGAATTAGGGCTTCAAGTACCAAGTGCCCACAGCGATTTGCCGCTTGGCGCGAAGAAGAATGCTGTACTGGATACGATGCAGATTTTAGGTTGCAAAGACTTGGTGTGTCCTTATATCCCGGCAGAAGAATTTGCATCTGAAGACCGTATTAAATTTCATTCTGATGAACTCAATCAGGCAGATGAAATAGCTCGCGAAAATGGAATGCGGCTTTCTTACCACAATCACTGGTGGGAATATCGTCAGCAGGTAAATGGTCGTCCTGCCTATAAAATCATGTTGGAAAATGTTGCGCCAACCGTTAATTTTGAAGTCGATACTTATTGGGTCAAAACTGGCGGTTATGATCCCGCCGATATTATTCGTGAATATGGCAGTCGTGCGCCCTTACTGCACATCAAAGATGGTTCGACCGATGAAAAAGACCCGATGGTTGCCGTTGGCGATGGTGTTATGGATTGGGCCTCGATCATCTCTGCTGGTAAACCCGAATGGCTCATTGTTGAACTAGATCGCTGCGCCACCGATATGCTTGAAGCTGTTGGGCGTAGTTATACATACTTAACCTCGAAAGGCTACGCTCATGGTCGATAAGGTAAAAGTTGGCATCATCGGTGTCGGCAATATTTTCCCGCAATATATTAAGTGGACTCGCACCTTTGAAATTCTAGACGTAGTGGCGGTTGCCGATATGGACTTCAGCCGCGCCGAAGCGCGAGCCAAAGAGTTTGATATTCCGCATGCTTATACCGTCGCTGAGCTGCTTGCCGATCCCAGCATCGAAATTGTTATTAACCTCACTGTGCCGCAGGCTCACGCTGAAGTTAGCATGGCTATTCTGAATGCAGGAAAACATGCCTATGGTGAAAAGCCCCTAGGTCTCTCGCGTGAAGAAGGGCAGAAAATTCTTGCTCTTGCCGCCGAAAAGAATTTGCTGGTCGGATGTGCGCCGGATACTTTTCTCGGCGGTGGCATTCAAACGGCTCGCAAAGTCATTGATGATGGTCTTATTGGTCGTCCTGTAGCCGCTACAGCTTTCATGTTAAGTCACGGTCCCGAAAGTTGGCATCCGAACCCTGAATTCTATTACAAACTTGGCGGTGGCCCAATGTTTGATATGGGTCCCTACTATCTCACTGCACTCATTAATTTAGTCGGTCCTGTGAAGCGTGTTACTGCCTCAGCTCAGATTTCTTTCCCCGAACGAATTGCGACCAGTAAAGAAAAGAACGGTCTGAAAATCACAGTAGACGTACCGACCCATGTCGCTGGTATCATGGACTTTTCGTCAGGCGCGGTAGGAACCATCATTACCAGCTTTGATGTTTGGGCGAATCACGTTCCCCTGATTGAGATTTATGGCTCTGAAGGTTCACTAAACGTTCCTGATCCCAATAATTTCGGTGGAAAGGTCTTACTCCGTCGTTGGGATGAAAAAGAATGGCGTGAAGTCGAGCATTCGCATAGTGATGAAGTCGGACGCGGTATCGGCGTGGCGGATATGGCCTACGCTATTCGCAGTGGTCGGGCTAATCGGGCCAGTGGTCAACTTGCTTTCCATGTGTTAGACCTTATGCAGAGCTTCCATGATGCTTCTGCACAAGGAAAACACATCGACGTTGCCAGTACAGTAAAGCAGCCTGCTCCACTTCCTGTAGGACTTGCACAAGGTACGTTGGACGCGTAAACGAATTCGATAATCTTGTTTTTAGATAGGGGAGAGCCTAAGTGCGCTCCCCTATTGGATTTTCTGTTGATACCAACGGTTGTGATGTAGGAGGCTTTTTCCTACTAAACATGCTGCTAACGACCTTCAGCAGAATTGATGGCTGGAACAAAGAAGTAGGTGGCTTCATCAGGTTCATGACCTGTATAAAGCTGTCTGCAATTTCAGGATAAAGTGGCATAGCGTTGATAATCTGTTCAATATATTTTTGAACCAAACGATCTTGCCAGTTTGTCTTCCCACCCACTGTACCTGGATAACGTAAATCCTCACCTGTTGCCATCAGCCACGGTGTTTCAATCACCTTTGCCAATCGGGTTTGGAAAATTTTTGTCATCCCCGCTTCATTTTTCCCCGTATATTCCGTAAGCACTCTGCCCAACTCGACGGCTTCCAGTGCGCCTGTCGTCATGCCTTGACCATAAACAGGGTTGAATGCACACGCTGCATCACCCATTACAGCAAATCCCTCAGGCCATTTTGTAAAGCGCTCAAAATGTCGCCAACGATTTTCCGTGCGTTGATAGCTATATATATTCGAAAGCGGTTCGGCATCTTTTATGATGTCATAGATAATAGGCGAGAGTAAGCTACGGGCAAAGTCGAGAAAACCTGCTTCGTCACTTGGAGGGTAATCTTTGTTGACGCCTGCCAGTGTGACGATACATTCCCCGTTTTCAATCTCCATGATGACACCGCCTCTTGGAAGGTTTGGCGGCAGTGATTGCGCGGTGATCATTTTTAGATCTTTGGGGAACGCTTCGGGACGCTTATACCAACGGGTTGCATAGCCTAAAAATGAATTGATGACGCTTTCTTCGACCTGTTCGTAACCCATGCTCAAGAGCCATTCGGGTGTATGAGTCGTCCGTCCACTTGCATCCACAACCAGATCAGCGTTCACTTCTGTTGTTTCGTTATTTCCGTTTTTTTCCTGTATCACAACACCAATCACCCTTTGATTGCTGTCGGCGGTCACCAATTGTTTGACTTGTGTTCGTTCCATGATTTGGATGTGTGGATTAGCCCGAATACGCTGCCGAACACACCATTCCAAAAGCATTCTGCTGACACCATGTGTATGGACATCGCTGTCAAACTGAGGCATCCAACCGTGCTTCAGAAACACAGTGGTATCACGTCCCCAATCTTGTGTGGGTGCGCCTTTCGAGGATATTTCGGCTCCGATGCCGGGGAATAATTCCTCGACGATTTGCAAGCCTTTCGCTAACAGTAAATGCAAATGTCTTGCTTGGGGTGTGCCGTCCCGCATCTCCACGGCGTCTGGCATTCGGTCGCGGTCAATAATCGTCACTTGTTCATAATGGTCGCTAAGTACCCGTGCCGTCAACATCCCGGCCATACTGCCGCCAATCACAATCGCGTGTTGTCGGTTCGCATTCATACACAATGCCTCTCTAGAATCACTCGATATGATGTTAGTACACAGTCTACCCCTAAAACAAATTTTATAACGTACTATTTACTCATTAGCTAGTGTTAATCGGGTTGAATAACGCTCTACCCATCGCACAGCTACCACCCATCCTATGAGTGGAATAAGGCTTAAAACTCCGGTGATTAAGGCGACTTGTGGCGCGTGAACATTGCCTACCGCATCCAGCACCCTCCCTGTAATCAACGTACTGACAGTAACAGCTAGATAGTACGCTGCCCAATCCAACGAGAACATACGCCCTAAGTATGAATCTTGTGTACTCATCTGAATGACTGTCGAGCTATATGTCCATGTCGCTGAACCACCCATCGCACGAACGATTAATGCCAACGCCGCAAACCACAAACTTGGCGCTAATCCCAATAAAATCCAGCCTATTGTGACCCACATAAACCCGACAATCATCAGCCGTCGCATAGTCATTACCTGACCATTGTTATAACGGTTGAGTAGGGCAGGCCCTAATAGCGCACCTAACCCAAACGCTGCATAAAACAGCCCTAATGATCCTGTTCCATTTTCCCCCATGACGAACAAAGCTGTGCCGTAAGCGATCATTAACGTATCGACATTGCCAACACTTAACCCGAATTTAACCAGCAGCACAATCCCAATTTGGGGTTGCCTACGTGCATATGCCAAGCCATCTCTGAAACCCGTTTTAGCCACAGGTGTCGTTGCTGAATGTACAGGCAGCTCGACATTTTGGTGAACCCGCACATTCATGAGGATGAGTGCTGAAACTCCAAAACTGGCTGCATCTACAATCAATGCGGTTGTTGTCCCAAAAACTGCTGTGATAATCCCGCCAATCATCGCACCGATGGCCAACATTACCGACCATGTCACATTGCTCAGCGTGTTGGCCCTGATTAGCTGATCTCTTGGCAGAAGTGCGGGTAGGAGTGCTGAACGTGCAGGCTCGAAAATCGCTGAAAAGACAAATTGGAATATGGTTGCGCTATAGATAATCCATAATCGGTCAGCCGAGGTTGCAAACAATAATGACAGCCCGATTAAAGTACGCAATACATCACTGATAATGAGCAATCGCTTACGATCAAACCGATCAACGATTACCCCTGCGAATGGGCTAACAAGAAACGGCGGCAGTACTCTTGCCAGTAGTAAACCGCTCACTGCTAAACCGGACTTGTTGGTATATTGGGCCACCAGTGCCGAAAGCGCAATGATATTGAACCAGTCACCAAATAAACTAATGATTTGAGCGAACCAAACACGTGTAAAGTCCGGATTTTCACGGAGAAAAGGGATATAAGAGCGCAATCGATAACCTCAGGATAAAAATTTGTGTGCCAAGCCTACCACATTGCCCTCATGCCACCTAATTCCATCGCATCACTTTTCATATTCTAAGTGTAGAATACCCAGCGCAATCGGCAACGGAAACAAATGAATAGTCCTAAGTAGGAGATTTGCGTCATGCTCGAACTGGTTAAGGTCATTATTCTCGGCATCGTTGAAGGGTTAACCGAATTTCTCCCCATTTCTTCTACCGGACATCTAATCGTCTTTGCCGCTTTGCTCGATTTTAAGAATTCGAACGGCAGTACCTTTGAAATATTCATTCAAATTGGCGCAGTCGTAGCCGTAATTGTCTACTTTCGTTCAGAACTTCTCAAACAAGTTGCAACAGTAACCAGTGATAATGGCGTTCAGCGTTTGTGGCTCAACATCATCATTGCCTTCATTCCTGCGGCAGCTATTGGTTTCCTTTTTTCCAACAAAATTGATGAATTGTTGTTTCGTCCAATCGTAGTAGCCACCTCACTGATTGTAGGGGGTATTATCTTCCTGCTGGTAGAACGCCGTCCTAACACTCAGCCAACAACCCTAACTATGGAGTCAATCACTCCTCGCCAAGCGTTAGCAGTGGGTATTGCACAAATCACAGCGCTCATTCCCGGCGTATCCCGTTCAGGCTCTACCATAATTGGTGGGATGCTCGTTGGCTTAGACCGCGCCGTTGCGACTCGTTTTACTTTCTTTCTTGCCATTCCAACTTTGGGGATTGCAACGCTATATAGCCTTTTCAAAAATCTTAAAACTATTCAAGGCAATGATCTTGTGAATTTGTTGCTCGGTGCCGTTGTTGCAGGTATCGTTGCTTGGATATCAATTCGTTGGTTGCTGAACTATGTTGCTCACAATAGCTTTGTCGCCTTTGGTTACTATCGCATCCTCGCCGGTATCATCATTATCGGTCTCATACTAATGAATGTCTTACCAGGCTGAAATATCTCAACACTCCACACTAATTTCCCGGTTTACAATTATTGAGAATAGGGCGTATGGGATGAATTGTGTCTCTCACCCTGATCTCAATAGATTGTACACTGAGTTTTGCGTGTATTTTGAGGGACTGTCATGGATAACACTCCAACCAGAATTCTGGTTATTGAAGATGCCGACGCGCTTCGCAAAGACATCATTGAGATGTTGACCTTCGAGGGCTTCGAAGTAACAGGTGCTTCTGACGGACTGGAAGGGGTGAGAAGTGCCCGTGCCAAACGGCCTGACCTCATTATATGTGACATAATGATGCCCCAAATGGACGGCTTTGGTGTTCTAGCGGAATTACGTAAAGACGGCGCGGGTATTAGTATTCCCTTCATTTTCTTGACCGCATTATCAGATAAAAATGAAATTCGATTTGGCATGAATTCCGGTGCGGATGATTATCTGACTAAACCCTTTACAGCTATTGAACTCGTGAGTTGTGTTCGCCAGCGTCTCGAGACCAAAATCGAACGTGAAAATCTGACGAAAGAACGCCTGAATGAATTGCGTGAAAATATCATTCTTGCGCTACCGCATGAATTACGCACACCCCTTACTGGCATTTTAGGTTTTTCAGACATCTTGCTGATGGATGCCAGCGTCATGTCGCCTGATAAAGTCGCAGAGATGGCACAGCATATTTACAGTGCCGCCCAACGCCTCTATCGTTTGACCGAAAACTATGTGGTCTACACACAGCTTGAAGTCCTTAAAACGGACTCTGCACGTGTTGAAGCTATGCGTAGTTTTGCTACAGTCAACCCGCGTTCTTTAATCGAGGATATAGCTTATCAGCGTGCTCAGTTTTATCACCGCGAAGCCGATTTAGAATTATCGGTGAATGACGATGTCGCCATTCGGATGATAGAAGATAATCTTAAAAAATTGATTGAAGAATTGACTGATAACGCCTTTAAATTTTCTCAGCCCGGTACATCCGTTCAATTAGCCGGTGTGCTCTACGACGATTATTATCAGTTGACAATAACTGATTATGGTCGTGGTATGACGCAAGAAGAAATTGAACATATCGGTGCGTTTATGCAGTTTGGGCGTAAATATTTCGAACAGCAAGGCTCAGGTTTTGGCTTAGCTATCGTTACGCGTTCGGTACAGTTGCATAATGGCAAATTCCAAATCGAGAGCATTCCCAACCAATATACGCGGGTTACCATTCAGTTGCCTGCTGTTCCTGCTTGGGAATATGATCGCGATAATGTGAATAACTGAAACCCTAAATTAAACGCCCTATATGCTTGCTGAGAATTCGCTTGAATGGTAGACTGACATCATTTCACAAGTCTAATTTGTTTAGACTTCAAGGAGGGCGACATTCATGCGACCGTACTGGAAAAAGAGTCTTCGCTTTTTCGGCTTTGCTGCCCTTCTTTTATCGCTTGCAGGCTGTTTCCAATCAGCAGGTGGTACTTCCAGTGGCATTTCTGTAGCTCAAAACGCGGGGCCGACCTTTACCCCGTTCCCAACTGATCCCCCGATTGTGGAGCAAGTTGTAGTTACAGCTACAGACGACCCGAATGCTATTGTACAGATGTTCCCGACTCAAGATCCGAACTTGAGCGGATTTGCTATCCCTACCACTGACCCTAACGGCTTTGTCATTCAACAAGCTGATGTTAATCCTTTGGAAATGACCGCTACCTTTATCGTTGGACAGGCGACTGATACTGCCGGTATTCAGTTAACTCAAACTGCACAAGCAATTTTTGGCATTCCCACCGAGACCATCGCTCCTATTTTTGCAACGGAAGTAGGAGGCAATGTTCCTGTTGTGAGTGGCTCGGATTGCATTCACGAAGTTAGTGCAACTGATAGTAACCTCTATCGTATCTCACTTCAGTATGGGGTTACGCCTCAAGAAATTGCCAATGCCAGCGGTCTAGCAAACATGAACCTCATCTATGTAGGTCAAAAACTGACCATCCCCGGCTGTGGTAATACAGGTGTAACGCCGCCCGCCACATCCATTCCCGATGGCACCGGCGGTACAGGTGGCCTTGTCGGCTCGACTTATGTCGTGGTTCAAGGGGATACACTGTTTAAAATCTCACAGCGCTTCGGAGTACCTGTAGTTTCTATTGCCAACGCTAACGGTATCTCGAACATTAATTTGATTGTTATCAATCAACAGTTGGTTATTCCTCCAGCATAAACAAGTCTTGGCGAGGGCATGGCAGTGTAAACTGTTCTGCCCTGATAACTCACCAGTATATTTTGCCTCTTTGAAAGTGCTTCCCGAATGAACGAAAAAATTCTTTCCACCAAGCGGATTTATTCAGGCCGTATCGTCACGCTTGATCTCAATGAAGTCGAACTGCCCGACGGACAGCATCAGTTGCGCGAGATTATTGTCCACCCGGGAGCGACCGCGTTGATTGCACTCGATAATCAAAATCGAATTTTGCTCGTCCGCCAATTTCGGAGTGCGGCAGCAGTAATAATGAGTGAGATTCCAGCAGGTCTCCTAAACATGGGTGAGAATCCGGTGCAAGCCGCCATTCGTGAATTACAGGAAGAAACGGGCTATAAACCCGGCAAAATTGAACCACTTGGTGGCTTCTATACGGCCCCCGGCTATACCACCGAGTACATTCACCTTTTTGTTGCGACTGAGCTGATTGAATCGCGTTTACCCGCTGATGAAGATGAATTTATCGAGGTCGATCATGTTACTTTAGATAATGCCATTTTGATGGTTGAACAGGGAGAAATTACCGACGCTAAAACCATTATCGCTTTATTGATGTACGCTCGTCACAAAACGCTTTCCTAATTCAAACAATCAATAATGGTAATGTGTTTTCTCACACTTATTTTTCCAACCCCATAATCTTCTCATATAGCATATCGCCAACTATATGGTTAAATGCCGCGCTAGCATGGGCATCTCGTTCGGAGACAACCCGCTCATTCAAGGGCATTGCCGCGGCAGCATCAAATAACTTCACAATATTCTTGCTTTCAACACCTTTGGCCTCAAATGCTTGAGCCACACGGTCAACATAGGGAACGCTGTGAAAAGGGTCGAGCATATTCGGGAAAATCACCACAATCAATTTTGCGCCTTTTTGTGTCACCACATCTGCAAATGCGTTGAGTTGTTTTTGGTGAATCGCCCACACAGTCGAATTGTCGTACATCGAGTACAACCAGTCCCAATAAGTTTGTGTACCTTCTTGGGTAGGTTGAAAGCGAGCGATTAATCGCCAGTATACAAAATTGGCTAGATAAGATTCGTTAATCCACGTGGGCATTCCTTTTGTAGGATCAAGTTTGGGATCAAGTCCGATACTCAGTGCCGCATTTTCAATATCGTTTAAATAGTATTGCAGGATGACTACATCGGCTTTATCGAGCGGATCCTTCTGTAGATTATCAGTTTCTTCAACCGTACTTGCTCCCGGCTTACCGATATTGACTATCGCATAGTCATTACCTAAGCGTTTACCAAGGACGTTTCCAAATCGGTCATCTGGGTTCGGAATACCCCAACCAGCCGCGAACGAATCACCAACAACCAGCACACTTTTGCGCCCCTCAAGTTGAGTAGCTTGCCACTCTGGGTCACGGTAGCCCAACCTGTTTGTTTGCCAATAACGGGCTAGCCAATTTTGGGATGCCAATGTCGGCAATCCATCGGACTCGGCGTAAACAAATCGGAAGTAACCTTCACTGACTACTATAATCAGCAGAATGGTAAAGTAGGTGATGAGCAAGCCTTGTGCTGGCCCGCGCAAATGCTTAAATCGTTTTTGTACGCCTGCCAATACCAACAGCACACCCATTAAAAGATAAACAATAACAAATACCAACATGTGGCCATATCCTGCGTGAATTCAAATTCGCACCAGCCTAAGGCTCTTACGGTTCACTGTCAATTGCATATTCGGAACCCTCCTTGGACTTGATTCTTCTTCTCGGTCTAGATAATCTTCATTAACCCCTTCAAATGCGTTGTGTTTTCGTAGGGAGAGGCATGCCTTTTCCTCTGAGTTTTTTACTAATCTTGAGAATTTGTCATCACACAAGGTTTGTATATTCGAACGCTTTAATAAGAAGATTTATGCTATGATTTAAATGCAAATTTATGTCTCTGAGTTATGGTGTTTGTGTTAAGAATGGTCGCTCCATTATTTTTGTGTTTTTGTGGCTAATTCGCTCTTCCGTTTTGCATTTTCAGCGCCTTTTTCCCTCACTTCCACTGCAACGACACCCTAGCACGCGGCGGACATACGGGAGCGATCCGCTGCACCTATGTCAATTCAGCGCCATCAGCCGAGCCAGTCGCCATTCACAAATGTCAATTCAGCGCCTTCCTCCCTCATATCCGCCTGCAATTTCGGCGGATGAATCGTCACAAATTGCAATTTGCTTCCTACTTGTAACTTGCCACTGACAAATTTGTGCTTTACACGCTACTCGTAAACTGTTCCCTTGAACCACCACCCCCTGACTGCTATAATGATTTTATTAGAATAGAACTGAGTTGCGCCTGTAGGCGCATTTTGTTCGGAAGGACGAAACCGCATGAACGAGTTATTAAACTCACTACAGGCTAAAGCCCCGGAACATCCGGAACTTGCCCCCGGTGACACCGTTAAGGTGCATGTTCGCATTGTCGAAGGTGATCGCGAACGTATTCAGATTTTCCAAGGCGTAGTTATTCGCCTACGTGGGGGTGGAAACAATCTTAATTTCACCGTCCGTCGTATCGCCAGCAATAGCATTGGTGTGGAACGTACCTTCCTCTTCCACAGCCCCCGTATTGAGAAGATTGAAATCACACGTCGTTCCAAAGTACGTCGTGCCCAGCTATATTACCTGCGTGATCTGCGCGGTAAGGCTGCCCGCTTGAAGGAACGCAGAGGCTAATTTCGTGAAGCCCTTAATTGGGGTTACGACTTCGAGTTTTACGTCCGATACAGGATGGGAATATAACCGTGCCTACGTTGCGATTATCCAAGCCGTAGAAGAAGCCGGTGGTCTACCCGTTCTGATCCCAATAAGTCTTGGAGACGAGGCGCTTCGTGATATTTACGAGCGCCTTGATGGCGTTTTGCTCCCCGGTGGGGGAGACATGCGTCCCGATATTTACGGCGCGGAAATGAACCCGCTAACTGATAACATTGATGATGCCCGCGATCATGTCGAAGTCAATTTGACGCGCTGGGCATTTGATGATGACATACCTGTATTAGGGATTTGTCGTGGACATCAGGTGGTCAACGTTGCTCTTGGTGGTACACTCATTCAAGATGTGCCTTCCGAAGTTGGAACAGGCATCGCTCATAATGTGACTGTCCCTCGCAACTCGCGTCCTCATGAGGTTAATATTGACCCCGGAAGCCGTCTTGCCAATATTCTTGGTACGACTCAGATTGCCGTCAATAGCCTCCATCACCAATCAGTGGGGGAAGCTGCTCCTGATGCATGTATCACTGCTTATTCGCCTGATGGTGTGGTCGAGGCCATCGAAGTTCCCACAAAGAAATTTGTCTTGAGTGTGCAATGGCATCCCGAAGACCTCTACCGTGATGACCCTGCGATGAAGCGCCTGTTCAAAGCATTTGTTGAGGCCGCTGCCGGTGGTACTCCCGCCTAAAATCGGCGTATTTGACTCCGGTATTGGTGGGCTTTCTGTTCTTCGCGAAATCCACCATCTTCTCCCAAGCCATCCTACAATCTATATCGCTGATCAAGCTAATCTCCCCTATGGGCCACGCCCGATTGTTGAAATTCAAGCCTTTTCAGACCGAATCACTCGCTTTCTGATCGAGCAGAATGCAGAGGTCATCGTCATCGCTTGTAACACTGCCAGCGCTGCCAGCCTCGAATACCTACGCGCTAAATATCCAACTATATCCTTTGTTGGGATGGAACCTGCTGTTAAGCCCGCTCTAGAAGCCTCTAAAACGGGTGTTGTCGGTGTGCTTTCGACTCGCGCTACTGCTGAAGGTTCGCTCTATAAACGCTTACTTCAACGTTATGCCGAAGACAAACGCGTAATTACTCAAATCGCGCCTGATCTCGTTCGTATCGCTGAGGAACAGAACCAACATACGCCTGCTAGCCGAGCTATCATCTCGGACTATATCCGTCCGATTATTGATGCCGGTGCTGATCATATCGTTTTGGCCTGTACACATTTCCCATTTTTAGCTGATGCGATCCAAGATGTAGCAGGGCAGGACATTCAATTGGTTGATCCGAGTCCCGCCGTTGCTCGTCAAACGGCTCGCCTTTGGCCTGCTGATGCAATTCCTCAACCCCTGCCTAATACCTACTACACCTCAGGCAATGTCGTTAACTTCCAACAGTCACTAAAAACGCTAATTAATGTTGAAACATCCACTACTCAGTTTCGATGATACGGAGACTATATACCTAGATGGAAAAGTTATGGTTATTCTTAGTGCTGCAGGTCAGATTGGTCGCCAGATGATGACATATCTTGCCGAACAAGGTGCGTTGATTGTTTTGTGTGACATCGATGAGCCGATCCCTAAGACCGTCGCAGCTTTTTTAAAGTCACTCTCCGATACAGCAATTTATGTGATCGCTGATATGGTGGTGCCTTCAGAAATTTCCGCACTTTTGGATAAAACGGTCAATACATTTGGAAAGATTGATATTTGGGTCAATAATACTCGATCAAGACGTGCTTATTTCGGCAAGCGTGTAACCGAACTTGAACCTGAAGAATGGGATGAGGCACTAAATGTTGATCTGAAAGCACCTTATCTCAACGCCAAATTCGCCATTCCAAAAATGATTGAGAATGGCAGCGGTGTTATTCATCAATATTGCTTCAGTACATTTGATGGTTGCTTATATGGCTACATCGGCTTTTGATGCTGCTACAGGAGTTATTAAAGGTATATACTGAACACAATTCGATCCCACGCATTGGCCAACCTGACGATGTCGCCAGAGAAGTGGCTTATTTTACTTCTGATCAAGCTGAATTTATTAGTAGTATATCACTTCTGGTTGACGGTGACATGTTAGCCTGTTCTCCAGAAGGGTCATTTTGATAGAAATTAAACATCACATGAAAATCACCAAACTCGAAACCATTTTTGTCAAACCCCGATGGATGTTTTTGAAAATATCTACCGACGAGGGTCTTGTCGGCTGGGGCGAACCGATTGTCGAAGGTCGTGCTCGTACCGTCGCTGCGGCTGTGCATGACCTTGAGGAATATCTTGTCGGACAAGACCCACGGCGCATTGAACATCATTGGCAGGTCATGTATCGCAGCACATTCTATCGCGGCGGGCCGGTACTGGTCAGCGCCATCAGTGGCATTGAACAAGCTATGTGGGATATTCTGGGTAAATCATTAGGTGTCCCTGTTTACCAATTGCTGGGCGGAGCTTGCCGCGACCGCATCCGAATTTATTCTCAATGTCATGGAGATACGGCGGAAGAAGTAGCCGCACGAGCCAAAGAACTGGTCGCCGAGGGATTTACAGCGCTCAAGACAGCTATAGATGCACCTGTGCGTTTAATTGACACCAAAGCCTATATCAAAGGTCAGGTTAAGCGCATTGAGATGATCCGTGAAGCCATACCCGATACGGTTGATCTTGCTGTCGATTTTCATGGACGTTCTAGTCCAGCAATGTCGATACAACTCGCCAAAGCCTTCGAAGACTACAACTTAATGTTCATCGAGGAGCCTGTCCTCCCCCACAACGTCGATGCGCTCGTCACAGTTGCCCGTTCCACCTCTATTCCAATTGCTACTGGAGAACGTTTATTTACCCGTTGGGGCTTTCGTGAAGTCTTGGAAAAACAAGCCGCCGCGATTGTGCAGCCTGATTTGTGCCATGCTGGTGGCATCGGTGAAGTACGCAAGATTGCCAACATGGCTGAAACTTATTATGCCGCCGTTGCCCCTCACAATCCGCTTGGCCCGATTTCACTCGCTTCTGCGATTCAAGTTGATGCTTGCGTCCCCAACTTTCTGTGTCAGGAACAAATCACGCTGGGCGAAGGTTATCTCAAACAACCGTTTGTCCAAACCAATGGTTATGTTGAACTACCAACAGCACCCGGCTTGGGCATTGAGGTAGATGAGGAAGTACTGGTATCAATGGCAGATGATGGTTCATGGGGAACGCCGCGTCTCTTCCATGACGATGATGGCTCACTCGCTGAATGGTAAATAAAATCGACAATTTGTAAGCTTTCAAGTATAGGCTGCATCTAGGTAATGGAGTATATCTCTTATGCTCCTTTCCTAAAATCCAAATGATGTATCGCTAAAACATCCCTTGCCTCGCTAAACCAAATCTGATATGCTGTCTATATGATACGTTGTATCATTAACTAGTAAAACAAATACGTCGTCGTTCACTCAAAGTCATTACAACACTTTTACAATCCGAAACATATCGCCTACCCGATTGTCATCTGTTGGAGACCCGCTGATTCATGACCCAACCTTTTCACCTGCCTTATTCTCAACAAAAATCGATGCCAGTTAGCGCGGGGCTGCCAGCCCTTGATATCCATCAACTCAGTGTTGGCTATCGTAGTAGTGGGCAGAACCGCGCACTCGATAATGTCACTTTATGTGTCCCTAAGGGTAAACGCATTGCTCTCGTCGGCCCAAATGGCGCAGGTAAATCGACATTGCTCAAAGCAATCGTTGGCCTATTGCCCATCCTAACGGGGGATATACAGATATTTGGTCAGCCCATAGCCGATTGTCGTCATCGCGTGGCTTATTTGCCGCAGCGCGGTGACATCGATTGGCGATTTCCGATCAGTTTACGAAAATTGGTGTTAGCTGGACGCTATGTGCATTTGGGCTGGTTCAAACATCCGCGTGCGAACGATTGGGCAGTTGCTGATGAGATGATTTCTCGGCTAGGACTTAGTTCCTTAGCAGAACGCCAAATTGGTCAGCTTTCCGGTGGACAGCAGCAGCGTGCCTTATTGGCACGGGCTCTAACCCAGCAAGCAGACTTACTTTTGCTCGATGAACCGCTGAATGCTGTTGATGCTGATACCCGTGCCATCATTTCGGATGTTCTCGATTTGCTACAAAGCGAAGGCAAAACGGTGGTCGCCGCCACCCATGACTTAGGCCGTTTGGAAAGTGATTTCGATGGTGCACTGTATCTGGCAGATGGACATGAAGTACCTCCCCCACCGGGGTCATTTGTCGGCATGAACCTTGCACAACAAATAGCATCTAGACCAGAGTTTCATGTCGCACAAAAGGTAGGTTAGGTAATGGACTGGCTGTTTGAACCGCTGCGTTACGACTTTATGAAAACCGCTTTGCTGGCTGCTATTCTGGTCGGCATAACCTGTGCCACTATTGGTGTCTATGTGGTTTTACGCCGCATGGCTTTTATTGGTGATGCCCTCGCCCATACGGCTCTGCCCGGTTTAGTCGTCGCCTACTTGAATGGTTGGAGTTTATTCGGTGGTGCGGTCGTAGCTGGTTTGCTAACTGCTTTAGGTATAGGTTGGTTGTCACGTCGCGAGGAAGTTCGAGAAGACACCGCCATTGGTATCTTGTTCACGGGTATGTTTGCGTTAGGTATCTTACTAATCAGTACTACACGCTCTTTCCGTGATTTGACGCATATTCTCTTTGGGAACATTTTAGGCGTAACCCCTTCCGATTTATTGTTGATCGGTGGCGTAACATTTATCACTTTACTTGCATTAGTCGCCTTTCACAAAGAACTAGAACTCACTTCCTTTGATCCAACCCATGCAGAAGTTATTGGCTTACAGGCAGATCGTCTGCGCTATATGCTGCTGATCTTGCTGTCCCTAACCGTTGTTACCAGCATTCAAGTAGTGGGTGTTGTCTTAACAAGTGCCATGCTCGTCACACCAGCCGCCGCTGCTGCCCTCGTCACCAACCGACTGCCACGCATGATGGTTATTGCGTCTATCATAGCCGTTGCTTCTGGTGTTGCTGGACTATATATATCCTTCTACCAAAATGTGTCCTCCGGCGCTGCCATTGTTTTGATGTGTACTTTGTTCTTTGGCGTGGCATGGGTCGTGCGCATTGTGAAAGCGCGTATACCCAAAGTCGAAAAAGCTTGATTAACAAGTTTTTGGTTACAAACCTTAGTCACCGCTTCGCTCATTTCTTATCAACTAAGTTTATTTTAGGTTTGTTGGCAAACTATTTACTAACCATTGATCAACTCGCAGCTTGTATTCTTCGCCTGTTAAGTTAATGTCACATCCCCGAAACAGTTACAAAATGTTCTTCCAAATGTTAACCTATTGCGCGGACAAATTGGTTACAATGTCTATGGCGCTTATCTTTTCAATCGCCGCGCACTTTAACATCTCATATTTCACTGCCGCCATAAGAGTCTTAGTTAACGGTTTCTTGAATTTAGCTGATAACCGAAAACTGATAGCTGATGACTAAATACGGCAAATATGGCACAAAAATCTGTGCCGCTTTTGCTGCCAGTTGTGCCTATTCGGCGGATTGATCCCTCAACCCCGCGCTAAACGAATTGCAACTGCAACAACATCAACTGCATCATTTCACATGTTGCCAATGTCATTGCCACCATAACTAGATTTTGAACAACTAAAAGCCAATCGCTAAAGGCCAAATATCGACGACTGTGACGACACTTCCGACAATTTCACGGTGAAAGTGAAGAAACTGGTGAATACAAAAAAGATTATCCCTAATATGAATACTTCAATCAGTCTTCGTTTAGCCAACACAACCGGTATTTCTGGGCTATATTGATCGCTCAGTTTAGATATAATGGGGGTTATTTGGAGATAATATGTCGAATTCCCCCTCACCTTTGAATGGGCGCAATTTAACACGTGCAGGCATTGCCGGTGCTATTTTAGCCGTTTTAGGTATTGTTCTCTTTATTGTATTGTGGGTTATTTTAGGTTCATTCAAAATGGATGCGATGCCTCGCCTATTTGCCTCGCTCTGTATCCCTCCGGCCATAATTGCAGGCATCATGGGTGTTTATATCTTAGTGAGAAAGCCCAAGGTTTAGCGCCTTAACCTTTCACAAACCGGTAAGCAATAATAATCGGCGTTCCCATTCGGGTGTTCGCCTCAGCAAACTGAACTTCTTGGGTTTGCCCCAATCGAGGTTCCAAAACCGCATCAATTTGTAACCCTGCTTTATGGGCAGCATGATAATAATCCGCATATAAATGAGCATAATGCTCCACTGCAAAAGATTGACCATCAACCGTCGTAAATGTGCGCTGCTGTCCATTTAAAAAGATAAACGGATGAAAATCACTGACCAGCGCACAGCCGTTCGGCTTCATCACACGGCTAATCTCACCTATAGAAGCATCCAATTCTTTCAGATGTCCCAGCGCTAAACCGCACAGAACAACATCAATCGAACTGGAAGCCAACGGAAGCCTTTCGGCGGTTGATACTGCCCGCAAATCCATCGTGTTCTTCAGAAGCATCGGAATACTGTTATCCAAACCAATTGAAGTCGTCGCACCTTCAGCCGAAGCAATTAGACCATAGCGCCCACTCCCACAGGCCAAATCTAACACCTTTTGTCCCGTTAAGGGCGGGCATAATGCTTTCATAGTTGCTTCTTCGGCCTGCATAACTGCGTTGTGAGCATGAGGCGGATATTGCGCGGCCCATCGTTCGTAGGCAGCCAAGCTAGATAATGTCGCGCGGGGTGTGCTTGAATGTAACTGTCTCCAAACTGATTTCAACATGTTTAATGCCCTGTGTAGAAATGTTCTTCTTGGCTAACACTCATCTCTTCCTCCCGAATCGTTCCCATGATGACAAAATCTGCCCACAGCATAAACATTGAGTCACTGCTGTTATAGGACAGCCGCGCGCGTAGCGGCAAATGCAGCCACATGTATCCAATGCGGCGGCGCTCATAACGACTGGTGCGCTCCCGCAACTCATGATACCAGCGCGGATATCGCAATATATTCAGATATATTTTCTCCGCCTGTTCAGCATACGTATACCCAATCGCTACAACCAAGCCCATTAGAATACCTAAGGTAGTCAGCGTGACCGAAAGCTTAGAGTATGAGGCCGCCAACAACCCTGCACTAAAACTAAGCACTCCTCCCCATAACAACAATCCTTGAGTCGGCATATACATCTTTTCTCTTGGGCCATATTCTGAAAAAGTACGAATAATAGGTTCTTTTAAATAGCCTATCAAAATCAAAGTTGCCCGCACCAAAAAAATAATACTTGCAGCCGTTACACCTACCAATATGAGGTTCATAGGCTTACATCCTAAGCAAGGCACGCGGCCCTTTATATAGAGGGCAAACACAACGTTCACACTCCGCACGTTTTCCGGTTCGGTATGCTTCGCGAAGTGCTTGGCCCGCTGGTGTATTAATTGCCTCACCCAACCGCATACTAGCAGAAACCTGTCCGTAAGTGGGCAAAAAATAGCAGGGTCGCAGCTTACCGTCGACCTCAATTACTGTCGAAACATGCGGAGAATTACATCGTGCCCCCGGAAAAGTAGAATCTCCTGTCAGCGCCGAAAAATACTTCACCATATTACGCAGTTTTGTGGGTGATTCGCTCATCAAACCGCTCTCAAAATCAGGCGCAAACCGCATAATCGCATCTTCAATAATTTCAGCAAACTCGGTTACATTTTCTGGCATGAGAGCAGTCAAAGATGAATCATGTTCGGGTGGTGTGCCTGTTCCCATATTCGCAACCAACTGCAATGCTGGATCGGGAGCAAAACGGGAACCAAAGGCATATTGATTACTGATATCAACTGTCAAAAAACTAATCCGGTTGACATCGGCAGATTTTGCCGCCTCAATAATTTGTGGGACTTCGCGGAAATTAGACCTCTGAAGCGTGGTGCGGGTCGAAACAGGAATGCCTCGCGCCCGAACTTCTCGTATACCATCCAATATCAGATCAAACGCATCGACTCCACGAATAGCGTCATAGGTTGCGGCAGTTCCCCCATCAAGGCTGACAATAACTTCGTCAACACTTTCCACCAATTCATCGACCTGCTTGCGCAAAAGCAGACCATTGGTTAGCAGCATCACGTGCGTACCCTCGGCCTTAAACCGGCGGGCAATCTCAGGCCACTTCGGATGCTGCATCGCCTCCCCACCACTGAGCAACACCCAACGCACCTGTAATTCTTGGAAAGCCGAGGCAATTTCCTCAACCAATTCCATCTTCATGTTGCGTCGTGGATTACGCCAAATGTCACATGTTACGCAGCGGCTGTTGCACCCATCAGTAAGATAAAGTACAACAAGAGGTAAAGTATGAAGACGATCACCAACAAGGTTAAGCAGATATTTGGGTTTCATAGCTTGGAGTATACCCCTAATATCCCATCAACGCAGACTATCTCTGATACTAAACTATGTTAAAATGAGTCACTATAAAACATCCGTGCGGGCTGCGTTAGCCCAAAAAACCAACTAAAGAATATGCCAAATCTCGACCTGATAAAATCCGAGCAGGGTCCGCGCCTCGCTTTTCTTGAAAAAGCTGAAGTCAATACTATAGCGGAAACGCTCGTGGCCTTTGCCAACACAGAAGGCGGCACCATCATCTTCGGCTTGAAAGAAGATGGCGAAATTGCTCCTAAAAAGATTGATACTAAAATACTAGAGAAAGCCCTTCGGGAAGCTGATACCGCTTGCAATCCCCCTGTAGTTATCGGTAACTGGGAAGAAGTGGAAAGTGAAAAAGGAACCGTATTCATCTTACGAGTTCCCCGTAGTATCGAACTTCACGCAATTTCTGACGGGCGTGTACTGATCCGGAGCGGTGTAAAAAACCGCCCTTTGGGTGGACAAGAAATTCTCAAGCTTGCCAGTGCTAAGAATACAGGCGATTTCGAAACTGAAACTGTCCCCGGCGCATCAATTGATGACTTCAGCAATAAAATGATTACCGAATATCTCGCTAAACGTGCCGAACGCACCAAGCGCCCTTACAATGGCAAAGTTGCCGACTTATTGAAAGAAATCGGCGCAACCGATAACGACGGCAAAGCGACGGTCAATGGTATCTTGATGTTCAACGAGTATCCGCAGCACTGGATACCGCAAAGCAGTGTAGTATTCGCCAAATTTGTTGGTAAAACCCCCCGCGGCGAAAATGGATTGGCGGGTTACACCCGGCGCGAAGAACTCACTGGCCCTCTGCCCCGTCTCATCGAAAATGCGTGGAACTTGATATGGAGTGAGATGGCGGTCAGCGCTGTCGTTAAGGGTCTTGAACGCGAAGAGACTTACGAATATCCCCAATTTGCCGTGCGCGAAGCTATTGTGAACGCCATCTGCCATAGGGATTATCGGTTAAAAGGCCGGCGTATTGAAATTCGCATGTATTCGGATCGTCTTGAGGTCATTTCTCCCGGTGGGCTTCCTGGTTTCATCACGGTGGAGAACATTGTAGAAGAACATTTCAGCCGTAATCCGCGTATCGTCAACGGCCTATTTCAGTGGGGCTATATTGAAGAACTGGGTCTAGGTATCGACCGCATGATGGAAGTAATGCAGCAAGAAGGTCACAAACCACCTTACTTTGATGCTCGTCCTTACAGTTTTGCGGTGACCCTTTATAATGAGCGAGAGAAACAAAAAGCGCCCGAGTGGGCACGAAATACTAATCATCGTCAAGCACGGGCATTACAATACATTCGTGACCACGGTTCCATTACAAACCGTGAATACCGGTCACTATGCCAAGGAGTATCTGCTGAGACATTACGATTAGATCTTGCCGATATGGTTACACAGGGCATTTTGCTCAAAGTTGGGTCAAAGAAAGGTACTTACTATATCCTCAAGTAAGTTAAACTCTATAAAAGACCAATCGACGTACTCTTTGTAGTACAAGGTTCAGATCGTCATGGATACAGTTTTCAATGCAGCGATAGCCATAAGCAGCGGTCTCTATGCCTGTTTGTTGATTTATATTCAGATAAAGCGAAAGCAAATTCGGGTAGGCCGTACAGGGTTATCGGCAGTAATTGTGTTCGCTGCTCTGATAGATCTTTTGCTCGTCCCACAATTTACACCTTACAGCCAACTATTTACACGCGGTTTCGCACTTTCCGCGGTGATTATCGGCATATTGGCTGTTTATGGCTACCTTGTTCTCAATGATATTCGCGATGACAGCAGTCCATTGCCCCGGATATGGTTAACTTTAAGTGCAATTTGGCTAGTCAGCTTTTTGATTTCCAGATTTGTTACGGCATCGACAACGGTTGGAGAAGGTGACTGGATTGTTCAAGCCATCAAACAACCCACTGCATCAGCATGGATATTGCTTGGTGGCTTTCTAATTAGTAGTGTGATACTCCTTGTCAGCGCATTCTGGTCGTTTTACACAGCGAGCCTCCCTGAAACTGCCAACCGAGTGTTATTTTGGGCGGTGAACTGCCTTACCGTTCTTTTTGGCTGCCTGTTATTAGTTAGTGGCACAACGGTATTGGTACTACTGGGCATCATTACGCTGCTGGTTGGATGTGGGGGCGTAATATACGGGAGTGTGACCTACCAAGTCTTCGACATTCGAAATGCGTCCAATCGAGCGATCCGCACAACACTGCTCGTTGGACTTACCGCCATAATTGTTTTTGTTGCATTGTATATCACCAATCGTTTAAATCTCCCTCAAACTGACGAAAGTAATGTACTGCTCGGGCTCATTGCGATTGCGGTTGGCAGCATCTATGTGCCTGTACGCAAATTACTCGAACTTGCTATTAACCCCCTATTTAAAGGTAATCTGACTGACGCGGGCTTTGTAACCAAACAGTTCAGTCAGCAAATTTCCCAATCTGTTGAATTGGATGTGTTGGTCACAACTATAACCAACGCGCTTAATAAAATGATGCGTGTACGCAAATCTGGCCTGTTGATCGTGAGCGATACAGGCGAAGGCAAAGTAGAAGTCCAGCCGATACAGGGGAGCTTCTCTGAACTCCACAATCTAAAAGGTGTCATTTATAAAAAAAGTCCTCTGTATCAGCAGTTTGCAACCGCCCAAGCACCTGTTTCTCAGTTCGAAATGGAATTCAGTCCCAAATATAAAGACATGTTAGAAATCGAGCATGATTTCTTCCAAAGTTTGCATACGAGTGCCTACGCACCGATTATTATCGAAGGCTCATTAACCGGAATACTGGTGTGTGGATCGAAGATCAACGATTCACCCTTCTATGCCCATGATTTGGAATTACTGTCAACGCTGGCTAATCAAACGGGCGTAGCATTACGAAATGCTCGTTTGGTGGCAGACCTTCGCAAGCTCAATGAGGATACGGCACTGCTCAATAGTGGATTAGCCAGTGCTAACCAACAAATGGGCAAACTGGATGCGGTTAAAACCGACTTTGTAACGATTGCTAGTCACGAACTCCGGACGCCATTAGCGCAGTTACGCGGTTATACCGATATTATGGATGCGCTGAATGGGCAAGGCATGCTGGATACCGAAAAGACTAGCAGCATGATTGACAACATGCGAAAAGCGACCGAGCGCATGGAAGAACTCATCGCAGCCATGCTGGATGTGAGCCAGCTTGATGTTAATGCAATGGATTTACGCTTTGCTCAGACCACGGTTGAGACAGTGGTTCGCATGGCGGTTGAACCGCTAACAGATGCGATCAAACAGCGCAAACTGACTCTCTCTGCGCGTGGTTTGAAGGGGTTGCCCACCATTGAGGCTGATCTACAGCGATTGGTACAAGCCTTCCGCAATGTGGTGGTGAACGCGATCAAATTTACACCTGACAAAGGTCGCATTGAGGTCACAGCTAGTCTACAAACGCCGGAAACCCATAATGAGCCACCTGCGATTATGGTAGCCATCACTGATACAGGTGTAGGGATTAGTCCAGAGAACATTGATTTGATTTTCGAGAAGTTTTTTCGTGGATATGATCCCGGATTGCACTCGACTGGTACTTACAAATTCATGGGCGCTGGACCGGGTTTAGGACTAACGATTGCGAAGGGTGTGATTGAGGGACATGGTGGTAAAATCTGGGCGGAAAGTCCCGGTCACGATGAAGAAAACTTTCTGGGTACCACTTTCTATATTCTAATTCCTTTGAAGTCTCCTGAAACTGTGCGACGGGTGGCAATGGAGAAGGCAGAATGAGGATTACACGCAACGGGTACGCAGACGACGAACTCTTGCATTATCCAACCCTTCATTCACAACTTTTTCAAACCACGCATGACAAGTTACTTGGTGCTGGTATCACCAGTTATTCCAAACTCGTTGAAATTGTATCTGATGACAGTGCCGAACCCGATATCCGCGCAACAGCGGTATGGACAGTCAATATAGTTCTTAAAGCACTTGATAAACGACAGATCATCAAACCACTCTTAAAAGTTCTAGATTCATCTCATGAAGAGGTAAGAAACGCGGCAGTTCATTCGCTATCTTGGTTCAAAAGCCATCAGGTGGTGTCGATGCTAGTTGATCTTGCCTGTGATAAGCAGGAAAGTCTTAAGGTTCGGCTACTTGCGATTCAAGGATTAAGCAGCAACAAGAATACTGAATATTTTAACCGTTTACGCACCATTATGTTCGATGAAACTGATGATATTCGCAGTCGGAGTGAAGCTCTTGAATGGGTCAATTATCCCCACAAGGTCAATCCGGTGAGCGATTTCATTCAACTACTTCAACACCCTCAACCGGATTTGCGTTTTTGGGCGGCTTATCGTCTTTCGCAAGAACATAGAGATATTTCACAAGCATTAAGTGCTCTCGATAATGTGGCGGCATTTGATCACAACTTGCCCACAACGTGGGGATGGCATATTGACCGAGAAGCTTTGCCATCATTAGAAACAATTTTTTGGAAACGTCTTGGGCTAAAAAGCATCCAATTTCCTCACCAGCCAATGTATTTAATTAGTCTAGCACCTGAATATCAAACATTTGATTGGCGATTTTGTATTTGGCAAGACGGTGGTACTTACAAAAAGCTACCTACTCCACATATCGCATTTAGGATTGAATCTAATTGGTTAGTCGAAAAACTCCAAGAAAAATGGCCTACCATCAAATTGGATATTCGCGAACCCAAACCACAAACTTATCTCGTGAATTGGTTGATTAGGATCAACAATAGCCCCTTGATGGGTGGACTGCATCGCGATCAATACAGCATCGTAATCACAGGAAACCAAAAGACGATTCGAACGTTCGCGGCCTGGTATCGAAGCATCGTTGAACCAACGCAATACTTATTTCTGTACGAGTGGGCAGATTTAGCGGTTGAGTTAAGAGCGGGAATGAGCGCAGCAGATGTAGAAGCTGAGCAAGTTGAGCGTGGTAAGGACATGAGTGCAGTGTACGAAAAAACCATCCAATATCCTTGGGTCATTGAAACTGAGTAGCGGATGCATCGACACCTATTAAGTTTTTTAGTGACTGTTGGAAGTTAACGACGTCGCCTGAGGTGTAGTAAGTGTTAGGCGTATGTTGGCTCTGTTTCTCATCGATACTGACGAGATCAGGGACGATTTGGGTAATGACACGCTTGTCTTCGGCATAACGTTTGAGCAGACGTTTATAAAGCGAACCTTCAGCAATAGTGCAAGTCGAAAGCACATCAACAACACCCGTTTTAGAGGTTTCTAGAGCGGGCTTAACAGCAGGTTGCATCCCAACAAAGGGTATAGTTGGATATTTAGCGCGTAGGTATTCGAGACGGCCAGCGCTAGCAGTGTCAAAGGCGATGACGATAACTGCTGGGCTTTGCTCGATCAGAAAGCGAGTGATTCGGTCTGAAATGGCTTGAATCTCAGCAATCGGTCGCGGTCCATATGAAAGAATTGGCTTGATTAGCGATAATGATTGTGGGGTGATTTAGGAGCAGACTGGGGATTTCGCGAACTGACCTTGACCGCCCTCAAACGCGCACTGGTCGATCATGTGCCGACTATTCACCACAGTGACCAAGGTTGGCAGTGCGCTTGTAGCGATTACACCGATCTCCTGACCGAGTACCATGCGCAGATCAGCATGGCGGCAGTCGGCAAGCCCGAAGAAAACGGCTATGCCGAACGGTTGATGCTTACCATTAAAGAAGAGGACGTCGATCTATCCGAGTACCAAGATTTACGTGACGCCTATTGCTCGATCGGGGATTTCTGGATGAAGAGTACATCTGCAAGTGGTTTTCTGTGAAAATGCTCATCTAAAGACTGAAGATATCCTCAGGGTAATTGGCATGCCAATCGAAGTTATTACTGATGACAACTAAGATGACATTTAAGAGTTTTTGTATACAATCGAAAAGGTATTGATATTTCTAACTATTGGGCTGTTCAAGATAAAGTTAGTAGCTTTGTCTTTGAAGGTTGAGGCTAGCCATTGATAAATTGTCGATGCATTTATCGTTTATTTACAACTGAAAGTACTCAAGTGCTGTTTTTAATTTGTCAAACATCTCAAAAACCTGATCGAGTTTAGTCACACTAAAAAGTCGCTGTATCCCTTCATTAGATGGATTCGCAAGGTATACGCTTCCACCGATTCCCGTGTCGCTCGTAATAGACTCACAACGATACCCAATCCCTGAATGTCGATAAAGGAAGTATTGGTAAGATCAATGACGAATTTGTCATGATTGGTTCGAGCGAGTTCTTTTAGCGCTTCACGAATGTTATAACGTAGGATGCATTGACACGCGCTTGAAATTGAATAACCGTGATTTCAGTCTTATAGGTAGATACTTTCATTTCACCGTTATCCATTTATGGAAATGCGGCGATAGATGACTGGCGATCTTGACACTGGACGAAATGAGCCTGTAGTTTCAGTCCACACTGACACGCGTCTGGTCTCCTGTCGGACAAACGCCGATCGTCTCGGTCCATCCTCAACGCGAGTCGCTGTACTTCTACAGTGCCTTGAAACTGCCAATGGACGGGAGGTGGCGCTGACCGCACTCACGTATTCAGCTTAAAGTAGCTCTGAAGGCCATCGAAGATGAAGAAGCTCGAATGGCTAGATTGTTTGCTTCCGGAAAAATTACCGAGTCAGTATGGGATAACCTATGGGCTGAATAGCAAGATCGTTGGCAAAAACTGTTTAGGAGCTTTCAAACACTTGAACAAAATCAAGAGATTCACTTCAATAATCTTGATGCAGCGCTTGAAATAACCGCAAAAATTGGAGTGCTGTATAATGCATTAGAACGTAATGATCAAAAAGATTTATTGCATGAAGTGGTTGAACGGGTTGTGGTAAATTCTGAGGGAGTAATACTTTTGGAATTGCGAACACCATTTGCGTATTTGGATGCGCTAACGAATGAAATTCGCAGCAGAACTTATGGTAAAGGTAAGGCCTTACAAATGAAAACTGGCGGATCTGGTAGCACCACACTAAGTGGTGGACGCTTTTTGAGGGAGAAATCTGGCGTATAAAATGGTAAAAATGAACATGTTTACCAAATTACTGAACGCGTTCATCAAATTCTTGAACATGTTCACCGATCATAATGATTCAGGAAGGTCTATATTGGCGGCCCTACTTCTATGATTTGTGATGCGCTTGATTTCGTCGCTTTTCTCCACCGTTTAGTGCAGTCCTACCGCGGATCTACTTCCGCCAGTTTTCAAGACAAATGTTCGAATTGGCTACA
>JBBSBM010000093.1:0-31133 GCA_038251275.1 Aggregatilineales bacterium
AGTTTCCAAAAATGTCTGCAAGACCTTATTTTCTGTCTTATAATTTGCTTGGGGCATCTTATTCTCCTTCTTCATAACTTCAGAATAACATGCCCTTCATTTCTTAGGTTGATGCCTATGGGTCTGAGACCATTCCCTACGAGAAAACAGGTCTCAATTGCAAAGTGTTGTCTCATCAATTTGATGTAGGGGGAGGACGTGCATGAATCGTAAACGCCGTGTATGGATCATTATTGGTGCTGGGGTCGTTATTACGGTTCTAGTGGGGTTAATCGCGTTTCGGTTGACATTGGTTTGTTGTGCGCCACAAGGTGATCAATTCACAGCTACCGCAATTGTCGCACTTAACCAAACCACTGAAGCACAGATTCATCAAACACAGACAGCTGTTTTTGAAACGGCTATAGCAAAGGTTATTACAGCCACGCCGAGTTTATATCCGTATGATGCGACTCTTTACGCTCAACGGCGGCATGAAGAACAGGTGCTACAAACAGGGGCTGGGCCTACGCAATACGCGATATTCTTTGCCACTGAAACGGGTATAGTCGCGACTTATCAGGGAACGGTCTTACCAACAGCAACACCGATTCCTTACACAGCCGACATGTCACCGACCGTGACACCAACACCGCGTCCCATTCGCACCGCTACGCCTACACTTTGTCCGCCATCTGATGTGATTTGTCCCGGTGGAAACGCGACGATGAGCGCAGCCGATAAGGTGATGGTCTTGATGGCGAGTGCTAAAGCGCCGGAATTCGGTCAGCTTGCACAGACGGCGACGGCTTTGGCTGTCACACCTACCGTCACCTCTAACACAGCGATTCCCTATGTGCAGTGTATGTGGTCATGGGCGCGACAATCGCTACCCAATGTCAGTGATGCGGCCCAAGTAGCGATTACCGAGGCAGGGTTGAAAAATGTCATGGTTAGAAGTGAAGCCTACGGTGAAGACTGTAATGACAGTAAAACTGGAAAATTTGCCTATTTCGGAGCGATGACGACGGATTTTTATTTGAAGGCAACCGTCCCCGATTTAAATGATGCGGATGAATTGGCACGGATTGTCACTACCGCGTACAACACATTAACTACACTCAATGTCGAGTTACCCGCACATCGCGGCTATCTCGATATTACATTTACAGCGTACAACCAAACAAAAATATTCCGCGCGATGTTTGATGAAGTAAAACCTATCATTGAAGCCGGACAAGATGGAACTGAACTGCTGGCAGTAGGTGGATTGCAATAATAAAAAGCAGCGAACAATCAACTCACAGGAATCTTTGTGCCTACACCGCCGTAATGGGTACCATCGTGATTAGAGGAATAACGCATATGAAACCGAAGTTCAGAATTCTGTTGATAGCATTGGTTACATCAATCGCGATCGTCGTCGGTATTTTCGTTGTGAAGCAAGTACAAATGTGTTGTCCTCCAGAACATTTTATACTTGCTTTTTCTCCCACAGAGCAAACCCTCCAAAGTATCACACTGAGTCCAGGCGATGATTATGTATCTCAAGATAACGAGACTCACACTTCAATATCTGCTACGGGAACGAAATTGGCATTTCTTTTAAGTCTTGAAACAACTGAAACGAGAACCGCATCTCCCACACTAGGAGTAGACACGACAAAGAGGCTTACACCTATATATGAGCCATGTGCGTGGAGTTGGGCGCACCGTGATTTACCCGACACTGCAAGAGCGGTGCAAGAAGCGCTCGTTAGCGCTGGAATGACAAATGTTCAAATTATACGCGCTGATGCTTATGGTGAAGAATGTGGCAATTTGCCGCATAGTGCCCACAACTTTGGAGCGATGTCAACCGATTTTTATCTGAGTGCCACTGTCAGTAATCCCGATGATGTCGATGAAAAAGCAAAGATTATCCTTGATGTGTATAAGGTTCTAAGCAGTCTGAAAATAGAATTACCAGCACATCCCGGGTATCTCGAAATAACATTTACAAGCGGAGGTGAAACTAAGCATTTCCGCGCAGGGTTTGAAGCAGTAAAACAAGCGATTGAAGCTGGAAAAAGCGCAAAGGAACTGGTTGCATTGGGCGAATGGTGACCATAAAGGCTGGAATGGCCTACGCTGGCAATTGACCTCTTGCTCCCATTATGTATAATCCGATTGTTGTAACTATCACAAATGGACACCCATAAAGCATGAGCAAACGACCACCAGTTTACCCTTTCACCGCAATTGTTGGGCAAGAGCGCATGAAACGCGCGCTGATATTGAACGCCATTGACATGCGTATTGGTGGCGTACTCATTCGTGGCGAACGCGGCACGGGCAAGTCAACGGCTGCCCGCGCGTTGGCTGTACTTTTACCTGAGATTGAGGTCATAGCCGACTCGCCTTTTGGCGATGACCCGAACCGACCGGATACGTGGTCGGACGTTGTGCGTGACCGTTATGAAAACGGGGAACATCCTCCGGTTGAAAAGCGCAAAATCCGCTTTGTCGACCTGCCCGTGAGCGCGACCGAAGACCGCGTGGTGGGTACGCTTGATATTGAAAAAGCGATCCAAAAAGGGGAACGCCACTTTGATCCCGGTGTGTTAGCGAATGCCAACCGCGGCATCTTATATGTGGACGAAGTGAACTTGCTCGATGATCATGTGGTTGACCTACTGCTGGACTCGGCAGCGATGGGCGTGAACGTGGTCGAACGCGAAGGCATCAGCTTCAGCCATCCGGCTCGTTTCATCTTAATTGGTACGATGAACCCCGAAGAAGGCGATCTGCGTCCGCAGTTGCTTGACCGTTTCGCACTTTCGGTGGAAGTACACGGTATCGCGGATGCCAACGAGCGTATGGATATTCTGCAACGGCACATCGCCTATGAAGAAAATCCAGAGAAATTCCGTGCTGATTGGGCTCCAGAAGAGCAAATCATCACCGATAAGATTGCAGCCGCCCGCGAAATCGTGGACGATGTGGAATACACACGCAAGGATTTATATACCATCGCTACGCTGACTAGCGGCCTGCACATTGATGGTCACCGTGCTGATCTGGTGATTTTAAAAGCTGCCCGTGCCCATGCGGCGTGGATGCTACGGACACATCTCGAAAACAGTGACATTCTGTTAGCGGCTGAGTTAGCACTACCCCACCGCTTGAAGCGCGGCCCATTCTCGGACGCGCAGATGAGCAGCGCGGCGCTCCAAGAAAAGATGGAGCAGGTGTCCTCCGAATGGGGTGAGGGCGACGAATCAACCGAGCCATCCGAGAGTGACGAACAGAACGCAGTCAAAAAAAAAGTCAATCAGTAGCGAGTGACAGCCAGCAGGAGCAACCCGACTTCGGTCAAACTGACCCCACCCCCCAGAACACGTTCAACAACAGCGACGCGTACTGGTGGGAGGGGGGCAAAAAGGTCGAAGCCGGGGAGCAATTTGCCCCACGCAAACTCCAAACCAACCTCGATAAACTAACCCGTAAACATGCCGGACGACGTTCACGCACGCGCACTGACCGTAAGCGCGGGCATTATATTCAAGCGCGTCCAGCAGGCAACAAAACCGATGATATTGCGTTTGACGCGACACTGCGGGCGGCTGCGCCTTTCCAGAAAGGGCGTGCCGACCAACTGAAGGCTAGCGGCATGGCCTATGCGCTTAAAAAGAGCGATCTGTACCGGAAAATCCGTGTACGCCGGACAGCCAACCTGATCCTGTTTGTGGTGGATGCCTCATGGAGCATGGCGGTTTCCGAGCGTATGAACGCCACAAAGGGCGCGATTATGTCCTTGCTCACGGATGCCTACCAACGGCGTGATCGGGTGGGATTGATTGTGTTCCAGAAAGACCGCGCGAGTATGATTCTACCTCCCACAAACTCGGTGACACTGGCGACCAAAGCACTGGCAAATATTCCGGTGGGCGGGAAAACACCCTTATCAGCGGGTTTGATTTTGGCCTACGAGACCATCAAACGGGAGAAAACCCTGCACCCTGATATTGTTCCGTTGATGATCCTCTTAACGGATGGCGCGGGTAATGTGTCGGTGGGGACGCTGCCTCCTCAGGAAGAGGGCAACCGGATAGCCGACCAGTTCAAGAGCGAACATATTAAAACCGTGACGATCAACATGGAGCATGTGGCTTTTGATCAAGGGTTGGCCTCCAAGCTGGCCGAGCGGATGGGCGGGCCATGCTACAGCCTCGGTCAACTGCGGGCGGAACTGCTTTACGATACGGTCAAGAAAGAGATAGGCGATAGATAGTCGCAAGTTTCAAGCTACAAGAGAAGTCGTTAGCTATCAGTCTCCAGTCGGCAGTCAAAAAACAGGGATTGGCTTTTAGCAATTAGCTTTTAGCCCATTCAAATACAGAAATCATAGGAGGTGCGGAAGTGCCTCTTTTTGTTTTGGCGAAATTGGCAGAAATGTTGTCAATGTCGCTCTGATATTTGGCGAAAATTGTGACGATTCGGCGCGTGGCTCGGCTGAAGATGCGGCAATTTGGCAAGGGTATGTCCGCCGCCAAGATTGCCAATCAATACCCCTAACCCCAACCCTTCCCCCGTAGTAACAGGGGAAGGGTTTTAGAACATTCATAAGCTTGACGAGTGACAAAGTTTTTCAAGATTATCTATCAGCCAGAGTATTGACTTCAAATTGCGTTTTGCCTTGTTTCAAATACAATCAAAGCATAGCACATAAATTCGAGTAACGGGTTACCAAAATGTAACTCTTTCACAGCGAGTTTACTAACCGTTTTGAGGGAGTGAACTGCGGGATTTTGTTGAGGGATGGTTAGGGAATAGTTTGAGCGCAAAACCCCCAACGTAATCCTCACCCTCAGCCCCTCTCTCCATTTCATGGCAGAGGGGAGCAAATGCAATCACCAGAAATAAGAGATATAACCTTTCAAAACGCGTCATCCTGTGAGGGTTCGAAGAGATAGACGTTTAAAAAGGAAGTGAGGGGGCGTGGAAGTTCAAAAAGTCTTGGCGGAGTTGGAACGGTTGGGCAGTCCTGATGTGAAGGCGATTAAGGCCAAGTTCGCGGTTACGGCGGAAAACTCACACGGCATATTTCTGAAGGATATTAAGGCGCTGGCGAAGCGAATTGGCAAGACTGACGGGCTGGCGTTGGAGTTGTTCGACACGGGGATTTACGAGGCGCGGGTGCTGTGCAGTAAGATTTATAACCCGCACAATGTGACGGAAGCGCTGATGGAAAAGTGGTCAGCGAGTTTTGAGAATTGGGAAATCTGCGACACGTTTTGCATGGGATTTCTGGGGACGACGACGTTTGCTGTGCCGAAAGCCTATGAGTGGGCAGAGCGCGAGGGCGAATTCCAAAAGCGGGCGGGTTTTGTGCTGATGACGGTACATGCCTTCACCGACAAAAAGGCAACAAATGATGTGTACCGCGCGTTCTTTCCGGTGATGATCCGACATGCGAACGACGAGCGCACGTACGTGATGAAGGGAATTAATTGGGCGCTGCGGCAGATCGGCAAGCGCAACACCGATTTATATCAAGAGGCGATGGATACGGCGCAGACGATTTTGGCGCTGAATACGAAGCCTGCGCGGTGGATAGCTAAGGATGTTATCCGGCAGTTGCAGAGTCCAAAGGTGCATTTTAAGAATTATCCGTGGGACATGTATGGCGAATAAGCCGTGATTTCTATTGAGACAGTTCGTCCGATAAATAATCTAAAGGGCAACGCGGAAAGATGCAGCGAGTAATACTAAGAAGCTCTTAGGCGCTTCTTTTGTGCATGTTTTTGGCGCGATGGGCGGCAATTTTGGCACGCGCTTCTTCATGCGAGCCAACAATAATCAGGCTTGGGTTATCTTTGCTGGCAGACAATTTGGAAAACATTGAAACCAACGCCCGGGCAAAACCATTGGTATTGACGAGCGCGACCAACCCGACATTGGGCGGCATGATACGCATGGCACGCTGAAAATGTGGCATGGGTGATCCGCCGGGCATCGTGGCCTGTTTTTCGCGGGTAATGATCAAATCGAAGCGGTGGTTGGCCTCTTTAAATGACTCAACGATCTCAGTGAGTGTTTCGTGATATTCTTCCCACGTCCACTGCCCCAGACTTTTGCAAACCATGATGGTTTTGTCAGCATCATCCCACATCATCGTAACAGTCATCTTGATACCTTTCGATAACTCCTGAATTCATTATAAAACGCAATAACACAAATTATACCTTGAGAATAGTATCTATTCTCGACAGTTCAACTCGTACAACTAACCTTTCCAAACATCAGAATACCTCCTACACTGCGGCAGATCGGTAAGCGCAATATCGATATATGGCGTGAGCCATTGGAAACGGCGAACACGATTTTGGCGCTGTACGCGAAGCCTGCGCGATGGATCGCTAAGGATGCGCTGCGGCAGTTGCAAAGTCCCAAGGTGCATTTTAAGAATTATCCAAGAAGTGAATACGGGCAATAAGCGGCGGGGATATAAAAAATCTCTATAATAGACTATTAAATATAGTTTTTGGGGAATAATAATGGGTGCTTCTGGTGAAAATGAGCAAGGTAATTGGTTTATCAAATTCTTGCTCGTTTTAGCAGGAATAGGTTTCCCAGCGGCTTTCAAATTTGGCTGGGATGCGACACAAAATTCGCTACAGGCATTAGGCTTAATGGTATTGTATGGTGTAGTGGTTGCCCTATTGGGCATTGTGACCGGATTATGGAAAAGACTCGAAGTGAATTGGCTTGATCGAGCTGCTAAATGGATTGACGCTCGTGTGATGTCAACCGTTTCGGGTTATCAACAGAAGTATTACAAACACCTGATTGCTAAATGGCGAACCTTCGATCTCAAAGGCTTGAGTACCCAAGGGCCATACAGCCTTGAATTGGAACAGGTTTTTGTTCATTTAAGTATCGCCGCTGATAACAAGTTTTCTTCTAATCCCTTAGAAGTTCCTCAAGAATTAGCGCAAGGCAGTCATTCGATATGGGAATATGTTAATTCAACAAAAATGCAGAACATTGCCGTGATTGGCGCACCAGGCAGCGGCAAAACAACCTTACTTAAATATATGACACTGACTTTGACTGGCAAACCAGACCAGCAGCGTCGGGCTGGCGTACCACGCTTATTACCCATTCTGTTATTTTTACGCGACCACGCCGAAGTCATCCAACAAGATCCTGATGTCGATTTGGCGGATGTAATCCAAGAGCATTTGGCTAAACAACTTAAACTTGATGCGCCTTCTGGTTGGTTCAAAGCATGGTTGAACAGTGGGAAATGCTTAGTCATGCTAGACGGATTGGATGAAGTCGCTGACCCTAAAATACGTAAGGTCGTGGTCAATTGGGTTGAACAACAAGTTGGCGCATATGGGCAAAACCGTTTTGTGGTGAGTTCACGACCCTTTGGTTACAAAAGTAATCCGCTAAACAGCTTCAATGTCCTAAATGTTCGACCATTCACTAGCGAACAAATCCAACAATTCGTCAATAACTGGTATACCGCCAATGAAGTCATGAGCCACCAGAGAAATGATTTGAGCGTGAAAATGGCGGCTGAGGAAGGGGCGGCCGATTTGCTGCGGCGTATTCGTAATACGCCGTCATTGTCGGCACTGGCAATTAATCCGCTACTGCTAACCATGATCGCCAACGTGCATCGCTATAGAAGTTCGCTGCCGGGAAGGCGGGTTGAATTGTATGCTGAAATCTGCGAAGTGTTTTTAGGTAAGCGACAACAGGCAAGAGGTGTTGAGCAAGATTTAACGCCTGCCCAAAAGCAACGGGTATTGCAGCCGCTGGCTTACACGATGATGCGTAAAAATGTTCGCGAGATTGGCCAATCAGAGGCGGTTGCTGTAATCCAAGAAACGCTAGAAGCAGTCAATCCCCAAACTAAAGGCGCAGAATTTCTAAAGATGGTGGAAGATAGTAGCGGATTACTACTGGAACGTGAAAACAGGATTTACAGTTTCGCCCATTTGACCTTCCAAGAATTTTTGGCAGCAGTTCACATTCAAGATCAAAAACTAGAAGACGAATTGGTAAAGCATGTCAGTGAAAGCTGGTGGCACGAAACTTCCCGACTGTATAGCGCTCGTGCCAATGCTACTCGGATTGTGGCAGCATGTTTAGCCAATAATCCACCACCGATTATGGCGCTGGTACTAGCAATCGAATGCACCGATGAAGCCCGCGAACTCCAACCGGATGTGCGCTCCCGCCTAGATGCTATGCTTCAGTCAGGTGTGGAACCCAACAATCCCGAAGATCGCCGAGTGGTAGCTGAAGCTCTACTCGCATTACGGTTGCGTCGGCTCACACGACTCAATGATGAATTGTATGTTGATGACACGCCCATAACTCATGCCGAATATCAACTTTTCATTGACGATAAAAGACTTCAAAATAAATTCGTGCAGCCCGATCATTGGACAACTTACAACTTTCCTGCAGGTAAGGGACGTAAGCCAATCGTAGGTATAACACCATTAAACGCGATAGCTTTCTGTGAATGGTTGACCGAGCGCGAAGCGAATGAATGGATATATCGAATTCCGCATGCAAGTGAAAGACACACATACGAAAATTTCAAGATTGGATATTGGACACGAGTAGGTGAGTATCAATTTCATCTGGCTGGTTCTGAGTATGCCAGCAACGCCCATTTGTCGCAAGCCAGACTAGAGCAATGTGTCATGGATGATTGCGTCCTCTTGGGCATCATCACCGGCACATTCGAACTCGCTCACGATCTCGACATCGACCTCACCAGCACACTTGACCGCGATCTCGACATCGACCTTGCACTCGCCCTCGCCCGCACCCACGATCTCGCCGACATACTCGACCCCACTAGCACACTCGACCGTGCCAGCACCAGCACGCTCGGCCGTGCCACGACCCGCACCAACACCAGCACGCTCGCCCTCGCCACGGCACTAGCCACTGTTACCAACAATGATCTCGCCGTAGCACTCGACCTCGCCACAACCCTCGACCGTGCCAGTACCAGCACCAGCACACTCGACCGCATCGTCGCCCGCAAATATATACTTTTGATTACGAACTATTTACATCATGCCCGCCCAGAGCTAAAGCGTTTCCGCAGCAACAATGAGAAACGGGAACAATTTGACAAGCTCATTGACAGTTATTTCAACTTCTATGTGGATTTGGTCGTCCTGCAAGAACGGATTGAAGGCAAGTTGGAAGCGTTTGAAGGGTTACGGATTGTTCGCGAACGTAAGCCAGAGAAAACGTAGTGAGTTTCTAAATCACGCTCGTGCCAGCCTAACCCGCCGGAAGACACCGACGCTGGCAAAGAGTAATACGCCAATGACGATAGCGCCGACGAGGAAGGGTGCGGTCATGCCATATTGTTGGTAGATGAGGCCGCCGATGACTGGCGCAACAGCATTTGCCAGCGTGACGAGAGCCGCGCTCAAACCAAGTACCGCGCCATACTCGGTACGGGTAGCGCGTTGAGTGATGAGGGTGTTCAGACTTGGGCGGATGAGTCCCGCGCCGATAGACAGCGGCACAAGAGCAGCTAAGAGCCATAAAAATCCGCCGATGCCACGATTGGTATCCTCAGGCAGTTGGACGGCGAATTGTCCGATCATACTTTCGGTGGCGCTGGGGGCAAGTGTCGCGACTTCACGTTCAGCCGCAACTTTGATATAAAAAGGATGCGGTTGGGCAGGCGTGAGAGCGAATAACAACAAGCCAAGGGCTAATAATCCAAGTGCGATCTGGGCGAGTCTTTGTTCACCGTACTTCTTTTTCCACTTGCCAATGAGGCGGGTTTGTCCGTAAACCAGCACGATCCCCACAAAGATGAAGATTAGCGAGTTGCCCTGCCCTAATAATCCCAAACGGTTAAGGGTGAATAAGCCGAGCAGACTTTCGAAGCCGTAAAAAACCACCTGCTGCGCGAACATCAAGAGCATGAGCAAGCCCATTTGCGGACGCTTGAGCAAGGTGAAATCTGGCAACCATGTGCGCCAACTCCGCATCGCGAGTGCGGCACGGCGTTGAGCAGGCAGTAAAGTTTCCCTGAACATGAATAGAGTCAACAAGATTGAGATGAAGGAATAACCTGCCGCGATTATAGCGGGCATGGCGAGGCTATCCGAAAATTCGAGAGCTATAAGGGAAATGGCAGGGCCAAAGAGGAAACCCAAACCAAAAGCCGCGCCGGTTAAGCCTAAGCCCTGTGCGCGATTTTCATCGGTGGTCACATCGCTGATGGCGGCCTGCGCGGTAGCGATATTCGCACCGAAAAGTCCGTCAATGACGCGTGAAAGAATAACCATCCACAAGGAGTGCGAAAGCGCTAGAATAATGAAGCCGATAAAGGTCGAAATCTGGCTGATGAGCAGGATGGGTTTGCGTCCGTATCGGTCTGAAAGCGCACCCATAACCGGCACACCCAATACCTGTGCCAAGGGGAAAGCCGCCGCAACAATACCAATTTCCAAAGGACCCGCGCCGAAGTTGAGCGCGTAAAGATGCAGCAGCGGGAGAATGAGCGTCAAGCCGAGAATATCAACAAAGGTGAGAGCGAAGATGGGAAAAACGGTGTTATGGTCAAACTTTGGTGTGGACATGCGCGGCGTGTATTAACCTCGGTCGTGCTTCAGATTTTACAAATGGGGCATAATCATAACCTACAGGTCACAGGCTGACTATTGAAAATTTGGTACCGAGTATTGAGGTGACATTTTATGTGGCAAACCTATGAACAACCTACGGATTTTGTTGTTATGGGATTCTGTGAGCCACAATTACATCTTTGAATCTTGTGCTACACCCAAAATGAAAGTGCCCTATGCATCACATCAAACCGTTACATCTATGTTTGAGTTTCATCGCACTGATTTGTCTGACAGGATTTATCCAACCCGCTTTGTCTCAATCACAACCAAGTGATTTTCCTCATGTAGCATCTAGCGAGTCTTTTTATGCCTATGTTGGTGATGTCTCCTTTTCCATTTCGAACAATGCCCAGAATATCTTTACATGCGGAGGATTTGGGGAATCCTTTCGTTGCCACCTTTGGAGGAGAGATATTGATGAGGCAATCACCGGATTAGACAGTGTTGAAGCATACTGGTCAATCGATAATTCCCACTTAATAACGATGGACAAAGATTATAAATGTCCGTCCAACACAGAACTCTATAATCTCATCTTATTCGAAACTCAAACAGGCAAGTTATCTCGCCATTGTTCATCTATACCAGCATGGCGGGACAATTGGTCGCCCTTTCAAGCACATAAACTTTATATGTTTCATCACCTCATAGATACCGATACATTCCAAGAGACTTATTTTTCTTCACCCCCGAAGCTCTCTACGAACGACATCAGCCGCTATTGGGGTTATGGTGGACTTTTCTGGAATTTGAACACTGCATTACCAGTTGGGGAAATCTCCTTGACAGTTAAAGACAATCTTCAAAGCATAATTACTCAGTCACAGCTTAGAATCTGTACACGAGATGGTAAAGACTGTCAAACGCTATTGGATACACTGACTGTTGCGCCTGTGGACGTTTTCGATTACAAGCTTTACAAGAATTGGATTCTGTGGGGTGGTCACTTATCCAGAACGGGGCAGGCTCTCAATATTGAAAATAGGCCAGATGATATAGCAGATACAGCCCTCTACCTAACCAATTTTCATACAGGTGTCACTCAAGAGATCTTTCGATTTTCGAGTTTGGGACAAAGCAACACTTATGTGAATAAAATTGCATGGTCACCAGATGAAAAATCGATTGCTTTAGCGATTGAAGAACTCGACTCAGGCTTATTGCCCACATTGTCACTTGATGGTACACCTATGCCAACACCGACCTATCCGCCGGGTATCGTACTGCTGCATCTTGTTTGGCCGCCAGACGCAAATACTGATTGAGATTTAAGAGGGAATCTATATGACTACATTTCAATACAGATTGGAGATTATTAAAGATTATCCGCAGGTTGTGGGCGGGGTGATTATCGCGCACGGAATGACGAACCCGCCGACAGCAGATGCCCTGCGCGAAAAGTATCAGGCTGAACAAATAGCGGTCAAAATGCGGATTGGTGACGCACCGTTGAGTGAGATTGAATCATTGAATGCGTGGCGCAGAGCATTTAGTGCCTTTGGTGTGTCACCGACTCAATATCGCAGCGCGGCTGAGGCGTTATTGCGACGGCTCACAAAAAAGGGTGACATTCCCAGCATTAACACGCTGGTGGACATTGGTAATATGATTAGCATCCGCTATGCGCTGCCGATTGCGATTGTGGATACGCGAGCGATTGCAGGTGTGGTTACAGTTCATTATTCAGATGGCACCGAAAATTATACTGAATTGGGTAATGAGGAGACGCTACATCCTGACGTGGGTGAAGTCATTTTCTCGGATGTGAACAAGATGGTGATCGCGCGGCGCTGGTGCTGGCGACAGAGTGAATCGAGTGCGGCAGTCGAAAGCACAAGTGACGCATTTATCACGATTGAAGGTCATCATGACAAGGCCAAAGCGGATGTTCAGCAGGCAGTGGATGATTTGCTTGAGCTGCTTAAGACGTATGCGGGTGGCACATATGAGTCAGCGATTTTGACGGCGGCGAGTCCGGCGGTGTGATAATTGACCCCCTCATCCCCAGCCCTTCTCCCCCGTAGTAACAAGGGAGAAGGGAGCGATGCCTCCTGCATGTTGAATGTTTCCATTTTGTTTAATGAGAGCAGCTTAGCAGCGGGAAACAATATTCAACTATTGATTGTCAGACAGTAACCTTGTAGTCGGTTTTGAGGCTGAAAATGTGGTGCATGACATGCCCTGCCATGACGAAGAGTAAAGCGCGTGAACTAATAGGGGCATCGCTGGCAACGCCGCGACGAGCCGTTTCTTCAGCGTTCAACAGTTTGAAGCACAAGACATTGGCACGTCGTTGGAAAGTGAACTCATCCAATAAGTCGCTAAGGCTGCGGGCATTGAAATTAGTCGCTGTGACATAATCGTTTTGTTCAAATCCGGGCAGCGGTGTTGAGTCATTACGGGCAATGCGTAAGGCACGATAAGCAAAAATGCGTTCGGTGTCGTTGATATGGCCGATGACTTCTTTAATGCTCCATTCCCCCGGCGCGGGACGGGTATTGGCTTGCTCATCGGTGATGCTTTGGAGTAAGGTTCGCATTTCGTCCGGTTGGTTGGTTAAGAGGGCAATAATATCGGTATTTTCGGGTACGCGCTGGACATAACCGCCGAAAAAAGATTTGTATTCATCCGGTTGTGGATAAGCAATCATCGGGATACACCTTTCATCACAAAAACAGGATTATTGAGGGTGAGTATACCGCTAGGGAGGCTATTCGTTATAGGCCGGAATCAAAAGGACGCACCCGATAGTGCGCCCTTCTGCATTTGCTCGAGATCAGCCGTAAGAGTTACGGTGAAGTGGTGGCTTCAGCGGTTGGCTTGGCAGTCGGAACGGCTGTTGCCGGAACTGCTACACCTGAAGCATCAAATACGGGGGCATTGCTTAGGATGCCACGAGCGAAGTAAAACACGCCCGAAGAAATCCAACCGGTATGATTGTCATAGGTCACCTGAATCCAGTTGTTGGCGGCTACACGTCCGGTGACCGTTAACTGGGTGTTAAAGGGAATAACAGCTATGACGTCACCACTGGTTGAAGGGATTGAACGGAGGTTGACACTACCAATGGTCATCCCTGCCACTTCGCCCGACATTGCGGTGGTTGAACCTGTGGTTGCGGTCGTAGTTGAGGCGTTCTTCATAACCGCGTTAGCGCCTGCAACAGCTTCATCTGTCGTCGTAAGATCACCAGTCAGGTCAAACAGCGAAGCTAGAACCCAACCTTCTTGACCGTTGAAATTCACACGCAACCAAGTGCCATCGGCTAATTTACCGGTGATGTCAAATGCGTCACCACTCCGTGCCTTACCAATCACGGTGTACTGAATACTCGGGCCACTACGAACATTCACCAAGAAGTTCGACGTGACGAACAGAGGTGTAGTCGCAGTCATGGGCGGCTGAGTTGGTGCAGGGGCTGGTGTTGCTGATGGTTCAGGTGTTTGTGCCATCGCTGGAACGGTCACAGCAAATACCAAGCTGATTGCAACCGCCATGACGGTTAAAGTATTACGTTTCATATTATTGTCCTTTTGCGATTAATCTAACATCCGCAGTATAGGTGAAAAAAGCGGGGAGAAATGTGAATCCGGGACGTTAGTACCGCCGAAAAACACAAAAATGAGCCATGTAACCTATTTATGCCTGAGCCATAAGTCTAATCAGGAGTAGGTATTTTATGGGCAAAATTCGATTTGTTTGCCAGCGATTATTGACATGTTACAATCGCCTATTATAAATTTATACATTACGGGAGGGGCGATGGATAAAGCGCGACTCAGTGATCTGCTTGGTATTTCACAAGGCGGCGCATTTCAGGTAAAGACCATAGTTCCCGACGGATGGGGAAGCAGCCTTACCTTTGATTGTTTATGTGAAGTCGCTTCGAGCAAGACATTCTTTATACTCAAATTGGATGACTGCCGCGAAATCCAATGGCGCGTGTATGCCCACCTTAAACACCCTGAAGACCAAACGTTGCCGACCGCAACTTTCGTCAATTTGCGATTGGGGAGCGATAACCACCGTAAGCCGCTGCATCTGTTGACGGATTTCTTTGGGCTGACCGTGAGTTATGGGACGCTGCGGTTGGAGAAAAGTAGTTAATCCACCAAGAAGCAAAGTTCATTGGTAAATAGGCCACCTGTCCGCTCACAAAGGGTATGCAGCCATGTTAGGCTGTATTTTATAAATATGTTGAATACTCGATGTAGCGATAGGGATTTTTATGAAACACTATGATGCAATTATTGTGGGCGCAGGACAGGCCGGTCCGGCACTGGCACATGTGCTCGGTGATATGGGACAGAAAGTAGCGGTAGCGGAAGAAAATTTAGTCGGTGGTTCCTGCGTCAACTATGGCTGCACGCCGAGCAAAACGCTGATCGGCAGCGCCCGTGCAATACATATGGCAAGCCGAGGTGATGAATTTGGCTTTAGCACAGGCAAGTTGACCGTCAACTTCGACCGTGTGATGCAGCGACAGCGGGATATTGTGACGGCGATGCGCGGCAGGGACGAAAAAGGCTTGCTAGCGATGAAAGGCGTTACTTATTATCACAGCCGAGCCAGTTTTATCAGTAAAACGGAAATGCAAGTTGGGGATGATGTACTGAGCGCCAAAACTATTTACCTGAATGTGGGAGCCCGTCCGACTATTCCTCCAATACCCGGTTTGAATAGTGTTCCCTATTTGACGAACCAATCATTGCTGGATTTAAAAGAACTGCCGCGCCATTTCATCATTCTGGGCGGTGGCTATGTTGGTGTGGAATATGCCCATGCATTCCGCAGGTTTGGCAGTGAGGTTACGGTCATCCAATCGGGTACGCAAATATTGAGCCGCGAGGATGAAGATGTTGCAGTTTGCGCCCAAGAAATCCTTGAAAAAGAAGGTGTGAAATTTCTAATGAACCATCGAGCCGTCAAAGTAGAAATGCGAGGCCGCGAAATCGTGGTGTCTGCCGACTATCAAGGGAAACAAACGGAAGTCGTAGGTTCTCATTTACTACTGGCGGTGGGACGAACACCGAATACTGATAAGCTCAACGTAGAAAAAGCAGGGGTCAAGCTCGACGAGAAAAAGTATATTATGGTGGATGACCATCTCAAAACCAATGTGGATGGTATTTATGCGCTGGGCGAAGTTAACGGGCGAGGCGCATTTACGCACACTTCGTACAACGATTTCGAGATTGCGGCGGATAATTTAAAGGGCGGCAAACGCAAAGTCTCCGACCGGATCCCGACCTACGCTGTATTTATTGATCCGTCAATTGCCCATGTCGGGATGACCGAGAAAGAAGTTCGTGAGAGCAAAACAAAAGCCCTGATCGGCACGATGCAGATGAGCAAGGTCAACCGTGCGACTGAATTTGGTCAAGAAGAAGGCTTCATGAAAGTGCTGGTGGACGCAGAAACCGAACGCTTCCTCGGCGCGACGTTGATCGGACTCGATAGCGATGAGGTGATTCATGCGATCACCGACTTGATGTATGCCAAAGCGCCTTATACCGTGATGCAACATGCCGTGCACATTCATCCAACGGTGTCCGAACTGCTGCCAACGCTGCTTGGCGATCTGAAACCGTTGAAGTAAGAGCTATTAGAATGGGAAGGCTCTCGACCTTCCCGTTTATTAGTCCGTAACGTTAGAAACCGAACATCTCAACTGCTTGCCGCTGGCCTCCAAAATAGATTGCAGTTGGCCTTTCATCTTGCCAGCATTTTCGCGCCCTTGGAACCACTGCGCCGCCCAATGACCAATCCCCGGCGCGATGTTGTAAACATCATAAGTGACAAGGCTACCACGCGAGTGTGGGGTAACGATATATACACCGCGATACCACCACTCGCCCTGCGTCGCGATGCTGTGCTGGATTTTATTGACTTCGACGGTGATTTTGCCTTCTCCCGCTTTGCCGATAGAGGTGATATAAGGCTGTTGACCACGATAGTTTTCAACCGCATTCATATCAATGCCCGTGCTGCGGAAGCTATCCAACACCAGCGGCCAAACCTGTTCGACAGGCGCCTCAACGATGCCGGATACACTCCAATCGGGGTTGAGTGCCTCTGCAAGTTGTGTTGCATGAGTCATGATTGTTCCTTTCTACGCCGAAGTAATGACGTAATAAACCGCTTTGCGACCTTGCAGATCGTAGATTTTCTGCCACATGCGTCCCCACAAACCCGGCTTCTTGCCTGCCTGTAAAGCCGTCCATTCGGCATCCGATAATTGACGAGCAACACCTTCAACCGTCGCGCCAATCGGTTTGCCCATGCGTGTAGAAGGTGCAATAGTTACATGTGAATTATTGGCGAGACGTTTGACTTTATATGTGGTTGACCATGTGGTGAAATACACTTTGTCGTCGGTGAGCGCATTGACGCCGACGGGTGTGCCGACACCTTCACCGTTCTTGCGAAAGGTTGTCAGGAGCATGACATTGGATGCCCTCAGTGAAGCAAAAGGTGCTTGAGTTTGGTTTACAGTTGCAGTTGCCATAATGAATTGATCTCCTTGAGTAAAATTACATGCCGAAGCGCATGAGAACCATGCAGGCCAGCACCACACCGAAAAGAACCAGTGCGAAGACATTGTTATTACGTAGATAGCGGACGGCATCCGGTCGCAGTTGATCGCCGTCCCAAATACGCGTTTCGTACTGTTTGCTGGAAACCGCACCGTGAACGGTCAAGATAATGGTAAGGATTAAAGCGACCAGCCATGTTAATCCGTAAGTCGTATTAAACAGCACTTCAAACGAGCGAATAATGCCGAACACTGTGCCACGTAAAATGCCTAGCAGCAGCACGAAACTTCCCGAAATCATCATCAATTTACCGACAGGCTCCGCAAGGTCGGTGTAAAAAGCACGGGCTTCCGGCACAGGTCGAAGCAGCAGAACCGGCCATATCCCGAACGTCATAAAAATGTAGCCGCCAAACCATGTGATGCCGAAAAGTATGTGCAACCACTGGACGATTTGAACTAAGGTGGTCTCCATCGTGATCCCTTCTCTTCTATCTATAAATTTGTTCTTAACGAGATTGTCTTAACAAATCAGCAGGAAAAGGCGTGCCTTTTCCCTACAAGTTGCTAGCTAATATCAGACTTTGGTATGGGTTCATCGGTTGATGCAGCCTCATCGTTCTGCACCCAACTGAAGCCTTCGATGCTCCAAGGTATCTTGCCGGTTTCGATGTCATCAATGAGCGAGCGAATCCATTCAAGTTCAGCTTTTTGCATCGCTAGCGCATATTCGCCTTCGATCAGCAAAATACGCGGCAAATGCTGGTTCCACGCCTTCAACTTGATACCCCACTCGGCCACTTGTCCTTCCAACTCAATCGAACGAACTTGCAAGGCTTTGAGCCCTTCTTCCATCGACAGATGAAGGATGAAGGACAAGGCCGCTACGAAAGCCGGATGCTCCAACATGGGTTTGCAAATCAAGGCGTTCAACCAAATGTGAAACTCCTCGCGTCCTAAATCTGTGATGCGGTACACGGTGCGTTCCGGTCGCTTACCCTCACGCAGGGTTTCAGCCGCTTCGATCCATTCATCACGTACCAGACGATCAACCGCATGGTACAAACTGCGGGTGGTTGCAATCGCAAAATCTTTACCGCGCGAACGAATCAGGCGCTGCATTTCATAAGGATGGCAAGGCTTTTCTGCTAGCAAAGCCAAAATAGTCAGTGTTAATAAATCGGATAACGGTTGTGTTTTATTCGCCAAGTGATTGAGCCTTCCTGATATAGTGCATAATGCAATATATCGCAATGCACTAATTCCTGTCAAGCAGTAATTTTTTGATGTGAATCAGATAATGCACTATAACTTTTTCCTTAACTCAGGCGAGAAACTGTGGAAACTTGACCAATTTTCAACGAGTTTTGAACAAGTGTATAACGTCTTCCGTATAGAGTGATGTAGACAGGAGACACAGCATCGGATGGATAGCCAACAGATCGAAGTAGAACTGCTGATACAGGCACAGGCGGGTGACATGGACGCTTTCGCTGACCTGCAAACGCGGCTTGATGCAGCCATCCGGCGCTTTGTGTGGCGGCTGATCGGCACCAGCCCGGAAGAAGATGATATTGTGCAAGATTCCATGATTGCGCTGTATCTGAACCTTGACCGGATTCAACCCGCCGAAAAGCTGCGTGCTTACTTGTTCCGTATCGTCCGCAACCGCTGTTACGATCTGCTGCGGAAGCGACGACGTTACGAACACCTGTCATTAGATGATGAGCCTGTGGAAATGTGGGCTTCGCTGCATGCCAGCACTGAGGTTGGTCAGCCGGAAGACGTAACCCACTGGCTGCTGCTGCGAATGGAAGTGCAGGCGGCAATCGACAAACTGCCGGAACTACAACGGCAAACATTGATCCTGTATGCAGAAGAAGGCTTGGCTTACAACGAAATTGCAGACGCGATGGATACCACCATCGGCACAGTGAAATCGCGATTGTTCTATGCTAAAAAAACACTGCGGCAATTGGTGAATCCCGATACATTGCAAATGCTGGAAGAAGGATTGGGCAGCGCAAAAGAAACGGAAAGCAGTCAGGAGATGAGTCATGCGTAAAAAAGCTGAACGCGAACGACTGGAAGGGTTGCTGGCTGAAATTCATATGGATACCCATGAAGCCAGTAGCGAGGGAGAAGTATGTTTATCCCCCATGTTGGGTGAAACAATCGACGCTGGCGACAACAATTGGACATCTGAAGGAGACGAATACAATGAACTATTTACATGATGTGATCCGTGCCCAACAGCGGATGACCGAATTGGCAAATGAAGCCGCTACAGATCGTCTGATTCCCACACAACCGGGAATGAGTGATCATCTGCTGGCAATCGTCGGCACATGGATGATCAATACAGGCGAACGTCTGACACAACTGAGCGCGTTAGACTCATATGATAAAAAGTTAAGCATTATAAAAACAGCCAATGGCTGAGATTACAATAGGCTACGAAACTAGAGGAGCTACTGAGATGAACGACGAAACACGACGGGGATTGCGGCAACTTCTGCCCCCCCTCAAGACACTGGCCGGAATGGTCGAACGTGCCTATGAGACCGAATCACCCAAAGGCACGGGCAACATGGCGGTCAAGAGCTATCGCAATTTGCACAGCCGCATCGCCGCGCTGCTGCCGGAAGACACTTACATCACTGATGCGTTGGCGATTGATGTGGCGGATACAGCCGATGACTCGGAAAAAGTGGCGCAAGTCCACTTGGCGACCAGCCAACTTGCCCCCTATATTGACGGCATGCTGCGTGAAGCTTACCCGCAACCAGAACCACCACCGGTTGACGCTGTGGGACACCAGCACTTCCCGCAAATACCGAATATTCCGCCTATACCACCGGTTCCACCCGTGCCACCGATGTGGGAAGGACAAGTTCCTCCTCATCCCAGTAATCCGGATGTGGAAGAACTGAAGAACTTGGGAGTCGAACTGCGTGACCGCATCCTAGCAGCAACACAAGGCGCACTGCGACGGGCGTTGGATGAGATTGATGTCAACATTGACCGCAACTTTGGCAATTGGATGGACGATAGCCATGGTCGAAGTGGGCGCTCTAAGCGCAAGCGCCGTATTGTGATTACAACTTCCGAAGGTTCGCTAGAAGACAGCGATTTGCAGGGTGTGAACCTGAGCGGGCAAGAAATGAGCGGTCGCAATATGGCCTCCGCTAACATGCATGAGGCCATATTGAATCATGCTAATTTGTCCGGAGCCAATCTTTCGGATGTCAATTTGTCTGAGGCCGAATTGGTGGGAACAAACCTGAGCGCTGCCAACCTATCAAATGCTGTCTTATCTGAAGCAGTGATGAACCAAGCTAATTTGCAGGGCGCAAACTTCAACGATGCCAACTTAGAAGAAGCCGAATTGGTCGGATGCAACGCAGAGGGTGCGAACTTCAATAATGCCAATATGCGTGAAGCCGTATTGAATCAAGCCCAGATCAATGGTGCCAGCTTCAACGAAACTAATCTGGAAGAAGCTCAATTGGTTGGCGTGAATGCACAAGGAACGGAATTCCGTGCGGCTAACATGCAAGAAGCACGGCTAACCCATGCTAATTTGCAAGGCGCAAATTTTAGCGAGGCTAATTTGGAAGAAGCTGATTTCACCGGGGCGAATGCTCAGGGCGCAAACTTCCACAGTGCCAATTTGGAAGAAGCACGGATGCAACAGACGAAGTTGGAAGGTGCAGATTTACGCGATAGCAATTTGCTTGATGCTGACTTGACGAACGCTAACCTGCATAAGGCTGATTTACGCAACGCCGATTTGCGGGATGCGAAGCTGCGGCAAACGAATTTCAAGGATGCCGAAATCGGTGATACCAGCATCCTTGACGCTGATTTGACCGGTGCAATTTTACCGGATGGTTCTCAATATACCTCCGGTGTTGATCTGGCTCGCTTCGGGTTTGTCGGTCGACCAAGACGATAAGTTTAACCCCCTCAGCCCAGCCCCTCTCCCCCGAAATCAAGGGAGAGGGGCTTTAAGACAAGTCGATATTCCAAATTACGAAGAGGCTTATGAGAGTTCATGAGCCTCTTTCATTTTAGCTTTGCTTCTCAGTGCGGTAACACTAATATTTGACTGTCGGCATGATAGCAGTAATAACTATATAGGCTGCCGTCATCGGGATTGTTAGCCGCGTAATACAAAACAAAACGCTCATACGGGGCGAGATCGGTAAAGTGGGTATATTGTGGCGGACTCAGTTTGAAATAGCTGCGCAGCATATTGAGAGTTTTGGTGTCGCCCCGTTGTATAAAAAAGGCATGGTCAACGCCACACGTCAGATTCTTTATATATTTCGGAGTTACACGTCTTGAAAGCAGCGTATCAACAATGATATCTGCCCGCGATATTCTGATTAATCCCTCGGTCTCAATCTGGTTAAATTCGGGTGAGCTAAACAGATGAACCTGTGTATTTAAGGGGAAATCCAACGAGCGCCAAGCTACATCATAACCATCCGGCGCAGCATTGGTTGATCGAAAAATAAAGTTATACTCTGGCAAATGCTCATTAAAGAAGAAATTGAATTGATAGGCTGAGAGCAACAGACTAAGCGCCACCATCGTTGCTGCCTGCCACCGGACATGCCTCACAACCATTGGCACTACATAACGCAGTCCTACCGCAGCCAAAATCGCTAAAGCTGGAAAGACCATGACAAAACGTGGCGATCCGGTGCTATCTTTCATCAGGCTGTTGCCCATTGATGTACAGAGTACCCATAAGACCAACAGCATCGGGCCGGGTTTACGCCAGTGATAACAAGCAAAGGCAAAACCGATGATGACGAATGGCAGCACTCCCGTAAGCAGCAACGAGGTCGTTTGGGAATAAAATAGGGTGCTGTCATTATGGTTGAACAAAACTTCGAAGGCCGGCAGCACATGATCCTGAATATGGTCGATTAAACCATTTGGAGTAGTCAGCAATTCCTGCCAATAATTCCCCGTCAAACCGGAATGATTATCCACTAACCGTGCAAAAATGGGACGATTAATCCCGATCAAGGTCAAATAAATGGGTGCGGCAATCATGACTAGCGCGGCTGCTGTCAACAACAAACCGGGACGCACACGCTTCCAATGAAGCCATACACGTTTCAACGGCGTTACCAGCGGCGGCAAATCCGACACCTGCATAAAAATGATGCAGCCTACTATCCAGATGACCGCCAGCGGTGTAAACAGCAACCGTCCACCTTCATGAAAATAATGGGTAAATCCCAGCATCACACCAGCCAGCACAAAATCACGGCGCTGGCCTTGCTGCATGGCACGCGCTAGAAAGGCAAAGGCCATCGTCGCAAAAAACGGGCTGGAAATTTCACAAATGGCAATACGGCTGAATTGGATATGTGGGGGAAATGTTGCCAGAATCAGTGCCGCGATGATGGCAGTTTTACGGTCGAAGAGTGTGCGGACGAGAAAGTAAGTAGCGGGTATCGCCAATGTACCGAGAATGGCACTGGGAGCACGCAGACCAAATAAGCTTGCACCGAACAAGCTCATTGAGAGCGTTTGCCAGTAAGGATAGACATAGGGGAAGGCAGAAATACCACTGAAAGGTTGCAGCAGCCCGACAAAATTAGGCCCATGTATATCGTAAGTTCCGTCGATGAACGAACGCTCATCAACCAAGAAACGCATGGCGAGGTCAAGATGCCAGAAGCGCAGGATTAACGCTAACACTGTGATGAGTGCCAGCGGCCATAAAGGTTTCCAGCGTTCAAGGCGGCTTTGCATCGGCTTTGTAGCAGAGGCTCGTACAACACCGGTCAGACCAATAATTATCAGACCTGTACCGGCAACCAAGATTAAGAATTGAATATGGACAGAAGCCAGTGAAATAAGGTCGGATTTGATAAATAGGCCATTAATTTCGCTAATCAGCAGCAGCAAAACAACACCGCTAAATAATGCCAAGCGCGTCCCAAACCGTCGTATAAAAAGGCCAAGTGTGGGCAAAAAGCCTTTCGGTTCTGGATCTACAAGCGGACGTTCCAAAACAATGGTCAACATGGGTAGAGTGGTGGGTCGCAGCGCAAAAGCGGCCCACAAGGCCAACAGACTCAATATGAATAACACGGCTCCTTGATCTTGGAGATCACTGTAGGAACGCGAGTCCCAGAACATAATGGCGCTCCACAAAGCGAAAATGATTGCTAGTCCACCTGCACCCAACGACAGACCAGCGGCATTTTTCTCTAATACGGCACGCGGATAGGCGATAGTGAGTCGCGCATTTTGTAAAAATTGAGCAATTTTCGTGGCTGAGCGATAGGCCACATAAAGTAAGCAGCCTAGAATCAACAGTGTAAAAATAGCGGCTGAGAGTTCGGGGGAATCACTTTGTAGAACAATGAACAAGCCCGCACAAATGGTGACACCGACCAAAAACAAAAACCAGCGTAACGGTGATTGCGGTTTCCGTTGGTGAGTTGGTGGCGTAGGCTCGACAACCACGTCTTCTATGACATTCAAATCCGGTGGTAAGACGACTTCATTTTGTTCGCGCCGCCCAAACAGTAATGCTCCGCCTGCCGTGAATAATACGGCAGGTAAAGCCATCCAACGGGCACGTTTTATGATTGAGGTTGAGAATAAATTTGTATGTGCCATCGTTACATATTCTGTTCAATTTTTGCCAGGGTTTCCACGGGTTTCCACGCAAAGCTCACAGTGTCCCGTACCACGTGTCCAATCCCCGGAAAGGGAAGATGATAGGTTAAGGCCAGCAACCCTTCGTCGGCAAGCTGTTCCAAAACCATGCGGCGAGTCTTGGGTGATATATCCGGTTGTATATCAAAGAAAGGTGAAACATCAGGAAATGCAACCTGTGTTTGGAAATGCAAAGCATCCACTATATGCAGCAATCGTTCGCCCGCCGATTCGATCATAAAACCACAATGTCCCGGTGTATGTCCGGGCAATGCTATAACCGTTATGCCTTCGGCAAGCGTGTCGCCATCCTCAAAATAATGTAAACGGTCTAAATAGGGCTGAAAAATTCCTTTTAGGATTGCAGTGCGTTCAGCAGGGGCGCGTCCGCTTCCGATCCAATGTTCCCATTCCAAGCGTGGCAAATAGATTTGAGCATTGAGGAATACTGGCAGATTATCAGCCGTTAGCCCAGCGGAATGATCGAGATGGAGATGGCTCAAAATTACCTTGTCGATTTGATTGGCGTGAATACCTTCTTGTTCAAGGCGCTCAAGCAGATAACCAAACTGCGGTTTGCCCATCGCACCGAGACCAACATCGATCAAAATCCGCTCTCCACCCGTTTCTAGATATAAGACGTTATAGCAAAAGGGATAAGGCTGGGGGAGTTTACCAAAGGCTTGCGCGAATTCATCCGGCATGGATTTGAAAGTATCACCGAGTTCTGCCTCGCTGATGTTTTCAAAACCGTCCGATAGCACGATAAGCTTAATATTCCCAACTGCAAAATGATAACTATGCAAGCCTGCTACCCTCTCATTTTTGTGCTAAGGTTGTTCGATTTTGACCCATGTTTCAGAAAGCGCGACGAATGCCGAACTGGAAAACCGTCCATCTGGCAGAGTACGCGTTTGGGCTTCACCTAGCGCTTGATGTTTATTAACGCTGATTGCACCTTGCCCGCACAGAAAAATCACGTTGGAGACATGGTAATGTTCATCGCCTGCCACACCAAAACCACCGCCATTCAAATCAGGGAAAGTGCGGAAATCCGAACTATAAATATCTGTCCACAAAACCTCAATAATTGAAGCATCAATATGGCAAGCGACACGATAAAACTGAGCCATATCCGCCTCGGTGAAAAAGCGGGCTTGCTGAATCGGAGCATCTTTAAATCTCAAGCTTTTCCAGCCATCAAAGTGCTGGTTGAAAGTGTCGGTTAAATACCGTGCCAGTGGGGTGTTATCAGCATAGATGGCAGCTCCTGGCTGTCCTAAAGCGGCTGCATTGTCAGCATTCAAATATAGGAGCAGCACTTGACCTTCGCCATATGGTGAATAAGGGCAGTGCCAATAACTAGCGGCTGCGGTGATGGTTTCTGCGGCGGCATCATACAATTCGATAACCGGATTTTCACCGCAAAAGGCAATCGGTTTTAGCCGTACTACGTCCACAACCGCTCCCTTTCCATTCGCACGATTGAAAACCAGATAATTACTTTTTGTGTAACCAACGGGTTCATATCATTCTAGGTTAGCACAGGTTTTTATTTACGAAGTTAGCGATTCATACGGTTCACTAGGCTGCTTCGAATGACGACGTACTAACAGATAGAACGTACACATTCCGACAGTAATCAGGGTAATCCAACCGCCTATAACAGGCTGAATGGGATCATAAACAAAATAGATTTGTACAGGTTGGTCACCTATAGGCAAAACAACCCCGATTTGACCGCCAACCGATTCGATTTGGGCTGGCTTGCCATCGACCTCTACACGCCAGCCGGGATAAGCTTTCTCCTGTACCCCAACGATGGTTCGTTCTGTCCGTGGCTCAGTCACAATCAAAGCGACTTGATCACCACGCCGTTCAAATAAAGGCACAGGCGAAAAAGCCGTTAAATTAACGACAGGCGCACCTTCGGGTTCAGTCATCGACTCAAGCCATCCCTTAGAGATGGTATAGGCGTAAGGTAAAGTGTCTTGTCGCTCATAAAGACAGTGAGCCACTTCAGCGGCACGCGGACTATCAAATACAACACGATAACCATTGCTTACTGCCCAAGGAATTTGATCATAATAATCCACTTGGGCATACTGAGGCTTCACCTTATTGAGATTAATCAACGGGCTGCCCAATGTAGAGGGTTGTGCCAACATCTCAAAGTCTGCCCCGATTGACCACGTGCGAACACGATTGTTCAAAAAAGTGGTGATAGATATATACTGCTGCTGCCAAACGCTTAACGGCTCATTGGGATGCTGAGTACGGAGCCATGTAATACAGCGGTCAAAAACCGGCTCAATGGGGTGAACGATTTTCTCCAGCTTGTACCATTGGTCATTCACTTCTGCTCCGGCATTGGCAGCCACGATCAGCAGCAATCCACCTAATGCCAGTGGCACAAATTTCACGCGGCTTGATTCCCATTCCAACAGCGTCGACCAATCGGCGATCATGATGTTTTGCCACAAGTTGTCGACACGCATTGTCACTAAAATAGCTAGCCAAAAGGTAGCAACACCTAATGCCCGACCCACAAAACGCCACTGCGCCAAAACGGGTATATTCTGGTACAACCATAATATAGGTTGTTTGCCTCCCGCTCCCCAAAGCGTTGCGAGTATGAACAAGATCAGTGCAACCCACCAGAATCGCCGCTCACGCCTGATGATAGGACGGTACAGCGGCAAGGCGAATAAGATCAATACCACGAACCAAGCTGGAATAACAAAACTGTAAAAAAACTCATCGAGTTCTTTCAAGAGCCGATAAGTCTCTTTGTTACCATCACTAGGAGTACGCATGGTGATGAGTTGAATAGGATCGGGATTAAAATACAACTGTACAATGTTCGGTACAGATACGAACCAACCGGCATCGACCTCATTGGGGTGTCTGCCAAGCTGTTTGAATTGTAAAACGACTGGCACAGCTACTACCGCGCTCAAACCAACCGCCAAAACAGCCGCCAAAATGAGCCGTTTGAGTGCTGCGACATCAATCCAACGCTTACCTGTGCCAATTAGCAGGACACAGCCGACACAAACGGCTCCCACCGCTGTCGGCAGTACATACCAGATGTTGCCGCTCAAAAATTGAAACGCCATTGCAAGTGCCGTCAACACCACAGGCCAACGGCGGTTCGACCAGCGGAATATGGCGATCACGCCGCCGATCACATAGGGCATATAGGTTTGACTGAGCGCTAATTGGTAATAACCAGAGTCCATCATGGCATGAATGTTGCCCTTGCCGATGAGCAGCATTGCCAGCAGCACCCGCGCTACCGAACCCAATCCCAATACGCGTCCCAAAAACCAACCGCCTATACCGGCTAAAAAGTAACCGAGTATGACGCTGATTCGCAGACCAATGGGTGGGCCAAGCAGCAGTGATGGGCCGCTGGCGAGCGGGTTAAAAATAAAATTAAAGGGATTTTCGATAACAGGCTCACCCTTTTCCAAATAGGGCTGCCAGCGCGGAATACGACCTGTCTCGTGTAATCCGGTATAGGCCGCATATACGGTGCTGGTCAGCCATTCCGACTCACTACCGGAAAGCTGAAAATTCGGGGGGCTTTCGTAAAAAGGGCGGGTTGTCAGCAATGTAGTTAGGACAATCACACCGATTTCCACAATCACCAACCACCAGCGCAAACGGGGTAATGTCGCTGCGGATAAAGCGGGCACGGTTTTCAATTGAGTTAGGAAACGACGCGGCAAAAGCAGCGGATCAAGTTTGGCTTTCCACGCGAAGAAGGCCATGCCTACTAGTGGTAATCCAATTAAAATAGCGAACAGCGGAATGACAAGAAACAGCAGCAGGACAAAAAGCACTCCGGCACATAAGGCTGCTGATATGATGACCGAAATGGTGGTCACTTCAGAAGTGGGTGCCGGGGCAATTCCTGATCGATAAAAGCGGATTGGCAGCAGGGAAAACCGCACCACAATCCGGATCAATATGTGCCTGATCGTCCATATCTTCCACGCAATCACGAGAACGATCACAACGATGGGGACGGAAAATAATACCACCGCCAATTCCGGGACGAGGTTCTGCAATAAAAGGAGGCATATGCCGTACAGAAAAACCAGCACTAGAAGTGCCAGTTCACGCCGACGAAAGGTAAATTTCGACATCAATTTAGCTTATCACAGGTTTTTAATCATCCAGTATGTATTTTGCTCGATTCTTAATCGCAAATGAAATATTGCAATGGTCTACGAATGGCATATTGAAGCTGATGTAGGGCGGTGCTATGCTAGGCTACGACGTTTAAACTTCAGTTGAAACCGAGACAATCCCCTATGGCTGCAAAACCGAATATTCTGTTTATCGTCCTGGACACGATGCGCCGCGACCGACTTTCGATTTATGGCCACGACCGCGAAACCTCTCCTCAACTCGATCAATTCGCTCAAAACTCAACCCTGTTCGAGCGTGCCATTTCGGCTGCTCAATGGACAGTGCCTTCGCATGCCTCGATGTTCACAGGGGTTTATCCCAGCACACATGGACTGACGCAAGCTGACGGAATGCTGCCCCGTTCATATCCATCCCTCGCGGAAATCCTGCGCGGTGACGGTTATGAAACGGTCGCTTTCTGCAATAATCCGCTGGTCGGTGTCCTTAATAACGGTTTACAACGCGGCTTTACCCGCTTCTATAATTATTCCAGTGCTGCTCCTTTCCGTCCCAAAGAACACCAACAAACCAAACTTCGGCGCGAGGCGATGCACCTCTTCCGCCGTTATATGGCGCGTCCCATCGGCAACCAGTTCGCGCACTCGGACTTCTTATTCAGGATGTCGCTCAATCCGCTAATCGTGCCGCTCTGGAATCGCCTTATTAATTTCAAAGGTAGCAGCGCTCATTCGATTGATGACCTGATGAGTTATTGGGGGCAGCAAAAAGCTGGTGGCAGTGATAAGCCGCTGTTCGCGTTCCTCAATTTGATGGGGTCGCACATGCCCTATAACCCGCCGCAGGATGCGCTTGACCACGTTGCGCCCAATATCCGCCATGACAAGCATACCTATTCGTTCATGCGGCGCTTTAACTCGGAGGCCGCCCGATGGGCCAGCCCGACTGATCCACCATTGCAGGATTGGGAACGGGAAACACTTAACAACTTTTATGACGCGGAAATCGCCAATCAAGATCAGCATCTTGGGCGTTTGCTCAAGTGGCTCAAAGACAGCGGCACACTGGAAAACACGATGGTGGTTATCTGCGCCGATCATGGTGAAGGACTGGGCGACCACGACTTTATCGGGCATGGTTTCGTCGTTTACCACGAACTGGTGCATGTGCCGCTGATCATCCATTATCCGGAACGTTTTCCGGCTGGCAAACGGATCATGAACACCATTTCGACTCGCCGGTTGTTCCATACTGTCCTAGAAGCGGCTGATGTCACGCCACCTAACGCAACCGATACAGCGTCCAATTTATCGCTTTCGAGTGTGGCAAATGGCAGCACCGACATTGAGCAAAATATGGCGATGGCCGAAGCTTTCCCACCGCTAACCTTCCTCAATGTGATTCAACATCGCAACGCATCCGTCATTCAAAAGATGCGCCTGCAAAATGTCCGTCGTGCGCTGTATCAAGATCAACACAAATTGGCGGTTGTTGGACAGCAAGTCGAAGGCTTATTCGATATTGCCATTGACCCGACCGAGGTACAAAGTGTCGCAAGTACGGAAGCGCCGACCTTGAGCGCGATGCAGCGTATGTTGATCGCGCAGATCAATAAAGCCGAATCACAGCGCATCGAAAGCCCCTCCATTACCAGCGAAGTTGATGAGTCGGTGGTCGATCATCTGCGGGCGTTGGGGTATATCGAATAGCATTAATCAGTCGAAAATTTGTGCTATACTTTAGTGTGAAAGTAAGTGGGGTAGGACTGCACTAAGTGGTGGACGGTGAATTTTACCCCCACCCCAACCCTCCTTTCAGGGGTAGGTATGGTCAAGCCAAGGGTTGCGATTTCCAAGAAGAGGAAGGCCAAGGTTCATAAACAAACTCACAGACAAAGACGGGAAGGTGGCGAATAAAAGCAGCAAGGATGGCAAGTTGACCGAGAGTAAAGCAGGATAGGCGACGGTGACCCTTTTGGGAAGCCAACCCAGAATCAGGTAAAGGGGCGAATGAACAAGGGGAAGTCTAGGTTTCAAGAAAGCCGCCCAGACTGAGGATCCATAAAGTGGCGACGGTCAAGACTAACCAAAGGCGTTCAGCACGAGCCGGATCCTTCATCTTGGTGTGATGCCAGTCCCAGCCACCGCGCTTGAGGTCTTTGAAACCGGCTTCAATCCACGAGCGCATACCGTACCAAGCGATATCGGCTTGTTTCGGGGATAAATCGGTCACAATCAGCCAAGGGTCGTCATAAGTCGGATCAAAATGAGCGAGTAAGGTACATTCCAGTTGACAGTCTTTGGTTTTAAAACAAGTCACACGACCCGACCAATCGGGACGTTGGGCATGAACCAATTTGGCTAAAAGCCGAAAGCAGCGATTTCTGTGCGGGCGAAATTGACCTTGCTGGTTGATGCGCAGAAAAGGATGCCAGTGGGCTTGGATACATTTCTGATACAACCATTTGGCATACAAGCCGCGATCCGCTAAAACTAACACCAACCATGTTGAAGGGACGGCTGGACGTAAATGGTCGATTAACCCTTCCCAATGGGGTTGCCACTCCCCTTTTTGCTCACTTTTCAGCACTTTCCATGCCACCGGAATCGCACAGCCTCGATAAACCACACTAATCGTCAGCACCGTAAAGATATTACGGAAACTGGTGGCATCTAGCACCAATGCCAAGCGCTGTTCATCGCTCGCCCACCACGATAACACCCATTGCAACAGATCGCCGAAGCTCTGCTCAACTTGTAAGCTGCGCCGTTTCTCCCCGCGTTTGTCTTTCCCCGCATACGTCAACTCGCGTAAACGCTGCCGCACTGTATTGGGACTTTGCCCAAACAACAAGCTCAGCAGCATACTGATTTTGCTGATCCCACATGATTGGCTCAAGACCGCTCCAAAACTGTACAGTGCCAGCACTTTCGCTTCGGCTGCATACAGATGCGGTAGCTTCCTTGACACAATCTCGATCCATTCCGATAATTCTTGCTGGTGGTGTGCCATTTGTCTCAGGTTTCGATATGTTTTAGAGAACCCTATCTTAACCTGTCTTTTGCCTCACCACCTTCCATACCTACCCCTGAAAG
>JBBSBM010000094.1:0-31063 GCA_038251275.1 Aggregatilineales bacterium
ACTGAACGCGTTCATCAAATTCTTGAACATGTTCACCGATCATAATGGTTCAGGAAGGTCTATATTGGCGGCCCTACTTCTATGATTTGTGATGCGCTTGATTTCGTCGCTTTTCTCCACCGTTTAGTGCAGTCCTACCCGATACTCCATAAAACGATTACAATTAGCCCAAATGTTCAGTAATTGCATCACTTAAGGATGTCCTATGGCCTCGCGTCCCATGTTTTATGTGATTGATGGTTATGCATTGGCATATCGCCAATTTTTTGCTCTACCTGTCGCAGGATTTTCTACACGAAGTGGAGAACCGACTAACGCGGTTTATGGTTTCGCGCGTACTTTACTCGACATTATGCAGAAACATAAACCAGAGTATATTGCCGTTAGTTTTGATCGCGGATTAAGTGGTCGCGATGTGCTATATAGCGAATACAAAGGCACACGCGAAAAAATGCCGGGTGAACTACGGCAACAATTGGAAAGGATTGCACAACTGGTTGAGGCGTTTAATATGCCGCTATTGGCGATGGATGGATATGAAGCGGATGATGTTATCGGAACGATTGCGCCCCAAGCAGAAGCGCAAGGTGCCGACGTACGAATTGTCACAGGGGATCGTGATATTCTGCAATTGCTGAATGAACATGTGACGGTACAACTGCCGAAAAAAGGCGAAGCGGATGTTGTCTTTGATGTTGCAAAGTTCCGCGAAGAATATCAACTCGAACCGTGGCAATTGGTGGAGTGGAAGGGTTTGGTTGGAGATACATCTGACAATATACCGGGTGTAAAAGGTATAGGTGACAAGACGGCAACTAAGCTGCTGCAAGAATATCAAACTGTAGCCAACGTTTATGAGCATATTGATGAAATTAAGGGCGCTAATCAGAAAAAACTAATTGACGGTAAGGATTTGGCATTTTTGAGCCAAAATCTAGCGACGATTCAAAAAGATGTGCCTATTACGCTTAGTTTGGAAAGCTGCCACACTCACGACTACGATGCGCGGAAAGTAGATGAACTTTTCGGCGTACTCGAATTCCGAGGCTTACGTGATCGACTACCAAAAGCTAGCGCTCAACTGAGCCTGTTTGATACCGGAATCGTTAGCGACATTCCTGCCGAAGAAGAGAAGCGTCCCCCAATTGTTGAAACCGTTACCGTCCAAGATGAAGTCGGTTTACAGGCGTTAGTCGAAACGTTGAACGTGGCTAGCCTCATAAGCTGGGATACAGAGACAACAGGAACTGATCCCATGAGCGCTGAACTGGTTGGCATTTCGGTGGCAGTGGATGGTGAGCGCGGCTTTTATATTCCAGTTGGGCATAAAACGGGTGAGCAACTTCCGATTAAAACTGTTATGGATGCTCTTCGTGAGCCGTTGACAAACGCCAAAATCGGCAAGTCGGGGCATAACGCTGATTATGATTTACTGATGATGCAAAGGTATGGAGTTGAGGTTACGCCAGTAACCTTTGATACGATGATTGCTGAATGGTTACGCAGTCCAGACAGTAAGTTCTTAGGTCTGAAAAATTTAGCGCGGCAAGAACTTAAGGTTGACATGACCGAAATTAGTACCTTAATCGGCACTGGTAAAAAACAGATCACCATGGACGAAGTATCGGTAGAGCGAGTCGCACCGTACGCCGCGGCTGATGCTGCTATGACCTATCGCTTGACGGAGCATCTACAGCCCAAATTGGAAGAACTTGATTTACTAGACCTCTACAACAATTTAGAAATACCGCTTATACCCGTTATCTCTGCTATTGAGCGCGTGGGAGTCGTACTAGACACTCATTATCTCAGCGATTTAAGTACCAAACTGACTGGTATGTTAGCTCAATTAGAAGAGGATATTTTTACGGTCAGCGGCTACGGAAAGTTCAATATCAACAGCCCGAAACAATTGAATGATGTATTATTCGAAAAACTGCAACTTCCCACAGAAGGTCTTCGAAAGACTACTCATGGCTATTCAACGGATGCGGCAGTATTAGAGTCGTTGAGTGGACAGCATATCGTCGTGGACAAAATTCTTGATTATCGCGAAGTTTCCAAATTGAAGGGTACTTATGTTGACGCACTGCCCTTGCTGATTAACACTCATACGGGACGTGTACACACCAGTTATAATCAAGCAGGATCAACGACTGGCCGTCTCAGCAGCAGTAACCCCAATTTGCAGAACATTCCTATACGTACTGAATTGGGACGTGAGGTAAGACGGGCATTTGTTGCATCCGAAGGCAACAAACTGTTGTCGGTCGATTATAGCCAAGTCGAACTGCGTATTTTGGCGCACATCAGCCAAGACAAAACCCTCTTAGAAGCATTCGCTCAAGGCCAAGATATTCATGCAGCAACAGCGGCAGCTGTGACCGGAATTCCTGTCGAACAAATAACCAAAGAGCAACGCAGTTTTGCCAAACGAGTCAATTTTGGATTAATTTATGGTATGGGCGCGTTCCGGTTGGCGCGTGACAGCGAACTTACCCTTGCCGAAGCACGTGCGTTCATCAAAACCTATTTTGAGCGTTTGCCGGGTGTCGAAAACTATCTTGAAGATACTAAGCAAGCTGCGCGTAAGGGACCAATCAAGACGCTCTTTGGACGCCAACGTGATTTCGCAGTTCTACGAAACGCCAGTGAAGGCAGCAATAAAGTGGCGATACAGGCTGAAGAACGTGTCGCGATTAACATGCCAATTCAGGGGACTGCCGCCGACATTATGAAACAGGCGATGATTAATTTGTATCACGAACTTCAAAAGAGCCGTTTGCAAGGCAAAATGATATTACAGGTTCATGACGAATTGGTGCTGGACGTACCTGAGGCAGAAGTCGCAGAAACCAGCAGATTGGTCGTCCAAGTGATGGAAAACGCATACACACTGGATGCACCATTACGGGCGAATGCAAACGTGGGTGATAACTGGCGCGATATGAACAGTGTGTAAATGCTGATATTTCATAGAACACCATCGAAATAGCCAGCATTTACGTTTCGCCAGCCTTATATCTATGTTATACTCGCCAAATAACATGGTGCGTATTTGCTTTACATTCTCAATAACACGGAACAACATGAAAGACTTCCTCACCCTATCCGATTGGTCAACCAAAGAATTATGGGGACTGATTGATCTTGCAGTACATTTAAAATTTGAGTGGAAATCGGGCGGTAATCGCCCCGTAATGCATGGAAAAACACTAGCAATGGTGTTCGAGAAGCCGTCTCTGAGGACTCGCGTTTCATTTGAAGTGGCGATGAAACAATTGGGTGGAGACGCAATACGGATTGGGCCAGACGAAGTTGGACTTGGTAAGCGCGAGAGTGTCGCGGACGTGGCGCGAGTGTTAGCTGTTTATACGCAAGGTATTATGGCGCGGGTCTTTGATCATGAGTACATTCTTGAACTCGCCAAGTGGTCTGATGTTCCGGTGATTAATGGACTGAGCGATAGTCATCACCCATGCCAAGCAATGGGTGATATGCTAACGATTTATGAACACTTCGGACGGCTTGAACGGCTTAAGATCGCTTACGTAGGTGATGGAAATAATGTTGCTGCTTCGCTAGTCTTGGCGGCAGCTCATTTTGGAATGCATTTCACCATCGCCTCACCTGATGGGTATATGCTGTCTGAAGAATCGTTGGAAATGGCTGCACCTATCGCAGAGCGAAATGGCGGAAAGATTGAAGTATATAATGATCCGGTTAAAGCTGTTGAAGGTGCGGACATTATTTACACGGATACATGGGTAAGTATGGGACAGGAAAAGGAAACAGCACAACGTATGGAGATGCTCCAGCCCTATCAAGTGAACAAAGCACTTGTTGATAAAGCTGACAAATCTGCCATAGTCATGCATTGTTTGCCTGCACACCGAGGACACGAAATTACAGATGATGTCGCAGATGGTGGTCATTCGGTTATATTCCCACAAGCCGAGAACCGTCTGCATATGCAAAAAGCAATTCTGGTCGAACTGATGGGTTAGTAGATGGATTCTGGATAGAGCTATGCCAGCAAACCGTGAACTTTACGAACGCGCGATGAGTATGGGCTATAACGCCGCATGGGACAAAGATTGGTCTCAGGCGATTGCGGCTTATGGGCAGGCGATTCAGGAATTCCCTGATGACCACGAAGCCCACATCAACTTGGGATTAGCACTGTTAGAAGTTGGACGATTAGACGACGCGCTGCGGGTGTATACGCGTGCGCATCAAATCAACTCTGCTGATCCAATCCCTTTGGAAAAAAGTGCTGATGTGCTTGAAAAAGTTGGGCGGTTGAAAGAAGCAGCCCAACAGTATATTAATGTTGCGGAAATATATCTGGCACAGCGCGACCTCGACAAGGCCATATTTAATTGGCAGCAAGCGACTCGCCTTACACCGGGTATGGTGGCGATCCATGCCAAGCTAGCACAAGCATACGAACGGTTAGGACAGAAAGCGAAATCCATCCGTGAATATTTAGTGCTGGCACAGAATTTCCAGCGATTGGGTGAAAATGATAAGGCAATGCGCGCGGCACAGCGAGCGCTCAAACTCGACTCCAAAAATATCACCATTCTAAATGCGCTAAGGGCATTAGAAAGTGGATCAGACATTAGCCTGCCAGCTGCTGAAAAAGACGCAGGTAATTCAACAAACAAAAATGACTCTATGGGAAGTTCCTCTCAAACATCGCCTCCAACAGATGCTGATCCGTTAGGACCGATGGGCGAAACAATGACTTATGCAATGGCTATGCTGGCGACATTTGTTATGGAAGGTGGTGCATTGGATGCTTCCGGTGGCGATGCATTGCAGGCATTAGAATTACAACGGCAAGGCATTCATGACCAAGCGATTCAGGCTTACCAAAGAGCTGAACAACGGCTGAATCATCCAGCATTGAAAATGAACCTTGGTGGCTTGCTTATTTTGTCCAATCGAAATGATGAGGCTATCAAGCACTTGGGCGAAGCAGCCATGCATCCGCAGCTTGCACCGGGTGCATTTCACGCATTGGGTAAAGCTTATTTTGCGCTGAACAAACATAAACAAGCAATCAATTATTTTTTGCAAGCGGCACAGGCAGTTGACTCGGCCCATGCTATGACTAGCGAAACCGATATGCAAATTGCTGACTCCTATGAACACCTGCTAGAAGTTTTACAAAATCGTCCGGCAGAAACTTTATCAGCCATCAATAAACGCTTCAATGACTTGTTGACTGGTAAAGAGTGGAAGCAGCGAATCGGTGAAACTCGACGGCAACTTGAAGATACGCTACGCAGCCAAGGCGAACAGGGTGTCGTTGATATTCTGATTGCTAACCGCAGCAATGAGCTTACCGAATCCGTGTCGCGTATCGACCGTTATACACGGCAAGGCTTGTACACTTTGGCAATGGATGAAGCGCACCGCGCAGTCGAGTTCTCAGCTTTTTATCTGCCGGTACACGTCCGTATGGCAGAGATCATGATGAAAGAAGGACGCGTCCGTCAAGCAATCAACAAATACAACGTTATCGCCAAAACATATCTGGTACGCGGTGAAAATGACCGTGCCGCTTCGATTTTGAGCGAAGTTTTGGAAATGGCCCCGCTGGATATTTCAGTGCGCGAAAGCCTGATAGAACTGCTCGAAAGCGAACAACGTTGGGACGAGGCACTTGACCAGTATGTTGATCTGGCAGACACACACCACCAGCTGGGCAACTTCGATATGTCTCGCGACATATTTGGTGCGGCAGAGCGATTAGCTAACCGCGTCGGTGCAGCACCGGACAAGATTGTGCGGATAAAACATCGTGTTGCCGATATTGACCAAATGCGTTTGGACATTCGTAAGGCGCAAAAGACCTATGACGAAATTATCCAACTTGTACCTGACGATGAACGTGCCCACCGTATGCTTGTCGATTTGCATTATCGACAGGCTAGCCCAACAGAGGCTATCAAGAAGTTAGATGCGTTGCTTCGTATATACGCCAAAAATAAACAACCCAACCGGATAACGCAACTGCTGGAAGAGTTAGTTACAACTTATCCGAATGATACGGGTTTGCGTTCGCGATTAGCAGCTATTTACACGCAGCTTAAGCGCAAAAATGACGCAATCCGGCAATTGGATGCACTTGGAGAACTACAGCTAGAGGCTGGCGCGCATCAAGAAGCGACTAATACTATTCGCCAGATTATAGCCTTAAATCCTGATGGGATTGAGGATTACCGCAAATTGTTAATGCAATTAGGTGGCTAGGCGTGGAACTGCTGTGGGCGCTAGATAATCTAACATGGAAAGCCCTGCTGGATATTTTCTTAGTGGGTTTAGTGTTCTTCGGCACAAGTTTTTTCTTTCGTGGTACACAGGCTATTGCCCTGCTCCGAGGTTTATTACTGCTACTCATCAGTTTGCTCGTAGTTTCCAGCGTGCTCGATCTGCAAGCACTACGTTGGCTCACACAAAACTTATTAGTAGTAATGGGTCTGGCTATTCCAGTGATTTTTCAGCCGGAGCTGCGACGGGCGTTGGAACGTTTAGGACGCGCAGGAACATTGCTCAATAGACAAGCCCCAGAAACTGTTCGCGCACGGATAATTGAAGAAATAAGCGTTGCAGCCGAAAAGCTATCGGAACGGCGGCATGGTGCGCTCATTGTCTTGCAACGACAAAGCAGCCTCGAAGAATATATCAAGACGGGTATTCCCCTAAATAGTGATGTTACCTCCCAACTTTTTCTCACCGTGTTCTGGCCGAAAACAGAGTTACATGATGGAGCAGCTATAATTGATGAACATGGGCGTGTGGCCTCAGCTGCCTCAGTATTGCCTCTAACTGCAAGCCGAAACTTACCCGATCCAAAACTTGGAACTCGGCATCGAGCAGCACTAGGCATTAGTGAAGTTAGTGATGCGATTTGTGTCGTTGTATCTGAAGAAACCGGACGCATTTCAATAACAAATGCGGGACGAATGATTGCAAAGCTCGATAGTAAACGGCTACGAACGATATTAAGCGCGTTTTATGGGGATGATCGCGATAAATCTTCCAACACTATCACTCAACTCATTGAACGTGGGCAGACATTCTTAGCTGCCCACCGAACTCGACGGAACCAAGTGTAATGCAAAGGAACGGTGGCAGTAATCGCAGCATAATCCTCAACAATCTGGTCTGGTTCATCGGTTCGATGATACTGGCGTTTTTTATTTGGATGATTGCCACACTCCAATCCGATCCTATTCAGCAACAACGGTATCGAGAACGCATTCCTGTGCATATGAGCGCAGATACAGGTTTGCTCATTACTTATCCGGCTACGGCAAATCGACAAGCGAGTGTGGTCATTCGTGCGCCAAGTTCCGTGCTGGATTTACTAACGAGCGACGAGATTGTAGTAAGTGCTGATCTCAGCGGTCTAACAGCGGGTGATCATACAGTTGAACTTAAGGCTAATTTGGCACGGCAGCAAACTACTGTAGTCGATATTTCACCACATCAAATGCATGTAGTACTTGAAGAGGCTGCACAGCGTCAGGTTCCTTTGCGAGCAGTAATAACGGGTGAACCTCCAGCAGGATATTCACGTGGTGAACCCGTCTTTAATGTCAATCTTAACCAAGTACTTGCTAGTGGCGCATCTTCAAAAGTAAACGAGATCGTTGCGGCACAAGTTGAGCTTGATTTACGCCAACAGCGCAATCCTCTAGAAGTTGATTTACGCCTAACGCCTGTAGATGCGGAGGGCAAGACGGTAAGTGATGTGACACTTGATCCACAAGTTGTGCGTGTAAATGTTAATATACGCCGCCGTGAGGATGTACGGGAGGTCAGTGTACGGCCCAATGTTCAAGGAATGCTACCAGACGGATACGTTCTCAATACATTGAGCTATGCGCCTCAATCTGTACTGGTTAGCGGCACACCGCGTTTGTTAGCTGCATTAGAAGATACACTTTCAACGCAGGCAATAGATCTCAGTGACCGCACGAGCAGTTTTGAGGTCTCAGTACCCGTTATCCTGCCTAATGCTGATTTGCTTCTGCTGTCCGGTCAAAACATTACGGTATCAGTCGAGATTAAAGCTGTAACCACAAGCAGACAATTTGATGCTATTCCGGTCAAAATTTTAGGCATCGATAGCAACAGCAACTTCACCGTCAAGATTGCACCCAATACTGTTTCCGTACTGGTCAATGGACCTCAAGAAGCAGTAAACCAACTCACAGGTGATGACGTGAAGGTCGTGTTGGATTTAAACGGTCTTGCTCCCGGAAATTATACGCTGCCACTGAGCGTCTCAGTGGGACAAGGTCAAATCCCCAATGAAGGGGTATCGGTACTTCCAGGCGAAGTCGATATACAGATTATCGATAACACTATTCCAACACCAGAAGTGACTGCTACGCCGCCATAGCTCGCCTACTCCACCTACGAAATCTCTCAGCCATCTGCTAGAATAATATATAGGGTATGTCTGCGGCATACCCTATTCGTATTTGGATGAAAGGCAATAGCAATATGGCGCGGAGACCTTTGGTCGCGCTGGTAGGCCGCCCAAACGTGGGCAAAAGTACATTATTTAACAGACTCGTCGGAGAACGAATGGCGGTTACCGATCCGATTCCGGGAACGACCCGTGACCGTATCGTATCTGAATGTGACTGGAACGGTATGACATTCAATGTTGTTGATACCGGTGGCATTGAAGTTTATCAACCCAAAGGTACACGTGATACCGCACCGCTAGCAGAAGGCAGTATCGACTTTGTGCCACAAATCAAAGCTCAGGCATTGTTAGCGGTGCAAGAAGCTGATGTTATTATTTTGCTTGTGGACTCAACACATGGTATTACGGCGGCAGATGAAGAAATCGCCCAAATATTGCGCCGTAATGAGGGCAAACCAATATTTGTAGCAGCGAATAAGGCAGACAATCTTTCGCGCACTGACGACGCGTTTGAGTTTTATGCGCTGGGATTAGGCGAAGTCTTTGCCATTAGTGCCTATCACGGCTTAGGTGTGGGTGATTTATTGGACGGGGTCGTTGAAACCTTCAAAACACTTCCCGACATGGATGATGGGGAAGATGATGATGCGATGCGGATTGCCATCGTTGGACGACCTAATGTTGGTAAGAGCAGTCTGCTTAATCTGCTCATTGGTGAGGAACGTGTTATTGTGAGCCCACTGGCCGGAACGACACGCGACGCGATTGATACAGAAATCAATTGGCATGGCGAAACTGTGAGACTCATTGATACAGCGGGTATCCGTCGGCGCGGCAAAATTGAGCCGGGTGTTGAGAAACACAGTGTTGTAAGAACAATGCAAGCTCTCGAACGATCCGACGTTGCATTGTTGTTGATTGATGCAGTAGATGGCATTACCGATCAAGATCAGCATATTGCAGGTTACATCAAAGATGCTTTCAAGAGTGTAGTGCTCATCGTCAATAAGTGGGATGCTGTTGAAAAAGACGAACACACCATGAATGTATTCGCCGATGACATTCGTGCCAAATTTGATTTTCTTTCGGAACCACCAGTCATATTCATCAGCGCATTGACTGGCCAACGAGTACATCAAGTTTTGGAAACAGCACATCGCGTGTGGCAAGCGCGTTTCCAACGAATTCAGACTTCGGAACTAAATCGCTTGCTTCGAGCAGCGGTGCAAAAGCATCCACCCCCAACCAAGGGGACTAAGCGGCTTAAACTACTATATCTTACACAGGTCGCTGTGAACCCACCTGTATTTTTATTCCATGTGAATGATACGCGATTGGTACATTTTACCTACAAACGCTTCCTCGAAAATCAGATACGGGCAGAATTTCCGTTTGAAGGTACACCGATCCGATTGAGCTTCCGTCCACGTGACGGCATGTTAGAAGATACCAAGAAACCGCGACGCATAGGGCAATAAGCAAAAAGGGCGCTCCAAAGTATTGGCAGTGCCCTTTCGCTTAAGTTAATAATGTCTACTAAGGCTTGACTGAGGTATCGGCGTTTAGACCAATCAGATCATATGCAAATGCTGGCTTCTTACGACCACGCATCTTGATCTCACCTAATGGCTGCGCTTGTATCATACCTGATAGTCGTTCTACGACAGCCGATTCAACCCAGATTTTACCTGCCGGAGCAAGTTCCTGTAACCGTTTGGCGGTATTCACAACATCGCCAATAGCGGTGTAATTGACAGCACGATCCGTTCCGATAAAACCAACAACGGCTTCTCCGACATTTACCCCGATACTATATGAAAGATCGTCACCACGGCGTGCGCGCATTTCTTCGCCAGCCTTCATCAGAGCAATAGCAGCATCAGCAGCACGATGTATATGGTCATATTGTTCATTAGGCGCATTAAAAATCGCCATTAGTCCATCGCCGAAAAACTTATCGAGTGTGCCATTCCACGCAAGGATTATTTCAGCCGCAAGACTAAGATAATCATTCAGCATCTCGATGACTTTTTCAGGCGGGGAATTCTCACTCCATGAGGTATAACCACGAATATCAGCAAACAACACACTAATTTCTTGCCGTGTACCACCGAGTTTCAAATTCTCGGGATTGGAAAGTACACGATCAACGACTGAAGGCGGAACAAAACGTTCGAATGTGCCTCGCAACTCATCATGCTCACGATCCTTAGTTTCACGTAGAGCCGCAAAGTTACGAGCATTTTCGATAGCAATTGCTGCATAATCGGTTAAGGTACTCAATAATGCTGCATCATGCTTAGTAAAGATATGTGAATCTTGAGTGATATTGGTTACGCCCAACACACCCATTACCTGATTGCGTAAGGTCATCGGCGCGTAGGCCATTGCAAACGGCTTTTGAGGATGCTGTGCCAACTGTTCCGGTCCGAGCAAAACAGGCTTACCCTGTTTGATTACCTGAGCAGCCACCGGGTCCATAGGTTCAAAATCGGCTGGACGCGCACGCCCTGTATTATGTCGCTTATGAGCGCGACACATTAAGCGGTCACCCTCAAGCAAATAAATATAGCTTTCCTCAGCCTGCGCGATATGGGAAGCTGCGTCCACAATACGAGGCAGAAGTTCATTCATATTCGTCAGTTCAGTAACACTTTTCCCGACGGTGTAGAGGACATCGAGTTCTTTTAAACGTACTTGCAAGTCACGATTTGCTTGGAGAAGGCGTTCTGTCAGCGCCTCTTTTTCTTTTCTGAGGCGCACTTCAGTCAAGCTACGGTCAATAGCAGCCGTCATTTCTTCAACTGTGTACGGTTTTTTGACGTAATCCCGCACGCCCAAACGATAGACTTCAACGGCGATTTCTTCAGAACCGTGAAACGTCATTAAGATCACAGGGATATGGGCTTCGGCAGCCGTTAAGTGTTCCAGAACTTCGATGCCATTCATCTTAGGCATTTGTAAGTCAAGCAAAATTAAGTCCGGACGCTCCTGAAGCGCCATTTGCAGACCTTCTTGACCATCCCGTGCTAGCAGCGGAAAATATCCATTAGGTTGGATAACATATTCAACAATAAAATCGCGATTCTCGCGACCATCATCAACAATGAGAATGCGTTCACCTGCCAAAGTATGCCTCACGATCCCTATCAATTATCATAGTCAGACAGAATATTCTACACACAGTATAGTACAGACGACGAATTTCGACACTTAAGTACCAATAAAGGAAGTAAACGATTAGAGAAGCGGTGTAGGATTGTCAGCCTTGCTGACAGAGGATTATAATTGTAACTTAATCAACAAATCAGATAGAGTGTCTTCGGTTTCACGATACTCTAACATTTGCTAAAGTCTATTTATCAGTCACACTAATCGAGAACATCACATTGGAAACTGTACCGAATTCAACTTCCTCCATTGATACACCTATTTCAATAACCCGCCCTACCCTACGCCAACGTGGATATGGTCGCGAAATACTTGAGACTATCATTCTGATTGCTGCCATTTACGCATTGGTCAATCTGGCAACGGTGCGGTTTATTGTCGAAGGACCTAGTATGGAACCTACATTTCATACCGGACAAGTGCTGATGATTAGCCGAGCCAATTATTTATTCAGCACTCCACAACGCGGACAAATTATTGTATTTAATGCACCGGGCAATCCACCGGATGAACCACCGTACATCAAGCGGGTGATCGGACTGCCGGGTGAAACGGTAGAGATTCGAGATACGAAAGTTTACATTGATGGTAAAGAATTGAATGAACCGTATATTAACGAACCTTGTGAGGCTGGTCGCTGCCCCAACCGAACTTGGCAACTTGGTACTGATGAATATTTTTTTATGGGTGACAACCGTAATCATAGTAGCGATTCTCGCGCTTTTGGTGTAGTTAAACGCGAACGTGTGATTGGCGAAGCATTAATACGTTATTGGCCTCCACAGGATTGGGGAGTTGTAGGTACTACTCGTTATCCAGATAACCCATTTGTACAGTAATGACCCGAATCACAGATGGCAGAGCTTTTCCACGTCCTGTCTTGCGTCGAAAAACCAGACTACGCGAATTGCTCAATCTGCTGTTCTTTTTGATCGCGGTGTATGCATTGTTGGAAATGGCTGCACCCCGTTCAGTTGTGTTATCCATTAGCATGCAACCTAATTTAATCGAGGGTCAACGACTGGTTATTAGCCGTGTGAACTATATGTTCAGCAAACCACAACGCGGCGAAATTGTTGTGTTTGAACCAAATGGTTACACTGCAAATGCAAATCGGCTCATTAAGCGGCTGATTGGCCTACCGAATGAAACAATTGAATTTCGGCATCAATCTGTTTACATTAATGGCAAAAAACTTAACGAACCCTATCTGAATGAACCTTGTGAAAAGGCTTATTGCCCAGATAAAAGTTGGACGTTGGGTACTGAAGAGTATTTTTTTATGGGCGATAATCGCAATCACAGTCAAGATTCGCGTGCGTTTGGAGCTATCACACGCAAGCAAATTGTAGGACGAGCCATTGTGCGCTGGTGGCCGCCTGCGAAGTGGGGAATTTTATCGTATAATTATGGTGAAACGGGCGCTTCCTCGCCTTGAGTACTACCCGAAAAGAGCGATCATGTCAGACACATCAGCATTCCCCTGCCCGAATTGCCAAATTGGTATTTGCCAACCCAAACGAACGACGTATCTAACTATTTATAATAATACGCTTGTTAGTGCACCTAACACAGCGGTATGGCAATGCGATATTTGCCAATATCAGGAATTTGAACATCAGATGATTTCGCGGTTAGATGCTCTTCTGGGCATACCAGATGCCCCTTCAGAATTGCAACGCAATCCGCCCAAAATTAGTTCGATTGAACCCGCAGAGCCCACGACTGCCCGGAGGATTAAACCGTGACTGTTGATTTAAGAAGTTATGTTTTTTTAGATACATTACAGCCACAACATGCGGCGTTTTTAGGAACTGTTGCGCGCGGTTTTTTGCCTGTTCCCGGTGATTCTTCCCTATGGATTGAGATTTCTCCGGGTATCGAGATTAACAGAATTACAGACGTGGCATTAAAGGCAACTGGTGTGCGTCCCGGAATGCAGATCGTAGAGCGCTTATATGGTTTGCTTGAAGTGCACTCGAGCAGCCAAGCCGAAACACGTGCCGCAGGTGAAGCAATTCTGGAAGCACTAGGTGTACGTGAACAGGACCGAATAAAACCGCGTATTGTCTCTAGCCAGATAATTCGGAATATTGACGCATATCAAACGCAACTCATTAACCGCCTCCGACATGGTCAAATGATTCTCGCCGGACAAACCATGTACGTACTTGAAGTCGAACCGGCTGCATATGCCGCATTAGCAGCCAACGAAGCCGAAAAAGCAGCCAACATCAATATTCTCGAAGTACAGGCTTTTGGCAGTTTCGGACGCGTCTATTTAGGCGGTGAAGAACAGGACATTATGGCTGGATATGGTGCAGCTTTGGCTGCTATCGAAAGTGTTGTCGGACGCGAACCTACTATTGGGCGCAAGGAATAACCTTAATGGTTATTGGTGTCGTCACGGGATCAGTTGTTGCAATCCAGAAGACAGCGAGTATGGATGGTTTACCACTCCGCATCGTGCGCCGTATAACATCTGAAGGAAAGTTAACAGACACTTATATGGTCGCGGTCGATTCTGTGAGTGCTGCCGCTGGGGAATATGTGTTGGTGGCAAGTGGCAGCACAGCACGGCAAACAACCTTGACAGACAACAAACCAATCGACGCCATTATTATTGCAATCATTGACACATGGCAGGTTAACGGGCTTGTAATATATGATAAAGTGTCACAAATAATACCTATCCGCTAGGCTTTTCACTTATAACAATTCTCGCATCCAATTAGTTTATTCGTATCGAAATCCTTAACATAAAAACCAAATCTTCAACAATTATTACAAGCAACCTACTGTAATTAATGTTATGATAAGTATGTAGGTGTGGAATTCGCATAAATAGGATTCAGCGATGAATAATAATCGCATTCTTGTAGTTGAAGACAATCGGGATAATATGACGCTGATTACCGATATTTTAGAGTCGCTGAACTATGCAGTCATTTCAGCATTTGATGGTCAACAGGGTGTTCTTCTAGCCCAATCGGAACTACCGAATCTCATTTTGATGGATTTGTCTTTACCATTAATGGACGGTTGGACAGCAACGCGCGAAATAAAAAAGAATACGAGCCTCAAAAAAATACCGATCATAGCTTTGACCGCACACGCAATGTCCGGAGACCGTGAACGTGCTCTAGAGGCAGGCTGTGATGACTATGTATCCAAGCCTATAAACGTCCCTGACTTACTCGTTAAGATCACTACCCTACTTGCGGCGAATAAATGATGTCCAGAATTTTGGTTGCTGAAGATAACCCCAATGCCCGTCAGCTTGTTCATGATATTTTGGAAAGTATTGGATACGAATCCATTCTGGCCGTGGACGGTCCCAGCGCACTTGCTGCTGCGCAGTCCCAAGTGCCTGATCTCATCATTCTCGATGTCAATATGCCGGGTATGAGCGGCTTTGAGGTCTGTAAAATCATCAAAGCAGATCCAAAGCTCAACCATATTCCCATTTTGATGTTAACCGCACAAACTGATGTTGAAAGCCGTGTAGCAGGATTGGGCTTAGGGGCCGAAGATTATATTGCCAAACCTTATAGTCCGCGTGAACTAGCGGCACGAGTATCGGCGCGTATGCGAGCAAAAGGTGAAAGCGATACATTACGGCGTACTCAAGAAATGGTACGACAGACATTTGAGCGATTTGTTTCGCCCAGTGTCGTTGAGAAATTACTTCAGAATCCTTCAGATATTAAGTTGGGGGGGCAACTTCAGGAAGTTACGGTACTCTTCAGTGATTTAGAAGGCTTTACAAGTGTCTCTGAAAAAACTGAACCCGAACAACTGTTGGGTATATTGAACCGTTACCATGAACTTGTGGTTAGCATCATTCAACGCGAAGGCGGAACGGTAGACAAATTTATTGGCGATGGCGTAATGGCGCTGTACAATACACCATTAGCACAAGATGACCACGCATTACGAGCTGTCCGGACTGCACTCAGCATTCGGGATGAACTGGTTAAATTTTCACAACAGTTTGACGAACCCTACCGCATGAAGATCAATTTTGGAATACACACTGGAATGGCGGTAGTTGGAAACGTCGGGACACCACAATGTATGAACTTCACGGCTGTTGGGGATACAGTCAATCTCGCATCACGATTGCAGGCATTAAGTAACAATGAGCAGGTTTTATTGAGCCAAGCGACCTATGATCAACTCCGTAATTTGCTGCGGTCAAACATTATTGGGACACGAAGTGTAAAAGGACGCAGTGAACCAGTTATGATTTATGAAGCTCTCGCACTGATTTCATGAGTGGGAACGGAAGATCGATGACTGACATCACAACAGCGACAGGAAATTTACTAGGGAACGGAGCTAAAGATATAACTGGCACAACATGGTTACTCGGTCATGATTTAAAAAGCCCCACCGCTATCATCATTAGCACATTAGAAATGGTCATAGCCCTTCATGAAGATGATGAAGATATGGCTCATACGGTACGATTACTTAAAGGAGCATTGGTAGCAGCACGCCGTGAATATAATATGGTATGCGATCTTCTAGATTTAGCACGTTTTGAACTCGATCAATATCAACTGCAACGAGAACCAACTGATCTGGGAGCGTTATTGCTTCAAAGTTTAGAAGATGATGCCTATAGTATTGAAATTAAAAAAATCCAAATTGAGACAGATATTCCCAAAGATCAAGTTTTAATTACAGATGTCGATATTGAACTGATTGGACGCGTATTTAGTGCTTTAATCGACAATTCCATAAAATTCACGGTGCGTGATGATGTGCTTAAAATCAGCGCAAAACGCATTGGCGATATGATTGAGATTGTATTTATGGATACAGGTCGTCCAATCTTCGCCGAATTTGAGCAATCACTGATTGAGCGAGCGCCTCAATGGGAAAATCGGCAAGCAGGCAGTCGATCAAGCGTTGGGATGGGTATACCCTTTTCAAATGCCGTTGTTAAAGCACATGGTGGGAAATTTATTGCCCACAGCGATACTGCTACCGGATTCACACAGTTTAAGATAACATTACCTGTGCTTGAATCCAGTTGAGGGTAGAATACGATGGCAGACCAACAGCCAATAGATGATACACAAATCAATGGCATCATTAACAATGTGATGCGTGAACTCACCGAAACGACATTTTCTGCCCCTGCCCCAAGTAAAGCCAGTAAACCGATTTCAGTACATCCTACAAGTGGTGACGGATTGTTTCCTGACCCTGATACTGCTGTTGCTGCGGCCTACTCGGCTTATGAACAGCTTGGAGATTTACCACTTGAACTTCGCAAACAAATGGTTGCGGCGATGCGGGCAACCGCGCGCGAACATGCCGAAGTTCTGGCGCAATTCGCAGTTGAAGAAACGGGTATGGGACGGTTTGAGGATAAAGTTCAAAAAAATCTACTGACGGCTAGTAAGACACCCGGCCCGGAATTTCTCGAATCACATGTCTGGACAGGTGATGATGGCTTAACGCTGACTGAATATGCTCCTTATGGTGTCATTGCCGCTATCGCCCCTACAACCAACCCGACAAGCACCATTATCAATAACAGCATTAGTATGATCAGCGCAGGTAATGCCGTTACCTTCAACGCGCATCCAAGTGCTAAGCAGTGCAGCGCGTATACGATTCAATTACTAAACCAAGCCATTCAAAGTGTCGGTGGGCCAACCAATTTATTAACCTGTGTGGTCGAACCTACTATTGAGTCCGCGCAGGCACTGATGGTTCACAAGCAAATCCGACTCATCGCGGTTACAGGTGGTATCGGTGTTGTCCGGCAAGCCATGAAAAGTGGTAAGCGTGCTGTCTGTGCTGGGCCGGGAAATCCTCCCGTTGTTGTAGATGAAACGGCTGACCTCGAACAAGCAGGTCGTGATGTCGTTATCGGGGGCAGTTTCGACAACAATCTGGTATGTGTCACCGAAAAAACTTGTATCGCAGTTGCAAGTGTCGTGGACGGACTCGTTGAATCCATGACCCGTCACGGTGCCTATTTGATTACCTCGTGGCAATTACGCCGATTGATGAAATCCATTTTTGAGGAAGATCACGGGCCGGGCAAACCTGCTCTCATGAACAAATCATTTATTGGGCAAAATGCGAGTGTCTTACTCAAAGAAATTGGTATCAATGTAGGCAGTGAAGTACGGCAGATTGTCGCTGTGGTCGAGCCGGATCATCAGTTGGTTTGGTCAGAGCAAATGATGCCGATCATGCCAGTTGTGCCGATGCCTGATGTTCATTCAGCAATTGACCTTGCCGTTCAATCTGAACACGGTTTCCGGCATACAGCAGTCATGCACAGTAAAAACATTGATCATCTTACTGAGATGGCGCAGGCAATAGATAGTTCCATTTTTGTCAAAAACGCACCGAGTTTGGCAGGTCTAGGTTGGGGCGGCGAAGGTTACACATCATTTACCATTGCCAGTCCAACGGGTGAAGGTATGACCACTTGCCGAAGTTTTAGCCGACTGCGCCGATGCACACTTAAAGACAGCTTCCGAATTGTTTAACTGAGCAAAAAATGAAAATAACTAAACTTGAGACGATATTTGTTAAACCTCGCTGGCTATTTCTCAAAGTTCATACCGATGAAGGCATCATTGGATTAGGAGAACCAATTGTTGAGGGGCGTGTCCAAACAGTCGCAGCAGCAGTTCATGAAATTGGACGTTATCTCATAGGGGAAGATCCACGCAGGATTGAGCATCATTGGCAGGCGATATATAGAGGTCAATTCTATCGTGGTGGGCCAGTATTGTGCAGCGCGCTCTCCGGCATTGAGCAAGCATTGTGGGATATTACTGGTAAATGGTTGGGGCAGCCAGTTTATAAATTACTGGGTGGAGCCACCCGCGACCGTATCCGTATGTATGGTTGGGTCGGTGGGGAAACCTATGGCGACTACATTAACAGCGCCAAAGTTTCGGCTGAAGCCGGATTTACGGCTCTTAAAGTTGGTCTTTTTGGCGCAATGGAGATTGTGGCCACACAAGAAGTTTTAGAAGACTGCGTTCGTCGTTTCGCAGATTTGCGGGCGGCAGTTGGTTCCAAAGTTGATATAGGAATTGATTTTCATGGTCGAGTCAGTCCAGCGATGGCAGTACGACTTGCTAAAGCACTTGAGCCTTACTACCCAATGTTCATTGAAGAACCTGTACTGCCCGAAAATGTGGATGCAATGGTCACTGTTGCCCGCAGCACAACAATTCCGATTGCAACAGGTGAACGCCTTTTTGCCAAATGGGGTTTCCGCGAAGTCATCGAAAAACAGGCTGCGGTCATCTTTCAACCGGACATTTCACATGCCGGCGGAATTTTGGAATGCAAGAAAATCGCTGCGATGGCTGAAACATATTACAGCGCCATCGCGCCCCACTGCCCTCTTGGGCCAATCGCTTTAGCCTCATGTTTGCAACTGGACGCTAGCATTCCCAACTTTCTGGTTCAGGAGCATGTGACTACTGGTGTAGGTTATTTAAAAGAGCCTTTCCAAATTGTCGATGGCTATATCGAACTACCCACAAAACCGGGCTTAGGAATCGAATTGGATGAAGAAGCCTTAGCCGAACAGATCAATGACGGTACGTGGGACACACCACAGTTTAGACATAAAGATGGTTCTGTCGCAGACTGGTAAGAAAATATTTATGAGTTCCACAGACATCTCCAAGGAGCCTCTTGTTATTGAGCCAGCGCTAGCGTTACTCGAATTTAGCAGCATTGCGGCTGGTGTCTTTGCCGGGGATGCGATGGTCAAACGGGCTGAGCTTGATGTTATCCATGCTGGCACTGTTCAGCCGGGTCGCTATCTCATATTAATTGGCGGTAGTGTGGCTGAAGTTGAAGAAGCTCTTAAGGCTGGACAAGAAAATGCCTTAGACTCATTGATTGACCATATTTTTTTGCCGGGAGTGCATCCAGACGTCGTACAGGCTATAAGTGGTGGACGTATAACCGAAATCAATGACGCGCTAGGCATCATTGAAACACACACGGTTCCAGCAGCCATTCTCGCAGCCGACAAAGGGGTCAAAGGCGCACAAGTCTCTCTCATTGAAGTTCGCCTCGCGGATGGACTCGGCGGCAAGGGATTAGTCTTCTTTAGCGGACTTGTATCCGATATTGAAGCTGCAATAGAAATCGGCACAGCAAGTTTGAAAAGTGGTCAACTTGTAAAACAAGTCGTCATTTCAAAAATTCATACTGACATGGCGAAGCTTGTCAAAAATAACTCTCGTTTCGGTATGCAGCTTGGGTGGAATTCCGAGGAGTAATCTTGCAAATGAGTGAGCAGGCAGATCGAGTATGGCAATCTGCGGAAGTGGCACAGGGATATCTGGAAGGCATGCGAGGCGCTATCCCTTTAGCGGCTGAGCAACTCGACGTGATGATGCGTGTTATCCGTGCAGCGCGTCCGGAACTCACAACATTCATGGATATTGGATGCGGTGACGGCATTTTAGGACATACGATACTCGCTCATTATCCAGATGCTCAAGGAGTGCTGCTCGATTTTTCAGAGCCGATGATTGAAGCTGCACGTCACAAACTTGCTACAAACCGCGCACAATTACAATTTATTACTAAAGACTATGGCAATCCGCAATGGATAGATGCGGTCAAAACGCATGGCTTGTTTGATGCTATTGTGTCTGGCTTTTCTATTCACCATCAGCCAGATACAAGAAAACAAACTCTATACGTTGAGATTTCAATTTGTTAAAGCCGGGTGGAGTTTTTGTTAATGTAGAGCATGTCGCTCCCGACAATCAATGGTGCGAAGAACTTTTTAGTGGCTTGTTTATTGACACACTAATTGCACATAACCAAAAATACCATCCTGAAATTGGCTCGACAGAAATGGAAAGACGCTTTCGAGAACCTGAAGATCAACATGCTAACATTCACACTCCACTTCATCTACAACTTGATTGGCTGCGAGGAATCGGCTTTCAAAATGTTTCTTGCTTTATGCAAATATTCGAATTGGCAGTGTTTGGGGGCATACGTCCAAATTCTTGAAGCTGAGCTACGGAACAACTGTGTCTCGGCAGACATCTGATGTTACAGGTGGTTATATCAGTGTCCAGCTGGATGCTGATCGTCGTTTGACTACTCCCAGTGGTATTTTGAAAAATTTCATAAGACCCGATCAAATAATTATCGACGATATGGGTGGGATTCTAATTGAGACCAACATTCATCCACATCTATGCCCAACCTCACAACTTGCAATCTATCTTGAGTGCTACCGTCAAAATCCTGATAGACTAAAATTTCGTTCAAGCCCATCCACAAACGGCGGTCGTGATTATTGCAAGAACATGTATTTTCAGCAAAATCGCGTTCCAGAAATTGTCCTCGTCATGTGACTTATCCTGTCCACTGCCCTAGACAAAATCCACGAGTAAGGGTAGTCAAGCAGAAATTGGCAAAGTGAGCATATGCAATTATGCCATCATTGATGATTCTACCTTGACGATTAGGTAACGGGTTGGTAAACTTCTTCCCGTTGGTCCCATCGTCTAGCGGCCTAGGATGTCACCCTTTCAAGGTGAAGACACGGGTTCGAGTCCCGTTGGGACTACAGTACGTATCCTAGATAAATGTGAAAGCGGGAAGGTATAAAAGATACTTCCCGCTTTTGCATTCACCACAATTTTTGCCACGAACTGCCGTATCGCCTGCTTGGCTATTTCAATATCGTCACTCGTCAGCGCGCTTCGGATACTCTCAATCCACTCCATGAGCTGCTTATCACCGATCACAGGCAGTTCTTTAGGCTCTACTATCAGATCTTGGAGATTCACCAAGTCCGAGATTATTTTCCGCTCTTCTTGCTCACGTTCCTGTAAACGAGCTTGCAAACTCGTTGAGAAACCCATTTTTTCAACTGCGTCAACCAACTGCCGAATAGATCTTTGAACTTCGTCCAAACGTCCTTGTACTGCCACAATCCGCTCAGAAACATCATCGTTACGTTCACTCATTGAAGCCACTAAGCCATCTGCAATTGGACGCAGATTTTCCAGAGTCAGCACATGAGTCATCAAGTTCTCAATGACAGATTGGTCGAGAGCCGCAGCGCTCACGCGCGGTGAATTACAAGCAGTACCACGTTTGTTCTTTTTGTGAGAGCAAATATAGAAATCCCAGCGACTGCGTTTCCCTTCCCGTTCAGGAACTGTATCAGCCATCATGGGATGCTCTTCGCCCTCAGTAGCTCCGCAATAAACGAGACCTGTCAGCAAATGCCGACTGTTAACGCGGCGCGGCTCAAGCATTGGATCTGCAACGCGCTGCTGGTGCTTGGCAGCCCGCAATTCACGTCGCCGCTGTTCTTCTTCAAACCACTCGAGTGGTATCAATGGCTCAACGAACTTTTCGTAGACTTTGCCACCGTATTCTAAATCACCCGTATATATCCGGTTTGAAAAGAAGCGATCATAGCCACTCACACTCACGTAGAGCCGTGTTGCCTCAAGAATACTCTTAATGCCCTTCCCTTCAACGCGCATCTTCCAAGCCAGATAGCAACGCTCCCAAAGATTGTGATCATGGTCTGGAACCATACGTTGAACGTAGTGTTTTTCTCCACCAAACTTTGCGCCTTTGCGCTCGCGCATGCCAATCAATACAGATTCCGACTTAAAACCTGTCGGTAACCCACCGGGAACAATGCCAAGATAACGTCCATCATTTGTTGGCCAGTCAGGATTGAACATTCTGAAAGACGGGTCGTTATCACGAAGGCTGACCAGTTCAGCGAGTCCTCGACGCGAATTATCCGAAATCTCTTCAAGCAATTTTTCATCTTGATACTGTTGGAAAACCTCAAAGAGCGCATCCATTTTCACATCGCCAGTTTCAAATGAAGGAATTAAATTGACAATGGTGATGCCACGAATCCGCAGATCAGCCTTGATGTAGGTTGTTTCAATACTGTCGCGCCCTAGTCGATTGGATTTCCAAACAATTAGGCCAAAGGGGTATTTCTCCATAAAAGCCCGACGCTTATCCAGATGGCGGATCTGACGAAAACGCTGTGAGAGATCCGATAACATATCTTGCAACTGATTTCGCTTTTCTGAATTTGAACCTGAGCGCGCCTCATCTGAATATACGTGCTCTAATATGAGACCATGATGCTGACAATATTCGTTTACAGTTTGTACTTGCTGCTGGACTGAACGATCTTGTTCATCACCACCTGAGTCACGACAGTAAGCGACTACATGGGTATTTGGAGGTAGTGGACAATCTTGTCGAACGAGGTGAAGGTAGCGATTATCGGTCATTGGAATCCCTCCAAAGTTTTGCTAACTAAAGCGGATGCTCGACTGCTCTTATGATGTTAAGCGATTTTATTCTATTCTCGCCATTCTGGGTCAACCATCGTTGGATTGTAGCTAAGCGAGAGCTTGTGACGGATCAAAGATTTGATTCGTTGTTGTGCTCTCGACGGTATATCTTTCCATTTATTGTTGATAATAAAAACATCTGGTTCAATTCGATCTGCATCTGACGGATCAGTCATCTGGTAGTGAGCCATAAGATGGTTTGCCATTAGGCGAGCTAGGCCAGGATTAACAAGATCAAAGCCAGCCAAAGGATTATGTGGATCTTCGCGTATTACATGAATGATTTCTTTCCGACTCAGTTTGTCGCTCATAGCTTCCAAAACGCCTAATACAGCATCCTGTTTTTCAGGTGGAAGTTCATCAAATACATCAGCAAGATATTCTGCTCGTACTGAGTTTGCGTCTGATTGGGGCGGAAGATAACCAGCTAGCCGAAATAGCATAATTGCATCAACACCAAGAGCGTCGGCAACCTGTCGGAGCGTGCGAGGATCAGGATCTTTCGCCCGTGCTTCAATGCCGTGCTTTAGTAGATTTCGAATAACACCTTCTGAAACCCCAGCAGCGGCAGCCAATGAAACATTGTTATGCTGTTGCTTCCGCATAAGATCTGAAATAAACGAACCTAGGGAGTTCGAGGAATCTACCATTGAAAACCTATTTCCTTACAAAATTTCCACTAATTCTCCCTTTTATTATACCTGAAGACTGTTATCTGAGTTTTTAACCGCTTGACAAAATAGAGCAAGTTTGATTATTATACATCGTAGTACGAAAATCGTATTCTGATACGTCATAGCGCAAAAGCGCTAATTTTTTACAACAATATCGTACCACAATACGAAATACGTATTAAGGTATCAACTTATGGCAGACAAACGCGGGCGCAAATCAAATCTCATTCGACTGGAAATCTGTGAAGACCCTACCCTCCAACGATTTGGAAGCTTGTCAGCAGCATTAGCAACCAACATTGATCTAATCGCCCGACTTATTCGCGCTGGAGAGCAACAACTTGAAGAAACTGAAGGGAGACCAGAAACAAAGGAAACCACTTCTGTGTTCGAGGAAGTCTGAACAATCTCAGCACTTCTCTTTTTTTCTTTAGCCCGTCCGTTCCGAGTCCGTATCTTAGGAGGTCATATGATTAAGCGAATTGAATTTCATCTCAACCTCGACGATCCACGCGAAGCAGCCATTTATCAGGCGCTCAAGCCGTCACTACGCTATCGCCGTGCTGGCGAGGTTATTCGTCAGGCGCTGGATCGTTTACTGATACCCTTGAGTGAGGCGCATAAGCCTCAGATGCTGCCCAGCTTTGATCAACAGGAGAAACCCCATGAGTAAGCGTAACGCGATCAAGAATGCCCTTCCCGGCAGCATCCTGACCATTGGATTAGACATTGGTTACGGCGTGGTCAAGGCGGTGACCAACGATCAAGTGGTGATGTTTCCATCGGTCACGGGACATGCCCGTGAGATCAAGTTCCAACAGGAGGATTTGGCGCAGCGCCATCCCGGCGATCAGATCACCGACGATGAGGGGGATTGGTTTGTGGGCGATCTGGCATTAGCCCAACTTCCAACTGGCGAACTGCTGCGACTGCGCGGGCGGACGGCCAATGAAAGCACAATGGGCAATGCTTTTCGTCTGCGGCTGGCAAAAGTGGCGATTGGCAAGCTGATGCAGGGCATGTGGAACCGCGACATTGTGCATATCCGCATTGCGACTGGATTGCCCACCGATCATATGCGGGATGCAGCGGAATTGAAAAACTCTCTGCTGGGTCAACATCTCATCAAAACGGATACCGCCGATCTCATTGCAAATGTGACCGAAGTGATGGTCATGCCGCAGCCTTATGGAACCATTTTTGCAAATACTCTGACGGACACCGGTGAGGTCAACCGTCATCATGCCTTTCGCCGAACCGGTGTCTGTGACGTAGGAACGTATACCGTTGATCTGGCATTGGACGATGAAGGTGAGTTCGTGGACGCGGAGAGCGGCAGTGTGGAGAGCGGCGTGTATACCGCACAGGAACGGATTGCCGCAGCGCTGGAACGCGATTACCGCGAGAAAATGCCCTTCAAGATTGTCGAAGAGGTCCTGCGAACGGGGATTTTCCATGCCAATGGGCAGCCGGTGGATTATCGCGCCATTGTTCAAGAAGCCCTTGCGCCACTTCGCAGTGCGACCCTCAACTTAATCAGTGAAAAATGGCAGCGCGGGACGACGGTGGATGTGGTTTACCTATCCGGTGGCGGTGCTACTTTTGTAGCGGATGACGTTCGAGCGGCTTATCCACAATCGCAATTGGTGTCGGGGGCGCAGTTGGCGAACGCCTATGGTTATCTCAACTATGCGCGGTTCATTGCCCGCCAAACGGTGTAGGGGTGGTCGGTCAGGTTCGGACAGGATTCGGACTGATTCGGTCACATAACCACGGAGAAATGAGTATGGCGAAGCAAAAACGAGCGACAGCCACCGTCAAAATGACCTACAGCGAAGATGCGGATCTGATTGCATGGTGGAACAGCGTGCCACGTGGCAGCCGTAACGCCGTGATGAAGGATCTAATGCGGGATTACATCGACCACAATCAGGGGGGCTATCGCCCGATTTACCCCCGAAATATGCCGCAGCCCTTCGATCCGGGACGTTTTACCCAAATGTGTGACAATACGAATTGGATCCGAACCGCACTGATGGACTTACCGGGGTACGTGGAGCGTGTCATACAACAGGTCGTCGTGACTGGAGGAGTGCCTTCAAACAGCCGTTCACCTAATGGCAGTGGTGTCATACAAGGCGCAGATGAGGATGTCATCCGACGCGAAAGCCGCATGAAGAAAGCACGGTGGTAACCATGTCAGACAAAACGGTTGGCAGAGCCATTCTGCATGGCTGCGCCATGCCGTTGCAGCGTCGAGGCGCTGCAACGCACACGGCGGGAATAAGGGGTCAATTTCGATTGAGACTTCCCTCCCGCCGTAAGCCAGCTAAATGCGCTGGCTCCTCAAACGCCGGAGGGCTAGATGCAGCGGACTACGTCCGCCGCATGGGTGCGGCAGCACTGAGGTGCCGCCACACCCGTGGTCGCGATGGATCGCGACCACAAAACGCACCCACAGCCGAAATGCTCGCGAAAGCTGCACGAGGTACGTTTATATCGTTTTGCCTTGGAGAGATAAAGAGTGAGGACAGTATGAATCATCGTCAGACAATTCGGGAGATCAGTAAACGACTGCCACGCTTAAAAAGACGTGACGTAGCTGAAGTTCTGGAAGTGATGACTGAACTATGGCTGGATGAGTTGGCACAGCCCGGTCAAACCGTGACCGTATCCGATCTGGGCAAGCTGATGGTTGAGGTGCAGCACTTTCACAGCGGTGGCACGGTCCAGCAGCGCCTTCAACAGAAATATGGTTCAAAAGCACCCAAGACCTTGAAGCGCATTTATGTCCGTTTCCGGCCAACCGCCAAATTCCGTGAGGCAATTCAAGCCGCCTCTATTGGGAAAGGAGAAGCAAAGTGAAAAAGAAACCCAATCCCTACAGTGAGCGCATGACGGTCAATCTTACTCCCAACCAAATGCGGCGGTTGGAGGAACTGCGGAACGTCCGCAGCCGCACAGGCAATTTTGTGAGCAAGAACGACCTACTGCGCGATGCCGTTAACTTTTATCTAGCCTCACAGGAAGATTTGCCGGGGTCGCGCCGAGCCATTGCCAAAGGCATCGAATCCAAGGTGGATATGCTGGATGCCAAAGTGGAAACCTTGACGACACAATTCACTGACTTCATCAACAGTATCCGCCGTCGTCGTGAGGGACAGTAAGGAGATGGATCGCAAACAGATGTGTGTGGCCAATGTGCAGTACAAGAAACCGTCAGACGATGGCGCAAAACAGTCGAAGAATCTCCTGCGGTATCTGACCTATAGGGAAAGCCGGGATGAAGCAGCGCGCTATGCTGCCGGTCGTGAACGCTGGGTGGATCATGGGATGGGTGCTTCTGTGGCAGATATCGCTCAACACTGTGACGACCTCAAGAGCGAACATGTACTCGCATTCTCGTTAGTTTTTAATCCAAATCCAGATCTGATCGGTATGGTCGCGCCAGAGGAGCGCGAGCAGTTTGTAACCGAATTGACTGAAAGCGTGATTGAGGATTTCTTCGATGCGCGTGGGTTGGATACGGGGGTGGAGTTTTCTTTCGTTTTACACCATCGACTGACCGATGATCCGCAAGCGCCGAGTTTACATGATCCACACACGCACATTGTGCTGCCGGGAACGGTGTATGACGAGGAGCATGGTGAGCGTGTGCCGCTGTTCTTCAGCCGTAACCGCAAAGAAAATCACGTCGAACTGCTTCATGGGGTCACCGAACAGAAGATGAGCGATTTGATGGATCGCTACGTCGGTCGGGACTGGGAGCGGCGTTATGACGAACTCGTGGCAGTCCGTGAGCAAGAGCGCAAGATCATCGCGGATGAACCGCACGGAGAAATCATCGACGACAAAGGCGAGGTATGGGATATGTGGTGTGGGACACGACGAACCGATGACCACACTACAGCGCTCGGATTCTACCGGTTCTATCCGACGCCATCCCAAGACGATGCGGATGGGCTCCGGCTGGAATTTCGCCCACTGCTACCCGGGCTGTCCCATGAACAGGCAAGATTCTTCGCTGAGGCTTTTGCACAAGAAATGGATGGCGATATGGGCAAACTGAAGGCACTCACAGAAATGCTCAGCGGGATGAGTGAAGACCAACGTGCAGCGTTGATAAAGGAGATAGGGCGATTTCCATCATTCGACACTTCACCCAACTTGGAGCTTTAACAATGTAAGGAAACAGAGAAATTAAGACGCGTTCTGTTCTGTGAAAACCCGGTAGGAGAAAGCGAAAATATATGACACTGAATGAAACTGTCAACGACACGAATAACCCAACCGTGACCCATGCAGGTCGTCGAGCGTTTTTGACAGCCTTGTACGAAGCGAGTCCGGATGATCTGTATCTCGAACTGCGCTGCATCCACCCGACCACCGGTGAGGTGCGTGCATTCTGGGGACAAATGGGCAATAAACCTGAGCTAGCAGCGATATTCAAGCAGGCTGAACGGCTCAACCACGAGGGTTTCGGGTTGTACTTTGCCCCTTGTCTGCGGAAGGTAAAACAGGGCAAAGCCGAAGCAGCAGCGCTCGTTCCTGCATTATGGATTGATGTCGACTGCGATGGAGAGGAGCAGAAACGTGCGAAAGGTCTAGACCGACTGCGTGCCTTCGACCCTACGCCCTCTTTCATCATCGACAGCGGTGGCGGCTGGCATAGCTACTGGCTGCTCGATAAGCCGTTTGTACTTGAGAACGATGCCGACCGGCAGAAGGTCGCCAACCTGTTGCGCGGATTATTTGCCGCACTCGGTGGCGATGATCATTATGTGAAATCTGCCGCTTCGGTCATGCGGGTGCCCGATTCGATTAATACGAAGCCCGATAGAGGCGGCGTTGTGGTCAGTATTCTCGAAAGCCATCCGGAAAGGCGATATGCGCTGGATCAGTTTACGTGGCTGGAAAGTCGTTCTCCACAGATAGAGAAAATCGGCGGGATGGATGTTATTACACTCAACACAAACGGACACCATCCGCTGCCACCACGCACCGAACAGTATCTGGCTTCCGGTGCGAAGCCAGGCAGTCGAAACGCCGAGTTATTTGCAGCTGCGTGCCAGCTGCGCGATGCGGGACAAAGCCAATCCGAGGCTGAACGTGTTCTCGTGCCGCGCCATATCGCCAATGGCAGCAGCGAACGGGAAGCGTTAGCGACCATCCAGAGTGCTTACAGCCAGAGTCCACGCGAACCCATGACCTCACAAAGAGAAGGGGCGCGCCAAAAGGTAAGCCAACTTATCCAGCAATATGAGGTTGACCGCAAAGCCGATTATCCAGCCAGCGAGCAGATTGCGGCAGCCGTTGAAGCGTGCCTCCATCTCAATCCCGTTGAATGGGCAGAAGAACGTCAGCGCCTCAAAAGTCTCTGCGGGGCTGGGCTGAAACTCACCGACATTGACCGGTTGTATCGAGAAAGGAAACGTGCTAGCGAGCAACAGCAACAGCAAGAATACGTGGACAGCGAAAGTTATCTGCTGAGGGACGGCAAGATGATTTATCGCAAAGAAGGTTATCACGGCACATCTGAAAGAACCGTTGCGGATTGGAACGCGACTGCCCTTTACCAGACTTGCCAGATTGATGATGATGGCAAAGAAGCCCATGTCACCTCCATTGAACTCCGTCGCGGTGAACTCACCAAAAAACTCGATGTACCTGGGGATGTGTTCGTCGATGATGTCGCGCTGCGGCGTTTTATTGGTGCTACTGCCGGATCGCAGTATGTTGTCCGGGCAGGCATGTCCAAGCATTTAGTTCCGGCTATCGTTCAGTTATCTGGAGAATTTCCGACCCATCGCCATTACAACTTTATGGGCTGGATGCAATTGGACGGGCAGTGGGTTTATGTATCCCCGCAGGACTGCATAACCGCAACTGGCAAATTAAGTGAACCGCCGTCGGTGGAGCTGGATCATCGTTTGCGGGACTATGGTTTGCAGATGGCCAGCTGGCAGGAAAGCTTAAAAGCCTTCGATGCAGTGACCAAAGTGCTCCCACCTCAACTGGCATCTGCACTAGTTGCTTTTGCAATGTTACCGCTCCTTCAACGATTTTTCCCAACGACGGCACCCCGACCAGCGGTGCATCTGGTCGGGACATCAGGCAGCGGCAAATCAGAGATTGCCTCACTATTGAGCAGTTTTTATGGGCACTTCAATCGCGACACCCCACCCGCACAATGGGGCGACACCATCAACACCGTCGAAGTCCTTGGCTATCCCTTAGCGGACACGCTATTCTGGGTGGATGACTATAAATCCATTTATGCGGATGAAAAGACCTTCACCCGCTTTTTGCAAAGCTATTCGCGGGGGATGGGACGTGGGCGATTGACCCGTGAAGCCAAAGTCAGGCACGAGAAACCCTGTCGTGGCCTTATCCTCTCAACAGGTGAGACGACGATTGAAGGGGAGATGTCAGTAATCGCAAGAATGCTCGTACTGGAAACCCCACCGTGGGAAAAACGGGATCCAAATGGGCAGGCGTTGAATCAAGCAGAAGGCTTGCGTCATCATCTGCCGAATTTTACCGCTCATTTCGCCAGTTGGATTGCTCAGCAACTTGAAAAGAGTGATCTAAAAACCGATATTGCTGACCGATTTAGCAATAATATGAAGGGATACAGAGAAAAAATTGCGAGTGAGATGGGCGGACAATCCAACACCGGGCGAGTCATCCAAAATTGGGCGGTGCTCGTGACGGTCTACCAGATACTCTCCCATTTCCTATTCGAGAGGGACAAGGACTATCTACTGCCCATATGGAAAGATGCTGTTATTCAGAGCGTCCGCACCATGCGTCAAGAGCGTGCCAGCGAGGTCTTTCTCGATATATTAGGACAACTCATCGCAGGTGGCCAAGCCGTGATTGATGATGACATGCGAAATCCGGGGGAATATCCTCCGGGGGTAACGGTTATCGGCTACAAAGATGAAGGATTTGTCTATTTACTGCCAGAGATCGCGTACAAGCAAGTGAACCATCTTCAGATATTACGGTTCACGGTAACAGCAATTGGGATGCAGTTGCGAGAGGATGGCATTCTCATTCCTGGACCAAACAACCTGAGCATACAAAAACGTGTGAATGGTAGTCGTGTACGATTTTGGCAACTCACTAGCGATTTTTTGAGTGTGCCAGTTGAGACCCTTGAGGCAGATGGCAAATAGACGCAAATTGGCAGCATGAGCGTCTAAGTATAGGTTGAGACAGTTGAGACCCTGAGACTCTTTGAATATGATGCTGTTGGCGAATCGCAAGTTAGGCAACAGCGAGCCGTGCAAAGACCGATGTGCGGGTGGTAGAACGTTCTTTACCAGACAGCCAATCGAGCACCCGCATCAGATTCATGGCTGTCGCCGTCATCAAATGTTGCAGAT
>JBBSBM010000095.1:0-30948 GCA_038251275.1 Aggregatilineales bacterium
ATATCGCATTTTAAAATCAGTGGAGTTCATACAAGATGATGTGATCAACGGATAAGTCATTAGGTCACCGTCCAACCTCTATTTTTCAATGAGGCATTGTGTAAACTGATTACAGACATCTAATGTGACTTTGTCGAGAACTCGTTGGTTGCGTTTTGTGGATGAAATGAAATAGATTGGTGTTAAAAAGGGCGGACACGGCATGCCGTGTCCCTACATAAATGCAAATTTAAGATAGAAAAGTATATAAATTCATGAATTTATCGAACATTGACAAATGGAGCGCAACGTTTGATACTGTGCATACGTATATGTAAGTGCATATAGGTGGAGGAGCAAGCATGTCACTGCCACATTTGCTGCTAGGGTTGTTGAACATCAATCCAATGTCCGGTTATGACCTGAATAAAGAGTTTAATACGACTATTCAGCATTTCTGGTCGACGGATCAGAGCCAGATTTACAGGACGCTGTATAAGCTGGAAGAGGATAATAAGGTACGGGTCGAAACGATTATTCAGGAGGATAACCCGAATAAGAAGGTTTACCACATCACGGAGTTAGGCGTAGAGGCGCTGCGTCAATGGTTAGCTGAACCGCTGCCTGAAGCCCCGATTCGTGAGTCGTGGCTGGGACAACTGTTTTTTAGCAGTCAATTGGAGAATGCGGTGGTAATTGATGTACTGAAGGCGCATCTGGTTGGTACACAAGAACGATTGGCCGCGTTGCAGGCATTACAGGCTGTTTATCCGTCCGGTGAGGCACGAACGCAACTTCCACGCGAGTATCAGTTTCAGATGCTGACACTGGATTTTGGTTTGGATGTACATCAGTTTCATATTGATTGGCTGAAGAAAGCGATTGAACAGGTTGAGAAATTTCCAGAGTAATCGATAAGTGACGATGAAAATGCAATTGAACCGCAGAGACGCAGAGATTCAAGAGTTTTCAGACCAGAAAGCAGCAACTTGAGATCGGTGAAATTCGTAAAGGTAATCATAACGTCTAGATTAACGGGGGATAAGATGGCTCAAGCTTTGGTTGAAGTTAGGGGACTCAAAAAAACATTTAAACGGGCTGACGGCACTGAGGTACAGGCGGTGCGCGGCATTGACTTGGATATTTATCGCGGCGAGATTTTTAGTATGTTGGGGCCGAATGGCGCGGGTAAAACCACTACGATTTCGATGATTAGTGGTTTGCTTGTGCCCACATCGGGCGATGCCAAGATTGGTGGATATTCGATCACTGCACAGCCAATGGAGGCGAAAAAGCTGATCGGAGTTGTGCCACAGGAAATTGCATTGTATCCGACATTGACAGCGCGGCAAAACCTCGATTTCTTTGGCAAGATGTATGGATTAGGGGGCAAAGAATTAACGAGTGCTGTCGATGAGGTGTTGGAATTCACGGATTTGCGCGACCGTGCCAAAGACCGTGTCGAAACGTTTTCGGGTGGTATGAAGCGGCGGGTGAACATCGGGGTGGGTTTGCTGCATAAGCCGCAGTTGGTTTATATGGATGAGCCGACGGTGGGTGTTGATCCACAAAGCCGCCGCCGTATTCTGGATACGGTGATCCGACTGCGGGAAGAACGCAAAATGACGGTGATGTATACCACGCATTTGATGGAAGAAGCGCAAGAACTGAGTAACCGTGTGGCAATTGTTGACCAAGGCAAGATTATTGCTTTGGGGACAGTGGGCGAACTCATCCAACAAGTGGGTGAAGAAGATCGGTTGGTGCTCAACGTTGGTGAGCAACGATTGCCAGATGGACTGTTGCAAAAGTTGCAGACGGTTGAAGGTGTGACGCGGGCGCTCTACGACGAACCAACAGCAGCCAGCGCAGAAGGTAAAGCGGCTGAAGCAGGTAAGATCACGATTTATGCTAAGCGTGGACGTAAAGCGCTGCCGCTCGTCATCCAATATGCGAATGAAGCGGCGCTGGAAATCATGTCAGTAGAAGTACGCGAACCTGATCTTGAGGCGGTCTTCCTGCAACTGACCGGACGGGCGTTGAGGGATTAATCATGCGTAAAATATGGACAATCGCATGGAAAGATGTGTCAACGACGTTTCGTGACCGCAATCTGGTGCTAATTATGTTGGCTGCGCCGCTGGCTGTGGCAACAATAATCGCGCTGGCATTTGGCGGAGCAGGTGACGATGTTCCAATCAAAGATATTCCGGTGGCTATCGTCAATTTAGACAAAGGGGCGAACGGCCAAAATCTCGGTGACATATACGTCAATACGTTTATTCCTGCGGCAGATGGCAGTAACAATTCAAATGGGACGTGTAAGTTAGCCGAGGCATCTACAACCAATGCCGACAGCAGCATTTTGCAGTCGTTGGTCAAGGCTGTGAAATTGGACGATGTAAATGCTGCGAAAATTGCGGTGGATAACGGGACGTATACGGCGGCAATCATAATCCCTGAAGACTTCAGTCAGAAGGTCAGTATCGGCATAGGAAAACTCACGATTGAGCCGAGCAACATCGAATTGTATGCCAATCGCGGACGTGAGATTCAGGCGGGCATTATTCGCAGTATCGTTGAAAGCATTTCCAACCCGATTATGACCGGCAACATCACTTTACAGGCGATGTTTGCGAGTGTGGGTGCAAAGTTTGGCGCGGTGCAACAACTTTCACTCGCGAATAGCCAGAGCTTTAAGGATAACATCGCGTGTGCTTTCACACCGGGTATCAGTAAGCTGACAATTGACCAGCAAAGTGTTCAAGGGCAAAAGACGAGCGGCGCGATTCCGCTGCTGATTTTATTCGGTTCGGCGCAGGCGATGTTCTTCACGTTGTTCACCGGACAGGGTGGAGTCAATGGCATATTTGAGGAGCGCAAACAAGGGACTCTACAGCGGTTGGTGGTGACACCGACGCCACGCATGGTGATTCTCATCGGCAAGATGTTGGGTGTGCTGGTCAACTGCATCTTACAATTGGTGTTTTTGTTTATCGCACTGACAATTGTGGGGAGTGTCCTCAACAAAGGGTTTGTGGTGATTTGGGGAAGCAATTATTTGCTCATCGGTTTGACGATTGTTGGGGCGGCGCTGGCCTCTACCGGTTTGGGTACACTGCTGGCGGGTGTGGCTAAGACTCCGGAGCAGGGGCAGATTTACGGATCGCTAATTAACACGGGTATGGCAGTGTTGGGTGGAGCATTTGGCTTCCAACTGCCGGAGGTTGTGTCGCGTTTCTCACTTCTGTACTGGGGTGCGGATGCGTTCCAGAAGTTGGCGAATGGCAGTACGGATGTGGGACTCAATCTGGTGGTGCTGGTGGCAATGGGGGTGGTGATGTTTATCATTGGCTTCTGGCTGTTTAATAAACGGCTGGATGTATAAGGAGTCAAAAGGGGCGCACAACCGTGCTCCCCTACACAATACTGTCGTGGCTTTTCCTCAGTGTTTGAGGTGAGAAACGACTGATATTCTCGTAATGGATTTGTATAACAAGAAGGATTTTCGCGATGCGTAAAATACTAGACATCGCATTGAATGATCTTCGCGTCTTCTTTAAGGAACGCGGACAGCTTGTGGGACTCATCTTTATTCCGGTGGTGTTTACCATTGGTGTAGGATTTGCCAACAGTGGCGGCGGTGGTGGCTCGAACAAAGTACGGATTGATGCGATTGATAACGATAACAGCAGCATTTCGCAGCAGTTTTTGGCGGATGTGCGGGCGGCAAATAACGCGTTAGTGTTGTGCCCGATGGATAACGATAAGGATGATTTTTGTCGGTTAGGTGAGAGTAAGACATTGGATGAGGCAGGTTCAGTTAAGCGGGTCACGAACAATGATACGTTAGCTGCGATTGTGATTCCAGCAGGATTTGGTCAAGCGGTGCAAGCGGGTGAAGCAACGGCTGTCACTTACAAGTCGAATGGAAATGTGGGTTCATCGACCTACATTTTGCAGGCGGTGCAAGCCGCTGCCGGAAAAATGGGTGTGGCACAGGTAGCGGCTGTTATTGGTTCAACGATAGTGAATGATGTGCCGGGAGTAACGTTCAAGGACGACGCAGACAAGCAGGCTTTCCGGCAGGATATTTATAAGCAGGCATCCGAATCCGTGAGCAAAAGCCCTGTGACGATAACTTATACCCTGAGCGAATCCAAAGGCGATGAGCAGGTGAGCGGTACACAGGCAGGTTTCGGTCAGTCGATCCCCGGTATGGGCAGCATGTTCGTGATGTTCACGGTGTTTAGCTCGTTGTATGTGCTGATCCGTGAGAAGGTGAACTGGACGATTCAACGATTGGTGATGATGCCACTTAGTCGTGGACAAATTCTCGGTGGTAAGATTCTGATGTGGTTCCTTATTGGCATGATCCAATATGGGGTAGTGTTCATCATTGGTATCTTGGTGGGCGTGAATTTTGGTCATGATTTGCTAGCGCTGCTGCTGGTGATGGTGATCTATACACTGAGTATCACGGCGTTTAGTTTTGCGATTTCGACCTTGTTGAAGACCGAAGCACAGGCAAACAGCATCAGTTTGCTGCTGTCATTGATGTTGGCTTCGCTCGGCGGGGCGTGGTGGTCACTGGATATTGTACCGCCTGTGATGCGGCTTGTTGGGCATTTGTCGCCTGTTGCATGGGCGATGGATAGCTATCGTAGTTTGCTATTCGAAAACGGCACACTCATGACCATTTTGCCGAATGTCGCGGTTTTGGCGGTATTCACAGCGGTTTGCTTTGGATTTGCAGTGTGGCGGTTCAAATACGAGTAAGAAGTTTCAAGTTACAAGAAGTAAGTTGCAAGAGGGCGACTGATGAGGTCGCCCTTTGTTTTGTGGAATTATCCTAGTGGTCTGACCGCCGTCAATTGATAGGTCGCAAATTCCATTTTGATAATGGCTTATCGAGAACCGAAAACCGATAAAATGTTTGGTTAGGTGGTCGAGGCACGCCTCGACCCTACATCAATAACCATTCATTTGACTATTCGCGTATTTCAGCCATCAAATCATGACAGTCAGACCACTAGTTCAGGCAGCTTTTCGATTGTGACACCTATTTCACGGATGTGGGACTCGGTGGCGGCTAAGTCTATCGACTTTAGATCCGGTAGGGTGCTGTCGATGTCTTGAAGAAACGCAAGCGCTTCATCAACGGTATTCATGAAGCGTAAACGGAGGCCGAATACTTGTCCGGTTGCAGAGACAAAGAATTTCATGAGTTTGTTGTCCAAACCCACGATAATGAGCCATCCTACACGAGGGTGACTGCCTGATTTGACCTTCATCAAGTCTTTAGCTGATGGGATTTGTTGGGCTCTGCTGTGATCGTGAATGCCATGAACTAAGGGTTCTGGTGAGTTTTCCAACATCTCGCCAATGTGGGTATCCATTGCTGCCAATTCATCTACATTCACATTGCCCCATGAATTGAGGAGTAAAAGATGTCCTTCAACTAACCATGTTACGCCAACCGTCACTGTGATTTACCTTGTCTCTATTTCTGTAACTTCATTGTTGATAGTTTACAGTACAACTATTCTGGCTGAAGCTTAAGGATAGTGAGCTTTTATTAAGGTCGAAAAAGTTTGGTTATCTTTGATTGGCAATTTGTGAAAGTTGAATCCCACAGTTATGATGAATAGGTTAAAGATGGAATCTTGTCGGTGATACTGAGCGAGCAAAAGTGAATGGCTGAAGTCGACTTTTCTTTCAATCGAATTATAAATGGCGATTGCGTTGAGGTGCTGCGCGGATTGCCGGATGCGTGTGTTGATTTGGTGTTTGCTGACCCACCCTATAACCTGCAATTGAAGCGTGAATTGTGGCGACCGAATATGACCGCTGTTGACGGAGTGGATGACAAATGGGATCAATTCGAAAGTTTTGAAGCCTACGATGAATTCACATATGCTTGGCTGAGCGAATGCCGACGGGTATTGAAGGATGACGGCAGCATCTGGGTGATTGGCAGTTATCACAATATTTTCCGCGTTGGCAAAATCATGATGGATTTGGGTTACTGGATACTGAACGATATTGTGTGGATCAAGTCCAATCCGATGCCGAATTTTAGAGGGGTACGTTTTACGAATGCCCATGAGACCTTGATTTGGGCGAAGAAATCTGAAAAGTCGCGCAATTATTTTAACTACCACTATATGAAGAAAATGAACGGTGGGAAGCAAATGCGGAGTGATTGGGAAATCGCGATTTGTTCGGGCAAAGAACGTATTCGTGTTAATGGCGAAAAAGCACACTCGACGCAGAAACCGGAATTGTTACTTGAGCGGGTACTTTTATCGTCATCCCGTCCAGATGATACAGTGCTCGATCCATTTTTTGGTACTGGAACAACCGGTGCGGTTGCGAAGCGATTGGGACGGAATTGGATCGGTATTGAACGCGACAAAAAATATATTCGGGTTGCGAATGCACGGATTGATGAAGTCGTGCTACAGGCTCAGCCGAAACAAGTTGAACCTAAACGGAGTTTAGACCGCGTTCCATTTGTCAGTTTGTTGCAAAAAGGAATGCTTGCAGAAGGTGACACGTTGTACTTTCGACATGACCGACAAAATCCAGCACGGATTATGGCAACGGGAAAACTCCAATATGCGGATTCTATAGGTTCCATCCATAAGGTTGCACGGGATATACAAGGTGGGCCGTGCAATGGTTGGGAACACTGGTATTACGAGGATGAACGCGGTGCGCTGGTGGTGATTGACCGGCTACGCGAACAGATCCGTGCACAAGAGGCAAGTACATCATAAGGCAAGAAGAGGGCGCAAGCCTTGCGCCCCTACATTGGCAATTTTGATCCCCAATTTATCATTCAATTAACCACCGATTTGGCGCTGCATCCATGCCACAATGAGATCAATTAAATCAGGGCGATTTTTAAGGATTTCGGTTCCGCGTCCGGCACTGGCAAAGGGCTGCATCAATACCTCGCCGCGATTGAGTGGTTGCAGCGCTTGGATGGCTGGAAAGGAGATGGTGTCATCCTGACTGGCAACCATGAGGATGGTTCGCGGACTGAATGCGCCCATCGCTTGCTGCATGGCGGGACTATTTGACGGACTTAGCAGGATGGCTGTATCACAGAGTTTATCGACTGAGCAGCCGATGAGGGTGGTATCAGCACCGTCTAGTGCGCCGATCACACCTAAACGAGCCGGATCAGCATCGCCGCTGGTGAGGGCTTGGAGCATGACGGTGAAATCGGATTGCTGGTTGGTTTCACGCAGCGGCATGACCAGCACGGTGAAGTTTGCGTCAAAGATACGGAAGGGTAAATCTCCCCACGCATTTACATCTGAACCGAGTAATAGAACGCCCGGATGACGCACCCCATCACTTTTTTGATAGAACAGACCATTGAGCAGTGTGCCATCTTCTGCTGTAATGACCACAGGTTGGCCTAAACTGTTGGCGACTGGTGTGCCAACGAGGGCAGGGGGTACAACGCTATCGGGTGCGAGAGCGGCTACGGTTGCGTTGCCTGTTGCGACGACTGCATCAAAGGATATGTTGGTGGGCTGCACCAGATTTAGGGTTGGACTGGCTTCAATTGTAGGGCCAGTGAGAATCATGGTAGGTGTGATGGTAGGTGGTGGCAGCAGGGTGTCGCAGGCGGCAAGGGAAATGAGCAAAGCAGTACCAAGTACTGAGTACCGAGTACCGCGTTTGAAAAATGCTTTTAGTGACGGCAAATCTATGTAACCTTTAAATTTAATTTTCAGTGGTGGGGCGGGCGAAGATAATCATGCGTTCGCAGCCATCTTCATACGGATCGAGTTCAGGGCTGCCATAGACAGCTTCGACGGTAAAGCCGCTCAGTTGCAAGAGTAAGCGCACTTCATTATAGAAGAAGTAGCGAAAGATGACTGGCGCGACAGTGCGCTTGACTGTGCCATCAGCGCCGACTTCGTCATAAATCCAGTTGATGCGGAGAATCTGCCCGGTGCGGTCGAGGTTGCTGATGGAATATTGCATGACCAGATGACCAGTATCCGGTTCGAGAAACGTTTTTTCGAAGATCATGGCATCTGTGTCTTGTGCGGCGAAGGCATCTGCCGGATTGGGTAAGTCGAGTACCAATAGGCCATCATCAGTGATGAGTTTACGCAATTGTTCCAAGACTTTTAGCTGCTGCTGTTGCTCGTGGAAGTGCATGAGGCCGTTATAGGGAACAAGTACCAACGGGTATTTGGTATCCGTTTTGTATTTCAGTACATCATCTTGAATGAAAGTTAGATATTTTTTGAGGGCTGCTTGCTCATCGGCTTGCTGACGACCGCGATCTAGCATGGCAGGTTCGATGTCGATGCCATGCACTTTATATCCGGCTTTGGCGAGGTGGAACATGACACGGCCTGTACCTGCACCGACCTCGAAAATCGGATCACCGTATTCCGCCGCGAGTTCGCTGTACATGAGCAAGTCGTCGGTTTTGTCCTGATGTTCAGCATCGTAATAACGGGCGATGGTGACGTAAAAGCTCATGAGGTTTTCCTGTTTCGTGTTAAGAAGGCTTCGACCGCTTGAATATGGGATTGGTCTTCCCACAAAGTTGGAAAAAGATCGCGTTCGGTTTGCAGAGCCGCTTGGTATGGCTGATTCAATCCGGCTTGCAGAAGGGCTTTGATACTATGAATAACGGGTAAGGGAAGATACGTAAATTGTTGGGCGTAAGTAATGGCATGATCTAATGCTGAGCCGGTTTCGACAATTTGATTGACCAAGCCAATAGCTAAGAGTTCAGGTGCTTGGAGGACACGAGCCGTTAGCAGCATGTCCATCGCTTTTGCGTAACCGACCACACGCAATAAACGCTGACCTGACCCCCAACCGGGTATGAGCGCCATTTTGGCCTGTACAAAACCCATGCGTACTTTGTCATCGGCAATTCGGAGATCGCAAGCTAAGGCGAGTTCACTGCCTCCGCCTAAAGCATAACCATTAATGGCTGCGATGACAGGTACAGGTAGTTTTTCCAGTGCTAGTAATGTATTGCCCATAAGTGTAATCATCATGCGGGCATCATCGGCGGTTGAATATTTGTGAAGTTCAACCAGATCACCACCGCTGCAAAAAGACTCGCTGCCTGCGCCGGTAATGACAACCGCCCAGAGTTCGGTGTCGCCTGCCAAACAGGCGACCGTCTCCGAAAGCACGCGCATAGTCGCCAAATCCAGCGCATTGCGTTGAGCAGGGCGGTTAATAGTTAGGACAGTGATATGGTCGCTGCGATTTTCAACCAAAAGTGAGTTTGTCATGATGCGTAGTGTAACGATGGTTATGACTGTTGGCGAGGGTAAAATACTCTTATTGGTTTGAGCGTATTGTCACAATCTAGTCAGGCGGATAACAAAAATATTTCAAAGCACTATTCTACAACCCGCCGAAAGGGCTACTTTATAACCCACCGCAAGAGTGATGTTTCCACAAGCCTTTAACTTTATAGTAATTATAGATATCACTAAAAACTGTTAATCACTATCGATTAACACTGGGAGATTACGCTCATGATTTGGACCATTATCACTATACTTTTCGTACTCTGGGTGTTGGGCTTGGTTGCACACATCGGCGGTGCGTTGATCCACATTCTGCTGGTATTGGCGGTGATCGGGTTTATTTATAACCTCATTACCCGTCGAAGTACCTCCGTCTAAGGTGCATTTGGAAATAATCGGCTTCTGAGTAAGCCAATTTTATAGACAGCGTGGTGATTAATAGGTCACCGCGCTGTTTTTATTTTGCTAGCTCATTTTGATTGTGAACTAACTGATTACTCGATAGCTATTATGAGTGAGCGTGATAAGTTCATATTGATTTGTGGGGTCGGGTTGAGGGAGCAATTTGCCAAAGCCAACCCCTTTTGCTACAATGCCGCACGATTTGGGGCATAACTTGTGGACAACATCGGGGGGCGCACAGCAAAACAGGGGAATTGCGTTTTGCTCTGCGCCGTCTTTGTGTAGTGAGATTGAAAACTTAATAAGTGGTTTCGAAGAGGGATTTGATGCGACGCACCGCAATATGGGTATTTTTAATAGGCATGCTTTTAGGAGGATCGTTGGTTTATGCACAGGGTGGTTTGTTGACCAGCCTTGCTCATGATGCCAAGTTCCGCGATGGGCCGGGAACAGATTATTTTGTTTTGGGTGTGGTCAAAGCCGGGACAACGATACTCCTCGATGGGCAAGCTCCGGGGGGTGGTTGGGTGCGGGGGATTACCCCTGATGGCAAAGTAGGCTGGGTGATTAACTCGGCTTTGAGTGCTAGCTCTGACCAGATTGCTGCATTGCCTAAAGTGTGGACGGATGTGCCGTTTACATTGGGTGCTCCTGCGGGTAATGGCGGTGTCGAGGTGGTTGCTGCCGCGCCGGCAAATCCAACTACCGCGCCTGAAGCTGCTGCACCTGCACAAGCGCCCGTGAGTAGTGCTGGCCTCGCTAGTGGCTTGGAAGTTCAAATTGGCAGCAACGTTAATATGCGTGATAACCCGAACGGTACAATCATCGAACGGGCGAAGGCGAATGAGAAGTTTGTGGTGGATGGACGTAATGCGACTCAAGATTGGATACGTGGTACGCTGCCGAGCGGCGCAAAGGGCTGGATTGCGGTGCGGTATGTCATCATCACCGGAAAACAAGTGAGTGATTTGCCCGTGGTTGAAGGTGGAGCAAGTGGGGCGGCTGCGAGTGCTGCGGCTGCACCAGCAAGTAACGACTCGGCAGCCGCTCCAGCAGCACCGATTGTGCCAGTGGTCAGTACATCGCCGATTCGTGGTTTTAGCTACGGTGGTCATGTTGAAGGTTTTGGTGACGGAACTGTGAACGCGATGCATCTGGCAGGTATGAGCTGGGCCAAGCGGCAGTGGCGTTATATCGCCGGACAAAATCCGGGCGACGTGGCGGGCATGATTAATGATGCTCATGGGAAGGGTTTTCGCATCTTGATCGGCATTGTCGGACAAACAGGTGATGTCAATAACGGCGGGTATTTTGACCAATATGCGTCATTTGTCGGTGGTGTTGCTGCCTTAGGTGCCGATGCTATTGAAGTATGGAACGAGATGAACATCGACCGCGAATGGCCTTCTGGCAGCATCGACGCTGGTAAGTATACTGATTTGCTGCGGCGTTCGTATGGCGCAATCAAGGGTGCGAACCCCGGCACATTGGTCATCAGCGGTGCGCCTGCTCCCACAGGTTACTTCGGTGGATGCAGCGCTGGTGGATGTGATGATGCGGCTTATATCGCGGGAATGGCGGCGGCAGGTGCGGCGAATTATATGGACTGTGTCGGCCTCCATTATAATGAAGGTATCGTCAGCCCAAACCAGACCAGTGGTGATCCGCGTGGCAACAGTGGTTACTATACCCGTTACTTCTGGGGTATGGTGAATACTTATTCCAAGGCTTTCCGTGGAGCGCGACCGTTATGCTTTACGGAGTTGGGCTTTTTAACACCCGAGGGTTTCCCACCGCTGCCGGGTTCATTTGGTTGGGCAGAGAATGTGACGGTTGGGCAGCAAGCGGCGTGGATTAAGCAGGCGGTTAATCTTTCGCGCAGCAGTGGCAAGGTGAAGTTGTTGATCGTCTGGAATATCGATTTTACTAATTATGGCGATGACCCGATGGCGGGTTACGCGATTATTCGTCCCGGCGGTGTTTGTCCCGCTTGTGAGGCGTTAACAAATTAACAAAATAGGTTCGCGTCTGATGTGTAGAACGAGACGCAATAATGGGAAAGCGGAAAAGGCATGCCTTTTCCCTACAAAAATCCGGTTGACCGTTAAATGGATTGTTCAATAAGCATAGGGCGCGGGCTTACCTGATCTGAAAAACAGCTAGAGGCCGATTACCAAAAGGCCGACAGCCATAAGGAACGTTGAATGGCAGATAACGACATCAAGAAAACTGATACTCATCCGATACCGACTGTTGATACACAGGATGATACGCCGCCACCTTTCCGGCGTGTGGAAGCGGGTGAGCTTCCCCCCGTAGAAACAACCGAAGCATTTGAGGAATCCTATTCTCTACAGCCTGTACCTGCGCGACGTGGTGGCTGTGGCTGCTGGATTCCGGCAATTCTGACAGTGTTATTAGTTGGCGTGCTGGCGATTATCGGGGCGATTTTGCCGCCGATTAATTTGCCGCAGCGTTTATTCGGTGTTTCGCTGTTCGGGCCGAATTACACGATGCTCAGCGCACAGGCGAATGCGGTTGCGAATAACGGGTTGGCATTGATCGCTGATCCGGCGACGGTGGGTACAGATTATGGTGTGGTGTTGGCATCCGTGCCTTTGAACGCCACCAGTACCGATAGCGAAGCCATAGCGAAGGCGCTGGCGGCTGTTCCGCCGGCATTAGCACGTCAAAGTCCGGTTTACAGCATTGAGTCAACGGGCAAGCAACCGCAATCGGTCACATTGAATGTGACGGTCCCTGCTGGCGCGAATCCCGATTTACTGGATATGTATGGTTGGGATGCAAAGACGACTTCATGGCGTTTTATTCCTGCGCAAACCAACACATCGGGCGCGTTGACGATGATCGCGACTGTCAATAAAGTACCCGATCAGGTGGCTTTGTTCAGTGCGGTTAGTTTGATGCAACCGACGGTATTAGTGTCTGTGGACGCAACACAGGTACTTTCGGACGAAGCTGGTAAGCTGGCGAATATTGTCGCACCGGGTGGTCTAACACCTACGCTGGATGGTCGATTGACAGGCAGCCTCGCGCCGGGATATGACGCTGCGAAGGGGTATTTGGTGATGCCCGTCATTCGTAATTACACTGACCCACGGGCAATCGATACCAATACGATTATGACGATCATGGGTAACAGTACATTACGCAGCCAACATGCGGCACAGGTAACTGGTTTCGCGACTAATAACGGTTTTAAGGGTGTGTTCGTTGATTACCAAGATGTGCCTGATAATCTGCGCGATTCTTACAGTGCGTTTATCACCGAACTCGGTTCAATGCTGCATGAACAGGGTTTAAGTCTGGGCGTGGTTGTTCCTACGGCTGTTAACAATAACGGTAAATGGGAAACAGGCGCTTACAACTGGGAAGTGATCGGTTCAGCAGCGAATTATGTCGAGATTAATTTGCCGCTTGACCCAACAGCTTATGCTTCCGGTAGTGACCGTCCGGTTGAGGCGATGCTGCGCTGGGCAAAAGGTGAAATTAGCCGTTCAGAAATTTTGTTGGGACTTTCGGCACTATCGGTGCAGCAGCAAGATAGCAGTTATACCAACGTGGGTTATGCTGATGCTTTGTCAGCATTGGGCAGTGTGAAGATCGAAGCAGCGAAATCAGAAACGGGTTCGATTGTACCCGGCAGTCAAATCCAAGCCAGTCTTGATGGCTTCCATGCTTCGTCGGGTTTGGATACGACCAGCCAAACACCGTTCATTGATTATTTGGGACAGGATAACCAGCCTGTTTCGCGCATCTGGTTGACTACGGCTGATGCACTGCGCTTTAGAATGGATCGCTCGTTTACATTTGGTTTGGCAGGTGTGGCTTTTAGTGATTTACTGACCACTGGTGTAGCCGACGGTGTTTATGCGACGATTTTGAATTATAAACTTCAGCAACCGCCGACCGAAGGTCAAACAGAGTTGGCTCTGCGTTGGCGCATTCAAGGCGCAAACGGCACAGTTGATGAAGTCACCACAGGCTTGAATGATCCGTTGGTGGCGACGATTAACGCGCCTGATGGTAACTACGCTATTAACGTGGATGTGGTGGGTGGTCAATCTGCTAGCCCGCGAACGGGGGTCGAAGTGGCTTTGTTCGCGCCGACCTTGACTCCTACACCTTTACCAACACCGACACCGACTCCTGTGCCGACTAATCCACCGCCCGCCGCAGTTGTGCCTGTTGCACCTGCCGCACCATCCGGCTCAACCGGTGGGGCAGTACGTCCGGGTGCTGGCAGTATCAGTGTTGGGAACTTTGAGTATGGTGGACATGTGACTAATCCGGCTAGTGATGCGGCAGCGAGTGCGATGCGACGTGCGGGCATGACTTGGATGAAGATCCAGTTCCGTTTCTCGCCGGGTACAGGGCCGGGGGCAGTGGCTGGACAAATCAATGATGCAAAATCGCGCGGCTTTAAGATCCTTGTGGGATTGGTCGGTTATCCGAATGATCTGGCGGGCGGCGGTGATGGCTATATTCAGCAGTTTGCCCAATTTGCAGGTGGTGTGGCTGGGCTTGGGCCGGATGCAATCGAAGTCTGGAACGAACCAAACATTGACCGTGAATGGCCTGCGGGTCAAATCAGCGGTGCGAATTATGCTAAAGTTTTGCGCGCGGCTTATAGTGCAATCAAAGGCGCGAATGGTGGCGTGATGGTCATCAGCGCAGCGCCAGCACCAACGGGCGCAGAAGCCGCTTTCCCCGGTAAGGTTCTCAATGACGATAACTGGATCCGACAGTTGGTAGATGCGGGCGGCTTACAGTCGATGGACTGCCTCGGAGCCCATTATAATGAAGGTATCGTATCCCCGTCACAGAACAGTGGTGATCCGCGTGATAATTACTATACGCGTTATTTAGGCGCTATGTTGGATACCTATTGGGGTTTGACAGGCGGGCAAAAACCAATTTGCTGGACGGAACTAGGATACCTGACACCTGAAGGTTACGGCGGACTTGATCCGTTCTTCGGGTGGGCTGGTAATACAACTGTTGCTCAACAGGCGGCATGGTTAGCAGGCGCAGCAGCAATATCATCTCAAAGTGGTAAAGTACGGCTAATGATTGTTTGGAATGTTGATTTCAGCCAATACGGTTCTGACCCGATGGGTGGTTACGCGATGATCCGTCCGGGTGGAGGTTGCCCTGCTTGTGATGCAATGGCAGGGGCGCGTTAGGTTTTAATCGGACAGTCGTACAGTTTGAAGCTGAAAGGTTAGGTATGATTAAAGAAAAATACCTGACTAAGTAAGTTGGATCGTTCTAAATGAAGGACAAGATAAATGGCAACAGCACAAACCAGCGTACAGCGCACCCGTTTACGCAAACAACTGCGGGGTTTTGTCATCCTGTGGTTGGGTATTACTTTTATGATGGGGGCGTGTACTTTCTTTGCGATCTTCTGGGTGTTGGGTGAAACCGGATTGGTTGGGGGCGCAAGTGGACGTAATTTCGCGCTGCCCACGAGCATACCGACTCAGTCGGTTGCTATCATTCCAACCTCTCTGCCCACGCAAGCTGACCAAAGTGTAAAGCCAACGGATGCGCCGACGGCTGAAGCGGCTGTTGCTCAGGCGGCAACGGTGACCGAAGCGCCAACACAAGGGCCGACGAATACGCCGCTGCCTGTCAGTAATACGAGTTTCCAACCGGGTATTCAGGTACAGTACAGCCTCGATTTAAATCCGAAGAACGAAGACAACTGGATGCGTGAAGTCTCGCAAAAGTTGAATTTGAGATGGTTCAAACATCAAGTGCGGTGGGAAGATACCGAAACTGAAAAAGGTAAGTTTGATTGGTCGATTCTGGATATGGTGATGACCTCTAAGAATACCTTCGGTCTGAATATCATGATGTCGATTGTGACTGCGCCAAAATGGGCGCGTGAATCCGGTGCGAATCTGGATAAGCAAGGGCCGCCCGCAAATAACGCGGATTACGTCAATTTTGTAAGCGAAATTCTCAAACGTTATCCGCAACAAGTTCAGGCAATTGAGGTTTGGAACGAAGAAAACATCGACCGCGAATGGTCATCAACCAAGGGTTTGAAGGCCGAGAATTATGTTTCACTGCTCAAGGATACCTATACGGCGGTGAAGGCGATTGATCCCGGTATTGTGGTTATCAGCGGCGCGCTTTCACCAACTGGCTTCAATGACGGCGTAGGTGCGTGGGATGATTATATTTATCTTGATAAGTTAATTGCAGCGGGGCTGCTGAATTACGTCGATTGTGTTGGTGTTCACCATAATGGTTACAATATTGGCCCGAATGTTAAGTGGGATGCCGTACCGCCTGATCCAAATGCCCAGTTCCGTGGCCCATTCGATAATCCACATCACAGTTGGAGTTTCTACAGCACGTTACAGGCCTACGCTAATAAGGTAGCATTGGCAGGTGGGCAGCAGAAGTTGTGCATTACCGAGTTTGGCTGGGCATCCACAGAAGATCTCGGTGGTTTCCCACAAGGTTTTGAGTTCGCCAATGATAATACACTGCAAGAACAGGCCGATTATATTGTTCAGGCCCTTGACCTGATGAAGCAATGGGGCTTCGTGCAATTGGCGTTCATTTGGAACTTTAACTATGGTCCACAAGCTGGTTGGGCAACAGATAACGACAACGTTCCGTACTCAATCATCGGCAAGGATTGGAAGTTCCGTCCGGCTTATGACGCGATTATCAAGTGGAGCCAAGAGCAACAAGCCAAAGCGCAGTAGTGGCGTAGGGTAGACGAACAGCGGAACTTCGGAGTTCGCTGTTACGATTAGGTTTATTTTCATGTGGGGCGCACAAATAGGTGCGCCCCTGTAGTTTAGGCGTATTCATGACTTCAAAGCCAAATGGACGTGGTGTATTTGTAACTGCGTTCGCTATCATCGCAGCCAGTGTGATGTTGATCTTATTGGGAATCGTTTATGACCGCAGTGTTAGTCGTGATCCGTTTCGTGCGGATGCGATTACAAATCCCCGATTTACGTCATTAACTTACGGCATTCAAACCTTTTTGTGGTGGGATAAAAGCAAAGCTCGTTTGCATATGGATTGGGTGCGTTTGATGGTGTTTAGCCATGTCAAGCAGATATTCGCGTGGAAGGATATTGAACCGTCGCGCGGTGATTTTCATTTTGATCGAGCGGATGAACTGCTGACTGAACTTGAAAGCAAAGGTCTAAAAGTGGTGGCCCGGTTGGGTGATAGTCCAGATTGGGCGATCACGCACGTCACCGGCAAAAAAGGTGTCGATTTTCTTGATGCACCGCCAGAGGACTTGAATGATTGGGCAACTTTTTGCGGTGCACTTGCCAGCCGTTATAAAGGACGGATCGCAGCGTATCAAGTTTGGAATGAGCCGAACCTTGACCGTGAGTGGGGTAAACAGCCTCCGAATGCTGCTGGCTATGTTGGCTTGCTGAAGGTGTGTAGCGAGGCTGTTCATGCGGCTGATCCACAAGCGATAGTGATTTCGGCTGGTTTGTCGCCTACAGGAACGTGGACGGCATCGGTTACGCCGGATGATATATTTTTCCAACAAATGTATGATGCGGGATTTCAGCAGTATGCAGATGTGGCAGGCGTGAACGCGCCGGGGTATAACTTCCCTCCAGAGACCAGTCCGGATGAAGCAGAAGCGGCGGGTGGACATCGCTTCGGAACGTTCCGGCGGGTGGAAGATATGCGGAAGATTATGGTCAAAAATGGCGATGCGGCGCGGCAAATGTCGATCCTCGAAATGGGGTGGACACAAGACCCCATCCATAAAGATTATGCGTGGTTTGCGGTGACCGAGGAACAACAGGCTGATTACTTTGTTCGGGCTTACCAATACGCTGCTGATCATTGGCGACCATGGATGGGATTGATGTCTGCTATTTATATTCCTGATCCGTCGTGGACACCTGACCGTGAGGAATATTGGTGGAGTGTGACTATTGGTAAGGGGTGGATGGGGCAGGCTTTCCTTTCATTAGCAAACATGGCAAAATATTGCGGAACACGTACCATTCCGGCGCGTGATCCCGGTAGTCCGGAGGCGATGGGTCTTGCAACCGTTGTTCCTTGCACTTAGTTATTTCGCACATCTCGTAGCGACTGTTATCTGGATTGGTGGGTTGGTCACCTTAACGGTATTCGTTTGGCCCGAAACAAAGCGTGTGCTAACCGATAATCCGGCGCTGTATGATTTTTTGACACGTCTACGAAAAAGATTTATGCCGCTGACGAATTTTAGTCTTGTGGTACTGGTATTTACCGGTTTCGTACAGATGACCGGCAATAAATATTATGACGGTGTGCTAAAGCTCGATAATGATTGGAGCCGTTTGCTGCTGTTTAAGCACATCGCAATTTTTGGTATGGTGATATGCGGTTTGGTGCTGCAATACAGCGTCACTCCGGCGCTGGAACGGGCGAGCATGCTGCGTGAACGGGGTAAGGGTGATGCGACTCAATGGGAAAAGTTGCGACAGCGTGAAGTGCGGTTGACATGGATCAATGTTGCGCTGGGCTTGGCGGTATTGGGCTTCACGGCTTGGATGACCGCGTTATAATCAACATGTCTAGCGGTTACGATTTAAATAGCCGCGTTAATACCCTGTGATTAATCACCTTTGATTTGATGCTAACGATCATGAGGAGTTCTTATTGTCTAGTCGATTAGGCTATTTGCTAGCCGTTATGCTGCTTTTGCTCGGTGCTGCTTTACGGTTGCATACCTTGGTTGCGCTGCCCGCTGGTTTCAACAATGCTGAAATCACAGAGGTACAGGTAACAGAACGGGTACGACAGGGTGGTATCGAAGTTTTTTACGATCTCGGCAACGGTGAGGGACGGGAAGGTTTGTATCATATGATACAAGCGGCCTTTACGTCTGTGTTCGGCAATGGTCTTTTTGGCTATAAATTGCTGTCGCTGTGGGCAGGTATGGTGGTATTGGCAGTGGTGTACGCACTGGCACAGCGTTTGTTTGGCCCGGTCGTGGGCGTGGCGGCACTGGCACTGCTAGCAACGAATATGTGGATGATTGTCCTGAGCCACCAACTACTTCGTGAAACGTTGTTACCCCTGCTGGTTGCGTTGATGTTATTGATTTTGGCGCGTACATTAGCGGTATATCGAGGGGTTCATGGCGGTGTGCCAGATACAGCTGTCTTTGCGTTATTAGGTGTATTGCTAGGATTAGGGCTTTACATCCATCCGGTACATTTGCTGATAGTCTTGTTTAGCATGATCGCGATTGCCTTTCGGCTTTTTTCGAGAAATCGACTGTCCAAGCAAAATATTAGTTATTTGCTGTTTAGTCTACTGGTCATGATTATTCTTTCCACACCGTATCTTATTTCTACTATTCGATTGCCCAATCTGAGCGGAGCAGTGCGAGTCTTCGGCGGTTATACAATTGCGGAAAATCCACCGCTTAAGGCCATTGTGGATACAGTGGGGGCATTACTGTTCGTTGGAGATGCTAACCCGGCCCGTAATTTGCCCGGTCGTCCATTGATTGATCTGGTCAGTGGTCTATTGGTGTTTATTGGTGTGCTTATGGCTGCACGGCAATGGCGTAATGCTCGTTATGGATTGCTCCTTATTGCCAGTATTGTTTTACTTCCTGCGGCCATTTTTAGCCGTACTACGCCTGATTTCTTGGCTTTTACCCCGCTTCTGCCACTGGTTGCGATTTATTTTGGTGTGGGAATCAGTACAGTCTATCGAAGTGTTGTACCATCGGCACGTTTGACTGTGGTACTCGGAGCCATTATTTTATTGGCTTTTAACTTTGGGTGGTCAGTTGGTGATTTATTCACGAATTGGCCTGCTACACCCGGTGTGAACAGAGCTTACCATGCCCGTGCCGGACACCTCGCACAGTATCTTGACCGGACTGCTGAGCGAACACCGACTGTTGTCTGCGATTCGCAGGGAGTCATTGAAAATCTAGATGCCTTCAGCGCGACGGATTTGACTTTGTTGATGATGAACCTAAAGGATATTCCGCTGCGTTTTGCAGACTGTGGTAGTGGGATGATTTTTGTTAATGGAGGCGATCAACAGCAGGTTGTGATGCCTGATCCGCAAACGCTCACAATGATGCAGCCTTATTTGCATCGGTGGTTAGATCAGGGAACGCAAGTTGCGGGGATGCCGCCTGATTCGGTGGTTATGTTAGATGTGTCTAGACCATTGGCGAATGTGGTTGGTCGCTTTACGACCACTGCGCCCGCCGGTTATGCGCCAGACGCGGTGGGCGGTGCTGGTCTAGCTGTACCGCCAGTACGGTTCGGTGGTAATTTATCTTTCCTCGGATATGAGAAAGATGGTGACCAAATTTATGCACCGGGTGGTATTTATACATCCGTTACCTATTGGCGTGTGGATGGGGTTGTGCCACCCGATTTACGATTCTTTACCCACATTTTAGCTGATCCAGCAAGTGCGCCTGCTTCTCAAAATGATACGATCAGTGTTGATGTTGGACGGCTTCAAAATCGAGATGTATTTATACAGGTGATTTTCATTCCCTTGCCGCGTAATATGCCTTCGGGTATGTATGGGATTTCAGTCGGTGCTTATACATCGAGTGATGATGTGCGTATGCCTGTCCTCTTTAACGATACACCACGTGGAAATCGGTTATTCATCGGGCAACTCACGGTGAAATAACCCGATTCGCAAAGCTTATGAAATGATTTATCTCGCATAACTCTATAATTGGATTAAGAGCTTATGGGTTAGGTGAGTGATGGTAAATGGCTTCCAAATACGACATTGTTGTTCCTACAATCGGAAAGATCGCTCCACTCAAAGATTTATTTCTTTTTGATTTGGAGAATTTGCATTTCTTGGTGGGGAAGTCTGATACGTTTTGGGGAACTGGCAGTTATATACGGGCACTTAGCCTACCTGTTGTTCTGATTGTGATTGGAATCATGTCTCCTTATGGGGGATTCTCTTTCGACTTCGGACTTGCTCTGTGTATTTTGGGGATAGGTGGCGTGTTATGTTGGTTTACCTATCGCAGGCAACTTTTGAGCAAAGAAGGTAAATTGATACAAGGACGAATTATCGAGACTCAGGAACGGGAAAAGCGAATGCGACCGATATGGCTTGATATTTATGGATGGCAGTTTGATGCCTTATGTGCCTTTAGAACGCCTGACGGGAAAATTATTAGCACACGAAACGGTACTATTCGGAACGATTTAGAGAATAAGATTATCATGGACGGTACGCCAATTGTTGTTCTATATCGAAATCCACGACACTTTAAAGTTCTATAGACCCATTTCTTTGTGCTACCCCTATTTTCGCTGATGTCCGTCAGCTATAATGTTTTGTTCCCATTCTAGTTAATTTGAGAAATGCCCATGTCGCTCCGCAAGAATAACTACTACCTCCTTAGCCTCGGTTGCTCCAAAAATACGGTCGATAGCGAAAGCATCGGGCAAGTGCTGGCACAAAACGGCATGCGTGGGGTCGAAAACCCGAATCGCGCCGAAGTGCTGATCGTGAATACCTGCGGCTTCATTGATGCTGCCAAGCAGGAAAGCATCAACGCGCTGCGTGAGTTGGTGGATGGTAAGCGGGACGGACAGATGGTAATTGCGGCGGGATGTCTGTCGCAGCGCTATGGTAGCAATTTGGTGCAGGAAGTGCCGGGGTTGGATGGTGTCATCGGCACGCGACGTTGGATGGACATCTTTGATCTGGTTGGTCGGCTGCGTGACCGTAAACATCCTGAACCGCTGTATCATCTGCCAACGGATGCGAAGGTTGTTGGATTAGATGAACGCGGTGTCCTGCGGACGAGTGTGCAGGGTTCAAGTGCTTATATCAAGATTGCTGATGGCTGCCGCCGTCCGTGTGCTTTCTGTGCGATTCCCAAGATTAAAGGTACTGCTGTTAGCCGTCCGATGGAATCCATTGTGCGGGAAGCGGTACATCTACAAGAGCAGGGCATCAAGGAAATCTTGCTGATTGCCCAAGACTCTACCGATTATGGTTATGACCTCGGCCTCAAAGATGGTTTGGCACATTTGTTGGATGCGATTGTGGATGCCGCACCGGGAATTCCCTGGATTCGGGTAATGTACGCTTATCCCGGATATGTGACACCGGGTTTGATGGAAACGATGGCGAAGCATAAGCAAGTGCTGCCATATCTCGATATTCCGCTGCAACATGGTCACCGCGATACGCTACTGCGTATGAAACGTCCGGCTAAGATTGAATGGGTGTACGACACGATTGGCAAGCTGAGAACCGCCATGCCTGACTTGTGCGTGCGTACAACCTTCATCGTTGGTTATCCGGGTGAAACTGACGTGGAATTCGATGGATTGATGCAATTCGTGCGGGATTTGCAGTTTGACCGTGTCGGTGCATTTAAGTATTCGTATGAAATTGGTACTCCCAGTGCCAAGCTGCCGAACCAAGTGCCGGATGATGTGAAGCAGGCACGTTACGAACAACTGATGGAACTTCAACAGGGTATCAGCCTCGCTAAAAATCAATTGATTGTTGGCAAAACGATTGATGTGTTAGTCGAGGGTCACGGTGTGAGTGAAGACGAAGACGGTAATGATACTGGCGAGACATTGAGCTTAGGCCGAAGCTACCGTGATGCACCTGAAATTGATGGCTATGTCATCGTTGAAGGCGAACTTCCAGTGGGTGAAATAGTGCCCGTACGGGTGACGGGTGCGACGACATATGACCTGATTGCTACTGCGGATACGCGTGCGCCGATTGTTATCCAACCCGGTAAAGTTTACGGGGAAGGCATGATTAACCTCGACAGCATATCGGAATAATTCACAATCTTTACATGATTCTGTCAGGGTGGGCACTTAGAATGAAACTAGGATGGGGTGACATTAAAAATCAAGTGTGGTAGAAATACATATTATGGAATATACCCTGCAATGGAATGTGCCAAGATGCGTCCTGGTACTTCACGTCTCAGGCGATGTCAGTATCGAAGAGTTGGGGAAATTGAATCAAGATATGAAACAATATCTTGATGAGGGAACAGAATGTGTACATCTCGTTTCTATCGGTGACAATATTCGACGTGTTCCCACGAATCTGATGCAGATTAAGGAAAACCTCACTTACCTCCAACATCCTAAAATGGGATGGACAATGATAGTCCAAGAAAAACCAAATCCTTTGACCGGATTCATCGTAGCGGTAGCTTCACAGGCAACTGGCATGAAAATGCGCCAAGTCAAGAATTTTGAAGATAGTTTGGAAACATTGAAGCGCCTCGATTCATCGTTTTAACTACTCCTTTTTCATTTTTGTGACGACAAATCACCTAGATTTGATAGTGTTCACAAAATGAATCGAAAAACGAATTTTTCCCTTATTCCCTTACTTTTTTACGAACTTTACGAATCTCAACTCACCATCTCAACTATCCATCCTACAATAATGTTTGTATAACAGAATTCTAATCAACCTGCTAGTAATAAGTTGATTTACTTTGTAATTCTGGTTTACGAAGTAGCACCCGCCAAACGGACCGCAAAACGTGGCCTGACTATGACGAACAGATAATGAGGAGATGGAGTATGGGTTACGAAATATCATGGTATGTTCCGGGACGCGTTGTAAAAGCTGTCTTTATAGGTGATATGACCCTTCAAGAGACTGAAGCTGCAAGCGAACTCACTGCCCAATTCATCCAAAGTGGTGAACCGCCGTTGGTTCATTTAATTGCAGATACCACCAAACTTGAACGCTTCCCAACAAATTTGAATCTACTCAATCGTAGCTCTTCTAAGCATTTGTGGCAGCCTAAGCTTGGTTGGACGATTGTCATCAGTACGAATTCAACAACACGCTTTATTAGCGGCATTATCACTCAAGTTGCTCGTGTTCGGTTTCGTATGTTCCCAACTTACAGTGATGGTTTAAATTTTCTTGCGGATCAAGATTCGACGCTGCGAGAAATTATCGCCAACATGCCCGCCGTAATAACTGAATAATCTCCTCGTAGAATTGAGCCTAAATCCAAGGATTTAGGCTCAATTAGTGACAATAAGGATTAAATCACACAGTGATTATTAATCCGTCTATTAAAGTAAATCGAAATTGCAGAAGGCAGTTCGATAAAGGGAAAAGCACATGAGCCTACAAAATGAAATCACTAAAGCGACCATTGAAAGTGTGCGCAGCAGTTTGATGCGTCACATGCCGGTAAGTCCCCAACGAAATTACTATTTGTGGGGTATATCCAACGAAAACCCTTACCGCAATGACTTTCTTCAGATGATTGGTATCAACCAGCTCATTAATCTTTCTTGTCAGATGATTGGTGATCTGATCGAGCCTGATGATCAACAAACCGTTGCCCAATATTGTGGACGCATCAATGCTTATTTCATGTACGAGATTATCTCGGATAATTTGGCGAATGGGCTTTCTTCCTTGTGCGTGATTGACGAAAATGCTTCGAGCCGACGGGATATTTTGCATGTATTCAACCACGTGATGGTGTCGCGGTTGAAGGGTGAGCATAATAATACGGCAGAACTGATGCGTCCGGTTGAAACATTGACTCAAAGCATTTCATCATTTGCCCAGAGTATTACCCCGCGTAAACATCAGGCTTGCATCAATGCTTATCTTTCCCAGCGCCCCGACATTACGCAGCAGGAAATTGAATACGGTGTTTGGCCGATTTTGGTTGCCAACATCGAGTCATGTTATGAACTCGCCGAGTACATGAGTCATTTCCAAGTGGGTGATTTGCTCTCACAGGGATTTATTGACCGCTACCAAGGCGTTACACGATCCATACAAGTTGATCATGGTATGCCGCTTACAGAATTGGTACGGATGGGAACCCACACTGTGTCAGTGGTGCCAGTATTGGCATATTTTGCAGGCGTATTGACTGAGATTATTCGTGTTGAGCCTAAGCTGCACTCGATTATTCAAGATGGTACATTAGCTGATGCGCTAAACACCTCAGCCGTGATTGTACGGTTGGTCAATGATGTGGGAATGCTGCTGACACTTTCTCAAAACGAGCGTATGACTGTCTCGGCTGGACTACAACAACATTATCAAAATCATGCAGCAGACATTGATGCGATTGACCATTTGCTGATGAGTACGCCCGATGAATATACAATGCTCACACGGTTGCAGAAAGACCTGCTGCACGGTGAGTTCAATATTTGCTTGCATAACTTGGCTTATACCAACTCGGTTTCTGAAGCACTCACGTTGATGGATAACAACATAGCTAATCTATCAGAACTGTTTTATCGCTCGCAAACACATTTGCATGATTTGCTAGCATCAATTGACCGGCGCATGACCAATCGTACACTGAGCAACCTCATCGCAGGCTTTGTGCGTTTCCACGAGATGATTTATGCCGAGCCATTTAACTCAAACATTGGTGAGTATGTTGCTTAATGTGACTGTCAATTAGACGGGGTTATGATCGCGGAAGGAATTTGAAATGCCGTATGAAGTCTCATGGTATATCGAAAGACGGGTCGTTAGCACAGTTTTAACTGGCGATTTAAGTCTTAGAGATGCCGAAGCTGCTAGTTTATTGACCTCGGAATTTATCCTTAAGGGAAAGCCACCGCTGGTACATTTGATAGCAGATACAACAAATCTGGGAAAGTTTCCTACTAATTTGTCCCTGATTAATGGTGAGGCTTCACATCACCTCCGTAACCCTTTGTTGGGGTGGACAATTGTGATTAGTTCGAGTACGGCGACGCGATTTGTAAGTTCTATCATGACACAGGTAGCGCGCGTTCGTTTCCGTATGTTTGCTACGTGGGATCAGAGTATTGCTTTTCTGTTAACTCAGGATAGCAGCTTAGTAGAATTGATGCCATCCAAAACGGATTCGGCATAACAAATTGTCTTTAACTGGAATGTGGAACTTGCCGATAAGAGTGGTGACCACCTTCTAAAAGAAAAAGATTGATAGACAGGCGAATACAAAAGTGTGACGGTTCATACGGAACACTTAGGTTTTTATTTGCCTAATGAAAATTGGTAATAGGCACGAATTAATACACTGAGTAGGATGCGACTGAATGACTTTCCAACAATGCCTGACACAGGCCACTTTAGAAAAAATTAAATGTAGTCTATTGAAGGATATGCCAAGTGGCATACAACGAGACTTTTATTTGTGGGGCATATCAGACGCAAATCCTAATCGCCATGAATTTCTGCAACTTATCGGCATGAATCAGGTCATTAACCTGACGACCCATATACTCGAGCCAATGGTTGGGGTTGATGACTGGCAAACTATGGCGGAATACTGTGGTCTCATTCATGCCTATTTTATGTATGAATTGGTATCAGATGATTTGGCCGTCGGATTATCGCTGATGCCTACCCGTGACACATCTATGCTTATTCGCAAAGATATATTGCACAGCTTCAATGGTGTAATGGTCAAACGGTTAAGTGGCGTTCCTAACCACAGCAGCGAACTTTTAGAATTTATACAGCCGACGACCTTAAATATTTCGGGTTACAGCCAACCGACAACCCGTGAAAAGTATGTGGCGCAATTTCAAAAATTCTTAAAGGCACATCCCGATATTACACCCAGTACATTTAATTTTGAGTTGTGGCCTATTCTGATTGCAAATATCGAATCATGCAATGCGCTTCTTGAAGCAACCGAACATTTACAATCGAGTCCAGTTATTCACCAAGGATTTATCAATCGGTATGCGTCGGTATCACAGTCACTTGAAGCTCACATCAATATGTCGCTGGAAGAATTGACTAATATTGGCACACATACCGTATCCGTTATTCCGGTGCTGGCTTATTTTATTGGGATTATGACTGAGATCATTAATCCAGAGCCTGAGATTAAAAGTGTGATTGAAGACGGTTTACTCGAAGACGCGTTGGCTACCGCTGCAACGATTATCCGCATCTTGAATGATATGGGTGTTGTAGCAACTTATTCGACGGGTAAGCGCACTTCCCTTATTCATACATTATGGAAGTCGTTCGAAAGTAAGCCTTCTCATATCCAAACGATGTCGCAGTTGCTGTGTCATGTAGGGAACAAGACCGAAGCGTTGACCCGTATTCAAAAAGATATATTGCATGGCGAATTCAATATCTGCCTGCACAATCTGGCGTATAGCGAGTCAATCGAATATGGGATTTCGATCTTCAATGAGAATTTGACCCATTTCGCACAAGTCTACCGCCAATCGCAGATGCATTTGCGTGATGTGCTGGCGACACTTGATCGTCAACTCGGCTCAAATGTGGTGAGCAGTTTAATCACAGGCTTTATCAACTTCCACGAACAAATTTATACCCACCGTTTTGATACATCAGCGGGTGAGTATGTAGCGTAAGTTAAGGCAGGAGAAAATTGAACCGCTAATGCGCAAAGAACGCTAAATTCAATACAAAAGAGATTTTGGAAAGGGAAAGCGAACTGCGCTTTCCTTTTTATTTTCGGACACCGACGGCTAGACCATCTCCAACAGCGATGACAAATGCTTCGAAGCGGTTATCTTTTGCCAGCGCTGCGTTGAAATCTTTCACAAATTGGTCATCTTCATTTTCGGGGGCAAGCACACGTCCGCTGCGGAAAGCGTTATGGGCGGCTACCAGTCCACCGGGACGCAGATTTTCGGCTGCCCAATCTAAATAATCGTGGTAATGGGGACGGTCAGCATCAATAAACACCATATCAAAGGGATTACGGGCTGATAATTTCGCCAATGAGGTTAGGGCATCGCCTTCAAATAGTTCGACGCGGGATTTCAAGCCAGCACTTTCAAAATTATCACGGGCAATCGCGGCATGTTTAGCGCTTTTTTCTAATGTATAAAGTTTGCCATTAGCCGGTAAGGCTCGCGCTAACCAGACAGCGCTGTAACCCGCCAACGTTCCGATTTCTACGATTTGTTTCGCGCCAGAAATATGAACCAGCATTTGAAGCAATCGGCCTTCGAATCCACGGATGCTGATGGCTGGTAAATCGTTGTGGGCGGCATCAGTTTGTATTGATTGTAAGACTTCATCTTCGTTGACGAAAGTCTCGGTTACATAAACATCGAGTTGAGTACGGAGCGTATCATTCAGTGTGTCTGCCATTTGAGACTCCCCTTAATTTTAGTTGGCGGATTTTTGAAACTGAGGTTTAGCATAGGTCATGATGAGATGGGTGAGAACCCCAAAGACCAAGCCCCAAAAGGGTGCGCCGATATTGAAGAGTGTGAAGCTGGCGGCAGTACACATGAAGGCAACTAATGCTCCCTCACGACCATAAGGATCAGCCATTGAGGCTGAGAGCGACGATGTAATGGCCCCGGTTAGCGCGAGGCCAGAAATGGTGTGGATGAGTGGCATAGGTAAGCCAGCAAAAAGGGTGATTAAAGTCGCGCCAAAGATGCCGGTTAGTGTGTACCAGAAACCCGTTGCTACACCCGCTGCATACCGTTTATCAGGATCAGGATGGGCTTCGGGATTGGTAACCATCGCGGCAGTAATCGCGGCTAAAGTTAGGCCATGTCCACCGAAGGGTGCGGTTAAGAGTGAGCCGATGCCGGTGACTGCTAATGCTTTGTTGATGGGTACTTCATAACCTGCGTTACGCAAGACGGCTTGACCGGGTGCGTCTTGACCTGTGAGAGCCAAGGTGAACAAGGGGAGGGCAAGACTGAGCAGTGCGCCAATGCTAAAGGTGGGCGCGGTGAAGACTGGAGCGGCTAGGCCAAGCTGCATGCCTTCTAGATGGATTTCTTGCCTGAGTGCGGCGATGACTAAGCCCACGACCAACGCACCAATCGTAGGGGCGCGGAAGCCCAAGCGGCGCATGAGGAAAAAGACGATCAACATCAGGAAGACCATCACCGGACTTTGAGGAAAAGACTTGAACATATCTAAGCCAAAGTTGATGAGAACACCGGCTAACATACCCATGACAATAGGCTGCGGAATGAGGCGCATAATGCGTCCGAACATACCTGAATAACCGAGCAGTATGATGGCGATAGCAGCGACGATATATGCGCCAATGGCTTCGCTAAATGGGTAGTGAATTAAGGTGTCTGAGAGGAGGACGATACCGGGAGTTGACCATGCGGCGATGACGGGCTGACGGAACCAGAGGCTCATGACGATGCTACATAAACCACTGCCGATGGTGATAACGAGTACCCATGAGGAAAGGTGGGCGTTATCCACATTAGATTTGGTGGCGGCTTGAAAGACCAATACTAGCGATGATGCATAACCGACGATGACCACGAGTAAGCCTGACAAGATTGCTGATGAGGTTAATGCGCGTGGCAAGTCACGAACGTTTTGGATGACTGAGGTCACTGTTGCCTACTTTTGAAGATAAAGATGTCATGGTGACAGTATATTGTTATAGGGATAGCTTTTGTAAGGCCGTTTAATACCGCACATACAAATACATTTTTAACCGCAGAGATGCAGAGAAAATGCACATTGCCAAGAGCGCCAAGAAGAAAGGCTATTCGTCGGTTTCGGAGTGATGGGCGACCTTTTTCTCGACAGGTTGATCGCGACGCAGGCCATATTGGTCGAGGTCACGCACGACATAGGTATTCGGGAAGATATGTCGGGCTTCGTCGATGATGTCTCGCTCACGATAGCGGCGAGAGACATGGGTCAATAAAAGTGTTTTTACACCGTTTTCGAGGGCGAGGGTAGCGGCTTCGCGGGCGGTAATGTGACCGAAGGCGCGGGCTTCCTCGACATTTTCGTTGAGGAAAGTGGCTTCGATGACAAGTGCATCGGCATCACGGACGAATTCAATAACGTTGTCAGTACGCGAGGTATCTCCAATGTGAACGAGTTTCGCGCCGCGAATGGTTTCACCCAGTACCATATCTGGTTGAATAATACTTCCATCCTTGAGCGTGACGGTTTCGCCTTTGACGAGGCGCGCACGTTCCGGGCCGATGGGAATGTGGAGGGTTTCGGCTTTATCGGTGAGGAAGGGACGGCGTGATTTCTCCTGAAAAATGAAGCCGAAGTTGCCCTGACCACGATGCGTCACTGGGAATGCAGAGACGGTAAAGTCTTTGGTTTCCATCAGTTTGCCGGGTTTGAGGTCGATGAGGTGGATTTTGATGGGCAGACGTTCGTAATCCAGCACCACACCGAATAGTAACTTTTGGACACGGTCAAGCGTGGGCTTGCCACCCCAAATTTCGAGTTCGGACATTTCTTCCCAACTGGCAAATGTTGATACAAGACCACCCAAGCCCAAAATATGGTCAAGGTGAGAATGCGTGAGCAGAATTTTGTTGAGCCGTTTGAAACCTACACCACTGCGGAGAATTTGGCGTTGTGTGCCTTCACCACAATCGATCAAGAAACGGTGTTCACCTGCCAGAATAATCTGGGCAGGCAAGCCGCGATGAATGGAGGGCGCAGAGGCGGAGGTTCCGAGGAAAACAATTTCAAACATGTAGTCGTTGGTCTTCAGTCGTTAGTGAATAGAAAGGGTTAGTTTACAGGTTAGGAGGCCTTAAAGGAAGTTAGAAGACCCGCATTTTATGACGGTTGTGTCGATTGAGCCGCTGAAATGACCGGCGGGAAGTACGGGAGAAGCCGCTGAATTGACACTTATGTCGGGCGGCTGATTCGGCTGTGACCACTGAGCGCCGCAATTTGCTCCCGTGTAACCGCCGCGTGCATATTGATGTCTCGCTGCCGCGGATGTGAGAGAGCAATCCGCCTTTATATGCGTTTTCGCTTGTCGCTAATTAATGCTTCTACTTCACCGAGTAGGGATACCCTGATGGTGCAGGGGTTATCAAGTCGCTGCTCTGAATATTTTTTGCGCTCGTTGCCTATTAAAGAATGACAAAGATTTGAGCAAAAACGCGCATCAGGCTGATCGCTTGTAAAGCTCGAACCACAGCGTTCGCAATTGAAATTGAAAGTTTGAGCCATCAGTATTTACTTACTTTCCCTCATATGATTATGAGGATACTCACTGTAACTATAAGCCAATACAAAGTGATGATTAAATGAAGGATAACATAAAAATAACTGAATGCTACTTATAGAGAAATGAAATGGACTGGTAGCACCACACTAAGTGGTGGACGCTTTTTGAGGGAGAAATCTGGCGTATAAAATGGTAAAAATGAACATGTTTACCAAATTACTGAACGCGTTCATCAAATTCTTGAACATGTTCACCGATCATAATGGTTCAGGA
>JBBSBM010000096.1:0-29649 GCA_038251275.1 Aggregatilineales bacterium
CGCCAACATCGCATTAACCACACCGCCCGGGTTTGTGCTGTGGCCGGCTTGGTTAATCGCCAACTGCACCACCGCATGGCTGCATAACACTGGTTGGGACTTGAGCGCTTTTGCTCTCTTTCCTTATTCTGAATGTTAACTTCAGAGTGCTGCCACGATTTGCAGATTTGTCGGCGGCACTCTCGGCGATTGCCGCTGTATACAGTGGGAATAAGGGACGGAAGCGCCGCTCTGGTTGGGGGTGTGCCGCCGCAGCGAGTTTACGGGAGAGCGCCGCCGGAATTTGCAGCGAAGATTGCAATTTGTGAAGAACAAAGTGGTTTAGGCGCATCATTTCCCCTAAAATAATGAACACTTGTTCTTATTTTAGCACGAAAGTTCTGGAAGTCAAGATCACTATTAAATGCTAAGTGATGGATTTGGAGGGCGGAACATGTTCCGCCCCTACATCGGGATATTATGGAAGTCGAATATCAAGTACTTTGAAGCCACTACTAATGTCAAGAGAATATGATGCAAATATGAGGTGAAGGATGTGTTTCTACAGTATGAAAAATCTATTGATAAGAATAGCTAGGCTACACCTCTGCCGATGTTGGCGTTGAGGGGCATCAGCAGCGTGCCGTCCGCTTGGACATAAGGTTCGAGGACAGGTGACATATCGCGGGTGATTTGATCGGCCAATTGCGTTTTAGCGTCCGCATCCAAACGAGCGAGTTCTTGAATAACGGCTGCTGAACCGATAATCGAGGCTTGAATATAAATGCTGATGCTGGGGAATTGGATGGAGTGCGAAATCGGTATGATTTCGACATCATTAAAACCGGCTTCAGTTAGGACACTTTGAAGCGGTTCGAATTCACCGAAGGCAAAAGGTGCAGCTAATGCGGGTATGTGCATATGTCCGATTAAGACTTCATTGAATGTCTTATAGATGGGATTCAGTTGCAGGGATTGTTGGACGTTGATAACAACTCGTCCACCAGAAACCAAGACGCGCTTGGCTTCGCGAAGAGTTGCGACTTTATCGGGAAAAAATTGCAGCCCTTGATGACAAAGTACAAGGTCATAAGTGTCATCGGGGAGGGGGAGTGACAAAGCATTCCCTTCGCGCCATTCAATGGATGCACCTTGAGGTATTGGCTGCGCCTGCGCCACTTTCAACATCGCTGGATTAATGTCGAGCGCGGTTACTGTGCCTTGTTCGCCAACCAACGGCGCAACCGTTCTCGCCACAATACCTGTACCACAGGCTACATCGAGAACGCGCTCACCCGCTTGAAGCCGGGCATAACGCAGCATAACTTCTACGCCGGGGATCATGATCCCCGGAACCATATATTGTTCGTAAGCCTGCATCGGATTCATGTCGAGAAGCGGATAACGATTATCCATTGAGGATGTCCTTTAAGAATCAGGCAGGTTAGTCGATTATCGAAAGCGGTATTTAGTCAGCGGACGAGGCACGCCTCGTCCCTACAATAAATCATCTGACAAAGGGGAGGAATCAATCTATTTCCACCCGTTAAGGTTAATTCTTTTGTCGTTTGTGCCACTCGTCCTTGAACAAGTCGAAATGGCCTTCGACATAAGGATGATCAGCAAACAGCGATTCGTTTAACTCTACACCTAAACCGGGTTTCGTGGGCAAGGCGAAGTAACCATCGACTACTTCCGGTACACCGGGAGCAGCTTGTTTAACCCACGAGTCGGCAAAGTCGTTGAAATGTTCCTGAATCATGAAGTTGGAGGTGCAAGCGGCTACATGCAAAGCAGCTGCTGTACTGACTGGTCCGCCGACATTGTGTGGGGCAACCAGCACATTATAGACATCGGCCCATGCTGCCAATCGTTTTACCTGTGCCATGCCACCAAAGTGGGTGATGTCCGGTTGGATGATGTCCACCGCATGCAAATCAAACAAGGGGCGGAACTCGTTCATAGTGTGCAAACGTTCACCTGTGGCAATCGGGATTTCAACATGTTCGGCTACACGTCTGAGTTCAGGTAAGTTTTCCGGTGGACAAGGTTCTTCAATCCATGCCGGACGGAAGGGCGCAAGCTTACGTGCCATGATGATGGCCGTTGCCGGATTAAAGCGCCCGTGCATCTCGACCATGATTTCGCGGTCAGGGCCGATGGCATCACGCACGGCTTCAATGAGTGAGGTTGAACGCGCTTGTTCATCCAAACTCAGTTCATAGCGACCTGCGCCGAATGGGTCAATTTTCAAGGCTAAATAGCCGCGCTCGACTACCTTGAGGGCAGCGGCGTGAAAGGCTTCGGGTGTGCGTTCGACGGTATACCAACCGTTGGCATAGGCTTTGATTTTGTCGCGTACTGCGCCACCCATCAGCCGGTAGCAGGGCTGACCGAGCGCCTTACCCATGATGTCCCAGCAGGCGATTTCGAGGATCGACAAGGCAGACATCGTCACTTCGCCCATACGTCCAAAGTCATTGATGGACATTCGTGATACCAATGACTCGATATCAAATGGATCAATACCAATGGCGTAGCGTGGTACGGCTTCGGTCAGATAGCCGAGCAGGGCATTGGTGCGATTGTTGAGGCGGACTTCGCCCAAGCCATAAATGCCTGCGTCAGTTTCGACTTTGACAAAGGTTAGGTTGCGCCACGGTGTACCTAATACGAGCGGTGTAACAGCAGTAATTTTCATGCTAATTCTCCCGGTTGCAGCCAAATCTTGGCAACTGATGAACCCTGCAATAATTCTTCAAAACAGGCTTTACCTCCGCCTAGCGGTTCGACGCGTGTCCATTCGGATTTGAGGGCAAAGCGGCCTGTTGCGAGGCCATCCAGCGCGACTTTGAAATCCAAGGGGTTATAAGCGAATGAGCCATAACTCACGATCTCACGGCGAATCAAGTCATTAATGGGCAGTGATGACTCTGCTTCATGTAAGCCTACCCACGACACACGTCCACCTGCTTTCACAGCTTTGGCACAGCTTAGGCGAGTACTGGTCGCGCCGACGGCATCAACGGCAATATGAACCGAACCCGTCCATTCTTTGAGATTGACCGGTACAGCACCCAATGATTCGACCATCGCCAAACGTTCGGCGTTCAAGTCGGCGCAGTAAATGGCTTTGAGGCCATAAACGGCTAAGGCTTGTACAGTCATTAATCCAATTGGCCCTGCACCGACGACTAATGCGATTTCGCCGGGTTGTGGCGAGACTACACGTGCAGTATGCACGGCGCAAGCCATCGGCTCGGTGAGGGAGGCGGTCGTGAGTGCCATGCCATCGGGCAGCACTAGCACATTTTTGGCTGCAATGGCAACATATTCGGCGTTGCTACCCGGAAGCACGGCACTCAACAATTTACGTTTGGGGCAAAGCTGTTGATGACCGGACAAGCAGTAATCACATTGACCACAGGTGACCAGCGGGTTAGCGGTCACACGCGTGCCGACCTGTAAATCAGGACGGGCATCTGCGGCTTGCTGACCGATTTCGACGATTAGACCGCTAAATTCGTGTCCCATAATCAGCGGCGGCTTGCGGAGCGAGTTTTTACCCTCAAAACCGCTGAGTTCCGAACCACATATGCCGGAATAAGCCACCTGAATCAGCACTTCATCGGTGTTGATGTTTGGTTTCGGTACGTCATGCACCGTCATCTCATAAGGTGCGTCATAAACTAAGGCTTTCATTAATAATCCTTTTTTACTGGGGATATTGAATAGTTAGACCACCATCAATCACCAGTTCCGCGCCGGTCATATAACTGGCTTCATCACTGGCGATAAAAGCGACAAGGTTTGCGATTTCTTCGGGTGTGCCGATGCGCCGCAAGGGTTGAAAACTGAGGATGCGGTCTTCGTAGGCTTTGGGATCGGGCTGAGAGTGTATCCATTCCTCAACCGCTTCCGTCCGCACCCAACCGGGGCAAATGGCGTTGACCCGAATATTATGCGAGCCGTAATCCAAAGCGATGTTGCGCGTTAGACCGAGTACGGCGGCTTTGGCTGCACCATAGGGAAAATGTTTAGGAGCTGTTACGCGACCATGAACGCTGGATAGGTTAACGATTGCACCGCCACCCTGCGCTTGCATGTGGGGAATAGCGTATTTACAGCACAACCAAACCCCTTTGACATCCACATCCATCGCCTTGTACCACTGTTCCTCGGTCATGGTCACGGCTTCATAGCGGAAGGTAATGCCCGCGTTATTGACCAGAATATCGAGTTTGCCGAAATGAGCGACAGTCTGCTCAATGGCCTGTTTCACATCACTTTCACGGGTGATGTCGGTGGCAATAAACAGGGCGCGATGACCGTTGGCATTGAGTTCATCAGCAACTGCTTGACCTGAAGTCGGGTTCAACTCAGCGATAACAACCGATGCTCCCTCGGCGGCCATTTTTCGGGCGATAGCACGACCGATTCCCTGACCCGCACCTGTAATAAATGCGACTTTTGCCTTTAAACGATCCGTCATAAGTCTGTTCCAAAATAAATGTATCACGGTTAAAAGTTATTTATGGGTGACATTATGCACTAGAGTCGGGATTTAAGCATCCTGCCACACATATCCACTTTGAACGTTGAGGAGATTAGATGATAACTCTCTCAGATTAAAGAACGGCGTTTAAGCGTTGGTGAAGCGTTGTTGACAGCCTGCCCCTCGCACAAGATAATAAGGCGCTGGAACTTTTGCACACCATCTTGCGTTAATAGGAGTGAGGTTTGTGCAAGTTTCAGGGTTTAACATCACTTACAGATAATAAACGGGAAGCATATACACCGTTATGAGCAATCGACAAATTCAGCCGGTTCGCAACCGCGATATTCAAATTATCCGGCAGACGCGATCACGCAGTTTATGGGGGCAGGTTTGGACTGTCGCCCTGCAACCGAATAACTTCTTTCTGTCGCTGCCCCAAGCACCGAGCAGTTCACGCCAATGGTTCTGGGTCGCCGTACTCATTTTGGCGCTTAATGGGTTTAGTGCCGTTCGCCAAGATGCCCTATCCAGTGGACTTGGCGGTGATAGCAGCGCCCCTCCAATTACACAGAGTCCCGGTGACTTTTCATCACGCCCCGGTGATTTTTCTAGTGTGCCGGGGGGATTTCCAAGCACTCCGGGAGGCGACATCGGCACGGGTGTACCTTCAGATAGTGGGGCTCCTGCTGATATTTCATCGACATGGGTGACTGCTCTCATCAGCGCGACGACTATTTTAGTCGGCTGGTTTGTGCTGGCGGTGATTCTATGCGAAGTGCCGCTGTTTAATGGAGTGCCGCCTAGCTTTAGCCAAAACTTACAAATCGCTATCTGGACGACCGTGCCATTGGGTATTATGGCGGGGTTACAGGTGATTTATTTCGCGGCAGGTGGCAAAGTGGGTGCGGGGGGTATCTCGGGTTTGCTGGATTACTGGAAGGGCTACAACGATTTATCGCCAATTGTCCGCAGCATCTTACTGTCGCTGACTTCCCGATTGACGATTTTTTGGGTGTGGACGTTGGTGCTGGTTTACATCGGCGGGCGTAATGCGCTCAATGGGAAAATTTGGGCGGTAGCATTGGTGGTGGTGGTTTGGGTATTGATCCTCGTGCTTGTGCCAGTATTCACGGGTGCGATCACTGCACCTACAGTCGTGAGTAATGAGCTGCCGGAGCAGATTATTCTACCGGAAGATAGCGGCGACGGTCTTTCACCGCAATCAACACTCAGTGAAAGTGATTTATTTTCGACGATTGTACCGAACGGCGGCGATAATAGCGGCATTGACTCATCGGCTACGTTATCAGCGGAAAGCAATATCACTGACATCCCGCAACAAGAAAGTGATTTTTCGCTTTCTACGGCACAGCCAGCAGATAACGGTGATTTGACTACAATCGAGCCGGAACAAACGAGTTCAGCACCCTGAGCTTTTAGACGAATAACGATTCGAGACGACATTATGGCTATTACACCGTCCCCTCAGCCACTTCCATCTATTGTAGAAGTCCACAGGCTGCGTAAAGACTTCCAGCTTGGCGACCAATGGGTACATGCGCTCAAAGGTGTTGATCTCGATATTCCGACCGGTCAGTTCATCGCCATCATGGGGCCGAGCGGTTCCGGAAAAAGTACATTGTTGTATATGCTCGGTGGTCTTGACCGCGTGACCGAAGGTGAGATTGTGGTGGCTGGAAACCCTTTAGCCAGTATGAATGGCGATGAACTGGCGACCTTTCGCCGTGAAACGATTGGCTTTATCTTTCAGGCGTTTCATCTGGTGCCGACCTTAACCGCGCTCGAAAATGTGGCGCTGCCGGGTGTTTTTGCAGGCGTTGACCGTGAGACACGTGAAGGCCGCGCCCTGCGAATTCTTACCGCGCTCGGTATGGAAGAACGACTTGACCACCGTCCGAACCAACTGTCGGGCGGACAGCAGCAGCGGGTTGCGATTGCCCGTGCCCTGTTCAATGATCCACCGATTATCATGGCGGATGAACCAACAGGTGCGTTGGACAGTAAAACCGGCGAAACGGTGATGCGGATGCTGCGATTTCTATGTCGCCAGCAGGGTAAAACAATTATTGTGGTCACACATGATCCGAACGTCGCGAGTAATGCTGATCGGATGATTAGCCTGATGGACGGCGACATTATTGAAGACAAACTGATGCGCCCACCCCGACGCAATATCCCGCCTATAAAGGTTAACGGCTGGAGTGCAGCGGAAGCGGCCATGGTTGAGGATGCAGAATATGTGGAGTAATCAAGTTAGCAGTCTAATCAAACGGATTTCATTGATCGCGATTTTGGTGCTGTTTGGTTTAGTGACGATGGTTGCAGCTCAGGAGGCTACACCAGACCCCAGCATACAACCGATAACGGTTACTGCTGTTTCGCCCACACAAATTGTTGTGGGGCAAAGTGGCATTCTGGTGATTTCAGGGACGAACTTTCGCCCCACTACAACGGTGGCCTTGGTGGGTGGGGATATGCTTGGTGTCACATTGGTCAGCAGTGCCGAAATCCGAGCAGCTATTCCCAGTACATTGGCGGTTGGTCAGTACATTATTGCCGTCAATGATACACAGGGTGGCAGTAATTCGGCATTCACATTGACGGTACTTCCTACGCCAACAGGCATACCACCCACTAGCGCTCCTGTGCCAACTGAGATTCCTGTTATTCCTACAGCAATTCCTGTGCCAACCGATATACCGGGTACGCCTTCCGTGCTGGTGCGGAGTTTTTCGGCTAATCCAGCGACGATCAAACCGGGCGACGCGACCACCTTCACTTTCGATGTGGTGAATCAAGGCAGCCGTCCCGCCCAAGGTGTATCCATTGCGGTTGATGCCGGTGGCAAGTTTGTGGCGGCTAACGGTCAATCGAATGTGCTACTGCCGGATTTGGCAGTTGGCGCAGCATTTAGTGTGCGGCTGGCAGTGGTGGCAGCTAATGACACACCGGATGGCCCACAAACGGTTGGATTGACCATTAGTTATCGTGATTTCAGCGGGCAGACTTACACCAGCAAAGGATCATTAACGGTCAACGTCACGGCTGTGCCACAAGCATCACAAATTACGCTGGCACGGTATCAATTCAACCCTAGCCCAGTCGTACCGGGAGATCCAGTTACGGTTACGATTTTGTTGATCAACAGTGGCAACGAAACTGCTTCACAGGTTTTAGTGTCGATCCCAACCGATGGGATTATTTTGGCTGGATCACAAGGTAACAGTTTCCCCGTCGGGGATATTAAAGCCGGCGAAAGTGCGAGCATCGACATGCCGCTGATTGTGAGCAGCACGGCTAAATCCGGGCCACAGTCGCAGGCGGTTGCCATTAGCTATTTGCAAAAAGGTGAAACCAAAACCGTTCCTAATGCCAGTATGACTCTGACGGTAGCGAAGGTGGATGCCCCTGCCGCTGTGATGATTGTGGACTCGTTTGAGACGGGTTACGACGTGTTGACTCCCGGCCAAGAATTTACGCTAACCGTCAACTTACGGAATATTGGTAACGATGATGCCAAAGCTTTAATCGTCACTTTTGGGGGTGTTGATTCGAGCGGTGGTGGACTTGATCCGACTCCCGGTGCAGGTTCTTCGACCACGACCAACCCTAGTAATACTTTTGCACCTCTTGGTTCGGTCGGGACGCAAAATGTAGGTGATGTTCCGGCACAAAAAGACAAGGTTATTACCCTTACACAGAAGTTCATCGTCAACGGTTCGGTTGACAGTGGCATTTATGCCTTGCCAATTACGCTGCGTTATCAACGATCTGATGCTTCTTACTCGCAGGATAATTTACGCGCCAGTCTCGCCGTGATTGTGCCACCACAAATTCGTGTCAAAGAAGCTAATCCGATGCCGCCACAGGTGAACGTAGGCGATTCGGTAGCGCTCTCGTTGGAGATTGCCAACCGTGGACGGAAAGCGGTTAATTTCACCAACGCGGTGATTACGACCGAGAACGCCGACATCACCAGTGGCGAAACAACCTATCTTGGCCCCGTTCAAAACAATGACCAAACCACACTGGATGCTAGTTTCTCGCCGCAGGCAGAAGGGTCAGTGGTGATTACGGTCACATTGAATTACACCGATGACCTGAATCGCCCGCAAACTATTGTCGAAACCTATAAGTTGGATGCGCTGCCCGCGCCACCGCCGATTGATTTCGGTACACCACCGCCTGATTTGGGCAACAATGGTGGAGTCGAAGAACCTACCTTGAGCAGTCGTGATTTGTTGGGACGTACTTTGTTGGGGTTGCTGGGGTTGGGGAGCTGATACCTTAATAAAAGGATATGTGAGCAAAACAAAAAGGGATCAAAAGTAACAAACCATGCTTTATGAACTCGGATTCCTCGCAATTGGTAATTTAAACCGCGCACGGGCGCGACTAGCGATGACGGCGGGGGGTGTACTGGTGGGTACGGCAGCGGTGATCTTGCTGGTTGCGCTCACGGCAGGCCTACAACAAGCGGCAGAAGCCAGCATCGGTAGTAATTCTCAACTGCTGGAATTGGATGTCAACCCGAATTACGGTGGATTTCGTTCTTCTGAGCAGCAGCAACAGCCCACAGAAATCAAGCAACTGACTGTTGCTGAAGTCAATAAATTCTGGAAAATCCCCGGTGTAGCAGCAGTTATTCCCATGACCAACCTCCAAAGTGGCGAGATTAATGCAGGCAAATATACCGGCTATGCCAGCATACAGGGTATTGACCCCAAACTTTTGCCCTATATGGGGTTAAGTGCTTCGCAAGGCAGCTTAACATTGGAAAGTGGACAAGTTCTCTTGGGCGCACATGTCGGGGATTATTTTTATGATCCTAAAGGCAAAGGCGACCAACAAAATGTCCAAGTTGATTTGTTCACGACCGCCTTCAAAATCAAACTTTATCAATATAATGCCACAACACCCTCGCAGCGGAGCATTGCGCCCAAACCAACCGGTGTTCTCGCTGAAAGTGACCGATTTGGTAATTCAATATTGATGCCGATTCAGGATGTGTTGAGCTACAACGAATGGATTACCGGTACGAAAGTTGACCCCAAGAAATTTTACTACGATCAAGTGGTTATTCGGGCGAAAAGCCGCGAGACAGTGACCAGCATATCGGAGGCCGTCCGCAAGCAGGGTTTCCAATCAGGCGGAATGGGCGAATACATCAGCCAACTAAATTCATTTTTTGATGCGATGCGGCTGATTTTGGGCGGTGTGGGTGGTATTGCGCTACTGGTGGCGGCTTTCGGCGTGGCGAACACCATGACGATGGCTATTCTGGAACGCACCAAAGAAATCGGTCTGATGAAGGCGATTGGGGCAACTGACCGCGATGTGCTGACTGTTTTTCTAATTGAGGCGGGCTTAGTCGGATTAGCGGGTGGCGCGACAGGTGTAGGGCTGTCTTACTTCCTTCAAAATCTAATTAATTCGGCGCTGGCAAACGCAGGCGCACCTGATCCCAGCCAGCCAAGCATCGCTAACTTTTTGCCTTTTGATACTTCGAAAATTGGCGGGCAATTGTTTGTCATCAAGCCGGAGCTGGCGGTTTTCGCGTTGATATTGGCAACCGCAGTGGGTTTGGGTGCGGGTTTGTATCCGGCACTGCGGGCGGCGCGCTTGCCTCCTGTGATTGCGCTCAAGTCGGAGTAAAAACCAATACTGTCCTCGATGTTTCAGGATTGAATTCGTTTTTCAGATGGGACAGTGTCACTTAACTTTAACCGTTTTCGTATCTCACAGGCTTTGATGGCGTATGATCCGGCACTGGTGAAAAATTAGACACTAAGGGCTAAAATCGGTAAGAAAAGAACAGGTGTAATTATGAGAAGCAAATATAAGATATTTTTACTGATTGGCATCTTCGCAATAAGCGTTTTAATTATGCCATCGGGTGGTTTTACAGGTATCCTGCCCAGTCTGTCGGCAGCAGACAATATTCATGTTAATCCCATAACTGATCTTAAATCTGACTTTATCATGGGTGCCGATGTTTCCATGCTCAAACAGATTGAAGACAACGGTGGGAAATTCTATGACAGTGGCGTGGAAACGGATTGCCTTACCATTCTTAAAGAACATGGGGTCAATTGGACAAGACTCCGACTCTGGAACGATCCGACTGATGAACAGGGGAAATATCTGGGCGGCGGCAATAATGATTTGGAAAGTACTGTCGCGATGGCGGCCAGAGCCAAAGGGATGGGCTTTAAGTTCCTGCTGGATTTGCACTATAGCGACTGGTGGGCTGATCCCGGTAAGCAAACGATGCCAAAAGCGTGGGTCGGATTGAATTCGGGGGATTTAGAAAAGGCCGTATACAAATACACCGCCGATGTAATCCAGAGGTTAGTTACGGCAGATGCTATGCCGGACATGGTTCAGATAGGAAACGAAGTCAATGGGGGGATGCTTTGGCCTACCGGGAAGACATGGAAAGAGGGAAATGAGATCGTTGGCGGTTACGACGGTTTTGCTGATTTGTTGAAAATGGGTATTCAAGCTGTGCGGGACACGGATCCAAATAACGGTGATTCTCAAAAAAGAGCCAAGATCGTCATCCATCTTGCAAACGGGGGAGACAACAAGCTTTATCGCACGGTATTTGATGCACTGACGGAACGAAATGTGGACTACGATGTCATCGGACTGTCCTACTATCCTTATTGGCATGGCGCATTGGATGACCTTGAAAGCAATATGAAGGATATTAGTGAGCGATACCATAAGGATGTTGTTATTGCAGAAACAGCTTATGCCGCTACTTTAAACGACAAAGACGGCTTTACCAACCTTTTTGACAAGAATGAACAGAATTTGGGGGGCTACAAAGCCACAGTACAGGGACAGGCAACCGCTATCCGGAATATCATGGAAGCGGTGGCACAGGTACCCAACGGCAGAGGACTAGGTATTTTCTACTGGGAACCAGATTGGATTCCAGTGGAAGGAGCTGGATGGAAAACAGGAGAGGGGAATGCTTGGGAAAATCAGGCATTGTTTAGTTTCAAAGGTGAAGCACTCCCCTCAATGAATGTTTTCAATCTCGTAAAACCCAGCAGTGGCAGCGTTGAGCTTCTGGCAACTATCGCCAGAACTTATCCTTCACAAATCGAAGTTACATTAGGCGAAACGCCATCGCTTCCGGTTACAGTCAAAGCTGGATATAGCGACGATTCGATTAGAGATGTTCCGGTCACTTGGGAAGCACTGAATCCCTCATCATTCGCGAAAGGTGGAGAGGTTACGGTACATGGAACGGTAGATGGCACAGATTTGAAGGCGGTAATCAGCATTACCGTATCCAGTCAAAAAAACTATGTGGCGAACGCGGGGTTTGAAACTGGCGATTTGACTCCGTGGACAGTTGAAGGGGATTCGGATGCTGTAGATATTAGTAAAGAAGCCTCAAATATCCACGCGGGTACTTACGGACTCCATTACTGGAAGGGTGAACCGTTTACCTTTACGCTTTCTCAGACTGTTACGGATCTGTCCGACGGTACATATACCTTGAGCGCATGGGTTCAGGGCGGCGGCGGCGAAAAAACTTTGCAGTTGTTTGTGAGTGATTACGGCGGAGAACCCTTAACGGCTGATTCTGTTAATACCGGATGGCTGATATGGAACACGCCGACCATTCCAAAATTCAACATCACAGACGGAAAATGCACAATAGGTCTAAGAGTCGTTTCGGATGGAGGAAGCTGGGCGTTCCTTGATGACGTGTCACTTGTAAAGGTCGAATAAACCCATCTGAAATGCTCCTTACCGCTATATATGGTATTTAGTCAGCGGCTGAGGCACGCCTCAGCCCTACGAAAATTCACGGGTTAAATGAACTCTGTTTCCGACCTTTGATGATTACCACTTTAATGAGTAAAAGACCATTAAACGATAAAGGGTCTCATAAAAACTCGCTTTCAGATCAGTTTTAGAACTTGGTTTTCCACGCTTGGACGGCGGCTTGGGCTTCAGGCGTATTAATCCGTTGGAGCGCATTCGCGGCAGCATCACAGACTCGTTTGCCGGTCGTGCCAGAAAAGGCCGTATCATCAAGCCGTTTAATGAGGTCGGGAACAGCAACTTCGGTCTTTATCTGGCCTAAGGCAAGGGCAGCCGCATAACGCACCTGTTTATCATCGGAATAGAGGGCATTTAACAGCCGCTCAGTTGCACTGCCACCGATTTCACCGAGCATCCAAGACGCTTGATTACGTTCTAAGTCGCTGGCTTCGTATAATGCTTGAATCAGGGGATCAATCGCTTCTTCACCAATCTGTTTGAGTATTTCAATCGCAGTGCGACGGCTGGCTGGCTTATCAAAGGCCGCCATAACTTCGAGGAGTGGCTCAACCGCCGCCGTCCCAATCCGTATCAAGGCGACAGCCGCAGCAGTATGCAGCGATTGTTCGTTGGATTGCATAGCATCCACCAAGAGGGCAACTGGACGCGCATTTCCAATTTGTCCGAGTACGGCGATCGCCAATGTTTGCAACTGGATATTGCGGCTCCGGGCGGCATCCATCAATCCGGGAACTGCTTTCGAGCCAATCATGAGCAGTGTTGCCGAAGCGATTGCCCAAACGCCATGGTTATTTTCCGATAGCAACTGAATCAAGGATGAGACTGACGGTTCGCCGATTTGAGCCAGTACCCGCGCGGCCTCAACCGCTACGCCACGGCTGCCGCTGCGTACAACATTCGTCAGGGGTTCAACCGCCTGTGGATCACGTGATAAACGCAGTTCACTAATGGCTACGCGTTGAAGGATTGGGCTATCGCTACGGAGTTTTTCGTATAAGGGGTCAGCGTCAGCAACCATGGTTATCATATCTAGAGCCTCAATACTATTGGTCGATTGTAGTTTAACTGAAGAATCCCAACATTTCTCTAACTGAGGTATTAGTGAAACGGTTATTCATAGAAAATTCGGAAATGATCGGATAACCAACCTGAATATGAACTGGCTTAATCCACATACCATATTTTTGCGCTGTTCATTACAATGACCGAGGAAGCGGGCAAGCCATCGGCTTTTCCCTACAATAAGCAATCATAATTATGTGGTGACAAATCTATGCCCAATTACGATCAGAAAATCGCGCGGCAGCTCCAACTTCCGGTTACGCAGGTTGGCGCAACGCTGCAACTCCTCGACGCGGGGAACACGCTGCCTTTTATCGCCCGTTATCGCAAGGAAGCGACAGGTGGGTTAGATGAAGATGCTATCCGGCAAATTTTGGCGGCGGCGACTTTGCTCCATAACCTCGATGAACGGCGTGATACGATTCTCGGCAGCATCGACGAACAAGGTTTGCTGACACCTGATTTACGCAAGCAAATTGAAGCGGTCGAGTCGATGACCGTGCTTGAAGATTTGTACCAGCCCTATAAACCGAAGCGCCGGACACGCGCCGGTATCGCCCGTGAAAAAGGCTTGCAAGCATTGGCGGATTTGATCTTGCAGCAGGTGAAGGACAATAAGACTGCCGAACAATTGGCAAAACCGTTTGTAAACGAGGCTGTCCCAACGATTGAGGATGCGCTGGCAGGAGCGCGGGACATCGTGGCGGAAACCATCAGTGATCATCCTGAAGTGCGTGGTCAAGTACGGCAGAAAGCGCTGCGTTACGGCCTGCTGCGGTCGAGCCGCGTCGAGGATACGCCCGATGAGAAAGGTACTTATCGACTGTACTACGATTACGAGTCATTGGTCAGCCGTTTGAAACCGTATCAAGTGTTGGCGATCAATCGTGGCGAAACCGAGAAGGTGCTGCGCGTCAAACTCGACGTGGCGGAGCGTGATTGGTGGCAATCGGTTGAAGCAGCTTTCCGACCTGACCGACGTTCACCGATGGCAGGGCAGCTTGAACTAGCGATTGATGATGCGGCTAAGCGGCTGCTTCTACCCGCGATTGAACGCGATGTGCGAACGACTTTGAGCGAACAGGCCGAGCAACATGCCATCACGGTGTTTGCCAATAACCTGCGTGGTTTACTGAGCCAACCCCCTTTAACCGGACAAATAGTGATCGGACTTGATCCGGGTTTCCGAACCGGTTGCAAAGTAGCGGTAGTTGATCCAACGGGTAAAGTGCTGGCAACGGGCGTGATTTATCCGCATGAACCGCAGAAACAGTGGGCATCCGCGCTCAAGACCTTAGATGCGCTTATCGCACAGCATCATGTGACTCTGATCGCAATTGGCAACGGAACAGCTTCTCGCGAGACGGAGCAACTCGCTGCGGAATTGACTCGCAACCGTGACCATGTGCATTACATTATGGTCAGCGAAGCGGGGGCGAGTATATATAGTGCTAGTCCATTAGCCCGTGCTGAACTGCCGGATTTGGATGTGACACTGCGGGGTGCGGTTTCGATTGCGCGGCGGGCACAAGACCCGTTGGCTGAACTGGTCAAAATTGATCCACAGTCGATTGGTGTGGGTTTGTATCAACATGATGTAAATCAGACTCAACTCGCGGCTTCACTGGATGGCGTTGTAGAAACTGTGGTCAATAGGGTAGGGGTGGATGTCAATACGGCATCACCCGCCCTGCTGACTTACGTAGCAGGTATCGGACCGAAACTGGCCGAACGCATCGTTGCACATCGCGATGCTAATGGTGTGTTCACTGACCGCAGTGGTTTGAAAAAGGTGGCGAGTTTGGGGCCAAAAGCCTTTGAACAAGCCGCAGGATTCTTACGCATTCGCGCGGGCAAAAATCCACTGGATGCGAGTGCTATTCATCCTGAAAGTTATCCGGTGGCACAGGCCATCCTTAAGCGGGCGGGTTTGAAAGCGGATACACCTGCGACGGAACGTGCGCCCGCGTTAATCAAACTGCAAGCGGCGCAACCGTTAACGCAACTGGCAACCGAACTGGATACGGGTGTGCCAACATTGACAGACATCTTAGAACAATTGCTACGACCGGGACGTGACCCGCGTGAAGATTTGCCGCCGCCGATTTTGCGAAATGATGTGCTGTCGGTTGATGATCTGACATCTGGCATGACATTAAGCGGCACGGTGCGAAATGTGGTGGACTTCGGCGCGTTTGTGGACATTGGTGTGAAGCAAGATGGCCTATTACATCGCAGCCAAATTCCGCGCGATTTGACCTTGAGCGTTGGCGATATTGTGCAGGTGGAAATCCTGACGATTGAAAAGGAACGTGGACGCATCGGGCTGGGCTGGAAGCAATCATAAATTAAAAGTCATACAGAAGGTGTTCAATTGGCAGAACCAACTGCATTTTTCTTTTTGCCTGTAATACGGCGGTTGGTGGTTGCTACGCAAGCATCGATCACACTTTTCTAGGAGAACCTCATATTCAAGAAGATGATCATCGCAGCACCGCTGTCAAATGCACAGCAGTATATCAGGCAGCAACCATAATGGGCCGCATTCGTGCTAGTGGGGTTGCCAACTTAACCCGTTTGGTTAGAGTGAAGGGCTTAAGTCGCTTCTCTCACTGCTATTTGACGAGTGTTCTGTGCGATTTGCCGATAAATTTCGGACAACTTGCACATTGAAAAGTATCAGAGTGTGAGTTAAATTCACTCCTATTGTTTTTATAGGAACGATCATGTTAAACATTTCCCTCTCCAAGAAATCCAAGAAGCGCAGCCCGATTTAAGTCCGGGATTTTTGGTTTCGAGAGCATGAACAACGCGAACGAACCCGCCCGGACAGGCGGGTTTTTTGTTGCTAAAAAGCGAACCACCAAGAAAATAGATAGAGAAAAAATAATGAAAATGTTCGAAAGCAAGCAGAAGAAGCAGGACAAGAAGCCCAACAGTAGGTCTGGATAGCTGCGCTGCGCCACGAACGATGTGAGCGAGCCGCCGTCCAGACACGCGCTGGACGGCGGTTTTTGTTTAGAACAAGGCGGAAGATTTAACCACAAAGACACAGAGGAAGACGAGAAAGGCGAAAGAATAGAAGGCAGATTTGGGAATCAGTTGTTGAGCATCAGCCTATGAAATTGGTGAATGACAACGGGTCACTAAATTATAAATTCACAGGAGATTATGAACATGTCTGCACCTGCCTGCCCTGTTTGTGGAGCTGAATTGCTGGTTCCAACTAACGCGATGAAGCATGAGTTGTTCCCGTGCCAAGATTGTGGAACAGAACTTGAGATTATCAGTCTTGATCCGGTTGCGGTTGAACTCGCGCCGGAAGTAGAAGAGGATTGGGGCGAATAAGATGCGTGTTGGCATTATCATTTCGCACGTTCGTCCTGAAGAAAAACTGCTGATTAGCGCGTTCCAAGCGCGTGGCATCGAGCCGGATATTATTTCGGATCGGGAAATTAATTTGGAGATTACTGGCGGGTCGGAACAAAACACGCCGACCGGCGTTCCTTGGAGCAGCTTTGATGTCATTATGGAACGCAGCGTCAGTACCTCACGCGGCCTGTATATGCTGGCGATCCTCGGCAGCTGGGGCATCAATGCCATCAACAGCTACGAAACGGCCTCGATATGCGCTGACAAATTTCTGACCACGATTGCCCTCGCCAAAGCCGGCGTTCCCCAACCCACTGCCCGCACTGCCTTTGATCCCGACACCACCATGAAAGCCATTGAACAAATCGGTTATCCAGCTGTATTGAAACCGGTTACGGGTTCGTGGGGGCGCTTACTGGCAAAGGTCAAAGATGTCGATGCAGCCGAGGCCATCATCGAACATCGGCAGACATTGGGTGATTATCAACACCATGTTTATTACATACAGCAGTATGTGAATAAACCGGGGCGTGACATTCGCGCGTTCGTCATCGGCGACCGGACAATCTGCGCCATTTATCGCGACTCGGAACACTGGATTACCAACACAGCACGCGGCGGCAAAGCCTCTAACTGCCCGGTGACACCGGAACTCAATGAGTTGTGCGTCAAAGCGGCTCAGGCCGTCGGCGGTGGCATTGTAGCCGTAGATGTATTTGAAGACCCTGATCGTGGCTTCAGCATCAACGAGATCAACCACACGATGGAATTCCGTAACAGCAGCGCACCGACCGGTGTGGACATCGCGGCGGAAGTTGTGAATTATGCCCTGAGTTCAGTAGGTGCAACAGCATGATCCGTGTAGGGATTGTCGGGGGAAGTGGTTATACAGGTGGCGAACTGCTGCGGCTGCTGCTGGCGCATCCCGAAGTGGAAGTGACACAGGCCACATCCGAAAGCAACATCGGCAAGTTTTATTATCAGGTGCATCCGCATCTGCGCGGAAAAACGCAACTGCGCTTCATAGGACGCGATGCGCTGCAACCCTGTGATGTGTTGTTCCTTGCCCTGCCGCATGGCGAGGCGCAGAAGAACATCGGGAAATACACCTCACTGGGAACGAAGATTGTTGATTTGAGCGCAGACTTCCGTTTGAATGACGCGGAACTTTACAAAAAGGTTTATGGGCATGACCACGCCGCGCCAGAATGGTTGGGCAAGTTTGTCTATGGGCTGCCTGAATTGTTCCGCGAAAATATCAAGGGCGCGGATTACGCCAGCGGGGTTGGTTGCAATGCGACCGCGTCCACTTTGGCGCTGTGGGCATTGGTCAAAGCGGGAATTGTCACAGCCAACCAGCCAATCATCGTGGATGCCAAAGTGGGTAGCAGTGAAGCCGGACGTGAACCGAGTGAAAGCAGCCATCATCCTGCACGTGTAGGCATCGTGCGTCCCTTTGCGCTCACTGGACATCGCCATGAGTATGAGGTCAAGCAATCGTTAGCTCCCTGCGGCGATTTTGATGTGCGGCTGTCAATCACCAGCGTGGAATTAGTACGCGGTGTGTCGGCAGCCGTCCATCTGACCTTACCCGCAGGTATGGCAGACAAAGATTTTTGGGGGCCGTATCGTCAGACATGGAGCGGACAGCCTTTCGTGAGAACCGTGCATGAGAAAAATGGTCTGCATCGCCATCCCGAACCGCGCTTATTGTCGGGTACGAATTATGCCGACGTCGGTTGGGAATATGATCCTGTAACCGGACGAACAGTGCTCTTGTGCGCGATTGATAACCTCGGCAAAGGCGCGGCAGGCAGCGCGGTTCAGTGCATGAACCTGATGTGCGGCATAGAAGAATCAACTGCGCTGACCTTTGGCGGAATCTATCCATAAAGATCAACCACAGAGAAACAGAGGAAGAAGAGAAGAAATGACTGTAAATGTACTCAAACTCGGTGGTGGGGCAGGCAATGACCATACCGCAACGCTCAAAAATCTGGCGACTCGTATCCATAACGGTGAGCGCTGGGTGCTGATTCATGGGGCAAGTGACGCAGCAAATAAGCTCGGTGATGACGTCGGTTATCCTGCACAAACCTTAGTGACGCAAGGCGGTCATAGCAGCCGTTATACCGATGCCCGAACGATTGAAATTTTCGGGCAGGCAGTTGGTGGACTCAATCAATTGATGACTGCGCAGCTTACGAGTTACGGCATCAATGCAGTGGGCTTAGGTGGGCCAAACATCATTCGCGCCCACCGCAAAACTGCTATCCGTGCTATCCGTGATGGTCGGCAAATCATCGTGCGCGATGACCACACCGGAACGATTAGCGGTGTTAATGCGACCGTCCTCAACCTGCTGCTCGATGCAGGCATCACCCCTGTGGTTGCGCCGCTGGCAATGGGCGATGAGTACGAACGCCTGAATGTCGATGGTGATCTGGTAGCCGCGAATGTTGCCCATGCGCTTGGTGCGGATGCACTGGTGATCCTCAGCAACGTACCGGGGTTGATGCGTGACATTAATGATGCAGGTTCGCTGGTGACCGGCTTCCCGCTGAGTGAATATGATCGCTACGAACCCCTCGCAGGTGGACGTATGAAAAAGAAGCTGATGGCAGCACAAGTTGCCCAAGTTGGACGCACCATTCTCGCCGACTCGCGCGTCGAAAATCCGCTGGATGCAGCACTGGCTGGTGGCGGTACGCAAATCACAAATCAAGAAGTTGAATCGCAGAGACGCTGAGTGAAAAGCAAAAAGATTTTCACCACAAAGGCACTAAAGATCACGAAGATTATTTGATTAACTTTCTGTGTTCTCTCTGTCTGTGCGAAGCCTCCTTTAGGGCAGTGGTTAATCAAAAAGGATTATTAAATGGCAGACATATTCATGCGAACGTTAGGGCGGTCAGGGATTGAAGTGACCGCGATGGGCTTGGGATGCTGGGCGATTGGTGGGCCGTTCTGGCGCGGCGAGACACCCAGCGGATGGGGTGAAGTCGATGATAATGAGTCGATTGCTGCCATACATCGAGGTTTAGAATTGGGCATCACGTTCTTAGATACCGCCAACGTGTACGGTGCGGGACACAGCGAAAAGGTGCTGGCACAAGCGCTCAAAGGGCGACGGCAAGGGGTTGTGATTGCCACCAAGTTCGGCAATCTATTTGATGAAAATACGCGCCAAATCACCGGTTCAAGCGCCACACCAGATGGCATTCAGTCGCAGTGTGAAGAATCGCTTCGGCGATTGAATACTGATTACATCGACCTGTATCAACTGCACATTGGCGATTATGACCCGACACTCGCACCCGAAGTGGTGGAAACACTGGAAAGCTTGGTGCAAGCCGGAAAAATCCGCAGCTACGGATGGAGTACTGATGACCCAAACCGTGAACGTATTTTTGCAAAAGGCGAACATTGTACAGCCGTACAAAACCAGATGAATGTGCTGGATGACGCGGCGGGAATGATTGCGGTTTGCGAAGAACTGAACCTTGCCAGCGTCAACCGAGGACCATTGGCAATGGGCTTGCTCACAGGTAAGTATCAGGGTGATAAGACACTCGGTGCGGATGATGTGCGCGGAACTAATGCCCCTGCATGGATGCGCTACTTCAAGGATGGCAAACCGAGTCCCGAATGGCTCACGAAGATGGAAGGTATCCGCGAAATACTCACCAGCAATGGACGCACATTGGCTCAAGGTGCAATTGCGTGGATATGGGGACGCAGTGAGAAAACTATTCCGATCCCCGGTTTCCGCACGGTGGCACAGGTTGAAGAAAACTGCGGCGCGATGAAATTCGGCCCATTGAACACGGATCAGATGCGCGAAATTGATCAGATTTTAGGGCGTTAATTCCATATTAACCACAGAGATACAGAGAGTGAGAGAAAATGCGGTATCCAGATAGCTCGTTAAACCAGCTCACGCATAACGTCATCGGTGCGGCGATTGAAGTTCATCGTGAGTTAGGACCGGGTTATCTGGAAGCTCTATACGAAGAAGCTCTGTGTTTAGAGTTAGCTGAACGAAAGATTGTTCACATCAGGCAAAAACCAATCAATGTAAGCTACAAAGGTACACCTATCGGGCAAGGATACATTGATGTGTTAGTTGAAAATGTCCTGATCTTAGAATTGAAAGCTGTAGAGAAACTTATACCTGTAAATAAAGCTCAGGTCATTTCCTACTTAAAAGCTACAGGATTGTCACTCGGATTATTGATCAATTTTAATGTGCCGGTACTCAAAGACGGTATCGAAAGAATTGCTCTCTAACTCTCTGTGTCTCTGTGGTTAATCGAATGGTTTAGTTGTACAACAATAGGGATAAACATCTATGTTCGACACACTTGCAAATTGGAACGAATTGGAAGACCAGCACAGCAGCGGAACCTACATCAAGCGTGATTTGCAGGTGGTGCGCGGTGAAGGTGCTAGGCTCTTTGATGAAATTGGACGCAGCTATATTGACTTGGTTGGCGGGCAAGGATCAGCCAACCTCGGTCACGCAAATCCGGCGATTGTAGAAGCCATTAGCAAGCAGGCAGCGGAACTCATCACCTGCCCCGAACTGTTCCACAATCCGGTGCGGGCGCGTTATCAGGCGGAACTCTGTCGGGTCAGCGGTTTCTCGCGGGTATTCCTCGCTAACAGCGGCACGGAAGCCAACGAAGGCGCGTTGAAAATCTCACGCCTCAAGACCGGACGCAAAGGTGTGATCGCGATGATGCGCGGCTTTCATGGTCGGACGATGGGGGCACTGAGTGCGACGTGGGAGAAGAATTACCGCGAACCTTTCCTGCCTTTGATTGATGGCGTGGTACATGTGCCATACAACAACCTTGATAAGCTGCGAGATGCGCTGAATGAGAATATCGGCGCGGTGTTCTTGGAAGTGGTTCAAGGTGAAGGAGGTGTCCATCCGGCACAGGCAGGTTACTTGCAAGCGGTTCAAGAACTGGCTCATGCCAATGGCTCACTCCTCATTATCGACGAAGTGCAGACCGGATGGGGGCGCACAGGCAGTTTGTTTGCACACTGGCAAGATGGCATCCAGCCGGACATTATGACGGTAGCCAAGAGCATGGCAGGCGGCATCCCAATGGGCGCAATCTTGTTGAGTGAGAAAATTGGCACACTTGATCCAGCAACTCATGGCAGCACTTTTGGTGGTAATCCGTTGGCTTGTGCGGCGGGATTGGCAGCCTTAGGTGAATATACAAAATTGACCCATCAAGACGTAGAAAATACAGAAGGATATGTTCACCGTGAGGCTGATGGCGATTTGGTGCGGCGGGCGCGGAAGTTGGGTGATGAAGTCCGAATGCACCTGATGGATAACGCACCGGAAAAAGCGGTGCGTGAAATCCGAGGACGTGGGTTGATGTTTGGAATTGAACTACGCGCCAAAGTCGCGCCAATTCTTAAGTTATTACAGGAACGCGGTGTGGTAGCGCTTCCGGCTGGGCCGATGGTGCTGCGCTTGCTACCGCCATTGGTGATTACAGATGATGATATGTGGCAAGCGACCCACATTATTGAGGAGACTTTGAACGATGCCTTTTGATAATTTTAGCATTATTGAAAGTACGCTGCGCGAGGGTGAACAATTTAGCACAGCCACTTTTGATACCGCCCATAAACTAAAAATTGCTCACATTTTGAATGACTTCGGTGCCGAGTTCATCGAGATGACCTCGCCGAGCGCCAGTCCGCAGAGCGAAGCCGATATTAAATCGGTCGTGAAAGAAGGGCTAAAGACTAAAATCCTGACACATATCCGATGCAACCGTGAAGATGCGGCGCGAGCCTTGGATACTGGTGTCGACGGTTTGGATGTGGTCATCGGAACATCGCCCCAATTGATGCAGCACAGCCACGGCAAGAGCATCCGTCAGATCATTGATTTGGCGGGTGAAGTGATGAGCTATATTCGCGGTCAGAAGCCCGATATGATTTTACGCTTCAGCACCGAGGATACATTCCGCAGTCGGGAGCCGGATTTGCTGCGCGTGTATTTGGCTGTTGCCGAGTTGGGGATGGTCAATCGCTTGGGTGTAGCGGATACAGTCGGTGTGGCGACCCCGACACAGGTCTACAACATGGTACATCAATTAGTGCGCCTGACACATTTGGACATCGAGTTTCATGGGCATAATGACAGCGGGTGTGCTATTGCTAACGCGACAGCCGCGTTGGAAGCCGGAGCGACCCATATTGATACCACGGTTTTGGGTATTGGTGAGCGTAATGGCATCACCCCCTTAGGCGGGTTAGTGGCACGGTTATACACGCTTAACCGGAGCTATGTGAGCAAGTACAATCTGAAGCTGCTCCCACAAATTGACCGGATGATTGCCGAGATGTGCGACCTTGATATTCCCTTTAATAACTATATTACCGGAGCGAGCGCCTTTATCCATAAGGCAGGGATTCATGCGAAAGCAGTTCTCGCCGATCCCAGCACTTATGAAATCCTGCGACCGGAAGATTTTGGACTCAGCCGTGAGATTTCGATTGGTCACCGCCTGACGGGTTGGAATACTATTCGTGATCGGGCGCGAACGCTCGGTTTGGGTTTGAGTGATGCTGCTGTTCGTGAAGTGACCAAGAACATCAAAAAACTGGCAGACACCAAGCCCTTGAACCTCGCTGAAATTGATGCCTTATTACAAGAGGCTGAGGCACGTGATTTGCTGACAGCTATGGAAGCCGGAAAGTAAAAAATAGTTCGAATCGACGGGGAAAAATGAACTGGCTGAATAATCACAGATGTTTCCCGCCGCTTTGCCTCTGATTACTGTATGCATCTGAACCATCTCCCCTGAATATGGCTATAAATAGCAAAAGGGGAGATGAACATGAACCAATCACCAAAACAATTGACATTGAGTGTGCCGCCAGTTGCCCTTTACATTACTGAAGGAATTTTACTGGCGCTTATTTTGTTGTTTGCTGCCTATCTGCGCCTAACCAATGTTGCTGAAAATCCCGGTTGGTACACCGACGAAACCACGCATATCGACATCGCTAATCATCGGCTTGCAGGTCAAACGCAGTACATGCTCATTGATGACTCGACCTTGATGTTCGGGCGTTTGCCTCTCTTTCATATCTTGCTCGCCACTTATTTTCAACTCTCTGGCAATCCCGATCATATGCTGGCGTTGCGTACTTTCACCGGATTAATGGGCGTGTTATCCGTTGGATTGTTATACGCTGCTCTGCGACATAGTGGGGGTGCTGTATTAGCTTTACTGGCGGCCTTCATACTCGCTATTTATCCGCAGGCTGTTTTATACAGTCGCTTTGGTTTCAGTTATAACCTGCTGCCACCCTTAATCTTATTAGCCATTCTCGCGCTTGACCGTTATTTAGAGAAAAACCATCCACTGTGCTTAGGCGTTGCTGCACTGCTTCTAGGAACAGGCTTGGTCGCTGAGGTTTGGACGTTGACCTTACTACTCCCATTCATGTTGATTGCTGCCCGTCGCCCAATCTATCTATTGTGGAGTGTTCCACTGTTCTTTGTGCCATTTCTTATCTATGCAATCATCATATTGCTGAGTTCACCGGATGCATTTCTCTTTGATCTCAGTTTCACCATTTCGCGCCTTGTCCCCGGTATATCTTTGAATGACCAATGGACAACACTCTTTAATAACTATCAAACCTTGATTGGGAGTAGTGTCTGGATTCTGGCGGGTATCATTGGCTTATTTACGCTGCGTCCTTCCCGATTACGGTGGATTGCTGTTCTACTTTTCATCGTGCCGATTATGCTTATTGGTCGCACCAACGCGCTCTATAACCTTAGTGCCTATTATATGATTCCGCTGCTGCCCTTTATTGCTTTGGGTATTGCCGCATTGGTACGCTATGGGGCAGGGGCATTAGTCGAATCAGGACGCAAATATTTACCGACGATTGGTGGTATAGGCGGAATTCTGGCTAGCACAATTGCCACTATCATCATCCTTTTTTTAGCTGGATCGCTGCTTATTGCATCAATTTCAAATACAGTGGCTTCTACCCACAATGGCTATACGACTGACATTGATTCGTTTCTCATTAACCCTAACGATGCCAAGCAGGTCGCGGCCTTCATCAACGGTCAAGTCACTGCGAACGATGTGATTGTTGCTTCGCCGGTCGTCGGTTGGCAGTTTGGTGGGCACCCTGAAGATTTCCAGATGGCAGTAGCCGCTGCTGATCATGTGGCTACACCGCATTTACCCGCTAACATCCCGCCGGAACGCTTAGCCTTTAATCCCGATTATCGTCAGGCGCGCTTCGTAGTGATTGATAACCTATGGCGCAATTGGGGTGTGATTTTTATCCCCGGCTTGAGCGACGTGGTTACCGATGTGCAAACTCACTGGCATTTGGTCTATCAACTTGGGCAGTTTACGGTCTACGAACGGACATGATTGGATACGAATTAAACGAGCCACGGATAAGGTGTTAACGCAGATAAACACGAATGGTAAGCTACACTAATACAAGAAAGTTTGAAATATAGTGTAGCTTGCCGAAAGTGCCTCACTGATGTTTACCGATACCCAAAATGTTCAAAAATTCTCGATTAGAGAAACACCTAAAGCACTCCCGATAATATTTCTCGTGCTTAGTGGTCTTTCGCTCCTGCTGGCGGCAGTTGGAAACGCGCTCAACTTTTCGCCTCGCGGATTTGATGCTTATGAGTTGGTTTGTATCGTTGTAGGGATTGTTTTTATCTTTGCTTCAATCAGCTTAACGCATGCCCGCAGCAAATTTTTAAAAGTACCTTTTCTGCCTGAAAAGCTGCTTGACCAAGTTGGCCTAGCAGTAACGTTAGGTGGTATGTGCTTGAGTGTGATGTCAGGATTTGCACTAGCCAGCCAAACAAATAGCAAAGACATGTTTGGCGATCTCGTGCGCACTCCACCAGTCGAATCGATGCGATTTGCAAATATGATCATTCCCTTTTTTGTGGGACTTATCATTATTTATTTGGGTGTGAATCTCGATAAATACGGGCGCAAAATTATTCCGGCAATCTTGCTGAGCATCATGAACAGATGGAAAGCTATTCCTCAACGGGTTAGGAGAATCTTGTTCATAGAGATTGTGGTTTTGCTTGGTGCTGCCAACTATGCTGTTGTGATGCCTGCTTTTCTTATCAAGGGGGTTGGGATGATTGGACGGGGGCATATCGCAGACTGACCATTGTGACTAGTAACGAAGGGTTGAGTAAAGGCTGCAATTTATGTACTGGCGACTTAAAAACGCTGGAGAGTACAACCGGCGGAGATGATATTGGTCTCAGTTTTGCCTTCGGAGTAGTATCAAAATTAGGTCTCTTCAAACCTGATTTTGCATCTTATCAACAATTTATTGGATTGTTGGTTGCAGGTGCAATCGTGTTTGGTACGCTATTCGTCACGATTGGCTACGGTTCGATGTTCGCAGGACTCCTTTTCGGGGTATTCATGAGTTTGTTCAGCGCAATCCCACTTTATCAGACGTTACTTGAAACGATATATTGGGTGCCGGGTGGGGCAGCCATTGTGACGAGTGCGTTACTGATGGCTTTTATCGCACGTGCTGAACGTAGCCAGCGCAAAGATGGTTGGGAGATGCTCTTGTATGTGGTCGGTTTTGCCATATGGGGATTCGTGGGTGGCTTGTCCTATTTAGGGCGGTCGAATGCTGGTGTATCAATGCTTTTACCCTCTGTAATTATTTTGTTGTATTTTGTGGTGCGTTACCGTTGGTATTCACGGACCGTCCTTTTGTTTGTCGTGCTGCTCGTCAGCGCGGCTCTACCGATAGTGGCCTTTCGCCAGACTTTGAGCTGGCGCTTTGGTACATATAACCCGCCTGATCCATCGCAAACCGGACATAGTTTTTCACACGCACTATATGTAGGACTGGGCTATGTTACGAACAGTGAGGATATTCGTTGGTTAGATACTGTTGGGTTTGAGCACGCGAAAGAACAGTGTTCACCCGATATTGTTATCCTTAGCGCAGATTATTATAACTGTGTACGTGATTTGTTTATCAAAACTGTCTTGAATGACCCCAATTTACTGATTCGGAATCTGCTGGCTAAATCTGAATCCATATTGCAAACATCAATGACGCACTTGAGCTTTTTCTGGCTGCTTCCTTTGCTGATTCTATTTATTCGTCGCAAGTTTATCTATCTCATATTGGCTTTTACATTGGTGATGTTTTTGCTGCCGGGAATCTTAGTTTTTCCCTATTTTTCATACATGATGGGTTACGGGGAAATTCTAATCGCTGCGATTGTGGTTAGTTTGATTGGTTTCTCCCAACTGCTGTCGATTAGTTTGACATCGCCAATTCAGGAATCAAGTTCACCCGCATAACTGAACTTACCCTGATTATGATTCAGATCAGGTTTTCAGACAGGTATAAGGTTTGGAAACTCGAACCGAATGCGGTTGATGGGGTGCAAACGTTTGTGCTGTAATGAGATGGTGAATTTAGTTAATTTAGGTAGACTCTAGATCTGCTAATGCTATCAACTAAGACCTGCCTAAAACTAATGCAACGAGAGCAGCGACATGCACAAATTGCACAGCGGTGGCATCAGCCGAGCATCCCGCCGAAATTGCGTCAATTCAGCGGGAATAATGCAAATTTTGCAGTAAATGCGAATCATCTGCAACATTTACTGCAATTCACAGATTTTTGAAGTTAAGTGCCTAGGCCTTCAATAAATCGTTTAAGGGTCGCTATAGCTTTATCGTACTCATCAATGGGTAAGTGCTCATTGGGTGTATGGTCTAGGTTGCTATCACCCGGTCCATATGCCACCATCGGGCATGTCCAACGGGCTGCCACCGTGTTCATATCACTGGTTCCAGTTTTCAATACAAAACCCGGTTGTCCACCTTCTGCACGGATAGCGCCCATTAAACCGCGCACTAACGGGTTGCTTCGGTCAGACTGATAAGCGATTTCTTGACCTGTCACTTTTAACTGTCCATCAGGTTGGGCAATAGCCGTGAGCGCTTGTACTATATCATCCGGTGTGATGCGTGGGGGTAGGCGGAAAGACACATGCATACTCAACATTTCGTTGAAGTAATCCGAACTGGTATTGATCGAGCGCAGACCGGGCATCAATTGATCAAATATGCGGTCAACCCCGGCATTTTCGCGCTCGGCCCAATCGAGTACACGCTGCCAGAACTCTGAACCTAATGCGCCTACAGTGGGTTCCGGTCGGGCAGTATGTGCAACCTCACGCCGTAAGGTGTACTCAATCAACACCCGTCCTTTATAACCAAGAGTAATGCGGTTGCTGCTGCTCGGCTCACCGATGATACAATAGTCAGGCGTGAAATGTTCACTGACGTAACTTGATCCTTTGCCACTGGCAATTTCTTCCTCGACACAGCCCACTACAAGCACACGCCAACCTTCAGGGATAGTCGCCTGAGCTGTGGCTTCTGCAAAAGTACATAACGACCCTTTAGCATCAACACTCCCACGTCCGTACAACGCATATCCGGCGCTCAATTCAGCAAATGGAAGTGCTGTTGTATCTGCTGCCTCTCCATCCGGTTGTTGGGATGATTCTAAATTTTCAACACGTACAGGAATATCACCGGGGAAGGTGTCGATATGACCGAGCAATATCAAGGTATGTGGCGCATTGGTTGCCCCACGGATGCCAAAGGCGTTACCTGCGCCATCCGCATACGCTTCAAAGCCGCGTTCACTCATCCACCTGACAAGGTATTGGACAGCAGGAGCTTCGTGTGTGGAGGGGCTGTAACGTTTGACCAGTTCGAGAAGCAGATCAGAATGAGGCATGGTTATATTTCACATCAAAGTGGATTTAGATAATGAGTTTAGTTTATAAAAATGCGAGGGAATATGCTACTGCGTAATGCAGAAATTAGAGACAAAAGCGGCTAATCATCGAATAGGAGTTTTTATATGTAACAGTTTGTAACCCACTCATCTGATCGACATCGCACTGAGAGTCAGCTAAACTCAACCTATTGTCTATTACACAACGTCCACAACAAAACAAAATCTATGTTCACCAATCGTACTGAACTCCTTCATCGCAACTTAGCACAATTTAATTATGGTGTGGCTGTCACAGATCTTGATTGTGATGGCGCTTTTGAATGGGTCATCGCGGGTTATGGCTTTCCCAACACAGTTCTCAAATGGACAGGTCATAGCTACGAAAATGTGACTTCTGCCACACTTGCGGATGCAGGACGACAAGCCATTGGCGTAGCCGCTGCGGATTTGGATGGCGATGGTGATGAAGAACTTTATATCCTCAATACGGATACTTTCCAAGGAAAGAAAATGTTTGCGGATCGTCTATTTGATTACAGTGATGGTGAATGGACGGACTTATTCGGTCTGCCTGCTCACCGCAGCGTTATGAACTTAACCGCGGGGCGTTCGGTTATTGCTGTTGACCGGGATGGTGACGGAATCTACGGCTTTTTTGTTGCCAACTATGGTGGGCCGATGCGCTTGTATGAACTCGATGAGGATGGACATTTACAAGATGTCGCACCGCATGTGGGCTTAGCATTGACGACTGGTGGTCGGAGCGCCGTATCGCTGCCGTTGGTTACCACTCGCATGGATATTTTTGTAGGTAACGAGGACGGCCCGAATTTCCTTTTTGTGAATACAGGTGAAGGTATCTTTGAGGAAGTCGCTGAAATGACTGACCTCACGGATGCTACTCATCACGCACGTGGGTCAGGGTAATCGCATCAAAATAGAGAAGAAGCGATAATGAGGCAAAAAGGGAAGCCTCGTGTCGGACAAGCTGAAAATCAGTATCGAAGCGTGTTTCGAAAAGGTAGCCGATCCACGGGTAGAAGGGCGATGCGACCACA
>JBBSBM010000097.1:0-29190 GCA_038251275.1 Aggregatilineales bacterium
CTACTATACAGTTGAGGAAGGCCGATGGAGGTCATGACGATTTCTCGCTTTTGATTGTTGTTTGGTTACTCAACCTTAGCGCCTTTTGTCATGTTTTCCACCCCCTTCCTCTCGCTCTTTTGTTCAGTGTCCGGTAGCTAGCTTTTCTATCCAATAACCGTTTGTTGGGAACCGGATTTCCTGATCCTCACCGAGTCCAATCCATAACAATAAGCGCCTCCGGCAACTTAAAGTTTAGTACGAATATTGGTATTCCAGATACCAGCACCTTTACCCGGTTAAAAATGAGCGCGGACGGAACAATACTCGTCCTTGGTGATACTAAGAGCGTCACTATTTATGATGCTGCCAGCTATAAACCGCTACAGCAATTCGCGGATTTTGGGACGGACATATTTCTTAGCCATAATGGGCGCATATTGTCAGTCATAAAATCGGTTAAGTGGGGTGGCCAAGATTTAACCATCACCTTATGGGATACCTTGACCGGAACGCTTATTGCTGAAACCGATAAACCCCTTCGAGCGCAGGCAATCACACCCCTAATCATATATCCATCCAATTACAAAACTGATATGAAGCTGAATTACGATGGTCGCCTCTTAGCTGTTGCATATCTTGATGGCAGCATTCGCTTGTGGGATCTTTTGACTAATCGCGAAGTCGCCGTATTAAAAGGCCATACCAGTGCGGTTTCAAGCATCCAATTCAGCCCTGACGGAACAAAACTGTATTCTGCGAGTGGCGATGGCACTGTACGTCAATGGGGCTTGCCTGATTAAGAATAGGCGCTGCGGGAGATGGGCGGGATATAGCGCAGTTTCTTGGGTGCTTTGTGTTGTATAATCCTCGTCAAGAATAAGTGGATTGGAACGCACCATGTTTGTTGCTAAAAAGGTCTACACGTTCGAGGAATTCGAGGCGTTTATCAACATGCCGGAAAATAACGACCGCCTATTTGAACTCATCAACGGGGAGATTGTCGAAAAAGTGCCGACCCAAGAACATGGTGTCATCGCAGTTAATATTGCGACTGACTTCAAAATCTATTCTCGCCAAAATCAGTTTGGACGCGTCGCGGTAGAAGTACTTCATCGCAACCCAGATGATAACCATAATGGTCGCCAGCCTGATATTTCGTTTTACCTTGACACTACGACACCACTTGTTGACGAAGGTGCAATGTCTCGTATGCCTGACTTGGCTGTTGAAGTGCAGTCGCCATCCGACAGTATCAAAAAAGTTCGTGAAAAGCTACTTACCTGATTGAACATGGTACACGTATGGTTTGGTTGGTTTATCCAGCCAAGCAGCTTATCGAGGTTGTAACGCCTGACGACGTGGAATTCTACACAATGGGCGACATCATCAGCGGCGAACCTGTATTGCCCGGTTTTACGATGAAAGTCCGTGATGTGTTCGAGGACTAACTCATGCTAGACGCACCCGCAAAACCCAAATTACTTTCTCTTGACGACTTGCTGAAGCTCGGCAAGCGCGTTGAAATCATTGATGGGAGCATCGTCAAGATGAATGCTGCGGGTTTCATACATAACATTATGGGTATGAATATACTTCGCCCATTGGATGCATTCGTCCTTCAAAACAATCTTGGTGCAGTCTTCTACGATGGTTTGACTTACCTGATGTTTTCAGACGCAAAGGGTTTAAAAGACTCGTTTGTGCCTGACATTTCATTTATTCGCTTACAAAATATTCTGCCGATGCCTGATGCCAGCAAACCCTATCCCGGCATTCCCGATTTGGCGGTTGAAGTGATTTCACCCGGCGAAGATGCTGATGATGTGCAGACCAAATTGCGAACCTATTTAGCCAAAGGAACGGAACAGGTTTGGTTGGTCTACCCGACGACTAAAGAACTGCATCAATATCGGCGTGACAATAACCCCGAAATTCGGATTTATCGCGGTTCGCAAACGCTCGATTTAGGCGACTTATTTCCCAGCCTCGAATTGACCACCGACCAAATATTTACCATTCCAGAGTGGGCATTGCGGTAACGTCTACTCTTTATGGACTCCGACTGATTGAAGTTTCACTGATGACCCAACACGCCCGAACCTTCTGGATACTCGTTTTCATTCTGATTTTCGCCGCTGCCACTCGCATCATCAATGTGAGCAGTTGGCCTGTTTGGACGGACGAAGGCTGGAGTATTTGGGCAACCGATGACGCACGATTAGATGTGGTACTGGATAACCTCGCTCATGATCGCCATCCGCCGCTGTACTTTGTGGCGCTAAGTGGATGGCGTTCGCTGGCAGGCGATAGCCCATTAGCCTTGCGCTACCTCAGCATCGCAGCGGGATTACTCACCGTCGCCGTGACCTATCGCATCGGCGCAGATGTGTTTGGCAAGCGGGCAGGCTTATACGCGGCGCTTTTATTAGCGGTACTGCCGATTGCAGTCTACTACAGCCAAGAAGTGCGGCATTACGGCTGGTTCACGCTGTTTGTTGGCCTGTCGTGGTTATGCTTCCTGCGCTATCTCAAGCGTCCACAATTAGAGATATTGTTGGGATATATCCTCAGTATCACGCTGGCCTTCTACACGCTGTATTTTGCCGTGCTGCCGTTGGCGGTACAAGTGATTGTCGGGTTGGTGTGGAAATTTTCGCGCCGACCAAGTGACAAGTTAAAACGACCGAAATTCTGGCTAATCGCCGCATGGATCATCACAACCCTCTTATATGCGCCTTGGCTGTGGGTGATTGCTACGATTCAATTTCCTACCCTTACCAGTGGCATCGGTAATTTGCCGGGAACTTATGCTGCAACATTGGCGAACATTCCCTTGCTGGGTGAACTGCTCCTTGGCACACAATGGGCGCTGCTGTTGGGATTAGGTGCGCTAGCAATCTGGTCAATGTGGCGACAAAAAGGCACTCCCCTACACTGGGTAATCATACTGGGTGGCCTTGGATTACTCATTATCATGTTCGGTCTGAGCGTCAAATTCAATTTGCTCTCAGGGCGAACGCTGGTATTCCTCGTGCCCATGTTGGCGGTCGTCTGTGGTTATGGAGGGAGCCGAATTGAAGCCTTTTCCGTAGGTGAAGGTCTGAAACCCTCACGGATTTTAATTGGCGCATGGGTCTTTGTGACATTAGCCACGCCGACGGTCATTCAGCCACGCATTGACAGCGACGTAGCAGCCCGTACGGTCGCACAGGATTATGCAGCAGGAGATCTAATCGTGCTGGAAACAGGCTGGGACGATAACGCATTTGCCTATGAACTGCGGCGGGTAATCCCCGATGCCGAGATCATACGGACCATCACCCGCGCCGACATTTACTCACACGATAAAGACCTGCTGCCTGCGCTAATGCCCCAGTTAGAGGCGCACCGTCGGGTGTGGGTAGTGCAGTGGCTGCAAGCGCCGCAAATCATGAGTGCATTGGATACAGGTGCATCTGGATTTAAGCCCGTTATCCGCCGTGAACTACCTGTGAATGCAGATTATCGTCAGCGCTTCGGTGACTCGGTCATCAAGATGGTGCTGTACGAAAAGCCACAGTTGGATGTGACCTCACACCAGTTTGGCGATCTATTCACACTGCGAGATGCACTGCCGTCCACGCAAACTCACGCGGGTGAACGTCTGCCGATTGATTTGTGGTGGTCAGTTTTGAAGCAGCCCACCCTCGATTATTCAGTAGGCGTATTCCTGTTGGATAATACAGGCGCGGTTCGAGCTGACCATAATGGGTCGCCATCCGATAAACCGACCACACAATGGGCTGTCGATGAGCTTTATTTTGACCGTCACACGCTGACTCTACCCGCCGATTTGCCCGCTGGACATTACTCCATAGTGGTCAAAGTCTACTGGTACGGCGATAATCAAGCGCTGCCTGTCGACGGGCAGCCATATGTGACGATTGGTGAGATTGAGGTGTCGTAGTGGAAAAGGCTTTCGAACGCCGACCATATTTAGTACCGCTGGCGCTGGCGTTGTTGACCATTTTGTTTTTGCGTCCGGCGATTTTACCGCCGCTGGGTCAGGTGCTGGCTGCCAATGATTTCCGCGCGATGTTCTACCCGCTGACGACTATGCTCCATGACATGGTTCATGCCGGTGAACTGCCGCTCTGGAATCCCTACACCTTCATCGGTCATCCGCTGATCGGCAATCCACATTCGGCGCTCTTTTATCCGGCGACATGGTTAATCATGCTAATCGGCGCGGATCGCGGCTTGGGTTTGGCGCTGGCTTTTCACATTTGGTTAGCAGCTTGGGGCATGTCGCGTTTATCGCGCAGCTTTGGAAGCACATATAGCGCCGGATTGCTAGCGGGTGTCGTTTTTGGCATGAGTGAGTGGATGGGTACGCGCTTCTATGCCGGACATTACACGCTGATTATGGTCGCGGCTTGGATACCGTGGGCTGTCGCCGGTTATCGACATGCCTTAACGCGCGGCACTTGGCGCTCGGTTTTACCGGGAGGTATGGCACTCGGCGCGGCACTCCTCGGTGGACATCCACCGATGGTTTTCTACCTCGGCTTGTCGCTTATCGTCATGCTGATTTACCACATCATGACCGCCGAAGACACATTACGCGGCGCATGGGTTGCCATCCGTCAACTCGTGCTGCTTGGTATTGTGGGTGTCATCCTCGGCGCGGCATTGATGCTGCCCGCCCTCGAACTGACGCGCCTTTCTGTCCGTGATAACAACGATCTGGAATTCATCAACTCGTTTGCGCTCCCGCCTGCCCAATTCCTCGGCTTAGCGCTGCCGGGATTATTCGGCAATCCTAACCAAGCGCCGACCTATTATTGGGGACGCGATTTCTACGAAGAGTTCAGCGCTTATCTCGGATTACTGCCACTGTTAGCGCTACCCTTAGCCTTCCGCCGCATGCGTAAAGAGCACACCTTTTTCATCGGTCTGATCGTCTTGGGTGTGCTGATGAGTGTCGGTTTACAAGGGGCATTGCTGCCCGTAGTCGTGCGCTGGATACCGGGATTCTCCTTCTTCCGCGCACCGGGACGAGCCTTGTTCTTTGTCATGTTTGGATTAGCCGGACTGTTGGCGCTGTTCATCAGTACCTTACAGCGCAGCACCCTCGATGAACGCCGAGAATTTCTACGTCCTGTTTTGCAACGCTGGATACCCTTCTCTATGCTGATCGCGTTCGGCGCGTCGATATTTTTCTCTGGTTGGTATGCTAGTGCAAGCCATGTCGAACCCATGCCAACCCGCGCTTTGATGGTCGCCGGAACGCTGGCAGCAGCAGGTGTGGTCTTAGCAGGATTATGGGCAGCGCTGTGGATGTGGACGACCGAACACGACAACCTCCCCAAACTCACAAACGGCGAAGAAATCGTCTCGCATCATACCAATATCAACATCATGAAATGGGCGTTGCCGGTTTTGGCGCTGGTGGTCATCATTGACGCGTGGCGCATTCCGCTGCAACTGATCAATAACACAGATGGCTGGCGCGATGCCCTGTGGGAAGGCGCGGCAGTTAATATTCCGGCGGGTGCTGATGCACGTGTGCTACAAATTCCCGACGACAGCCCTTACAACGGTGGCTATGTAGAAAAACTTCAGCATGTCATCGGCTATGATCCGCTGCCGATTGAAACATTCGACAAGCTGCAAAAAATCGGTGATCTCCACGACCCGATGAATCCGGCGTACACCTTGCTCGGTGTCAAATATATTCTGGCGAAAACACCTTATGACCGTACCAATTTCCAGTTGATCGGCATCGCTGAAGGTGGCATCTATTACAAGCGCACTGATCCCTTCCCGCGCACATGGTTCGCCACCAAAGGCGTGACCGTCGAACCCAACGACGATGCCGTGCGCGATGCCATCAAGAAGGATGTCGAGTCGCTGCGTGATACCGCTATTGTCGATAGCCCGATGGACTGCCCAACCAGCGACAGCGCGACCGCCACCATCAGCGACTTTCACCCGACTAACCTCACCATCCAAACCGATGGCGACGGTGGTGTACTCGTTTTGAGCGACCAATATTATCCCGGTTGGCAAGCGACTGTTGACGGTCAATCCGTGCCGACTACACGGGCATTCACAGCTTTACGTGCCATCTGCGTACCATCAGGAGCGCATACCGTGCAGTTCGTCTATCGCCCGATGTCGTTGATTATTGGCCTGATTTTGACGGTGGTTGGCTGGTTAGTGGTGAGTGTGGTTTGGTTCGTGGGCAAGCGTAGTTGAAATTATCTGTAACACATTAGGTGGTTGAAGGAAAATGAAATATTTTAGGGATGACTATTGAGGTATTCTTCGATTAATAACTTAATTTCATCAGTTGAAACATCAACCTGATCTGATTTTGAATAGATCAATATGGCAATAATTTTGTCAGCAGTACGAACATAATAAATCACACGATAACCACCACTTTTCCCCTTGCCAGCATCTGGATTAGCCAGTCGTGTTTTATAAGCGGTATAACCTGTTCCTTGGATTTGGTCGCCGGGTGTTTCCCCTTGTTCCAATTCACCGATCAATAGCTGCACTTGCTCAGTAATATGAGGATACTTCTTGCGAAGTTCCTTTAAACGTCGGATAAAACTTTTAGCAAGTTCGACATTGGTCATTTGCTAATCTTCATCTTCGAGGGCTTCTAACAACTTTGACGCTGGAATAGTATCACCAGTCATGGCTTCGTGAATACCTTGGCGCAAGTCAGACAACAAGCGTTGCTTTTCATCGGCTGCAACAAGCGCAAGCAAGTAATCATCCGGCGCTTTATACCCACGCTCACGGGCTATTTCTTCGATCTGCTGAAGCTGTTCATTGGTGATATGAAGGACTAAATCAGTCATTATTTTCACCTCTTTCTATGAGAGATTATAGCATGTTGGGCGCTTCAGAATTGTCGTACCACCCCATTACTCTCATCAATGATATATCTCACAAACCTCACCACCGCATAGGCACGGGTAAACCGCGAACTATAATGCTGTGGCTGTCGTCCCTGTCGGATGGCGAGCGCATCTTGAATCAGGTTATGCCACTCAATAGGCAGAACCTTAAGTCCATATTCCCCCGCGCCGACCTTCGAGGTGATGTCATTTTCGCGAAAGGTGTAATACTGCCGCAGCACACCTAACACCGTCCACGACACACCATCATTCGCCAACAAGCGAATCATCCGCGCAGGTTGATAGGTGAAGCTTGCCCAATAAGTATTCATATTGTGCTTCATGTCCGCAATCAGCGTAGGCAAATCGACGGTATAAGGCAGGTTTTGCGGATCACTACCCAACACCGCGATCCCCTTGTTTTTGAGCATCCACCATGTCACCGCACTAACATCAAAGTGTCCGGCAGGATTGAGTTCATTATCATGATACGTCGGGTGGGGTTTGATGGCACTTTCGGGCTGCCCTAAATCTGCCGCTTGTAGATAACTGACTTCCAATAACCAGCGGGGGTATTGGCTGACAAGCGTTTTGTGCAGTAAATCGAGTTTTTGTAGATCACTCTTGCTGGCTAAACGCGAGATAATCGTAATCGCGTCGATGTCGCTGCGCTGCTCGTCAAAGGCATCCAGCGCAATTGAACCGTGTAGATAAACCGCCTCGACAAATTCCGACAAATCACGGTTGAGCAAGTCCAAATAGGCTTGCAGCATCGGTTGAATAACTTCAGGAATGCGATTATCCATTATCCCTCACTCGGTGTTCAGACCAACCAGTCGAGTTTAAGGGAAGTGAACGATACATGCAACCTAAGCAACTTAGTCTAAATGATATTATTGGCAGCGCACTTTAAAGTCCCTCTCCCTTGTGTTTTGGGGGAGAGGGTAAGCGCCGACTGAGTGTACTCACGCAGGCGCTATGGGGTGAGGGGGTATACACTAACGCGGCACGGTCGCAGTCAGGTTCAGTTGGAACATACCGTCATCACGCGCTTGGCTGGTGAGCATCACCCGTTCACGACCTTGTGCGGTCGCAACAAATCCGCCCGTCAAAAAGTATTGCGGGAAAAAGGTATTGTAGAACACATATGCGTCCAAATAGAAATCCGGTCGCGCGGTATCAGGGAACTGCGTCCAACGATCCATGTTGATGAGGCGGTTATCACCCCGCGCGGCAGCCAGAGCCTGTGCCGCCGAATTACTGGTGGCGATCAGTATCATGTTCCGTTGATAGCCAATTTGGAAAACCGCGTCCCGACGCAATACAATCGTCTTAAATGTCCAATCCCCTACAGCTTGCTGGTCAGTGCTTTGTAGATTGAACAGGGTCGTCAGCAGTTTAACCACACTGTCTTGCGTTTTTACGCCGTCATCCACTTGCCCCACCAGAATGAAATCGAATGGCACATTCAGAACGGGCAGACGGAAATTGGGGCGCGGCAGCAGCGCTATCGCATAATCCCCTTGGAGATGGTCAAGCAAGTCTTTTTGCACATCAACACCGTTGATTTGTTTGATTGCATCGATGTAACTTGCCACTGCTAATTTAACATCATCAGCCTTGGGATCAGTCACAAATTCATTCTGGAATGAACCTGCTGTCAGGAAGGGCAGACCGCCAATCAATTGGCTGGCGAAGTTGGAGACGGGCAGCGCGGTAATCACATCGCCCACAAAAGCGCGGAAGTCCGTCCCACTGTGAACCAGCAGCGCTTCACGCGGCATCATTTGCAGTAATACGGGATCAACCGCTTTCGTCGTCAAATCGGTGGGCTGCGCTGGATGAAATATCGCTGTAGCCGTCATCGTTTGTCCAGCCTTACCCCGTATCAGATTAACTTCCGCTGCATCAAAGCCACCGTTCAGCAGCATTTGGCTAAAATTCGATTGCTCTTGTCCTATTCCCAGCGCACCACCGAACGCTTTGAGGACTGGCGCAGAAAACGGATCGCCATTCAGCAAACCGTTGACCGCTGGCATGATATACGAGCCGCTGACGTAAGCCGAAACAAAGGTATCTGCCGGTTGGGCAGCATGAACCGTCCGGTAAGTGGGGTCAGCGGTGATAGCAGATGCAGCTCCGGCTTGCACATCCAAAGCCGCTTTAATCAAATCAACCGGCCCAATGAAAACCGCAGGCACGGTCATCGCAAACGAGGCCTTATCACCCTCATAAATAGTAATACCACGGTAGGTTTCGCGTTGGGGTAAATCTTGCCCTTTGAGAACTTTTTCAATGCGGCTGCTGGCATCCAACACATTGGTGCTGGATAAAATCATCAGAATGTCCGGATTGCCAGCCTTTAACCCGGCATCAAATTTGCGGTATCCGATAGCCATATCCTGCCCTAGCCATGGCGAGACCAATCCCGGAAAATCCTGTTTTTCGAGGTCGAACCACGTCCCAAACGGAATGAAATCGTAATAACCCAGCACATCACTCAGCAGCGAATGGACTCGCAGCGGTTGCAACAGCTTGGCCGAACGAATCGCTTCGTTCAAGCTTTGCAGGGTCAGATTCAAATCAGTCGTTTTAATGGTGATAAAACCGGCAAAGTTGTCCGGTATGTAATCCGCTGCGGAGATCGGAGCGTCTTGTGCGGCAGCAGGCAGCACAACAGCTAACAGACAGAATAAGGTGGTTACAAGAAGTAGAAAGCGTTTGGACATGGGCGGCATCCATTCACATCAACGGCAAGGTATATGAAGAGAGGCGAACCCGATGTTCACCCCTATTGGTCTACATTGTACACTGTAACTGATGTTGGGGTTCAACGGCAATCGCTCTTAATGTCGCGCTCACCCATTGAATGCAACATCACAGCAACTTCGAGTCGCCAATCAACAAAATGAACGCCAATAACTCGGCTGCCGATGTGGCAACTAGCAGCACAATACTGTAGAAACCCAGATGATTCCACGTCAGCGGATTATGCCAATCGCCGCGCCAGATACGCCACAACTGCCCGCCTAAAAGTGGCGACACTGCCGCAACTGCCACAGCAACCAGCGTCGGCAATCCAGCCAGCAGCAATAAAGGCAGTATGCCCAACCCTAACAGCAATAGCGTGGCATATAACCGCGCTGCCAACGGCGCACCCAGCCGTACCACCAACGTCCCTTTACCCACTCGTCGATCCCCTTCCGCATCAGGGAACTCAATCGACAGCAGCATCGCAAATTGGTAGCAGCACAACGGAATCACCGCCAAAATCGGCAGCCATGCCAATCGGCCAACCTGCAAATAATAAGCCGTAAGGGGAGTCATCAGCGTTACAACAAGAGTTGTCGTCAGTTCACCCATCCCGCGTGAATGCAGCCGCACTGGTGGCGCACTATAAAACCATGCCAATGCTTGCACACTCAAAAGCATCCCGAAGGTGAACAGGCTCGGACGAACAAAGATACTCAGGATTACATTTCCAACGAAGGCGATCACAGCCAACCCAACCGCAACATTCAACGCCGCTTTAGGGTTAATCTTTCCCTCTGGCAGCACACGACTACCACCTGACCAATTGGTCGGTGTTTGGTTGAGTTGGTCGGCTTCCAGATCAAAATAATCGTTGCAGTAATGCGTCATGAGTTGGGTGGCAGTAATGACGATTTGCCCCCAAATCAGTGCCGCAAAGTTAATGGGGTGTCCCATGTAAATCGACATCGCAACACCCAGCAGATTGAGGAGTACCCCACCTACCAAAAAATGAGGTCGTCCCAGCCGGATCAATGCGCCAACGGTTTGCAATTGTTTCATAATGAAGTAAGTTTACGCGATGCTGAATTAGCAATTTACGGCGAATGCGATGATTTCTTCAAACGTTGGCTGGTATCCATCTGAAGTATCAACCTTAAGTGTCGGAACATCTAATTGTGGTGGTTCGTAGCGTTTACTCAGATATTCAACGCCTTCTTTTGAAGTTTTTGAAGCCCAATCATCATGGAATTGTGCTCTGTCGATGTCTGCTAGACCTCGTTCAGTGAAACGCGAGGCCGCCAATTGTGCATTAATCGAACAAATTATTAAGTGTATCCGCGCAACTTTTTTCAATGATTCCAGTTCAGGAACCCACAAATGATGTTGAAAAGCAGCTTCGCAAATAAGCGTAATGCCTTTATCAAGTAAGAACGCAACCGTTTCAAAGAATATCGTGTAAACAGACCTATTTAGGTCATTTGTCGCTGGCATGTCGCTGATTTTGATCGTGTTGACAAGTCCCTCTTTGATTTCGTCGCGGGATATAACTGGACATCGAACTGCCTTTGCGAGGGCATGTGCCAGCGTTGTTTTTCCTGAAGCAGGTCGTCCGGTAATGACAATCAAGTTTGGTGTTCCAAGAGAATATACTGGCATCGCGCTCTTAACCACCGTCGCAACCGACCGTTCTAAAGTGAACGATCAGAGTAACAGAAGTATAGTGAACTGAGCGGAGCAAGAGAGAAAGACTCATCATTCTCTCTTGCTTCATATGAGAGGAAGGTAACCTACCATTTAGATTCCTACATCACGCCGTTGGAATACCCAAATACTGGCGACCACAAGAATAACCGTGAGTCCCAGCAGCAGCATAACGCCGCCAACGTTTAACCCATTTTGCATGACATGAGCATTATCGTAGTAGGCAAAAAACGAGATCGAACGCAGCCGTGCAATCGGAGATACACTGGCGAGGCCGCCCACCAAATCCAACACGTAACTCACCATGATAAAGAAGGCTGCTACAGCCGCTGCTAGATTTTTACGGCGAAACAGCGTCCCTACAAACGTCGTGAATGCCAGCATCAACAATGCGCTGGGTAGTACATTAATGTTGCTGATAATCAACTTTTGAGTATCCAATTGAATGGCTGATGAAATACCACCGAGAAACAGTCCCAAAAATCCAAGCGCCACAATTCCCACGAGCATCAATGCATAGACCGCAAATTTTTCCAGCACGATACGCCAACGGGGCACGGGTAAGCTCAACAGCACATCCATAATACCCGCGTCTTCCTCATTGACGGTGATATTCAGACCCGCCAGCACTGTATACACGGCAAGGATTAAAAGCACCCGTCCAAAATATCCAGCACTAATGAATCCCTCCGGGGTCGCCATCTGCGCGGCGTCATCCATACCCAACGCCTTGATAATTCCGGGCATAGTATTGAGGAAATTTTCAAACTGTTTAAGAAAGTCTAAGTTGGGGATGATAATCATAATCAGAAACCCCAACAAACCCAGCCCGATGCCCCAATAAATCATGCCTCGCCAATTGCGGCGCAGCGTTTCATTAAAAATTGACCAAGGCATGATTATTCCCCATTAAAGATAGTGAACAGATCGTTCCGTTAAGTATCGCCTAAATCCCTACATCACGCCGTTGGAAACTCCAGATAGCCGCGCCCGCACAAATCACCGTCACGACCAGCAGCAATACCACATTACCGACCGATAATCCATGAAGGATAACACCTTGATGATCATAGTAATTAAAGAACGATAACCCTTTGACCTTATCCAAGATTGTGCCGCTGGCAGCTATACCCAAAAAGTTGACGACATAACTGCCGACCACGAAGAAGGCAGCGACCGCTGTGGCTGTTCCTTTACTGCGGAAGACAGCGCCGACTAATGTAGTGAAACCCAAAATCAACAACGTGGCTGGAATAATATTGACCGTTGCCTGTAGCAATCGACTGCCGTCAACCTGTAGGGCAGAGAACCGCATACCGACTAACAATCCGATATAAGAAATGACGACAATGCCGATGATCATCAAGCTGTAAGCCAGAAACTTCTCCAGCACCACCCGCCAACGGGCAAGCGGCAAACTTAACACCACATCCATAATGCCCGAGTCTTCATCATTAGCCGTGATATTCAAGCCGGATAAAATCGCGTACACTGCGAAGATCAGCAGCAGATAGCCGAAGAATCCATACGCCAAGAAACCTTCAGGTGTCGCCAGTGAAGTCGCATCGCCACCAAACAATTGCAGCAAAGCAGGTGGCAGCGTCTTGGAAATCTCGCCATATTGTTTGAGCATATTGGCATCTTGCACCACCATCATAATCATCAGGCCGTACAAACCAAAGCCGATACCCCAATAAATCATCCCGCGCCAACCACGGCGCAGGGTTTCAAGAAAGACAACTCCGGTCATGATACACGCTCCTTTTCTGCATTCACGCTGCCGTTGTAAAACGACAGGAATATCTCTTCGAGGGTCGGCTCGGCAACTTCCATATTCTGCACATAATAAGGTGCTAGTGCGCGCAGCAGCGGATCAAAATCCCCGCTCAAGCGCAGCTTGATGCCACTGTCAACAGCATTGACCTCACTGACACCTGCCACATGGCTCAGTTCAGCAACCGACATAGGCTCTCGCAGCCGCACCGTCACCCAACGGAAATTGGCATGTGTCAGGTTAGACACGCGCTCTACAGCCTTCAACTCACCGTTGCGGAGGATGCCTACACGATCACAAATAGCCTGTACTTCACCCAGCATATGCGACGACAAGAACACCGTTTGTCCCTGCTTTTGTGCTTCGAGCATCAGTTCGTTAAAGATTTGCTGCATCAATGGGTCAAGTCCGCTGGTCGGCTCATCCAGTATCAACAAATCCGGCTTGTTCATCATCGCCAGTACCAGACCGAGTTTCCGCTTATTACCCGTCGAATAGCTGCGGATACGAATGCTCAGGTCAAGCTGCAAGCGGTCGGTCAATGACCGCAGATACTGGCTGTCCAATCCGCCACGTATCCGCCCGATATAATCTGCCACCTGTGCGCCCGTCAGATTTTTCCACAGGTTTAGCTCACCCGGCAGAAATCCAATGCGCTTATGCAGTTCGACGCTGTTTTGCTGCGCGTCTTGACCAAAAATAGACGCTTTTCCGCTTGAAGGCCGTATCAAATCAAGCAGCAAACGAATAGTCGTCGTTTTGCCAGCACCGTTCGGCCCCAAATAACCGAAGATTTCACCCGCTTGAACGGTCAGGTTCAAGTCTTTTAGTGCTGCAATCTTTTCGGTTCGGTTCTTATAATAGAACTTACTTAGATTTTCAGTCCTGATAACAGGTGTATTTGAATTCATCATGCCCCCTCGATTCAGATTTACTACACACTCTACAAATAGCCTAAAATTAATATTAGGCTTATCTAAATAAATTCGTATCCCCCAATAATTGGGGGACACAACCCTCTTGACTGTGGGTGGTCAGGCAAGTTCAAGTGCAGGCTGCACGATCTCTTCAAGCACCTTCAGCGCATTGCCCGTGCCATCTTCTCGCTTTAATTGCTCACCCAATGCTGCCGCTTTCTGTCGCATCATCGGATCAGTCGCAGCGGTGCGAATAGCCGCCGCCAACTTTTCTGCCGTTAGTTGCTTCTGCGGAATGGGTGCAGTACCCACGCCTAACTTCGCCACTTGATTGCCCCAGAACGGTTGGTCAGCAATAAACGGACAAATAACCGTTGGCTTGCCCGCCCGCAGCCCCGCCGCCACTGTACCCGCGCCACCATGATGCACCACCGCGCTCATCCGTGGGAACAACCATTCATGCGGTGCTTCCTTAAGCAGAAAAATATTCGACGGCAAATCCGCTGGACGCAGACCACCCCAACCGCTGGCAATAATCCCGCGTTGGCCTGAGCGTTGCAGCGCATCGATTACGATCTTGGTCGTCGTTTCCGGTGACTCGGCAATCATGCTGCCAAATCCCACATACACGGGCGCTTCTCCGGCATCCAGAAAAGCTTGTAAATCGGCGGGCGGCTGCCAGTCGCGCTGGTCATCCAACCACCAATATCCCGTCACATGTGGCGATGAGTCCCAATCATGCGGAGACGGCACTACCGCCTCGCTGTAGCAGTACAGCACCGGAATAGATTGACCGTTGATCGTGTTACCTTTTACAACAGTCGACTTTTCCGGCAAGCCCAGCACATCCCGCCGCCAGTCCTTGACCATACCATTGAACATGCTGGTGCTCATATCAATCGCTTTGTAGGTCATACGGTTGAGCATTGGCCCTAGATTGCGGCTGGTGACACCCGGCGCAGGGAATGCTCCGGTCGGTGTCAAGATCGGCAGTGGTGAAGCTGCCATAACCGGAACGCCGAGCTTCTCAGCAATATGGGGCGCATGAAACAATTTCGGATGGAATATAATGGCATCCGCATCCTGTGATGCTTCCCATGTATCATCCATCAACCGACGGATCATTGGGAAAACCGTCTTTCGCATCTGGCTCATCATCCGCACCGGATTGCCGGATTTCAGCGCTTGCCCTTCCGGTGAATCCATCAATTGAAAATAATCGGCGCGCAGTGGCGCAAACTCGATACCGTGACTGCTCACAAACGAGTCAAAGTTCATCGGCGCACCCAGCCGCACGCTGTAACCTGCACTTTGCAACCGCATCGCCAGCGCCAGATAAGGTTGGACATCTCCCCGCGTTCCGGCTGTCATAATCATGATTTTCATCAGCTTACCTCCTTATATTTCGTCATCATCTCCCGCAACATATGCAGGATGTTTTCGAGGGCGGCCTTACCAGCCTTTTTATCGCCGCCACCTTCCGGTGCTAATCCGCGCTCCAACAGTTGACCAATCGCCTTACCGGCCTCATCTAATGGCGGTATGTCCTCTACGGGCAAAAAATCGTTCACCATCAAGAATCCACTTTTGACGAGTGACATCACATACCCAACCATGCGTGGATCTAAATCCTGTCGGATGACATTGGCTGCTTGTAACTGCACCACCAACTCGTGCTGGATGAAACTGCTGTCACTATAAAAAGGTTTGCCTTTCATTCGTCGTGCCATATCACCGATCACCTTGGTATCACCGCGCATCAGTGCCAGTATCAAAGGACTGCTGTAGGCCGCCACCATTGAGTATTGGTACAGCGCAAAGATCGAACCTGCATCGGGATCAGCCTCAATCCGTTCCATCATAACGTCCAGCATTTTTTCGCCTTCGTACATAATCAAGGCATCAAACAACTCTTCTTTGCCCTTGTAATGCAGATAAACCGCGCCTTTCGAAATGCCTGCTTCTTCCGCAATATCGCTCACGGTTGTTTTGTCATATCCATAATGAGCAATCAATTTGGCCGCTGCGTCCAAAATGCGCTGCTGCCGTTCAAGATTTGTATTAGTGTCTGCCAAAATATCCTCCGCTCTGAAAATACCCTGTTTAACTCCCTCTATCGCAAGCGATGGAGGGTTGGGGTGGGTTCCGAACACCCGATTTCACATAAACTCGGCTAATGACTACAATGCTTTCAGTTCGGATGGCAGTGGCACATCCGTCACAAATGCGCGTACCATACGGTTAAACATCTCCGCTGCTTCCAAATTCCACACATGCCCAACATTCGGCGCGATGACTCCCCGTGCGCCTTTTATTTGAGTCGCTAATTTGCGTGCTGCACCTTTTGCGACCACCGTTTCATGCTCACCAACCACGATCAGCGCTTTGGCTTGTACTGGCAGTTGAACTTGCATCAACGCCTCGGTGAAGTGCCGCGTGAAATCCACGTCAAAACTCTTGAGCAAATCTCCTCGCAAACTCGCGCGATAAACCTCTGGAATATTGAACTGCTTATAGGTCATGTTCAGCAGCGTTTCCGGTTTGAACCAGCGGTACATGCCTGCACTGGTCATTGTCAGCCAGCCCATCCATTTGCCTAAGCCAGCCGCTGTGCCGCTCAAAATCAAATGATCAACCACCTCCGGCGCTGTCCTCACAACTTCCAGTGCCACCGCGCCACCCAACGACAAACCGACCACATGCGCCTTACCGCTTGGCAAAGTCCGAATGAGTTCGATCACCCGCCGCGCGGCATCCGTCAGCGTAAACGGTTTGAGGCTGTCACTTTGACCTTGCTCCGGTAAATCCGGCGCGACGCAGTAAAAGCTGTCGGACAACGCCTCAAACTGCGGCTGCCATTGATGACTGCTCAATCCACCGCCGTGCAAAAATACAATCGCCGAATTCTGCGGATCACCCGCCCTTTTGATGTAAGGAAATGAAGCATTTGGCATAGAGACAACCTTAATTTTTGACCTTTTGACCGATTTTGCATTTTTGGTCAAACAGTCAAATCATAGGCTTATTTGTAATCGAACAGCCCCCCAATAATTGGGGGGCGATGCTGCTGATTTCAGTTTTAAAAGCTCTTTTTGGGGCTCGTTGAGGCTACTGAGGCATCCAAGAAAGGTGTTCGACACCCTTGACCAATAAAGAACGGTTATTACCCTCAATATCAATAATATCCATGTTGCCACCGTAATAATTACCTGAGTAGAAAGCAATCCATTTGCCATCCGGTGACCAGCGCGGTTCAGTATTGAGAACACCCTTATCGTGAGTTAACTGTCGGATTTTTTGTGTTTCAACATCGACAATATACAAATTACCTCTGGTCTCCTCGCCTCCAAAAAAGACGATCTGTTTGCCATCCGGTGACCACGATGGATAGTAGTTATTGCCGGGAGATCTAAAAGTAATCGGTGGATCGTCCGTACTTGGATTGAAAATACTAATATCGCCATAATCAGTATCAGGCGACGAATTGACATAAGCAATCCATTTGCCATCCGGTGACCAGACCGCGAACTGAGGCGATTGCAAACCAGTGAGATACATGAGCGTAATCTCACCTGTATTCATATCAACACTTGCAAGCGTTCCTGAAGAAATACACTCATGATTGTATAGGATAGACTTGCCATCCGGCGACCAAGACACGGGTAGTCCAGTAATTGCTTTCTTACTGAGTGTTCGGATATGGCTCCCATCCACATCCATAATATGAATCTCTCCACATACAAAAGCATCATCAATCCTCTCACCCAAAATAAATGCGATTTGCTTCCCATCGGGCGAGAATGATGGCGCACTTGCATATTGCATATCCGGTGACCACTCGCTGTTGTCAAAGTGGGTTATTTGTGTCTCCCGCTTCTGCGCCACATCAAACAGATAAATATTTCCATCGAATCGGCTAAAGACAATAACCCCCTCATTCAATGATGATGCAGCAGGTGGGGTCATCAAACTCGTCAGCCCGAAACAAGCGAAAGTCAGCGCGAGCATAAAAGGAGCTAGTAATCGAAACAAGTGAAAGCCTTTCTAGTCATAAACGGCTCTATATTTGATGATATGAGTTTATCTTAAAGGTAGTGGATAGAAACGTTGTTGATTGTCCGTTTACCCAATCATATCCCTGCGATTTATCACTGGTCTAAACAGTCTATGATGGGTATATGCGCTCTCCATCAGAACCGTTACGATGGGCTTTAATCACGACCTCAGCCCACTGGAGAATGTATATGGATACTGCCATCGGCTTACTGTTTGCGTTTCTGTGGGCATCCGGCCCGATAGCCGCCAAGTTCGGCTTTCAAGGTTCGCAGCCCCTCACTATCTTGGAAGCGCGTTTTTTCTTTGCCGCCCTGATCATGCTCACCATTAACTATGGCATTCAACGGAATAACCCGCGTCCTAAACGATCCGATTGGAAGCACATTGTTGTCCTCGCCCTCACCAACAGCACCATTTACCTCAGCATGTGCTGGCTGGCAGTGCAGCAGATTCCTGCTGGCATGCTTAACTTATTCATCGCTTGTAATCCCTTTTTAGTTGCCGTCTTCTCTATGTTCTGGCTTGGACGCAAAGTCTCGCGTCAAGAATGGCTCGGTATGATCGTCAGCTTTGGCGGACTCATCATCGCCACCGCGCCTTCCATCATCAATAGCCAAGCCACCACTGTGGGTATCATCATGGCGATTATCGGGGTTGTGACTTATGCCTTTGGCAGCGTCTACTTCAAATGGGCAAAAGTCGAACTGTCTGGACGAATTCTCAACGGCTGGCAGATTGCGCTCGGTGGCATCTTCTTGCTGCCTTTCGCCGCCGCCCTCAATGGACCGACGCTTCCCCCTGTCACGCCGCATCTGGTCATCGGATTAAGCTGGTCGGTCATCATGATTTCGATTATCGCGCTCATCCTCTGGTTCTTCCTGCTGAAAAAAGACCCTGTTCGTGCCAATATGTGGATGTTCCTCACACCGATTTTTGGCTATTTACAGGCGTCCATCGTCTTAGGCGAACACATCCGCGTAACCGACATCATTGGCACGGTGTTTGTATTGCTAGGGCTAATCCTCAGCGGCACAATCGAAATTCGTTGGTGGGGAAAAACCGAAGTCCCTCTCGTCCCAGCGGATTAAAAAGAACGTGTGTTCTTAAATTTTACTTGTAAGTAAGCACAAAGTGACGTATTATTTGTCACAATCTATTCGATAAAATTGAGTGCAAGATAATGATATTCCAATACACATGGCAATCCATTTTAGACGAAAAGAAAACACAAACTCGTCGGGTAATTGGTACAAACGAAATTGCAGTTCGCGCTCGACACAATCAGATAATATCTGTAGTCAGCAATGGACGAGTGAAATGGAAAGTTGGTCAAACTTATGCTGTCCAAACAGGGCGTGGAAAATCAGAAATAGCGCGTATAAAAATCACACAAATTAATTCTGAATGTGTTTCCAGAATTAGTAGTGCGAATGCCAAAGCCGAGGGTTTCAATAATAGGCAGGAATTTTTTAACACTTGGCAACAAATACATGGTAAAGACAGTCTAGGTCAAAAAATATGGGTGCTCAAGTTTGAATTGATCGGAGTATTCGTTAACAGAGAAATATTCACCTCAGGGCAAAAATTACCTACAGATAGTGAAAAGTTAATATATGCTACTCGATGATTTGACTATTCTTGGACGCGCCTGTCCGGAACCTATGAAAGATGGGCGTGTAACAGTGTGTCTTGCTGGATGGTCGGAGAAGCAAGGGTTTATTCGTTTGTATCCGACACGTTATGATATGCCCTGTAAACAATGGGACATAATTCGTGTTGAAGTCGAGCGTAACGAGCGTGATTCGAGATATGAAAGTTGGAAAATCGTTGGTTCAAAACAAGAATGGGAAAAGCTATCTGAAAAAATCGAGATTGTGGGTAAATTGGAAGATCGTACTACTCGTAGAAATCTAATTGGAAATTTACGAGACACTTCAGTTCCATATATTAATGATCAAAAACGTAGTTTAGGCATTATCAAACCTCATGTACTAAAAACTTACTTCGTTGAAAACGCCAAATATTCAGAAACATGGCAAGCTGGTCTTCCCGGTTTTACTGAACTTGATGATGTGCAAGTAAAACGCGATTTCCCTTATGAGCCACGCACAACCTATACATGTCCAGAAGGCGAAGATCCTAATAAAAAACACGATCAACAAATACTGGAGTGGGGATTCTACGAATGGTTTCGTAAAAGTCCCGAAAAAAAAGACCAAGTTTGGCAAAATGCTGGATTTGGTGATCAAAACCGTGACATTTATTACTTAGTTGGAAATCAGGCAGCCTATAGAAATAGCTTCATGGTTATAAGTGTGCTGCGATTTCCAAGTGGCGATATTGTGCAGTCAATGTTTCCTCCAAGAAAAGTTGCCGACGATTTTCCAAAAGCTGAATAAATCCTTCTTCGGTTTCAACCTAACTGTATTTCTTATTTTCTTTGTGGCTTCGTGGTAAAACTGTATTGCATGAAGGATTGATTTCCTATGTCCCTACCCGCGATTGAGCGTTTCGAGTCGAATACCGGCGTTCGTATTTATCGCATTCCGGCGGAAGCCTTCCCCAACTTCATCGTCTATTTCTATGTCCTCCTCGGCGCAGGTGTCCCCACGCTCGTCGATACCGGATCAGGTTACGGCAACAGCAACGAGCAGGTCTTAGCCGGAATCCGCGCCCTCAAAACCGACTTCAACGAACCCATCACCGAAAAGGACATCCAGCGCATCCTCATCTCGCACGGACACATTGACCACTTCGGTGGCGTGGCTTTCATGGTCGAACAAACCGGCGCGGAAGTCGGTGTCCACGAAATTGACCGCCGCATCCTCACCAGCTACGAAGAACGGGTTATCGTCGCCACCAAAGACCTCCGTGTCTATCTGGAACGGGCAGGCGTGAGCGACTCCTTATTACCCAAAGTCATCGAGATGTACGGCTTCTCCAAGAAGCATGTCAACTCGGTCAAGGTCAGCATCAACCTCACCGAAGAAACCGCCATCGACGGCATGACCTTCATCCACACACCCGGACACTGCCCCGGTCAGGTCTGCATCCGCATCGGTGATGTACTGCTGGCTGCCGATCATATCCTCGCCCGCACCACGCCCCATCAATCACCGGAAAGCATCACCCGCTACACCGGACTTGGGCATTACCTCGAATCGCTGCAAAAAGTCGCCCGCTTGGATGGCATTCGCCTCTCGCTCGGTGGACATGAAGAACCTGTCACCGATGTTTACGAACGCATCAACGGCATTCGCGCCAGCCACCAGCGCAAACTTGACCGTGTCACCGATGCCATCAAAGCCGCTGGCAAACCCACCACCATCAGCGAGATTTCCAAACACATGTATCCCGACATTCACGGATACGATGTGCTGCTGGCCTTAGAGGAAGTCGGCGCACATGTCGAATATCTCTACGAACATGGGCAACTCGCCGTCTGCAATCTCGACGAAGTCGAACGCGAAAATAACCCCGCCCTTCAATTCGGCTTGGTGTAAAATATCGTTGTCGATGGCTTATGGACAAATCAAAATGCGAACCCATTTTCAACTCAGCGTCATAATTGTTCTAATCATATTGGCTCATGCTATTGGAATAGCGAACGCCAAATATGATTTAAGAACAGTTCAAACACCTCAAGCATCGAATTGTTTGTCAAAAACGTTTATTCTCGATTTAGCCTTATCACCAGATGGGAAAAAGTTGCTTGCTGTACCAGAAAAAATACACGCAGTTTGGTTATGGGACATTGAAAATGGAAAGAAGATTTGGAGCTATAGAAATGAAGAAGCATCTGCTTCTGAAATAACTAGCATTGCATTTTCACCGAATGGAAAATACTTTTTAATCAGCGACCTGGATAGAGCGATTGTCTGGGATAGTACGACATTCGCTCAAATCGGAATATTTCCTCGCCCGAAGCGAATGTATACTTACACAAAAGCTATCTTTCTACCCGATAGTGAACATATTTTAGTGAGTGGAGACAGCGACGGTGTACAACTTTGGGAAATTGCATCACAAAAATTAATTCGTAGCTTTCCGGGAGTGACACGAGCGATTTTATCCCCTGACGGAAACCATATTTTGGTGATCCCAAATTACGATAAAAATCAGACTACTTGGGACTTGTGGAATATATGGGAAGGAAGGCGATTACATAACTTTCCTGTTGTAATCGTTCCACACTTTTCTCCAGATAGTAAGTGGGTTTCAACCGATGATCAAAAAAATGGATTGATCATGACATCAATCCAGAATCCCAACATCACGCATTTTGTTTTTCCTCCGCGTGACTGGGCTTATGGATTACAATTTTCACTGGATAGCAAATTTGTCTTGATGGGAGACGGTACTGGGGCAGATATATTGGTTGAAGTTGCTACTGGAAAAGTAGTGCATACATTTACTGATATAACCGGATCGTATTTCTATTTTCGAAACAATACCCTTCTAAGTGTTGGAATGGCTTCTGATTCCAACACGACAACTAAGGTAAGGGTGTGGAATCTCGCCAATTTTTCGTTGGTTACGGATACCGTAATCGACACCAGCGAAGCAAGCTTTTATAATTTTAATTTTTCAGATGATGGAAAGTATCTTTTGACAAATAGTGATACAAAAGGGTACTTGTTATGGGATATGGATACTTTGAATGTTATTTCACATTTTTGTTAAGCATTATTGTGAACGTTCTAAAATGCTATAAAGATACAGTTATTATTTCCAACGTTTAAATTCACAAACCTGCTCTACCAAATCCCAACCATCCTCCAACCCACTTAACAATCCCACTCTCTCAAAATGGTTAGCGCCAACCGCTCGAAAGAGTTACAAAATGTTCTTCCAAAATGTAACCCATTGGCTCCCCATATCGAATATTATGATGGATAGGGGAAATGATTGGCTTCCTCCCTCGCCTGCGGGGGAGGATTGAGGAGGGGGTTCTCCGCGCACCTTAACAATCACCAATCGTTACAAATGTGACAAAATCGACCGATTCTCAACTGCAACAACAGCATCATTTCACTCGCTGCCACTGTCAATGCCGCCGCCATCGCCGCCGCATCTTCACAAAAACAACGTTCCGAATCTGCCGCATTTGCAGCATCTTCCGCATAATCGGCAATTTACTCGCTCACATCCGCTGGCAAACCCATTTTTGCAACTGCGGTTTTTGCAGTTTCTGAATCATTTCCGCCAAACGACTGACTAAAATCTCCATCTAAAAGCGTTTAATAATTTCCTCAACCTCTGTTACAATCTTCCTATAAAGATTAGCTAATCACTTGAATAACCGAGACAACTTTGACCCGTCACTACGACCAAATAATTGTCATTGATATTGAATGTACCTGTTGGGAACGCCACGCACCGCCGGGGCAAGAAAACGAAATCATCGAGATTGGTATTTGCCGTCTCAAGCCGTCCACAGGTGAACGACTCGAAAGGCGCAGCCTTATGGTCAAGCCGGAGCGCTCAACCGTCAGCCCGTTTTGTACCGAGCTGACCTCGCTCACGCAGGAAGATGTGGATAAAGGGATGCCCTTTGCGGATGCCTGCGCCATCCTTGAGAAAGAGTTCAAAACCCGACAGCGTGTCTGGGCCAGTTACGGTGATTATGATCGTCAGCAGTTCGAAAAACAGTGTGCAGATCGGGGCATCAAATATCCTTTTAGCCCCTCGCATCTGAATATCAAGACCTTGTTTACCTTGATAATGAGCATCCGTCACGATGTCAGCATGGCGCAGGCCATCGAACACATGGGGATAACAATGGAGGGTCGCCACCATCGTGGTGATGATGACGCATGGAATGTCTCGCAGCTCTTATATCTCATCCTGACCGCACGTAAGGAAATCGTCAAACCATGAAAGCCATGATTATCGGTGCGGGCATCGGCGGCCTCAGCGCTGCCATCGCCCTACGCAACGCCGGATTAGAAGTCGTCATCTACGAACAAGCCTCTGCCATTAAAGAAGTCGGCGCGGGATTATCCTTGTGGCCTAACGCCACCAAAGCCTTAGAAAAACTCGGACTCGGCGCAGCCCTCAGTCAGATCAGCATCCCTCAAGCTGATGGTGGCATTCACGATTGGCGTGGCAAGATCATTTCAGCGGCTTCAACTGATTTCATCAAGCGTGAATTTGGCGCACCGATCATCATTGCTCATCGTGCCGAACTTCTCGCCATGTTGACTGAGGCCGCACAGGGTATCCCTATGCACATTGCCACCCGCCTCAAGCATTATCAACAGGACGATCAGCAGGTAACCGCCATCTTCGAAAATGGTCATCGCGATACAGCCGATTTACTCATTGGCTCGGATGGCATCAAATCAGCCGTGCGTACCCAAATGCTCGGCAATTCGACCCCACCACGCTATGCAGGTTACACTGCGTGGCGTGCCATCGCCAATTTTGACTATCCGCCTGATGCCACTTATTGGGGGGAAAGTTGGGGGCATGGCGCACGTTTCGGCCTTGCTCCTGTCAATAACGGACGGGTTTACTGGTTCGCCGTACTCAACGCGCCTGAGAATATGCCCACGCCATCCGAAGGTCACAAAGCCTATCTGATCAAACACTTTGGCAACTGGCATCATCCCATATCCGATTTAATCAATGCCACCGATGAGTCGGTCATCCTCCACAACGATATTTGCGACATCGAACCGCTCACCAATTGGGTTGATGGGCGAGTAGCCTTACTCGGTGATGCTGCCCACGCCATGACTCCCAATTTGGGACAAGGCGCGTGTCAGGCGATGGAAGATGCGGTTGTCTTGGGGGATGCAGTCAAAACCACTCACGACATCAGCGCAGCCTTAGCCCAATATCAAGCCAAACGGTTGGCGCGCGCCAACGGCATTGTCACCCAATCCCGCCGCATCGGTCAGGTCGGGCAGTGGTCGAATCCGCTGGCCTGCTGGCTGCGTGATACAGTGTTTCGGAATCTGCCAGAGGGTATGCGTAATCGCCAGATTGCCGCTGTGGTCGGTCACGAAGTCTAAACTTACTCGCATGGAAGCCACACTTGAAAGCACGTTCCTTGCCCGAATGTGCTTTCAACTTTCACGTTTCCGCCGTGCTGTTCAGCGATCAGCTTGACAATCGACAAACCCAATCCCGTGCCGCCATTCTGCATAGAACGCGCCAAATCAGCCCGATAAAAGCGCTCAAAAACATAAGGAAGTTGGTCTTTTGCTATACCAATGCCCGTATCCCGGACAATCGTCACCACACCCGTCGCCTGAAATCGTGCTTCAATCGTGATTTGCCCACTGCTCGGTGTGTAGTTGATTGCGTTTTCGACCAAATTTGCCACCATGCGCCACAAATCCCCTTCGTTTCCCAACACCGTGGGTAAAAGGGTTGCTAAATCCAGCTTCACCGCCAGACGTTTGGCGTCAGCGCGTGGGCGCAAATTAGCCGCCACACTCTGAATGAGAACCGTCATATCAACCGCTTCATGTATCGGTTGAGTCGTTTGATCCAGCCGCGAAACGGTCAACACATCCTGAATGAGTTTTTCCAGTCGTTCAGCCTGCTCTTTAATGGTATGCAGTTTATCTTTTTGGCGAACGGGATCATCCAGCCGTTCCAATAGGTAGAGACTGGTTTTAATGATCGAGAGTGGAGTTTTGAGGTCATGCGAAATGTTGCTAACCAATTGTTGGATTAACTCAACCCGTTCAGTCTCCAGCATCAGCCGTAAGTTTTGTTCCTCAGTCAGCTTGAGATCAGTGATATCCCGACTGACACCAACCAACCCAATAACCCCCCCCTGAGAATCGCGTAGCGGAACTTTGGTAGTTAAATAAGTAACAACGTTACCCTGCCGATCATAACCCGGCTCTTCCCGGTTAAGAATGGGGATACCTGTCCGTATCAGATGTTGTTCCTCGTCATAAAAGCGTTGAGCCAGATGCTGTGGCAGATAATCAAAATCGGTCAGGCCAATCATGTCCTGTTCCGTAGCCGCTCGATCTGTTTTTTGAATCGATATCGTGTTGGTCATAATCACACGAGACTGGGTATCTTTGACGTAAATCAAATCCAGCGTGCTGCCCATCACCGCCAGCAGCATATTCCGTTCTTTGAGCAAGGCTTCCGATGCGCGCTTGACGCTGCACAAACTGCCTAGTGTTAATCCGTAAAGGCGCAGAATTTGAATATCAGCATCCGTCAATGGCTTGCGGTTAATCAGGTTATCCGCCGCCAGAAACCCGATGATTTCTTTACCGTCCCACAAAGCCGCCATCACATTCCAACCGTGACCGACGATGATACCTTCATCAGAATATAGTGGACACTCAAACCGAATAATCAGGTCTTGCTGCCGTTCCAATGCCGTATGAATATCATCAGTATCATGCCACTCGACCGGTTCCACTTGCCGCTCGTCACGCAGTTTTCCATCCTCACCCGTACCAAAAGACGGCATAAATTGGTTGGGATGCTCGGTCAAAAAAAAGATGCCCAACCGATCATAACCCAAATGCGCCAAACCCTTTTCAATCGCTTGACAACAGAGATCATCAATAGATGAGGCCGTCGCCAAGTCAAGGCTCGCCTTTTGTAACGCTGTCAGACGTGCTAGAAACGTATCGGGATGACTGGAAAGCGATGCAGCATCACTCAACGCGAACAAACCACCTTTGCACCAGGCCCGCCGCCAGCGACGAATAACCGTTGGTGTAACATCCGAGATTTCAGCCGTCTCATCAACACTATAACCGAGATGCAGGGTTCGAATTGCCAGCGCCCGCTGTCGCAGTTCGGGCTGTGGCGCATGATGGATAGCGTCTTCTATAAGACGAAGATCATCTTTAGCAAGTTGAAAAGAAAGTCTATTTCGCATACTTCAGAGTATAACCACTAGAAGAAATAACAAAAACATAAGGATAAATGAATGTACGTAAAAATATCCTATATTGATTATTGTAATCGCTGATTAGCAGTAAATGGAATTGATATATTGAAACCTTTATGCAGGAGAAGCAAAGTAGCAACGATACGCTATTCAAGGATTTCAATATTTGTAGAGTATATCAAGTGGAAGACTAACGTCAACTGACAGGAAACGTATCCTCTCCTGTGAACGGGATTAGACAGAAACACTTTTTAAGGTAATGTGCCGTTTTTCCTGTAGGGGCGGAATTCTTTCCGCCCGCTTCTCCAAATACGTCGTCTATTACAAGTTCGGTGTTGAGGAGTAGTTATCTTACGGGGTAGTAATCTGAGACTTTAAATAGCCATCAACAATCTCAAGATTAAGATGCTGCCCGACGATCTCGCTGTAAAACACCTCACGAAGTGTCCCTTCCGGATCAATCAGGAAATCGGCAGGCATCCGGTTGAAGTTGCTGCCCTCTTCCTTAGTGAGTGCGAAGCCAGCGGCAGCCGCTGCCTTTACACGATCCATGGTACCACCATCAGCCATCGTCGCTTTGACCTTTTCCTCTGAACTTTCGACACCATATAAATCGTAAAGCCGTGCTTCGGGATCACCCACAATCGGGAACGGCGCATCCTGCTTGCCCACATATTGGAGCAAGTTAGCCTTTGGCGATTCAAACACCGCCAACATATCCAACCCGCGTGGGTTGTATTCAGGATATTGTGTAATTAACTGGTGTACGCGCAGATTGCAAAGCGCACAGGCCGAAAAACGGTAAAACGACAGCAGCAGCCAGCGCCCTTGATAATCAGCCAAATTAATCGGCTGGTCAAACAGATCAACCGTCTGGAAAGTAGGCGCAGGCATTCCAACCATCAGCTTTGATGTGGCTTGAGTCATGATATTCCTTTCAAATTCGAAACACGATTTGCGGTATACTAAACGGAGTTCTAAAATTGATCAGCCTGACTTACCAATATAATAAGGTAAGCTGTCTATCTTGTCAATAGGTTACGTGGAATGTCTGAAAAAATTGAACCGGCATCGCAAGCGCCCGAAGGTTATGACGATAATATCGGTCGTCTGCTTCAACTCGCCTTGCGTGACTTCCAATCCCGCTGTGCCGAAAAATTGCATGCCCGTGGCTATACCCAACTGACGGCCACCCACCTCACCATCCTCTCTTACATTGATCCCGAAGGCACGCGCATCGTCACCCTCGCTGACCGTGCCGGCATGACCAAGCAATCAATGGGCGACCTCGTGCGCGAGTTAGAGAAACAGGGTTACGTCGAACGATCCCCTGATCCCGGTGACAAACGCGCCGTAATGATCAAAATGGTCCAGTCAAATACCACCTTCTTGGCTGATGCCTACAACATCATTGCCGAGATACAATCCGAATATGCCGCCACCTTAGGCAGCAGCGGTGCCATGCAGCTCCGAACCTTACTCAAATCGCTTCTCAACCGTAATGCATCTGATTAAACAGGAAACGACTCGCACATGACCAAACACCTCAACACCCTTTGGCGAGTGGTCAACGCCGCTTCCACCGTTGCTGACTTCACCCGCCAATCACAGACCTATACCTTTCCCGTGAACGGCGCCACAACAGTATATCTCCGTGCTGAACAGGCCGAAGTCCGAATCGTCCGGTGGGCGTTACCTAAAGTCGATGTGTTTGTTCAGTTGCAAGTCGCCTTCGGATGGCGAATCGCCACTGATCAAAATGCGGACGGTGTTTATATTGTCGCCAAACGCAAGCTGCTCCTCGGTAAAGTATCCCGTGCCAAATTTACCCTCTCCATCCCGCATAATGCCTACCTCGTTCTCAATCTCCACCAGAGCAACCTGCTCATCACCGATGTCAACGGTACAATCCAACTTCCACCCAAAGACGATCAGGCGCAATTGCTTTTGCCCAGCACTGTCGCTGAATAAATCTATAGCTTCCTAGCGAAAAAAACGTATACACTGAAAAAGAAATAGAGAATATTTTTATCAGATTGAACGAATATTATTTCTTATAATAATATTCAAGATTTTCAAAAGGTGTAATCATGGGTAGTCTCCCTAGAGGCTGTTGGTAGGAATAGGGACAGAAGTTAAGATCTCACGAATAGACCAGAGATGGTCAGTCAAACCAGCGACCATGGCAGGCGAGCGGGGCATCCATCTTTGGTCAGTGCGATGAATCTCGAC
>JBBSBM010000098.1:0-28696 GCA_038251275.1 Aggregatilineales bacterium
ACGAAAGGCTAAATCCCGCAGTGTACGCAAACGGCGTTCGCTCAAAACGCGATCTGTCGTTTCCGTCACGACCACTAGGACACCCCCTATCCCGCCCCCTTCCTCACGTATCGGACTATAAGAGTAGTTGAAAAAACATTCTTCTAAATAGCGATGACGGTCCAATGGCAGCATCCATTCTTCAGACGCGATAGCCTTACCTTCCATCACACCATCAAACATCGGGCCAATAATATGCCAGCTTTCCGCAAAGGTTTCTTCAGTACTCAGCCCAAGAGCAGCCGGATGTTTGGTCGAGCCAAGAATAGGCCGGTATCCATCGTTATAGAACTGTATGTAATCCTTTCCCCAAGCAATATACATGCCGAAATACGCATTAAGCATGATACTAAGGGCGGTACGCAAACTTTGGGGCCATTGTTCAGGCAATCCAATCGGCGTTTTTGACCAATCCAAGGCTCGCATCAATGTGCCCATTTCACCACCGCCCACAATGATGCTATCGGTCGAATTGCTTGACGACGACTTTCGTGGATTTATTTCATCAGAAGGAGGCATGTATCGTTTATATTCCTTGCAATTCTTCAGTCTTTACTCATCATACTAAAAACCGCGTTAGCTCGGACGATCAGTTCTCTTTTATTTAGCCTTTACTTCTAAATCCAAGTTGATAATGAATAAGAGATTAACGCCACGACAAAGTGAATGTCAATCTCCTATTTTAAAATATTTTACCAACTGCGAAATCAACCCTTTAGAGGCAGCACCAATTCTTTGTGGAAATCAGTTATGGGAATCAGTTTACCCGCATCATCTATGATGAACGAGTCCTCAATCCGCATACCGATACCTTTATCGGGATAATACAGACCCGGCTCAATGGTGATGAAATTACCCTGCTGGAAAATATCATCCGGTTCGCGGTGGCTAATGGACGGACGTTCATGGATATTCAAACCAACACCGTGTCCCAAGCTGTGCGAGTAACCGATGCTGCTGCCCGGATGGCTGCGGCGGGTAGGATGTCCATTGGCCTCGAAATAATCCAGCACTGCATCCTGTAATGTGTGGGTTGGCTGCCCCGGTTCGGCATAGGTATCAACCGCAATTTTGAAGGCTTGCATCACTTGGTCATAAATCGCTTTAACTTCATCGGTCGCATATCCAATTGACCAAGTGCGAGTTGAGTCATGATAATAACCACCGCCAAGTTGTCTTGGGAACAGATCAAATACAATCGGCTGCCCTAACTTGAGCGCCATTGATGCCTCACCACGACTGTGAGGGAAACCGCCATCCCGCCCCTGAGCGAAAATCATATCGGTATCTTCCAGTTCACGGTCAAGCAGATCGCGCCGTACAAAGCGCTTCACATCACCAATCGTCAACGGTGTGCCATCTTCCTTGACCACCGTATCGCCCTCGGCACGACGACTACCGATAAAATCCCAAGTTGCCTGTAAGGTAGCGCTAGTTTTGGCGGCAACCTCAAGGATGACCTTGATTTCGTCAGCATCTTTGGTCAAAAAGGCTTCGTCAAAAATAGTCTTGCCGATTTCACCGACCAGTTGATACTGTGGAAAAGCGCTGGTTAACAACCGTGACCGTTCGACCCATGCGCCAATCTCGCCCGTTCCATAAATACCAATCTTGCCTTCTGGAATCGCCAGCTTCTTAAAAATATTACCCCACAAGCCAACCTGCATTTTGTTCTGATCGCCTTCGGCCTTGGCGACAATCTCATCCCATTGGAAGTCGTCGTAGGTCATCACCTGCAAACCACTTTTGGCTGCTTCCTCGATCTCCATCACACTGACGATTAATATCGGAGCGCTGCCCTTTTTCTTGATGGTGATGCCACCATGCGAATCAATACCGTTGGAAAGATAAGCGCGGTAGGTATTCTGGAACTCGCCACCCGCCACCACAATGGCCTGTAAGTCTCGTTCAGTCATCAATCGATCAAGATCAGAACGCATATGATTTCCCTTAAACTAAATCCTTTTGTGTAGAAAGCAGAAGATAACGCAAAGCCACCACTTCGTAAAATGGAACCGCTTGCAATGGACAGGTGTATACCTGATGAATACAGTCATGTTGAGGTACAACGATGAAACACATCTTTTTGAAAATAGTATTGATCAGCGGCCTAGCAACATTAGCATTGAATTTCGCCGCAGCCCATCCCAGTAACCTACAAACGCCAACGATGCCGCAAGTGCCTTCCGTTACACTCGAAGGTCATACCAGCGCAGTTACCCAACTCGCATGGTCACCCGATGGCAATACTCTGGCATCCAGCGCCGGATGGTTCGATTCAACTGATAACAGCGTTCGTTTGTGGAAGTCCAACGGTCAGGAACTGGCGATACTCTCAGGACATAGTCAACCCGTCTCGGCATTAGCATGGTCACCCGATGGTCAAATCCTCGCCACAGGTTCGCACGATCAAACCATCAAACTCTGGGAATCTGATGGAACACTGATGCAAACAATTGATCTTCAAAAAGGGATTGTATTTGCGCTGGCGTGGTCACCGGACGGCAAAATACTGGCATCTGGCTTGGTGGCTTCACCCACACAAAATACCGTCCAATTGTGGGATACAAATGGCAAGCTGATCAATACCATGACGACTCAATTCAGCGGCGGTAAATTTTACAATCTAGCGTGGTCACCGGACGGACAATTTCTGGTTGGTGGGGCAACCGATTATACCGAGTGGCGAGCCGATGGAGCGCTGGTTTTCAGCCACAAAAGTTGTGAGCATTGCCCGCCCGCTTGGGGTTTTGCATGGTCGCCCGATAGTCACAATTGGGCAATAGGCAATGAAAGTGGCTTAATTTGGGTATATGGTATCGATGGTCAGGAACTCGCCCAACTTCAAAGCCAGAGTAACGTCGATGTCATGCAGTGGTCGCCCGATGGCAAATGGTTAGCTGGCGGGAAAAACTTATGGAGTTTTGATGGCAGCAAATTCACGCTTAAGAATTACGTCAAAGGGGAACAAACATTAGCTTGGGCGCCGGACAGCCGCTATCTTGCTTCAGCCGATAACAACAAACTTTATCTTCAGCAGCCGGATGGCAAACTGATAACCACGCTCGAAGGTCACACTGAACAAGTCGATGTATTGGCTTGGTCGCCCCAAAGCAATCTACTCGCCTCAGGTTCGGATGATTACACCATCCGCTTATGGGACATCAATAGCTTGGAGAAATGAAGAGTAAGGCAATGGAGTTGAGTGTAGGGAAAAGGCATGCCTTTTCCCTACGACAAGACCAAATTATTCTTGGCGATCTATTTCACTTGAATCGGCCCGATTAGCCCAAAATTCGCGCCGATCAGCACCAGATCGCTCACATTAACTTGACCATCATGGTTCAAGTCAGCACCTTCCGGCGCGGGCGGCACAGCCGAGTCGAAGTTGGCACTAATCAACACGGCATCAGCCAGATCAATGGTCTGGTTGCCATCGGTATCGCCCGTTACAAAAGTTTGTGTGCCAAGGTCAACAGCCGCACCATCACCTGTCACAGTAACGTTATAAACCAGTGCCAGATGTTCCGGTGCGCTTACCAGCAGCACATAACTGCCCGCTGGCACATCCACGAACGAGAATACCCCAGCCACATCAGTCACGATTTGCTGTACAAGGCTGCCATTCGTGGTCAACTGCACTGCTAAACCGCTGCTATCCGATGCAAACTGGTTCACAATCACGCCTTGAATAGTGCTGTTTGTTCCTACGACTGCGGTTGCTTCAGCCGTTGGTACAACTTCAGTTGGAATTTCGGTCGGCACAATCTCAGTTGGAGCGACTTCAGTTGCAGTTGGCGGTTCGACGGTCGGGATAACTTCAGTCGGTATGGCAGCCGTCGGTTCAACCGTAACATGAATCATCGGCGTACCATTCACCAAAGTCAAAGGCAGCGGCATACTTTTGCTGTCTACACCCAGCGCCGTACAAGTGAGCGTCGCATTCACCGCACTTTGCAACGTGTATTGGAAGGTAAAAGCTGTTCCACTACCATTGAAAACCGGATTCGGTTGCAAACGTGTGGCGGCGATCAACCATTTACCATCCGGCTTCATCCCTTGGTCGACATAAAAGCCGTTCGCGCTGGTGAAAACATCACCCTCAACGCGGGTTAGTCCCGCCACGACTGAAGGATCAACTTGGCAGGTCACCTGTAAACCATAAAGCTCAGTCACATTTTCCAGTCGCACGGCAACCGTCACGGTATCACCCACCTTCGCGGTTGGCGGATTCACTTCCAAACGCACAACCGGCGGCGGAGGAGCATCCTGCGCTCCGACAGGTATAACCATCCCCGTCGCTAACAATCCTAGCAACAGCAAAATGGTTTTATATTGAGCTTTAAGTTTCATTCGTGACATACAATTTGTACTCGTTGATGAACAATAGAGGAATAGTCGGGTGACTATGGATAGACAATACCTCATCTTGTTCTAAATGCTTATGGGAAAAAGGTCTTTACAAAGTATGAAAACTTTAACCATAGGCGAATTCGTGCGAGCCAGTAGGATATATGTCATAATAAAAGTAATGAAATAGAGGAAGCACAATGGTTCACCACATCAAAACACGCATGACCGCATCCGAATACTTACAAATGTCCGAAACCAATCAGCGAACTGAACTGCTCGATGGTCAACTCATTGTGTACGGAGAAGATGAAGTGAGTCCTGCACCTGTCAACGACCATCAACGCCTTGTTCGTCGCAGTTCACATGTTGTCGAATCCCTTATTCCCAATGGTGAGGTTTTCACTGCGCCTACCGATGTTCATTTTGATGAGTTGAATGTCGTTCAACCCGACATCTTTTGGGTTGCCGAAAACAGCCGATGTATTGAAGTAGACGGCAAATACTGGTACGGTGCGCACGACTTAATCATCGAAGTATTGTCACCCGGAACCGAACGTAAAGATCGAGGACAAAAATTTCGACTCTATCAAAAACATGGTGTGCGCGAGTATTGGTTCATCAGCCGCATCGAAGCCTTTATCGAAGTCTACAACTGGGTTGATGGTGTGTTCATTCAGCAAGGAGTCTATGGCGCTGAAGACACCTTTGTATCACCTGTTCTCGGAAATAAGATTGTGGACGTGAAACTTATTTTTCCACAGTCAGCTTAATTATTCACCACCCGCACGGCGTTTAGCCAGCGCTTCAAGGCTCTCATCCGGCAGCACACCCGTTGACGTTTTCGGTGTGGCGATACGTTGTGTGCTGTAAATGCCGCGATGCCCCGATGCCATATAAGCCACAAAACAGCCTAATCCCACGTATAAGATACTGCCCCCGCCAAATAACTCCACTGCCATGATAGTGCAAGCTAAGGGTGTATTGGTCGCACCAGCGAATACCGCCACGAAGCCAACCGCCGCCAAAAATGCCGGGTCAACACCTAACAGCAGCCCAAAACTGTATCCGGCAGTCGCGCCCATCACAAACAGCGGCGTAACCTCACCGCCTACAAATCCTACGCCCAACGTCACCGCCGTGAAAATCACTTTCAACAAGAACGCCAGCGGCTCGACTCCCATACCGTTCATTGTGTTCTGAATCAGCGGCAAACTGAGCCCTAAATAATCTTGTTTACCTAACACCAACGTCATCGCGATCACCACCAAGGCACCCGCCGCTAACCGCAGTGGTGGATAACCAATAAACTTACGGCTGACATGTTTTATCCACTCCACCAACTCGACAAACAACAGCGCCACCCAACCAAATCCGACACCAGCAATGACCACCGCCAGCAGCAGCAACGGATTAATGCCAATCTCTGCCAGTGCCGGATAATGCGAATGCGACACGCCCCACGCCCTTGTCACCAAGTCTCCCACCAACGCTGCCGTCAAACACGGGATTACGCCCTCGTAGCGGATGCGTCCCATCGCAGGTGCTTCCAGCGCGAACACAAATCCAGCAATCGGCGTACCGAACACCGAACCAAATCCACCGCTGATTCCCGCCATCACCAGCAAACGCCGATCTTCACCTTCTATTCGCAGCACGCGGCTCAACCAATCTGCCAAGCTGCTGCCCATCTGGATCGCCGTACCCTCGCGTCCCGCCGAGCCACCAAACAGATGGGTTAGCACCGTTCCGATCAGCACCATCGGGGCCATCCGCAGCGGAATCGGTTCTTTGTTCAGATGCACCTGTTCGATGACCAAGTTGTTCCCACGCACCGCTGTTCCGCCGATGCGATAATAGCTCCAACCGATGACCAAACCCGCCACCGGCAGCAAAAACAGCAGATAAGGATTAGCCACCCGTACCGCCGTTGCCCAATTCAATGTCACCAAGAAAATCGCAGATGCCGTACCCGAAAGCACACCAACAATGCTTCCTAACACAATCCACTTCACCAGAATCATCCCGAACGCCCGATGCTCATCAGCACCAATCCGTGACCACATATATTGATTCCCTTTACAACAAAAAAGCCTCTACCCAACGTAAAGACGAAGGGTAGAAGCTATCAACCGCAGCGGTATAACCCAAGCTTCATTGGGAGTCGCTTCCGCGACCACCGCAAATCATACCGCTAGCTATAAAACGAGTCAAACATGTCGAAATTCTTGTTGCTTACTCCATAATATGTTACAGTGTATTTCAGAAAACAAGTCATTTTGTGGTGTGATATTTAATTAATATTTGAGAAGGTAAGGAAAATATGTTTAAACGTAATAGTCTCAAACTTTTTGCTCTTATGTCCACAGTTGCCCTTCTATTACTAACTATGGGCAGCGCAGCCGCAATCACCGATGGCGAACTGGATGGGAACGGTCATCCAGCGGTTGTACTTCTGCTTATGGAAGTCGGTGGGCAACCCGCTTTTCGTTGCAGTGCAACCTTGTTATCGCCAACTGTAGTTTTAACTGCCGGACATTGCACTAACGCTTTCCCTGAGGCACCATTCACGGGTATGCGCGTCTTCACCGAATCAAACGTCCAAACTGGAAACAATAATTATCCATTTTCTGGTCCGAATAGCGTTGAGGCAGTCTCGTGGGCTGCACATCCATTGTATGAAACTGGTTCGTTTGTTGTACATGATGTTGGTGTAGTTATTCTAAAAGCACCCGGTATTGTTTTACCTCAAAATCAATATGGTGTACTACCAACAGTCAATCAGCTTGACAAGCTAAAAACCAAACGTGGGTTGCAAGATGTAAGCTTTACTTCGGTTGGCTACGGTCTTCAACAAATCAATCCGGTATTTGTCGTATCACAAAAAATCCGTATGGTAGCGCATCCGCACCTGCTCCAAATTAATGTTCCCGGTTTTACAGGTGATTTTTCACTCCTACTCTCGAATAATCACTCCACTGGTGGCACTTGCTTTGGCGACTCCGGCGGCCCCAATTTCTTGGGCGACTCGAACGTGATAGCCGGTGTAACATCCTTCGGCATCAATGGTAACTGTGCAGGTACAGGCGGCGTCTTCCGTATGGACAGACAAAATGTCCTCGACTTTGTAAATAGCTTCTTAAACTAGGACAAAGACTATCATTCCGGTAGCATAAAATACAAAAAGGGTCGTATCCACAGATACGACCCTTTTTATGAATTGAAGCAATGGACTTTCCAAAATCCAATTTTCTTGCAAACGATTAGTAGCATCACCCAATCCAGTTCCCCAATATACCCGCATATCCAAAGACCCCTTACAACAAAAAAGCCTCTACCCAACGTAAAGATGAAGGGTAGAAGCTATCAACCGCAGCGGTATAACCCAAGCTTCATTGGGAGTCGCTTCCGCGACCGCCGCAAATCATACCGCTAGGCATAAAACGTGTCAAATAATATTCAAGCAATAGTGTCAGTTATGGCATCCAAGCCGGATCACCTCCCATAAATAACTGCTGCATATCACTACCATCTGGTCGAATAAGTGTGATGAAATCATCAGCGAGATAAACGATATAGCGGCCATCGGGCGACCATGAAGGCTGTGTATTCTCAAATAAATCTGATGTAAGTTGTCGACGTTCTCCACCACTGGCACTAATAATATAAAGCTGAGAATGGGTATCCTGTTTAGCAGCGAATACCAACCATTGACCGTCCGGTGACCACGAAGGGGATGATTCGACAGTTACAGAACGGGTAACCCGACGAACATTCTTATCAACACCATCTGTATCCACAAGGTAAATATCGAGACTTCCATCCCGATCACTGATAAAAGCCATTTGACGGCCATCAGGTGACCAAGCCATATCACCATCATTCGCGTTCATACCTGTCAAACGATGCTGCGTTGCCATAATCGCCTGTCCAAGCGGCGGAATCATATTGCTGGGACTTGCAGGCAGCACATCACTTGGTTGCCATTTCTTTATAGGCACATCTACGACCCAAATATTGCTGTAGCGCCAATCATGAAAATCAATATCTGGCGCTTGATTCGTACTAAATGCCAGATGCAAAACTCCATTTGTAATCTTTGGTGACCAAGCAGCCTTTCCCCAATAGGTGACACTGTTATTCCAAAGAAGAGGCAATGCATCCTTAGTAGAATTAGTTTGCCCCCATTCCATAAGTCCCCAAATACCCATAGTTCCAGAATGTTCGCTGAGAGCAATATAATGATGATCCGGCGACATGACAGCTTTGCTTTCGGTAATCCGACGCTCCGAAGGAGTAATTCGAAACTGAAATTGATGCTCCACATCATATAAATAGAGATCACCGCCATTATCTCCGCCGCTTAGATAACTATGAAACAGAAGTTGTGAACCATCTATAGGTATTACTCTTGTGAGAAAAACGGAAATGAAGAAAATGATAGTCCCGGCGAAAACTAAAAATATCCAGAAGAACAAAAGTCTTTTCACTTCGTCAGTACCCCGGCAGGAATTTCCTAAAGCCCGATTTTACAAATAAAGCGATAGTATCAACCGGAAGAAAACCACTGATTGCCCGACGTTAGGGCAAAAAAGTTAAATGACCAGTTATTTATGAACGACCTCTGTGGCATCAACTTTTAGCACAAACCATTCCCCAACCATCAAGTAACCTCTACTATCTAAATCCTCCCTCAAAATGGTTAGTAAATTGGTCGAGAAACAGTTACATTTTGGTAACCCATTACGCCTCATTTTGTGCTACGCTGTACTTACCTTTTCTTTGTATTTCTTGGCGACTTGGCGGTTCAAATAGATTGGTATTTCTCTCTGTATTCTCTGTGCCTCTGTGCCTCTGTGGTTAAACATATTTGCATTTCGCTTTGCACGTTCGGCGGATTGCTCCCACACACCCGCTGCAACAGCACCAAAACTGCACGGCGGCGGATACACGCGAACATTCCGCTGCACTTGCGCCATTTCAGCGGCATCAGCCAAGCCAGCCGCCTACCAATAATGTCGATTCAGCGGAGATAGCTGAGCGTCCCGCCCGCCATTTCAGCGGGAAATCTGCACAAAATGCAATCCTCGTGTATGCTGTCTAGTATATTATCGAACGAGGATATGTAATTTTATGGTACATCCAAAACCCACTCGCCTTTTATCTTTGATGATCATTTCTGCACTGATGCTAATATGCTCATTACGGGTTGCTACTGCTCAATCCGCCCCCGAACCCAGCCTCACTGCTGAATATAACATCGGCTTCAATTGCCCCGTGACCGCCACCCTGTCCCCTGATCAAACCGTTTTGTGGGTGCTCATGCATAACTGTTTTCTACGTAAGTTCACCTTGCAGGGTTTTAATGTGGCCGATGGAACGCCTGTCAAAGCCGATGAGAAAAATTACCTTGATGTGCTTTCACCACTAACGGACAAGTGGATTTATTCCGATACGAGGCCCTTAGCTTTCACACCCGACGGTGTGATCGATGTCCGCTATAACGACACCGACACCTATGACGCGCTCAATCTGCGACTTTCTCTAAATGGAGATCAACCCGGTCAAACGGATTTGAAAATCCTGACCAATGACATGATCCAAACGCTTCTTCCTGACTTTGCAGGCTACGCGGAAACGACCACTTACAACCAGAATCACACGCTTGCCGTCATTAAAGATGCAAACGCCTTTCATATCATCGACTTACAAACGGGCAAAGAAAGCCTGACTATCCCTTCTGAAATCTCCACAGATTACTCAAGTCCTTATTTTTCACAGGATAATCAGCGCTTCTACATCTCTACAGCCAAAAATCTTGATGACGCAAATGATATGCATTCTATCCTGAGTATTTACGACTTGGCTGATGGCAAATTGTTGAAAAGCTATGAAGTACCATCTTCCCTGAATATGGTCAGCCCTGATAGTCGCTTCGCAGTGGGTTATGTCGGTGGACAGTACGACGCGGGTTTAATCGTCACCAATCTCGAAACAGGCGCTTCCAGCCCGTCGATTCTGATGAATGAACCATCCCATTTAGTCACCGAATGTTTGAACACGGGCAAGAAATTAAAGGGACTCGATTTCAAAACCAGCGGGGAACTCCCCGCAGTTGATATAATCTGGCTGCCAGATAGCTCCGGTTTCCTGACCGTTAATTCCTATCAGGGAGAAGCGGCAGGAGGTGGCACCCCATGCATCTTTAACACCAGCCGCCTGCGCCAATATAAGGTACAGTAAATTAAGCGATAGTCGGTTTAGCTTGTTGGCGCATCCGCATACTGTATCGACGGTAGCGCAAGAAATAATACAGGCAGGCCACCGCGCCACCCGCAAAAAACCAGTTGCCCATCACGATCGCAAACATCAGGAATACGAGTCCCCAATAACCGAATTTCCATGCCGTACCGTCCATGCTCACCCAACGGGCATAAGCTATTTGCCCTTGTATCGCATCAGTTACCGCTGCCGCTTTGAACAATCGAATATTCTGGACATGGCTGGAAAGAATGACCACTTCTACCAGCAGCAAGAACCCCATCGCCGCCGGAAACACCTGTGGAATATTCATGTATTGGGTCGCGCCCCACATCACCAGCATCCACACCACACCGTAAACCAGCATGAAGATAAATCGCCGGCTGAATAAACGGTTGGCATCAACATCTTTTTGATAATAGGGGTTGAGTTCGTAGCTGCCCGCGAAGACCAGATAATCTTTGGCATTTTTCAGCCACAAACGCCGCCCGTAAATCGTCAGATAATAATCAGCCAAATAGACGATAAGCCACAGGACAATCGCGACCGGCAAGCTATTAAACTGAAGGGCATTCATACGTTTTACTCGGCACGTTCGTTGCGGATTTCACGAGAACGCAGAAAAACTTCGATCACAATGAACACCAATGCCACAAGGAAGGCCATCGGCAGGTTCAAGACACGCGGGATTTGTAACCATGTACAGGTCACCACAAACAACCCGAACCAGATGCTCTGGCGCACGATCACCCCACCCGGTGGCAGTTCGGCGCTGATCGGTGTAAAGCGCACGTTAAGGTAGCGGATGAAAGGCAGAACGGTTCCCGTCACCGCGATTTGTAAAAGCAGGAAAAATATCCAACGCTGGCCGACGCGCGGCAAGGTGGTCGTCACCAGTTGGAACAACCCCAGCCAGCCGATAACCATGAAGACTACCCCGACAATCAAAACACCAATATGGTCAGGTGGTATCTTGTCCGCCAGATAAATCTCACTCACCGATTCATTGATGTCATCAAATTCTTGTTCGCTCATGTTGGAAAGTATAGCAGAATCCCGGTATTCGTGACCAATGATTATGAAAAGATTAAGGATGTTTAAGAAAGGAACAAGGTATAGCCAACCTTTCCCGGTTTGCTTGCGTTTCAGGGCAAGCATCCTTACAATTCACATTGTCAGCATCCACCCGATTTTTACTTCTCCATGTTGGTTAATCATTTATACGGAGAAGAAACGCGACGCTCCACGACAAACGATGCCGAAAAGGTTTCTGTGATGGCTGTACCCGTTCCACCCATTCGCCAACAAGGCCGCCGTCAACGCATCTTGCGCGAAAACTTGATGGCCTATGCTTTTCTCGCGCCCGCGCTCATTCTACTCTTTGTGTTCGGCATATTTCCGGTCGGCTTTGCGTTCTTTGTCAGCCTCTACCGCTGGCGACGTTTCCCCGGCGATTATCTCGGTCTGAACAATTATGTTCAGGCGCTGGATCATCTCGCTTATGTCGTCTTTTTCTGGGTGGCTTTAGGCATCTTGGGCTACGGCTTATTCCTTTTATGGAAACTCTGGCAGCAGAAAAATGAACGGCTATCGGCTCTATCCGCGCTCATCCCCGGCATCGCTAACGGCATCACAATCGTACTGTTGATTAACTGGATTGCCGTATTACTGCCTATCATTCTCAATATTCCGCAGCGTATACGCGGTCAAGAACGTGTACCCGGTTTATTTACAGGCCAACTTGCTGCCAGCTTCCAATTCCCTGAAGCCGTTGAGGCAGGCAACCCTTTCTTACTGGTAGCCATCATCGCCATTACCTTAAGTCTTATCTGGTGGTGGCGCGTTCACTCGGAAAACCGTTTCACCTATCTCATACAAGCCACTGGTTTTGCCCTCGCAGTTGCTATCAGTGCGCTGACCATGCAATTGACTATTAACGAGATTCAAGCAGCAGTAGCGGCTGCTCAAGCTAAAGGTGAATCACTGCCTATTTGGTCACAAATCATTTTCATCAGTGCCGGCATCGGCCTGATTATTGCTGCCTATATGGTCTGGCAGCGATCACTCAAACAGCACGATGATCGTCGTTTCGGCATTGGTGTTTTAGCCGTTGTCCTGCTGGTCGTTGGCGGTTATGCCTTAGCGGTACAGCTTCCGCAAACACTGACCAACGCCGATCCGGGCGTGCTCAAAGGGTTCGGCATTACGGTGTTGTTCGCGGCGGGTACAGTACCATTTCAACTGGCAATCGGTTTGGGGCTGGCCTATTTGCTCTTTCAAGACATCAAAGGCAAAGCCTTCTTCCGCATCGTATACTTCATGCCCTACATCATGCCCTTTGTTGCTACATCCATCGTCTTCGGCTTGATTTTCTCCTACCGCCCCGCATCACTCATCAATCAAGTACTCGGCGCGTTCGGTATTCCCGCACAAAAATGGCTGCTTGAACCAACCGGCATCTTTAACCTGCTCTTCGGCCCGCAGTTCCCACAAATTCTCGGTGGGCCAAGTTTGGCGCTCATCGTCATTATGCTCTACACCACATGGACATACATCGGTTACGATGCGGTTGTCTTTTTAGCGGGATTAGGTAATGTACCGCCTGAACTCTATGAAGTGGCACGGATTGACGGCGCATCCAATTGGATACTTTTCCGGCACATCACGCTGCCGCTGCTTTCCCCAACCACATTCTTCCTATCACTCATCGCGGTGATCGGCACCTTCCAGGCCTTCACCCAAATCTGGATTATGCGAACGCCTGCCTCCCAAAGCTCGGTGGATACAATGGGCGTTTATATCTTCAGGGTTGTTCAAAATACTGATCCAAACTTAGGATACGGCTCAGCAATGGCTTTTGTGTTGTTCGCTGTCATCTTACTGCTGACAATCTTCCAAAACCGCATCATGGGCAGCAAGGTGTTCTATGGCTGAAACCACTATGTCCGTCAACCACATTGGAAACACCGTCACCCGACCGAAAAAAACGATCGATTGGGGCAAAGTCTTCATCTACATCATCTTAATCTTCGGTGTCCTACTGATGATCTTCCCGTTTTTGTGGATGGTCAGTGCGTCTTTGATGAGTCTCACCGAAGTGACCTTTGGTTATCTCATCCCCACTCAACCATTATTTTCCAATTATCCTGAAGCTTTCCAACGCGCGAATTTCGGTCAATTCATGTGGAACAGCACCCGATTGACCGCTATTACCCTAACCGGACAACTTCTGGTTTGTATTCCGGCGGCGTATGCTTTCGCGCGGATGCGATTCGTCGGACGGAATGTTTTGTTTACCATGATGTTAGCAACCATCATGATCCCTGAAGTAGCCCGTTTTATTCCGAATTATTTGACAGTTATCTGGTTGGGACGCTTGAGCGATAATTTACTCGGTATTCCTTGGGTCAATAACTGGCCTTCGTTGACCATTCCCTTTATGGCAGTACCCTTCACCATTTTCTTGCTGCGCCAGTTCTTCATGCAACTGCCCGAAGATTTGTGGGATGCGGCGCGCATTGACGGCGCGGGACACATCCGCTTTTTGCGGTCAGTAGTCATTCCGTTGTCAACTGCGCCCATTATGACCGCCATTACATTCGGCTTCATCGGTTCTTGGAATTCGCTGCTGTGGCCTCTGCTGCTCACCCAAACCGACGAATGGCGACCGGTCGCCGTTGGACTCACCAAGTTTGTTAATAGCGACGCGCCTACCGAACTCCATTTACAAATGGCTGCGTCCGTCCTGATGATTATTCCGATTTTGATTTTGTATTTCTTCACCCAGCGGCAATTCACCGAAGGAATTGCGACGACTGGATTAAAAGGTTAAGGCCCTCCATCGCGTCAGCGGTGTTTTCTTGGAATGCCATTCCACCAGCGCGAGGTGCTTCGCCGGAGTGGCGAATAAGTAAGTAGAGCGGGAGAAAGAAACAATGCGAAAACTGTTCAAGTTATTGAGTGTCCTATTTGTATTTGCGCTAAGTGCAGGTGTCATCAGCGCACAAGACTCCGTCGAATCGGTTGATCCCAAAGGACAATCCATTGTCTATTGGAATCAATATCAAAACGACAGCGCACAGGGTAAAACCATCGCGGCTATTGTTGACCAGTTCAACAAGACCAACGAATGGGGTATTACTGTCGATGCTTCGTTCCAAGGTTCATACAGCGATATAAGCAAGCTGGTCAACGCAGGTATCACCTCCGGCGAGCTGCCCAATCTGGTCGCTGGTTACGCTAACGACGCCGCCAGCTATGCCCGTGATAACTCTGCAATTGATCTCACACCCTATATGACCAGCGAGAAATGGGGCTTGGGTGCTACACCTGACATCAACCAGAGTTTGATCGCTGCCGATACCGTTGATGGTAAGGTTCTGGCTTTCCCGAACCAGTCATCAGCTCAGGTGATTGCCTATAATCAAACCCTGCTAAGCACATTGGGATTTGACGCACCGCCCACCACCATTGATGAATTCAAGACCCAGGCTTGTGCCGCTTCAAAAGCCACAGGTGACAATGGTGTTAAGATGCAGGGTTTCCCCATCACCACCGATGCCTCCGCTTTTGAATCGTGGGTCGCCAGCCAGGGTGGCAGCATCTACCACGACGGCTCCTTTGACTTCAACAGTGATGCAGTTATGGGCACGCTGAAACTGTATCAAGACCTGTACAAAGAGGGTTGCGCATACATCCCGGCAGAACGTTTCGGTGAACAAACCGACTTCAACAACGCGGTTGTGCCCTTCTACGTGACCAGTAGCGCAGGTTTCACCTTCGTCATTTCGGGTTTCGATAAGAGCGGTGTCAAGGCCGATTGGAAAATCATGACCTTCCCACACACCGAAGGTAACGAAATCATTCAGGCCTTCGTCCCCAGCATCATCATGATGCCATCGACTCCTGAAAAGCAGTTGGCAAGCTGGTTGTTCCTGAAGTATCTGGCAACACCCGAAGTCGCAACGCAGTGGAGCGCAGGCACAGGTTACTTTAATCCTGTTCCATCAAGCGCCGAAGCACTGAAGACCGCAACCTTCACCGCCGCAGGTTTGGCTCCTTATTTCAATGATGCCAATGCCCTGCTCGGCAAAGAAGGCATCAAGGTTTACGCCAGCCCTGCTATCAGCGCTTATAGCAAGGTTCGTGACCTCATCAGCACCGCTATCGCTGATGTAACCAGCAATGGTAAAGATGTAGCAGAAGTGGCTAAGCAGCTGCAATCAGATGCGGATGCCGCACTCAAGGACAGCATGTCCTAACCATAGGACAATAAAAATGGGGCGCAAGTTATTGCGCCCCATTCCCGATTTCAACTCAATTTTATGTCTACAACTAGCTCGCTTCGATGATGTGATACAAATCTTGTGTTTCACGCGAAGGATTAATATTGTAGGAAGTCTTCAACGTTTCAGCTAATTGTCGATACTGCAACACGGCATCCTGTTTGCGCTGCAACTTCAAGTAAATATTCATAATCTCGCGGTGAATATCTTCGCGTTCCGGTGTGTGTGCCAAAGACCGCGTGAAAAATCCCAGCGATTGATCTGTATCGCCACGCCGTTTATAAATGCGTCCCAAACTGATGAGCGCCTGTGAATTCAACAACCGCAGTTGTTCGCGGCGTTGTTCAATCCACGGCATATCCGTGTCTTCTAAGAATGGCGATTTATAACATTCGACTGCACGCAGTAGCAGATCTTCTTCTTGATTTTCGTCCGCGCTGATCATTGCCCGTTCCACATCAGCTTGAAAATCAAACACGTCATAATGGCGTGTCAGTTTTTCACCCGGTGTATAAAATCCGCCACCGTATTGGGTCATCTCATAAGTTTTGGACGGATCAATTTTTAAGCTAATACGTTCACTGATTTTGCGTTTGGTAACATGGAAAACATTTGTGGCTTCCTTTACAGGAAGTTCCGGCCAAAACGTCTCAAAGATTTCGCGCCGCGTTACCAACGGGCGATCCATGAAGAAAAAGAAAAGATTACGGGGTAATGCGCCATCCCAATTATCAACAGTTTGCCCATTAACAACGGTATATCCGCTGCCTAAAGCATAGACTTCTAGTTGAGGATGTTCCTTTTTCTCTAAAGTGAACATTCCATCATCTTTGCGCCGTTCTGTACCCAATATAAGTGCATCGCCACGCTGAATTAAGTCGTACCAAGGTTGGTGCATCAACAGACGTGAATTAAATACGACTTGAACATGTGGTGGTAACGCAGCAACCAGCGTATTAATAAATTTATCGAATTCATTATCAAACGGAATGCGATCAAGTTCGTCGATATAGAGGGTGGTTTGTTCAGCTTTTATTCCAGCCAGATCAGTCGCTAACGCCTCTGCGAGTGAGGCGGATTTTTTGCGACTGTCCAACGCTTTTTTCAGCGCTGTGCCAAAATCACCTTTAACCTTATCGAACTCTTCAACCATTCCGCCTAACCATGTAATCAGGCTAGTTTGCTGTTCGGTGATGCGATAATATAACAACCCTGACTGGTTGTTCTCGTAAAAGTGAGTCAAGAAAAGTGTGCGGTAATTTGTCCAAGGATAGAGGAGGATAACTTTTTTGCCCGACGACCGTTCACGAAAGGACTCAAGCGTCACTTTTGTAACGATTTGATGTACCATATTATGTTAACACCCTAGCCCGTATGTTACGTTAAATAAAGAAACATTTCTCTAAAGTGTGTACAATAACACCAAGTTATAAAACTAGCAACCAAATCTAACCCTATTCAAACTTGTCTCCCTTATAAAATGATAAATCTGAACAATACTGTAACAACCATTTCAAAAAACATCAGTGATTCACCGATTTTTAGGTGGTTGCTGTTATTAGAGCCTTGGTTCCTACTGGTGATGCTTTATGCATTCTGGTTCCCAATCGAAGTACGTTACAAGTGGTTGGGGCTGTTGATTGTAGTGCCCATTTTTATGTTCATTCGCCTGCTGGCCTATGGACGGTTGTTTACACGCTTTCCCCTAGATATTTGGTTTGTTATCTTTCTCATCTTAGGTTTCATCAATCTCTACATCTCACCATTTACCTATGCCCATCCCATGAGCCGCTTGTACTTACTTGCCCGCCCTCTACTCGGCATGGCCTTATGTGTTTATTTTGTCGAACATATTCGACTCTACCGCGATATTAAAGGACTACTTCTCGCAACAGTGCTGTTAGGATTATTGATGGGTGCAATGGCCTTACTATCCAGCAATTGGGATAGCAAAGGCGATCAACTTGCTTTTATTCGAGATTTATTACCTCGTTACGCATATTTCCCCGGTGCAGAAGGCGGGTTTAACGTCAACGAAATCGCAGGCGGTTTGACGTGGGTTGTGCCATTGTGTGCGGGATTAATGTTTTGGCGTGGCAAAAGCAGTTTTGACCGCCTTATACGTTGGGGGTTCGTGCTAGCCTTTATCATATCCTTTGGGGCACTTTATTTTGGTCAGAGCCGGTTTGCTATTATCGGCGTGCTCATAACCTTCATGCCAATGATTTATTTCCTCATTTCACGGTGGCGTTGGCGCGTTACTGCATGGGGACTTGTCATTTTACTAGCCGTTCTGGAACTTATGATTGTCCGTAATGTATTCACGCCAGCCGGTCAACCTGTCCTTGCTGTCCGTGACGAAGAAAGTATGAATACCCGCTTTGACATTTGGGAAAGTGCTTTAAAAATTGTCCGAGATTATCCTCTCACCGGCGTGGGTATGAATATGTTCCGTGAAAAACCGGTTCGGAATCTATACCCCGTTCCCACTTTTCTTCAACCTGTTTTGCCTCATGCTCACAACGAATTTTTTCAAATAGCCACCGATTTAGGTCTGCCCGGACTCGTTCTTTTTATGAGTTGGTATGGAGTGAGTTTCTATGGGTTAGCCCGTACTTATAGAAAGGGCAGAATTAAGGTAAAGGCAGTGGTCATAGCTATTGCAGGCGGCTTACTCGCGCATATCCTTTTCAGCTTGGGTGATGCGGTTGCGCTATGGGACAGATTAGCATTTCTGCTATGGTGGTTATTAGCGCTGGCAAGCGCAGCTTATTGGTTCGTAAACAATAATTTAGATCAAGATTTATCGGGCGAAGTTTAATTGTAGGTAAGCGATTGGCATGTTATAGTTAGTTCATTGAGATAAAATCAAACCGCAATGTTACATTAACGTTTTAACATGGTTTGAATTTAATATGAAAAGTAAGATTTCGGGTTCGAATGCCACCTATACCCGTTTTAGAAAGCAAACCTAAGCCAAGACCTGATCTAAGAACTTCGTTTCCTCGGATCGCGTTTGTGCTTTTTCCAATAATCCCCTTATTGGTGTATTTATTTTTCCCGGATCTCGCCCCTCTTCACCCACTGATTGTTTGGTTAGGCTGCTTAAATCTTTTCGTATTAACTTTTATCCCTAACGGTCAACTCAACCAACACTTATCACAAAATTATCGGGGGCTGAGTGTAATAACCGCTTGGCTGATATTGGGGATTGGCCCGGCGCTTTTATTGTTGGCATGTGCAGGTCTATTAGGTTTACTTCTCGAATATGTAGGCATAAATAAAGCTCAACCCAAAACGGATTTCGCTGTCCACGTCTCCCACACCATCGACATGATCGCAATCAGTGGTATCAGTCTATTAGCATCATGGATTGTGTACTCTTTATGTAATGGTTTGATACCGCTTCAGCATTTAACACTAAACAATGCGCTGAGTATTGTTGCCTTGTTGATAACCTATTTTGTAAGCAGCGAACTCAGTCGTTATCTTATTTTGTACCGCCTACGTAGATACGATTATCAACCCATCTGGTATGAAGAACAACGCAGCAATTTCCTCACCGAACTGATGCTGCTCCCCCTTATTGTTATTTTGCCAATGATCCTTGTGAATGATGGGTTAACCGCATTTATCCTATCCAGTTTGGTCATCGCGATCTTTGGTCTGTATCTATTTCAGACATACGCCAACAGCTATGAAACCGAGCAAGACCATCAAAAGAGCGCTGAACTGGTTCGCAAACTAGCACTTGTTAACCAGACAGCCCAGAATGCGATGTTCCGTGTCGATCAAGAATTAGCGTTACAAACGGCTTGCCAAACTGCTGCCAGCATCACACAAGCAAATCGGGCAGCCTTGTTTGTAGCGGAACGGGACAGTGATACCTTAAGTCTGGTCGAAAGTATCGGCTTTACAGAGGCTGAACAAGCCAACGGCTTAAATCTCGTGTTGATGAATAATCAACAATTTGAACCAGCCGCTTACATTGTTCCAGACATATCCTCCACTAAAGGGGATAACCCACTTTATGAATTCAACCGGCATATCAAAGTAGCGTCCTTCGCCGCGGTTCCATTGCTTTCGGGCAATGTTCTACTCGGTTATCTAGCGGTTTATCATAATCAGCCGCATTACTACACGACGACCGAGCTTGAACTAATCAATATCCTCACCGACCGTGTCGCTGCTGCACTTGATAACGCCCATTTGTTAGACACATTGGAATTTCACGCCTTCGAGATGACTCATCTCGTGCATCTCTCGCGCATCTCTACTGCCAGCCTCAAACTGGAACAAGTAGCCGCCGATGTCACGAACGTGCTGCGTCAGATGAGCGCGATGGACTGGGCTATGATCGCGCTGCTCGATGATACTTATGTACTCATGAATGTGGTTGGTTTTAGCGGCATCACAACCAACAGCGAAGTTGAAACCTTCCAATATAAGCTGCCACAATTTGAAGAAGTGGTGAGCATCCGGAATATGGAAGTGCCACGTCCGCGTTTCATCCGCAGTGATGAAACCAATTTATCACTTCCCTTACGCAGTTATATGGAGATTCACGCGCTGCGATCGTTGGTTATCGCACCAATGGTCGCCCACGAAAGTACCTTCGGTGTGGTTTTCCTCGGCACGACGGCTTTCCGTGTGTTGACCGAGCGCGAATCGCAGTTGATTGAAGCCGCTGCTAATCAAGTAGCGACACAGGTTTACAACGCGCAGTTGTACTACGAAACCCACAACAATTTACGTCATCAACTGGAGCAAACGGCACTCATCCGCGATATTGTTGAGCGCATATCCAGTTCCCGCGATTTCAACGCTACCATACAGGACGTCTTCGAAGCCGCCGCACGCACAACCCAAGCCGATATTGTCCGATTGGCGCTGCGTACTGAGGCCGACGATTTGTGGGTCATCGAACAAACTTACACTGATGGCAAAAGTGAGCGCTCCTATAGCCAACGTCCCCCCGATGAGGGTATTGCTGGCAAAGTCATGCAGAACGGCAGCCGCGTACTCGTAGCAAGTGGACTGCGAAGCGCAACACCAGATGTGACCTATACCTCTTGGCTAGCCATACCGCTTCAATGGGATAATCTCATTGTCGGAGTTTTAAGCGTAGGCAGTTTGCAAGCCGACTTTTTCAAAGAAAATCAAATCGACTTTCTCAAAAATTTGGGCAGCCATACCATCATCAGCATTCAAAATGAGCGCCTCCTTGATGAACTAACATATCAGGTTGATGTGTTAACCAGTTTGCGCGGTCTTTCCATATCGCTTTCCAAAGTGTTAGATACCCGATCAGCAGCACATCGCGTTATTGAAACTGCAACTGGCATCATGCACAGCCAGTATGCGGCCATTTACCAAACCAACCGGCAGCCCGCGCCACCCAGTTTGCTTGAGCAAATCACTAATAATAACTTTCCATTATCACCTGCCCAATCCCTCGTGATTTCACAATTGGTGCAGGAGGTCGAAAGCAGCGGCCAAATCAAGTTGGTCGAAAATGCCAATATGGTTTATGGTAGCAAACTACCTGAAGGAATCCCCTATAATTATCTGGTTGCCGCGCCCATCAAACGGGGTGACAACACATATCATATTCTGTGCCTCGGTTTTAGTGAACAACAACAATTAACAGAACTCGAACTGAATACCCTCTCATTGTTAGCAGTCCAAGCCGCAGCGCATCTTGAAAACGCAGGCTTAAACGAAGAAATCCACGATGTTAACAGCCGCCTACGTGCCATTCTCGACTCGACTCGTGATGGTGTCATCCTGCTAGACGACTCAGGACATATCATCGAAGTGAATCCCGCTGCCGAACGCCTGATGGGAATCAACCTACGCGAACATATCAACGAAAATCTAGCCAGTATTCTCCTCCAATACAGCGAGTCAAGTACCGATAAACAAGCTGGATATTCTCGCGAAGAATTGATGAAACTGGCACGTATCACCCGCTTAGGGCCGCAGGGCATTACACGTCGCGAGTTCACCCGCAAAATTAACCTCAACCAGATGCTTTACATTGAGGAAGTCGGTTCGCCGGTTATTGACGATGCCAACCATTTGGTCGGACGGTTGATGGTCTTACGCGACATCACCGAAGAAAAGAAGCTCGAAGAATACCGCAACGAAATTACAGGCATGGCAGTCCATGATTTGCGCGCACCCTTGAGCGCCATCATCAACGCACTGCAAATCGCTGCCGAACGAATTGATACGCCCAACGGTATTCCGGTGGTCAAACGTACCATCGAAATGGGACTCAACAACGCCGACGATATGCTGACACAGGTCAACACACTCTTGGACATTCGCAAAGGTCGCGAAATGACTCTCGACCGTGCGCCCACCCAAATTGAAGAAGTCATCGAACTTGCACGACTGCGCTTAATCACCTCAGCCGAAAAAGCTAACATCACTATTGAACTCAACATTCCGACACAATTACCACCTGTAAATATTGATCCAGCCAAGATTGGACGTGTTTTCCAAAACTTAATTGACAACGCTATCCGCTTCACCCCTGCTGGTAAATCCATCCGTATCTCGGTAGATTACTGGGGTTCAAAAGGCAAACTGCTGGTACGCATTGCTGACAGCGGCCCCGGTATTCCTGAAAAAGAACGGGTTCGCGTCTTTGAACAGTATTGGCAAAGTAAAAAGAATAAACCGCTTCGTGGCAGCAAAGGCAGTGGAATCGGTTTGGCATTTTGCAAACTGGCCTTAGAAGCCCACGGCGAACGCATCTGGATTGACCCGATTAGCCCTTTACCCGGTGCTTGTTTCGCATTCACATTGCCTGTTGCCTAGCTTACTCCGACCATTTAACAACTTCATTCCGTTGATGAAATACACATCCCGATTAAGGAAGAATTAATATTCCCCTTCTCCACAAACCTTTATCACTATTGCCGCCTTTCCTGATATATCATTAATGAAAAATGTATATTCCCTCACGACTCACAAATACCTATACGGAGCTTCGTGTGATCGCAACAAAAGAAACCATTCTCTACATCGAGGACGACCCTGCTAGCCGTCAACTAGTCGAACGCGCCCTTAAACATGCTGGCTATAATGTAATAGTTGCCGAGCGCGGGTTGGACGGCATCGACATCGCACGCCGCGAATGTCCGGATATGATTCTGACCGACATTAACCTGCCTGACATCAGCGGACGTGAAATCACCACTGCTTTACGCAGAGATGTTCGCTTTAGCAAAGTGCCGATTGTCGCCCTTACCGCGCAAGGTTATGGTGAAAATCAAGCACTCACAATGGCAGCAGGTGTAACCGGGTATCTCGCCAAGCCAGTTGATATTGAAATGCTAGTTGAGCGTGTGGGATTCTATCTGCACGGTGGTCATGACAAAATTGATGCGGCTGTCCTGTCTGATGCTCAGACAAAGTACACGCAAGAAATCGTCGGACGCTTGGAAACCCAGATTCGCGAACTGGAAGCCAGCAACAATATGCTCAAGCATCTCGACAAAATGAAAGACTCATTTATCGAAATCACCGCTCACGAACTGCGAACACCGCTGACTCTGGTTTATGGTTACAGCCGCTTGCTCAACGAAATCCCATCTATCAAACAAACTATGGCAGGTGATGAAAACACCCGTACCATGATTCAGGGATTGAATGATGGCATCAAACGCATGCAAATCATCATCAACGAAGTTGTTACCATCAGCCGTATCATGACCAACCAGATTGACATATCGATTGGTCCCATTAATCCCTCCATGATCGTGCAAAAGATCGTCAACAATCTGCAAGACACCCTCAAAGCGCGTCCGATTAATGTTCACTTTGACATTGCGACATGGCCGACCAAAATGCGCGGTGATAATGACCTGATCAGCCTGATGATTAGCAATATGATTGCCAACGCCATCAAGTACACCCCTGACGGCGGACATATTTATTTAACGGCATCGACTGATGAGCAGAACATTCGCATCAGTGTCAAAGATACCGGCATCGGTGTTGCTCAGGCTGAACAGAGCCACGTTTTTGAGCGGTTTCATACCGCTGGCGATACACGACTGCACTCGACCAGCAAAACGGCTTTTCGCGGTGGTGGATTGGGCTTAGGCCTAGCGGTTTGCAAGGCCATTGCCGAAGCACACGGCGGTCGCATCTGGGTGGAAAGTAAGGGGTTTGATCCAGAGACCTTACCCGGCAGCGAATTCATCGTACAAATACCGATTGCTCTAGCTTTCGGTTCGCCGCACAGATTCTAAGCACCCATTAACGGTATATTGCTTTATAATTTGGCACTGGAATGACGTAAAATACCCATCGCTTTAAATACTTGAAGGATTTTTGGTCGTCATGAGTCAAAACATGCGTGGTGTAGTTACCGCTTTACTAACGCCTGTATTTTTAGGTGTTGCACCTATTTTCGGCAAACTTGCCATCAATGCCGGGGCAGATGCCTTTACAGTAGCTGCTTGGCGCACTGCCATTGCCGTTGCCCTGTTATGGACAGGCTACTTACTCTTTGCCCGTAAATTTATCTATATTTATCCGGCAGGTTTGTTGGGCTGCGTGGTTATTGGCGTGGTCAATGGCATCGGCTCACTATTTTATTACGGTGGCTTAGGTTCGTTGGATGCGTCGCAAGCCCAGCTTCTCAACGGCATGTATCTCATCTTCGCCGTACTCTTAACACGTATGAGCGGCGAAAAACTTGACCGCAGGCTTATTCTACGGGTTGCTTTAGCCATGCTCGCCCTTGTCATCATCACAGGCTTCAGCAGCAAACAAGTTAACTGGCTCGGTGTCGGATTGATGCTCGCCAATGCCATCATGTTCGCCGGAACCGTCATTCTCAGCCAGTATGTACTTTACGAAATGCCTGCCCCCACGGTCACACTCTACATTCTCACAACCATGGCCGTTGTCGTAGCCATGGTTTGGGTTGCAGTGGGTAAGCCGATGTCTCAACAGACCATTCAGATGGCACTGCCGCCCATTTTCGCCCTCGCAATTTCAACTGCTCTCTCACGCTTAGCCCTGTTCTCTGGGGTTAAATTATTTGGCAGTCTGCAAACCGCTGTTTTAGCCCTCACCGAAATTGGCGTAGCCCTAACATTGGCTTTTTTCATATTAGGAGATCGCCTAACCCCGCCACAAGTTGTCGGTATCGGTTTCCTTGCCGCCAGCATCTTGCTCATCCGTCCAAAGGATTTATCTGCGCGCGGTATTAATCCCAATATGCTGGTATCGAATATAGCGGATCTGCAATTCCAGTGGATTGCCTTCGATCAGGCGTTTGGTAAGAAAAACACCCTCATTCCCGAAGATCGTCCCACCACCCCCAAATTGACCACCGTGGAAATGCATATGATCCGTGACATGATGGGCGCTGGCAAAAGTCCAGTTAAACCCTTCTCAACCAACAAAGATGATTATGGCTTTGTGGGCAAAAGCGATAAAGACAATAAATAAGGGGTTATTTTGAAAAATCAATATTCTCCTAACCATGCTGCATGGATTTTCGCGTGCAGCCTATTAAGTTTGCTATGCTTCAATCTCCTTTTCGCTCAATCCCCTGCTGATGATTTCATCACTATTACACCTGAAAATGTCGGTCAGTTAGAACTCGGCTATGTCCTCCCCGGATTTTGCGGGATCGACGAAGCGAACCAAGATTTAGCTGCTTTATGGAAAGTCGGCGTCTACGATCTTCTTACGGGCCAACGCCGCTTTGAAATCGCCAGCGAGTTTGGGAGTTTTAGTACAAAGGGCAATTACTTTCAAGGATCTGACGATGGCGTGGTCAATACGCATACAGGACAGCAAGTATTAGCTCAAAGTGGCTTTATTAGCTCTGACGAGAAATACGTAGCTGCCGCGGGCGATGGCGTCTATGAATTAGCAAACCACAAACGTCTATTTCCAATTGACGAAACAGGCTGGTTCACACCTGATAGTCAATTAGTTGCCGTGTATAGTGACGCGATATACGAAGTAAAAACAGGCAAACAATTATTCGCGTTGCCCGATGGAGTTCTGACTTTTAGCCCGGACAGTAAATATTTCGCAATCTGGCAAAAGGGCGTTTATGAGACTGCGACGGATAAACAACTAATTACATCCTCTGGTACGATTCCAGAATTTAGCCCCGACAGTCACTATGTTTCGATTTCAGAAGATGGAGTTTACGATCTCGAATCGAAACAAAAGCTAATCATCATTAATGCTGACGCACGAACAAGTTTTAGCCCCGATAGTCAATCAATCGCCATTACAGGTGATGGCCTTTACGATTTGGCAACCCAAAAACGGAGATTTAAAATCGGTTTCAGCGACTATTATCCTGCCCATTTCTTTGAAGATTCCCAGTGGCTAGGTCTAGGCGAAGACGGCATTTATGATTTAAGCACCAATGAGAAAACATTCAATATCAGCAGTCTTATTTTTTCTGCAACACAAGATGCTTCTCTAATCACGCTATATCGAAAAGGGATTTTTGAAACCGCCACAGGACAACTAAAATTTAGGATAGAAGATGCCCGATTTGTTGCTCACGACAAACTCGTTATTAGTCTTATCTGGACACTTGATGCACCGGACAGCACGTTTTGCGCTGTTTATGGCGTTAAAGGCGACAAATGGTCTTATCGAAGCGGCTTAGTCAATACTTCACGCACCCAAATCTATAATGCACCAAACGGTGACAAACGCCTTGATGCTCAAGGTAGACCGTTGACTACAGGTAGGCAACTAGCCGTGTTTGCCCAAACGGCTGACAAAAAATGGTTGCGCGTTGCAGACAGCACTTGGGTCAAAATATCTGATGTAAAACCTGTGGCGTTACCTGAGGGCATTCCAGTAGAAACTCCCTAATCGGATTAATTGCTACTGAATGCGTTTCGATCCCTCAAACGTTTGTAAACTCGAACCAATACGCATTGACTTGATACGATCTTTTGTTCTATAATGAACTTGTTTTTTCTCTTATTTCTTTGAGGCTTTGTGGTTAAATCGCATTGAGGATTAACTTTAAAAATGGTTTTCTGCTGCCATTTTCTCACCGCCTCCGCCAGAAATTATTCTATTTCATTATATGGCAAACACAGCAGCGGCAGCCCCTTATTGCACAGCGGTGGCATCAGCCGAGCCATCCGCTGCAAATGTGGCATTTCAGCGGCAACCAGCGAGTCTCCCGCCGACACAAAATGTCAATTCAGCGGTTTCCCCCCTGCCTGCCGCCATGCAATTCAGCGGGAAATCTGCAAAATATGCACAAAATGCAGCAAGAATTGCAGTTTCCTAATATTTTGAATTTTAGGTCGCGGTCAAGGATAAGCCGCTTTATCATTGATGCAAGGGAGGTTGATCTTTACGCGTGGTTACAAATAACTCTCCAGCACATCGGATGTATGTTTCACCATCGTTGCAAACTGAAAGCGCTCCATACCAACTTCACTATTAGCCGCTAGACGCTCCCGTTCTCCGGTACGAAACGCAGCTTGAATAGTATCCGTGAGCGCATCCACATCAACATAAGGCACAAGTAGCCCATTAATGTTGTGTTGGACGACTTCTGGGTTACCACCTTTGTCGCTGGCAATAACTGGAGTGCCCGCTAACAAACTTTCGAGCAATGTATGGGATAACCCTTCATAACCCGAATACAATGCTAGATAATCAGCCGCTTTCATATAGATTGCCAGCTTATCACGGCTGATTTTGCCGAGGAAAGTCACCCGATCGGATAGTCCGCTGGCTGATGCCTGTCCCTTCAATGAGTCAAGTAGTTCACCTTCGCCTGCTACAATCAGCCGCACATCAGGGATTCGTTGAATGGCGCTAATCAAATGATCGACACCCTTCCAAGCCGTCAACCGTGCAGCCGTTAATACAATCGGTGCATCAGGGAGATTAAGTTGCCTCCGCGCCTCGGTTTGACTGAGTTGATACCCTATCTGTGGTGACATCATATGTGGTGGCAGAGCGTTATAAACCACATTGATTTTCGCCTCATCTACCCCCCAACCCGCTACCATCCGCTTGAGATATTGGCTGGGAACGATCACGCCATCCATCGATTGCATTTGTCGGGCACGCGCTGCTTTTTGAGCACTGACAACCCCACTGTAATCGGTCTTCTGAAAGGTGTCAATATCCTCAGTTGGTGGAATCCAACCCTTTCGTATCGCCCGTTCCCATGCTTGGTCGCCAACCATCTTCACAACCCGCTTGGCTTTACCTCCGATTAAAGGTAAATCCAGCGTATGCACATAAACCAAATCCGCCCAGCGCAGTAACGGAACCGCTGCTAATCCATAATGCGCCAATCGAATGGGCAATGGTCTTCGCGGTATCCGCGTTACTGCATACGGGTAAGTTGACGTATCGTCTGCGCCATAAGTCACCACCTTCGGTTGCCAGCCGAGCCTTTGTAGTTCAGGCAAAATTTCATAAAGGTAAGTAGCTGGCCCGCCTGATTCGGGATGAAAAATGCCAGCCGCTACAAAAAGGCGATGTTGATTCATATACAGTCTGAAACCCAAAGCATGATGTTCACAATAAGTGCTTGAGTCTAACTGTTAAAGGAAAGGGTGTCCAGCACTGGCACTTTGGTAACAGGGTAATCGCATCAAATCTGGGTAAGCAAGTGAAACAAGAAATCATTGTCGAGAGCAGCCCGAAAGCGCTTTTGCTTCAAACTGCTTTTAGAGGGGTCTTGTTTGAGAATGTTCAACGCTAAAGAGCGCAAGACCGCC
>JBBSBM010000099.1:0-28072 GCA_038251275.1 Aggregatilineales bacterium
CAATACTCTAAACATCTCTTAAGAGCTACTCTGAACCAAGTGTAATAGTCGACTATACAGAAATTCCTATGTATTCCTACGGAAAGTCGGTTCAGTTTAGTTCAAAAGGGTTCAAACCAATTTTGATGCGATTACCCTGTACAAACCTGTAGATATTGTGCCAACAGAGTAGAATTTTGTTACACTGGAACCAATATATTTTATCTTTGACATAGTCTCTAGATGTAAGATAAACTCCATTTATCTTTTACATTAGTCACCTGGGGGAAATCATATCGCTGTACTACAACACAGTCTAATGACACATCGAATTAATTATTTGTTATGTTGACGGAGATATTTCAAACATGCGTGCATTGAATTCTACGGAAAATATACTCATCATTATCGTTCTAGGCATTGCAGTCGCTGGGTTAATATATGCTGGCTTACTCGCTCGTCAAATCCTCGCCGAAGGCAAGGGTTCTCAGAAAATGCAGGAAGTGTGGGGGTTTATCCGCACAGGAGCAAACGCTTACTTAAGTTCTCAGCTTCGTATCATCGCAGCGTTAGTTCTGATATTGGTTTTCGTTTTGTTCTTCAGCGTTTATGTGGTCAATCCAACCCCTTATGCAATTGAACATTTTTGTCCGGAAGTTGCCCAAGCAGCACGGGCAAGCGTAGGCGCAAATGTTGCGACCATTCAAGGGAATATAGCAGCGTCCAACCCCGATATTCCAGCGTCAGAATTAACTCTACTTCAGGAAAATGCAGTCGTCTATCAAGAAGAAGCCCAGATTGTGCAGCAAGGCACAGCTACTTGCACGACAGCGCGTTTGAGCATTGCGCTCGGCCGTGCGGGTGCATTCTTGATGGGTGCAGTCTTCTCGGCAGCAGTTGGTTTTGTTGGAATGAACATGGCGGTACAGGGCAACGTGCGTGTAGCGGCAGCAGCAGTTGACCCCAAACGAGGGTATGCCGATGCTGTGCGTATCGCTTACCGTTCAGGAACCATTACTGGTATGTTGACTGATGGACTGGGCTTATTCGGCGGTACAATCATTTTCATCATATTCGGCATTGCCTCGCCCGACGCACTTCTGGGCTTTGGGTTCGGTGGTACGCTGCTGGCGTTGTTCATGCGTGTAGGTGGTGGTATCTTCACAAAGGCGGCGGATGTAGGTGCTGATCTTGTGGGTAAGGTAGAAGCCGACCTACCAGAAGATGATCCACGTAACGCGGCGGTTATTGCGGACCTCGTGGGTGACAATGTGGGTGACTGCGCGGGTATGGCCGCAGACATTTTCGAAAGTTATGAAGTTACAATTGTTTCCGGTTTAATCCTCGGTCTAGCACTGTCAACCGTTACACGCAGCCCAATTTGGATTATCTTCCCATTGGTTGTGCGCGGAATCGGTGTTTTATCGTCGATTATCAGCACCAACTTGGTCAAGTCCACGGGTAATAAAGATGCGTTGGCCGTTATTACACGCGGTTTTTATGTGGCAGCCGTTTTAAGTGCGGTCTTGTTTGGGGCGTTCACCGTGTTTTACATGCGTGATGAGAATATCAATAGTGGAAACATCATATGGCAACCGTTGGCAGCCGTACTCATCGGGGTGGTGTTAGCGATCATCATTGATAAAGTAACCGCTTACTTTACTGACACAGAACATCCCCCAGTGCAAGACATTGCGCGTAATACACAAACTGGTCCAGCTACAACTATTCTAAGTGGTTTGGCAAGTGGCATGGAAAGCAGCGTGTGGGCGGTTATTGTCATCGCGGGCAGCATTTTGGCAAGCGTGATCGTTTTCGGTTTGTTCCCAATTACTAATGGCAGCGGCGCTCAAATTGTTGATACATTTACAGCCGTCCTTTACGGTGTGGCAATGACGGGTATCGGCATGTTGACACTGACGGGTAACAACGTGGCAATGGATGCCTTTGGCCCGATCTCTGACAACGCGCAAGGCGTGGCGGAATTGGCTGGTGAAAGCAGCGGTGCCGGTGGCGAAATTCTGAACCAACTAGACGCGGTCGGTAACACAACAAAAGCTATCACCAAGGGTGTGGCTATCGGTTCAGCGGTTATCGCAGCCGTGTCGCTATTTGGTTCGTTCTTGACGGATACACGTGTCGTGCAATTAGGCTTAGGTGTACCACTGAATCGGACACTGTTTGGAACAGGTATTAACATTGCAGAACCGATTGTGTTCATCGGCTTCTTGATTGGTGGCGGTTTGATTTTTTTGTTCAGCAGCTTACTGATCCGGTCCGTAAACCGTGCGGCATTCCAAATGATTGGTGTTGTACGTCGTCAACTTCGCATTCCGGGCATCATGGAAGGTACTAAGACACCGGACTATGCCGAATGCGTAGCTGTTTCAACTAAAGCAGCGCAACGTGAGCTATTACCTATCGGAGTTATTGCTGTGCTTACGCCAATCATCGTTGGTTTCTTGCTAGGAGCCGCAGCATTAGGCGGGTTCTTAGCAGGTATCATCCTCGCTGGGCAGTTAATGGCTGTGTTCATGAGTAACGCGGGTGGCGCGTGGGATAATGCTAAGAAGTATATCGAAGAAGGTCACTACGGTGGAAAGCGATCTGAGGCGCATAAAGCAGCAGTTGTTGGTGACACGGTCGGTGATCCATTCAAGGACACTGCTGGCCCTGCTCTGAACCCGATGATTAAGGTCGTTAACCTCGTGGCGTTGTTGGTTGCACCGTTGGTTGTTACTGCCGCCGCACCGGGAGCCGAGGGCAGCCGTGCTATCATTGTTGTAGTCATGTTTGTCCTATTAGGGATAATCTTGTGGGCAGTTGCTCGCAGCAAGCGAACTGATCCAGAAACACTACAAATGGTTGAAGCAGTTGCCAAGAGTGGTGCTGATTAATTCGTATGCAAGTAACACGTTAGTGAATCTAGAAGGCCCCCTCCGTTTTATGAAATAGAGGGGCTTTTGTTTTAAGCAGTGTGTTAAACTATAGTGACTTATTTATACTTTTTACGTATGTAATTTCATGGCAAACTTGAAACAAACACAATCCTTTGGGCGTTATGGAGAACAACTGGTTGTTACCTATTTGGAAAACGGCGGCTATCAGATTGTTACTACTAATTGGCGCTGCCCGGTTGGCGAAATTGATATTGTTGCAAAAAAAGAGAACATCCTCGTTTTTGTAGAGGTTCGTTCACGCCATGCCGAAAATACCGAACCATCTTTTGAGAGCATCAATGTACGGAAACAAAACAAGTTAGCTACTTTAGCCAATGAATACATTGATGTTCACAATCTTGACGATGTGAACTGGCGCATAGATGTAGTTGGCGTTGCTATTCCCCATTCGGGTGACGCCGTAATCGAACATATTGAGGATGCGCTTGGCTGGTAAACCGTTACTCATCGTCCTTGGCCCAACAGCCGTTGGTAAGACAGGATTGGCAATTGAAATTGCCAAGCAGATTGGCGGCGAGATTATTAGTGCCGACAGCCGACAAATCTACCGTGAAATGGATATTGGGACAGCAAAACCCACAGTAGAGCAACAGGCAGAAATTCAACATCATTTAATTAATGTGGTTATACCTGATGAAAATTTATCGCTGGCAGATTATCAAAAACTCGCGCGTTCGGCTATTGATGACGTTCACGCAAGAGGTTTAGTGCCATTGTTGGTTGGCGGAACGGGACAATATATCACGGCATTGGTGGAAGGCTGGTCTATCCCCAAAGTGCCGCCTGATGAAGCGTTACGTGCCGAACTCGAAGCATTTGCAGAGCAGAAAGGTGCGTCAGCACTCCATAGTCGACTTGCAGCAATTGATCCTAAAGCAGCAGAGAACATTGATTATCGAAACATAAGGCGGGTCGTTCGCGCTTTAGAAGTCTGTCTAGTCACAGGTGAACGTATTAGCGAACTCCAGCGTAAACAACCACCTGAATATGATATGAAACACATAGGATTGACCATGAGACGCGAGGACATTTATCAACAGGCTGACAAACGAGTTGATATGATGATGAAAGAAGGATTTTTGCAAGAGGTCAACTGCTTGTTAAATACTGGATACAGTCGGAAATTGCCATCCATGAGTGGACTTGGATACGCAGAATTAATAGCGCATACCTTAGATAATCTGCCACTCGAAGACGCGATTACTCGTACTAAGAACAATACTCATGATTTTATTCGACGACAATATACATGGTTTAGGGGTCACGATCCGGGAATTTTGTGGCACAATATAGATAACGATAGTGTTGAAATAATTTTTGACATTATTGACACTTGGCTAAAGGAACTCAGCTAAACAATGCGTTATTTTCGTCGTTCAAGCAATCCAAATGCTCTTGTAGGCATCTTTTTGTTGGTCTTGCTGGCGATATTTGCTGGCCCCGGTATGCTGCCGAACTTGCTGCCATCGCTTATTCCGGGCGCAGACGAGAGTATTATGTGCGCGTGGCTGCGAACTGGAACAGAACGGGCACAACATCAATCATTGATTGGGCGAACCGCGTTGAATCCAATTAGTTTGAGTGTACGTACAAGCGCTTTACCGGCGCAACCGGGGCAAACACTCAACGTGAGCATCGTCATTACTAACAACTCTCTCGGAACAGTCGCCATTTACTATAATCCAGCACAGGTTCGTTATGGAGATGATGGTGTCACGAGTGGGCTTGGATTAATACCGAACTCAAACACTACGATACCTCGTGGGCAAAATCCGGGCGGCTCGGTACCCGAGTCGGATATTCGGTTGCTAGGGCCGCGACAAAGCTGCATTCACCATACTGCTTGGACTTTCCAGCAGGTTGCTAGCTTAGGACTCACACAAGGTACAAATACATTTAAAGCCTATTATCGCAATACATCGCCAGGTGTCTCGCAAAATACCAGCGGTAATTCGCAAATCATTTACAGCGATCAGGGGTTGTGGGTTGGTGTTACCGAATCGGCAGCAGTTACCATTCCTGCCGCTAGCGGCTAGATGATTATGCTATTATCATGATAAGTAGAAGTATGTGACGCATCCATTCTTTGAGGAGTTAATGTTTCATGTCGAGAATTGATACAGACCAGCCAATCCTCATTATTCAGGATGAAAACCAGCCCATAAGGCACTGGCCTGTTGAAAAGGATAATGTAATTCTTGGACGCGATGAAGACTGTGATTTGATGCTGCCTGACCGGCAGATTTCGCGCCAACATATCCGTATTTACAAACAGGGCGACATCTACTTTATAGAAGATTTGGATAGTAAAAACGGCACATGGGTGAATGGCCTTCAACTCAAGGGAACGCGCGAACTACATGATGGTGATGAAATTCATGTCGCATTGGCAGTGCGATTGAAGTTTATTGACTCGGACGCTACGAGCCCGTTAGCAAGTGAGCCACCCGCTTTTATAACGGGTAAGCTGCGGCTTGATCCAGAGGCACGACGTGTATTCGTGCGCGGTGTAGAGCTTAATCCGCCACTGAGTCTGCCCCAATATCGCCTACTAGAGCTGCTGTTTGTGAATGCTGGACGCATTTGCACACGTGATCACGTCATTGAAACAGTGTGGCCTGAAGCGATGGGCGAAGGCGTAAGTGAGCAGGCGATTGACGCGCTTATCCGTCGGTTACGTGATCGACTGGCGGAAGTTGATCCTGACGGTCAATATATTGTCACAGTTCGCGGTCACGGTTTCCGGTTGGAAAATCCGGCTGGATAGTTAATTCTTTCAGAAAATTTCGTTGTAATTAGCAATCAACTTGAATCCGTTGTGATGGCAACGACCCCAATGGATAAGTGTTTAGAGTTTTATATGCTCCGTCATATTTTCACGCGCGAAAATCTTTTTGCATTGGGATTGTGCTTACTCGTTATTGTACTGATTATTGTAACGACAGAGTCAGCGTCACAATGGATTTATCAGGGATTTTGAGGCGTGGAACTCAGCCAAATTGCAGTTTTTATCTTCTGTGGGCTTATTTTTTCCTTAGTACTCTCTATAAGATGGCGTAAATGGATTCTGCTCACTGGCAGTGTCATTGCTATTTATTGGCTGCAACCGACGCTTAATATCCGCTGGCTTGACTACAGTTTGCCGACCGCTACATTGGGAATCAGTATCTTTTGCTGGGTAGTTACGCGACATTCGACTGAAAACAGAAGCCAGTTAATCCGCGAAGACTGGATAACCGTCGCAGTTGTCATAGTAATTGCACTGCTATTGACGATCAGCCGCTATGTCGAAATCCCTATCGAATTGACATCACGTCCGCCGGAAACATGGCAAGCTGCGGTGTGTCTATTGGCTCTGACTGTGATTATTTTCATTCTTCGCAATCGGACATCAAGTAATATCCTGATTAGTGTCACTATACTCTTTATTCTCGGCTTATTTATCATTCTGAAAACTGATCCGTTAACCACCGGACTGAGTCGAATTCTACGGGGGCAAACGGGGCAAGATCAAACTTTAGCCGGTGCAATCGACATCCAATGGTTAGGATTTTCATATGTTGCTTTTCGGCTTATTCACACACTGCGTGATAGACAAAATGGTTTATTACCTTCAGTTTCGCTACGTGAGTATTTGACTTATGTGATTTTCTTTCCGGCATATTCGGCAGGGCCAATTGACCGTGTCGAACGTTTTAACAGTGATTATCAGGGTTTGGTAACGTTTAAAGGTCGCGATGCAAATCATCTAACGGTTGCTTTGACGCGAATTGGTGTTGGGCTGTTCAAGAAGTTTGTGGTCGCAGATGGACTGGCTTATTTCAGTCTGAATGCAACCAATATCACTCAAGCAAATTCAACGATGGCGGTATGGTTTTTGCTCTACAGTTATGCTATTCGTTTGTACTTCGACTTTAGCGGTTACAGCGATATTGCCATTGGGATAGGGATGTTGTTTGGTATCCAACTACCAGAGAACTTTGACCAACCCTATTTAAAAAATAACATCACAACTTTCTGGCAAAGCTGGCATATGACATTGAGTAATTGGGTGCGGTTGTATGTCTACTCGCCCCTTTCTCGTAACCTACTGCGACGCAAAAATAAACCCTCTAATACAGTTATCATTCTGATTTGCACGCTGATGACGATGGTGGTGATCGGTTTGTGGCACGGGGTAACCATTCCATTTGCCCTATGGGGTTTGTGGCATGGGGTTGGCTTATTTATCCATAAGTTATGGAGCGACCGAACACGCAGTTGGTATCGTAATTTGAAGCAGCGACCTTCACATCAACGGTTATGGTACGGAGTTGGAGTCGTGTTGACATTTCACTTTGTCTTATTGGGTTGGGTTTGGTTCGCTATGCCCGATATAGCTTCGGCGCTCAATGTGTTTGGCGGATTGCTAGGATTAACGCGATGAAGGGCTGGAAGTGGCTCACAGACTATGCTTATTCGTGGCGATTTATCGCTCGCGTTGTCATTAAAGCGTTTGTCCTATTCGCAGTCGCTAATTTGATCTTTGCTATCAGTAATCCACTACCATTTATCGGACATATTTCGATTTATAACTGGCTGGTGCCGGGACGTGACCGACTCCCTTATTGGGAGAGCAATGAATCTTATAATCTAGGACTGAACAGCCTTGAAGCCATGTTTAGCTCACATAAGATTTCGCAGCCCAAACGCAGTGATGAGTATCGGGTGATTGTTGTCGGTGACTCGTCAGTGTGGGGCATTCTGCTCAACAACAGCGATACATTGACGGGCAATCTGAATAAGGCACAGATCAAAATCGGCGATAAAAACCTTGTTGCTTACAATATTGGGCATCCAGTAATGTCAATTACGAAAGACCTGATGCTGCTGGAGTTTGCGCTCAATTACCAACCTGACTTGATTGTGTGGTTAGTGACGCTCGAAGGACTGCCCTACCCTAAACAACTTGATGCGCCATTGGCTCAAAACAATCCGACTCGCATACGCAGTCTAATCAACCGCTTTAATTTAAAGTTGGATGTCAATGACTTGCGATTTATTGATCCTGATTTTTGGGGGCGAACGATTGTTGGGCAGCGGCGACCGTTAGCCGATTGGTGGCGATTGCAACTTTACGGAATTGATTGGGCGTTGACCGGTATCGACCAAGTTAATGAGCCTTATACGCCGCGCAGCAATGATTTAGAGGCGGATATTACATGGCAAGGATTTAGTGAGGACGCAGGGTTTCAAGCTGACGATATTGCCCTTGATGTTCTAAGCGGCGGACATTCAATGACAGATCAAACGCCTATGTTGATCGTTAATGAGCCGATTTTTATTGCGGATGGCCTCAACAGTAACATTCGCTACAATTTTTGGTATCCGAAATGGGCATATGATCATTATAGAGATCTAATAACTGAAGCCGCGCACCGTGAAAACTGGAACTACGTCGATTTATGGGATAGGATAGCTCCTCAAGATTTCACAGATAGCCCTGTTCACCTGACACCAAACGGTTCACGGCAACTTAGCGCTTTGATAAGTCAAGCGATTAGCGATTATCTGAATGCACAATAATAAGTTTTAAAAGGAACTTCATGGACGAGAAGACTGTTCACGACAAACTGCGTACCTTTATTTTGAAAGAACTCATTCGTGATCCACAATATGATCTCACAGATGATGAGGGTATCGTTACTGAGGGTATGATCGACTCGTTTTCGCTGGCTCAAATTGGCGTATTTGCCGAGCAAGAATTCAATGTCTATATCCCTGATCCTGATTTGACGGTATCAAAAATGGACACCCTCAAACAAATGGTTGACCGTATCATGCGAGATGTGAAATAGGCTCTTATGCTGAACCTTTCCACTCGAGCAACATTCACGACGTTGCTAGATGCAATCACCATCAGACAGATTGATAATGACGTTCCAGCCATTATTTTCGTTGCGACGGATGCAGAACCAATTACGGTAACTCGACAGCAACTTGTCACAGTAGCCAAGCAATATGCGATGGTGCTGCGGAAACTCAACATCGGTATAGGCGATTTGGTCATTGTAGCCCACACACAAAATCTCGAAAGTATCTATGCCTTCTGGGGGGCGATGATGCTGGGCGCAATTCCCTCAATGTTCCCGACAATAACGGAAAAGCTCGACCCTGAAATTTACATGCGGGATATTGGCGAATTAGTTAATCGGTCAGCAGTCAAAGCCATACTGACGACTGAGCAATTTGCTCCAATGCTCAAAGAGCATGTGAATTGTGCTGTATATAGTTCGGATGAGTTAAATGCTTTACTCTACGGTGAGAGTATACCGTTTGAACCCATTTCCCCTTCCCCGCAATCGACTGCGTTTCTGCAACATTCCAGTGGTACAACCGGACTTCAAAAAGGTGTTGAGCTATCTCACGAGGCGGTACTTAATCAACTGGCAGCTTATAGTGATGCGTTGGCATTACGCGACAATGATATTATTGCGAGTTGGCTGCCATTGTATCATGATATGGGTTTGATTGCGGGATTTGTTCAACCCATCGTACAAGGCATACCGCTGGTATTAATGTCACCGTTTGATTGGGTAAACCATCCGGCGATTCTGCTCAAGGCGATCCAAAACTATAAGGCAACTCTCTGCTGGCTACCTAATTTCGCTTATAACCATCTGGCGAGAACGGTACGACAGCGCGACAGCGAAGGACTTGATCTTTCGAGCATAAGGGCGTTTGTGAACTGTTCTGAACCCGTTCGCAATGACAGCCATATACTATTTGCAGAACGATTTGCCGCTAACGGCGTAACCACCAAACAATTTACTGTTAGTTATGCGATGGCTGAAAATACGTTTGCAGTATCCCAAACGACTGTCGGGCAAAGTCCAAATATTGATCTTGTGGAACGGCAACTACTACAGCAAGAATTAAAAGCGATACCCACATGTGACGAAGCAACATGCGAGAAGATTGTCTCGTGTGGCAAGCCGATCAATGGGACAGCGATAAAGGTTGTCGATGGGGACGGAAAATCATTAGCTGAGCGGCAAGTCGGCGAAGTCATGGTCAAAAGCAATTGCATGCTCACCAATTATTATCACCGCGATGATTTGCAACCACTTGACGCTGAAGGTTGGTATCGGACGGGGGATAAGGGGTATATCGCTGACGGTGAAGTGTATATTGTGGGGCGCAGTAAAGACCTGATTATTAATGCGGGCAAGAACATTTATCCGCAAGACATTGAAGCAATTGTTAATTCGGTGGCGGGCGTTCATCCGGGACGCGCGGTGGTCTTCGGTGTGGCAGATGAGCGAGAAGGCACTGAACTCATTGCCGTGGTTGCAGAAGTTGACACAGACGATGCCGCAATCCGAAAACAGATCACACAGAGTATCCGACAACATGTGGGACGGCAGAGCGACATCACCCTCAACTTCGTCACTTTGGTGGAAAAAGGCTGGCTTATTAAAACATCTAGCGGCAAAATTGCACGGGGTAAAAATCGCGAAAAGTGGCTGGAAGAACGGCAAGCGCAGTCCTAAATCTCAGCTCATTGTAGCGGTGATACAATAAGGCACTCTTTCACGGTACGAAGTGATAAAGGCTCTCCTGTCCATGAAATGGCTTATATCCTACGCAGTCATCATCGTTGCTAGCATGTCTTTGCGCCAACTGACCGCACCAACAGTCATTCCCCAAACAACAGCCTACCAACCAACAGTCATATATGCAGGGCCGAGTGATAGTTATCAGCAGCTTGGCAAACTCAATCCCGGTCTGCCGATTAATATTATCGAGCGCAACCACACGGGTATGTGGGTGCATATTGTCCGAAAAGCAGATGACCAAGTTGTTCAGGATGGATGGGTGATCTCTGCCTTTTTGAACCGTGATGACAGCCTACAATTTGGTGACATTCCAATTAACACCACTATCGCGGATGCTGACCCGACGACGGTTAATAGTAAGTCGCTGGCAAATCTTTATGCTGTTCCTGTTATTCCGACGATCAACGACGCGATGGTTGATGTGTATAAACACGGCCAAGAATTGGGAAACGTGAGTAACGCGATCACCAAAGTCGGTGACAGCCTGAGTGAAAATGTCCAATATTTGATGCCAATGAGTAATTCTGAGCGAAAACTAGGGCCGTATGGTTATTTAGCGGACACAGTTGATTATTATGGCGGTTCAGTTGCGAGAGCGAGTGTGGCGGCGCGCCTCGGTATGAGTACGTATGGGGTTGTTGATTCATTTTGGGCGGACAAGACACAATGCCAACCGAGAGAAACTCCGCTTGACTGTGAATACCGCCTCAAAAAACCGAGTGTCGCCTTTATCATGTTCGGCCCGAATGATGTGCGGAGCATGACCGAAGACAAATATGTGGAACAGATGAGACAGATTATCGAAGATACATTGGCACATGGGACGATTCCCGTGATTTCGACTTTTAGCGCACATCCTGATGAGGAATATTTCTGGCAATCAATTAATTTCAATTTACAATTGGTTTCGCTGGCACAGGAATATCAAATTCCACTGATTAATTTATGGGCGGCAGCACGCGTGTTACCAGAATATGGACTAGACCAAGACAAAGTTCATCTCAAAGTAAGTGGGTTTGCATATCTCAAATACGATACCGGGCACGAGGCATTTTATGGGGTCGTACTCCATAACCTGCTCTCGATTTGCACTCTCGATGACATCCGACATAAACTGGGTATTGAGGTTCAAAAGTGAAACGATTTTGTTTAGGACTATGCTTATTATTTGGATTGATGCTCACGGCTTGTGGTGGAGGTAGCGTGACAACAAGCGATGATGATGCTGGCAAAGTTGTCGCTCAATATTTGCAGGCGAAGATTGATAGCAAGCGCGATACATTACAGAGCCTATTGTGTGCATCCCAAGAGGCTAATCTTGACCGCGAAGCTCAATCGTTTAGTGGGGTAAAAGCGCATCTGGACAACGTGACCTGCCAGAAAGAAGCTAACGCTAATACCGTCACATGCAGTGGCGCGATTGTAGCTGACTACAACGGCGAGAACACCAATTTCCCGCTGACAAAATACAATGTGGTTCAGGAAGATGGTCAATGGAAATGGTGCGGCGAAGCGGGATAAAGGCTTCAAAACTTATTTATGATTACATGGATATAACTGGTTACTCATATGCCGATGTCGCAAGGTTTTAGAGACCGACTGAATCCAATTTTGCCCGAACTCTCGCGGCACTTTGGTACGCCATTTCATATCTATGATGAGGTTGGCATCCGAGAAACCGGACAAAAACTCAAAACGGCTTTCGGAAATGTCAAAGGCTTCCGCGAATATTTTGCGGTCAAGGCACTGCCAAATCCGCATATCTTGACGATCATCTACGATATGGGATTTGGTTTTGATTGTAGTTCGGTCGCGGAGCTTGTTCTCAGCCGACAAGTTGGCGCATACAGCAACGACATCATGTTCACATCGAATAATACGAGTCAATCGGAATTTGAAGCAGCATTTGCAGATGGTGGCTGCATCATCAATCTGGATGATATTTCGCTGCTGAAAAAGCTGCCGCACATCCCCAAACGGATTTGCTTCCGCTACAACCCTGGGGCAAAACGTACCGGTAATGCGATTATCGGCAAACCAGCCGAAGCCAAATATGGCATCAGTCATGATCAATTCATTGAGGCTTACCGACAGGCAGAATCACTCGGTGTGAAACGCTTTGGGTTGCATACGATGTTGGTATCGAACGAGCGTAACTATCACTACATGGTTGATACGGTCAAAATGCTACTGCAGTTGATCGAGGCGGCTAATAAGACACTGGGCATCACCTTCGACTTTGTCAATATCGGGGGCGGTTTAGGTATACCCTATCGACCTGAAGATGAGCCGCTGGATATTGAAGCGCTTGGTGGTGAAGTCGCTTTATTACTCAATGCGTTTTGTGACCAGCAAGACTATAAACCGGATTTGCTCATGGAAAGTGGACGTTATTTAACCGGGCCAAATGGCGTGTTGGTCACAAAAGCCATTAACCACAAACATACTTATCGAGATTATGTGGGGGTTGATGCATCAATGTCCGCCCTGATGCGTCCCGGTATGTACGATGCTTACCACCATATTGACGTTTACGGGAAAGAAATAACCGGAAATGAAGATAAGGTTGATGTTGTGGGCGCTTTATGCGAGAATAATGATAAGTTTGCTGTTCAACGTGTGCTTCCGTCCATTGACGATGGGGATTTACTGATTATTCACGATACCGGCGCACATGGTCACGCGATGGGCTTTAATTACAATGGTCGTCTGCGCCCACAGGAGCTGCTCTTGCGTTCAAATGGTGAGGTTGAGCGCATACGAAGAGCCGAAACTTTAGAAGATTACTTTAGCACGTTACAATACCCACCAAACAGCTTCACACCCGTCCAGTCCATACAATCCCTAATGTAATAACTAATGCCAAAACTTGAACCAACGCCAGAGCTTATCCAGAATATTTTAGCGCGTATACCGGAAGGATTCATCCGGTACGATATGCTGTGCCAACGTGTCGCGTTGCACCGCGATATGATTGCGAATCTCATTAATGACAAGATTGGACGAGACAGCGATTGGTGGTTTGACCAAGCGAGGGTGACGCAAGAAGAAGTCCAAGAGAACTGCAAATGGGCAAAACCATTTTTCCCTGAAATGAAACATGGGGGGATTTTCACCGATGACTCAATACAGAAACGTAAAGAAGCCCGCGAAGCTCGTATAAAGGATTTGGGCAGCACAGCGGAAGATATTCTGAAAACACTTGCTTCAACGCCGGGATATATTCGTGCAGACCAATTGAGCGCTGAGGCTGACACAAAAACAGCGCTTGACACGTTGATTGAAAATAAAGATCTCGATCTCTATGACGGGATGGTTTATGACCCGTTACGATTGAGCAACCGAACGATGCGGCAAGTTGCAGCACGGGAAAAACTTGCTCCTGTGAGACAATCTATCACCGATTTTCTAAACGACCAACCGGGACAAGTAGCCCAAGAATCTGAATTGCTGGGGAAATTTGGCGCATACGCGATTGATGCGATGCTGTCTTTTGATGTTTTGAAAACTCTTCAAGTCATGGATGCACAACATCAGGGAGTTACATGGCTACGATTGGCAAGTGCTGATCCAGAAGAAGCACGAAAAGTAGCTACAGAGACAGTTACATCATCGTGGGAAAAGCTGCTCGAAAAGTGTGGTACAGTCACACGTCCGAGCGTAAAAGATGGGAAGTCAGTGCGGATGCAAGTACTGGCACGTACCTATACGCTAGGCAGTGCTGCACAACGAATCGGTGTGCGGCAAGCAACACTGGAACAAGCGATTGACGAAGATCGTATTGAGGCATTTGAAGACCCTGAAGGTCGATTGCGATTACCAGCGGATGCAGTTGAAGCGGCCTATAACAATCCGGAATACGCAGAACATATCACGGCTTATGAGGTTGTGCCGAGCAACGACATTGCTATTGTACTAGATACTGGTTTTGCCTCTGTACGGCGGCGTTTGCAGAAAATCGGACTGCGACGAGGTGAGCCACGTTGGGGACAGGTACGGGGCGAATTGGATTTACCCGAAACCTACCGCGAATTTCGAGCGGTACTCAAAGAAAAAACTGAAACTTTCCGTGCCCAGCGTGACCAAGTGCGCGAAGAAGAAAACAAGCGACTGGAACACGAGCGCAAAGAGGAACGCGAACGCCGCGATTCGCTGAGAGCCAAACTGGTGGCAGCATTTCCTACATGGCGACACGATGGTCGGGCGGATCAACGAATAATTCTTCATGTTGGTCCTCCAAACAGTGGTAAAACGTATGAAGCACTTCAAGCATTGAAAGAAGCGGGCAGTGGATGGTATCTGGCTCCGCTGCGACTGCTGGCATTCGAAATCTTTGACCGGTTGAATCAACAGGGAATTATTTGCAACCTACTGACGGGAGAAGAACATATTCCCATATTGGAAGCGGGCATAACAGCAGCAACCGTCGAAATGTTTAATCCACATCAGAGTGGGCGCTGCGTGATTATTGATGAGGCGCAGATGTTAGCAGATGCTGATCGCGGTTGGGCATGGACACGAGCGCTGATGGAATCCCAATCGGCGGATATTCATGTTATCGGGCCTGAAACTGTTCGCGGCCTAATTGTACAAATGGCAACAGCGGCGGCTATCCCCCTTGAAATTATAGAACATGAGCGACTTGCTCCTATTGAAATTGCGGAACACAGTTGGTCACTTCAGGAGCTGCCACCCCGTACTATTTTGGTGGCGTTCTCACGCCAATTGGTGCTTCATCTGAAGACAGAACTGGAGCGTATGAAACGTACTGTATCCGTGGTGTATGGCAACCTACCACCAGAAGTGCGGCGCAAGCAAGCTGACCGATTTGCTAATGGCGAGACCGAAATTTGTATCGCAACGGACGCGGTGGGTATGGGATTGAATTTGCCCGCAGACTATGTGTGTTTTTACGAAATTGAAAAATTTGATGGACGGAATGTTCGCCTATTAACACCAGCAGAAGTGCAGCAAATTGGGGGGCGCGCGGGACGTTATGGCCTATCCACAGTGGGGCAAGTTGGCGCAACGAGCAAACGCGATCTTAAGGTGGTAAGGCAATTATTTGGTGAACAAGCTGATGTACTCACACATGCGCGAGTTGCGCCAACTGTGGAAGATTTGGAGCTTATACCCGGGAATCTGGCAAGTAAATTAACTCAATGGTCATCACTACAATCGATTCCTGATTCACTGCGGTCAGCTATTCAAACAGCCGATATGAGTGAGCGCATCGAACTCGCGAATATGCTGACAGATAGAGAAGTTAATCTACTAGGACTAGAAGCAGCTTTAAAGATCGTCAACGCGCCAACACGCCAGAGCACACGTGATTATTGGTATCAATGTGCACGGCATATTCTGACTGGAAAAGCGCTGCCTTTACCACCAGTAGCACCGACGGAAATCACCAATACAATTGAACTAGAAAGCATCGAATACTGTGTGTCATGTGCCGATATTTATCTATGGTTGTCGCAGCGCCGAGAATTTGGCAGCTTTGCCCCACACGGCGATGAAGTTCGTGAAATACGAATGGAATGCTCATTACAGATTGATGGCGCGCTCCTTCGCAAGATAAATACTATGAAACGGTGTTCTCGCTGTGGCGCACCACTTGCGATCAATCACCGTTTCAATATCTGCGAGAATTGCTTTCGCGGACGCACCCCTGAGAGAGATCTAATCAGCCGTTAGACAGCAGGCTGGAAGTCCAGATACTCCATACGGATTGTGTCCGTTTGGGGGATGCCTAAAATACTGAGCATTTCTTTGATTCGATCCGCCTTATTGGCTGCATCTGAAGCTGACCATGTGCGACTTTTAATCTCGATGAAGGTTTGCGGTAGATTCGGCTTCAAAACTTGATCAAGGTTAATATAAAACATCACATCTTGATAGTGAATATGCCAGCGGCGACGGTCTTTTTGGAGTTCGCGTTCTTCCTGTGGTTGGAAGTATTCGCGATAGAATCGCAATGGGCGATCCGCTTTGGATAGGAAACGTGAACGTGACAGCAGCACCGCCGAATGAAAGTCCCGTTCTTTAGTAGCTGTGGTGAAGGTTAGGCGACTACGTACCGAAGTAACCTCACCTTTCGCATCCAACATATCATCTTCACGATAGCGAACACGTCCTGCATCGGGATCATCAAACATAAAATAAGTATCATATTGTCGATAGTGGATGGATTTCAAGATATCTACATCGCGGTGGGCAAGCAACTTGTCGATGACAAAATCGTGTGGAACCACTGCTTTGACCTGAACTTCAAAGCTTTCGCCCTGCTCCAAACCTCCAATCGCTAGCAGCTTCCGCAAAATATCCTTTTCCCGAGCGGCCAAGAAAGCATCCACTTTAACAGCGTAATCACTGGCTTTCCGTAGTAATGCGGATTCGTCGAGCGTTAGAAGTTCGCGATCACGCATCAGCCATTTGCCATTGCAAATGACATGCTGCACATCACTGCTTTTGCTAGCATACACAATGCGTGAGTAAACGGCGTTCGGATCACGTTCAAAGCGGGGCATATTGTGAACAGGGGTCGCATCAACAGTGATAATATCTGCTAGCTTACCGACTTCAAGGCTGCCTGTTTTGTCACCAATAAAAAGGGCTTCCGCACCTTGGCGAGTCGCCATAAGAAGTGCCTGACGAGCTGGCAGAGAAGTCGGGTCGTTTGCTGCGGTTTTAGCGAGAATAGCTGCAAGACGAACTTCTTCAAACATATCAAGGTCGTTGTTACTTGCGGGACCGTCTGTACCAATGCCAACGATTAATTTTTCATCCAGCATCTGAGCAACTTGAGCGATGCCTGCGGCGAGTTTTAGATTGCTGGTCGGGCAGTGAGCAACGGTCGCTTGATACTCGCGCAAAATTCGCATCTCCCCTTTAGCGATGTGAACACAGTGCGCAGCCAGGACTTTAGCACCTAATAAGCCTGCTTCTTCTACCCAAGGCACAACTGTTTTGCCATATAAAGCAAGACTATCATCCTGTTCCAATTTGGTTTCGGCAATGTGCATGAGGATTGGCACATCATAAGCGATTGCTAATTGGGCGCAGTCGTGCAGCAAGGCTTGCGTAGTTGAATAGGGCGCATGAGGGGCAATGGCAGGCGTAATCAGCGGATGACCTTTCCATTCCTCAATAAATTGAGCCGCATAATCCAAACTATGCTCATAACTTTCTGCGTCCGGCGCGGGGAATTTCAAAACAGTTTGACCGAGAACGCCGCGCATGCCGGCATCAGCAGTAGCTTTTGCCACATCTTTTTCGTAGTAGTACATGTCGGCAAAGCTGGTAATGCCACTGCGAATCATTTCGGCACAGGCTAAACCTGTACCCAAACGACAAAATTCCGGTGTGACAAATTCGCGCTCGGTAGGCATACAATAACCCATGAGCCAAACATCCAGACGTAAATCATCTGCCAAACCCCGTAAAAGCGTCATTGGCACATGAGTATGCGCATTTACAAGCCCGGGAAGGATATATTGTCCTGCACAAGAAACAACATTATCCGATTCAAATCTTGCGGCTATATCTGCGGTTGAACCAATAGCAATAATTTTCTCGTCGCGTATGGCAAGGGCACCATCGTGTATAATATCAAACTGTTGGTTCATGGTGACGACGATGCCGTCCAATAATATGGTATCAACTCGTTCCATGACTGATTATCCTCCTGCAGCGAAATTTGCGGGATTATATCGCTGTTGTACACTTTGTCTAGGCATGAACAGATTAAGTTTTCTTCATGTCTATTGTAACAGTTATCAATTTGATCTGAACACATCACACTAGGAGTCAATATGCGTAATCGCCTGCGCTTACGCTTACAGCAGGTTTTCATCCTTGAAGCCGCGCTGGTGGGCTTATTTTTTTTTAGTGCCACACGGTTTCTAATAGGCATGATTTACAGTCGCGCAGGCGGTGCGTCAATCGTTCTAAGCCTAGACCCGGCAACTATTCCCGCAGGAATACCGGGCGCGGTTGATGCTAGTACTGTTACCAACGAAATTGTGTTTTTAGTTTATATGCTGGCACTGCCTCTAGTGGCACTCATATTAGGGCGTGTTCGCTGGTTGACCATCGTAGCGATTGCACTGGTGGCGACTGGTCGAGTGTTAATGATTGCCAACACCAGTATCAGCCCGATTATTTCGGCGGGTATGGTCTTCGGTGGCAGTTTGGTTTACATATCTATGCTGGTGCGGTTTCGAGCGCAAGCCCTACCCTACTTGTTCGTATTGGGTATTGGTGCAGACCAAGTTTTTAGGGCAGTTGGCAACACGCTTGATCCTTCATGGTCACCGGATTATCTCAATATTCAACTTGTACTTTCGTTTATCTTAGTCCTGATGGGAATTATCACAACAATCGGGCAAGGACGACAACAAAAAACTGATCAAAGCGAAGTTATGCCTAATTACGGTTTAATGCCGATTTGGGGTGGAATCGGTTTGGGTGGCCTTCTGTTTATCGAACTGGCTTTACTGGCGCTGCCGAATACGATTGCAGGACGGGCAAGTTATGATTACACCACGCTCGCGCCATTTGTTACTTTAGCAACTTTACTGCCACTCATTCCGTGGGTAAGACAGCAAGCCAGCAACTTCGTCGGATTATTCGATCAGAATGCACGCGGTTGGCTTTGGATGCTACTAATGGCGCTCATGCTTGTGTTTGGCACGCGCTTTCAGGGGATTATCGCGGCTGTAGCATTGGTGCTCGCGCAGTTTGCAGCGAGTTTGCTATGGTGGTGGTTGGCACGTCCACGGGGCGAGAAAGAACGGCAATTTACGGGGTTGTGGTTGGTTTTAGGGGTGCTGGTATTTGTAATGCTAATTGCTGCAGACAACTTCACGTATGACTACGGCTATGTGCAGAACATGCCGCCTGATTTATCGTTTCTGAACCCCTATGTTCCGCCTTTCCTACGAGCCTTTCGCGGATTTGGTTTAGGTGTGCTACTACTGGGTATATTTTTGGCAGCATTACCGATGGTGCAAACCCGGCGACGTATTCCGTGGACCGGCGGAAACCGATGGTCATCATTTTTGGGACTTTTATTTGCGGCAGGCGTGAGCATCGGTGTTGCATCGGTTGTACGTCCGCCAATTATTCAAGGTGTACGCGATACAGAACAAACGCCTTTGAACAGCATCCGTATCGGAACATACAATATCCACGCAGGATTTAATGAGTTTTTCTATTTTGATTTGGATGCCATCGCGAGGACTATCCAGCAAAGTGGCGCAGATGTCGTCTTAATCCAGCAAGCAGAAATTGGAAGGCTGACGAGTTTTGGTGTTGATGAGGTGTTATGGCTCGCACGACGGTTAGGTATGGGGGCGCGATTCTTTCCTACGAATGAAGGTTTACAAGGTTTAGCCGTCTTATCGCGGGTCGAAATCGTCAATGATGAGGGTGTGCTACTCACCAGCAGCGGCAGCCAAACTGGATTACAGCGGGTTCAAATCCGTCCTGATGAGGGTGTGATTACGCTCTACAATACGAGAATGGAATATTTACTCGAAAGTACCGAAAACCGAACAGTTGAACAAGAGCAGCAAGACCAACAACGACAGCTTAGTGAAATTTTCGGACTGCTCAACACGACTTATGCGAATGACAAAGTTGGCCGATTGCTTGTTGGCGGCACGTTTAACAATATTCCTGACTCACCCATTGGTGATCAGATGCGGAATGCAGGATTTCTTGATCCCTTCGCGGGAACAGGATTGCCAGCAGAGCTTTCAGCTACACTCTGGCGAACAGGATACCCCAAAGTACAGTTTGATTATCTGTGGTTGTGGCAACGTTCACTCGTGCCGGTGGGCGCAAATACCGTCAACACGAATGCATCCGATCATCGGATGGCCGTGATTGAGACGTTTATCAAGGGAGCGCAATAGACAGACTATTGCGCTTCGGCGGGAAATCTATTGTTCTTGATGTTATCAAGAGCTATACGAGCAGCAGCCTGCGCGCCGGCTTGTTTGCTGCGTCCAACACCTTGTCCTGCTACGACATCCCCAAGGATGACTTCAACCAAGAACTCTTTTTGATGGTCAGGGCCAGATGAAGAGACAGTACGATAAACAGGTGTGAGGTTTAATTCGGCTTGACTCCACTCTTGAAGTGAGCTTCGCGCATCACGATCCAAAGCAGCACTCAAGATTTCTTCAAGCAAAGGATCAAGCTGAGGGGTGACAAATTTTTGAACTGAGGGCAACCCTTGATCTAAATAAATCGCTCCAACCATCGACTCAAAAACAGCGCACAGATTAGTCAAGCGCTCGCGTCCACCCGTGTTTTCCTCACCCTTACCCATTCGAAGTGCTTCGCCCAACCCCATGCGCTGGGCTAAACTTGCCAATGATTCAGTACGAACAAGAGCCGCACGTAGGCGCGTTAAATCGCCTTCTGGCATTTCAGGATAGCGCTGATAAAGCATATCTCCCACCAGAAAATCTAAAACGGCATCGCCAAGGAATTCCAACCGTTCATTATCGCCCGTATCAGCAGCACCATGTTCATTGATATATGAACGGTGTGTCAGCGCTTGCTTGAGCAGCAAGATATTGTGGAATTCAAGATCAATACCCTTTATCAGTGACGATGCATTGGTCATTCGAGAAACTTTCTCCGATACACATTTAACCATTAAAGGCTTTAAAGATCAGTGAGACATTGTGTCCGCCAAAGCCAAACGAATTGCTCATCACACAAGAAATTGGCATTTGACGGGCAACATTAGGCACGTAATCGAGATCGCATTCGGGATCAGGTACATTCAGGTTGATGGTCGGTGGTGCAATATCGTCCCGGATGGCAAGGACAGCGAAAATTGCCTCGAAAGCAGCCGTAGCGCCCATACCATGCCCGGTCATACTTTTAGTTGAACTCATTGGCACTTTATAAGCATGTTCACCGAATACGCGTTTTACCGCTTTGGTTTCCATCGCGTCATTCAATGATGTACCGGTGCCGTGAGCGTTGATGTAATCTACATCGGTTGGGTTAAGGTGAGCATCATCGAGTGATTGTTGAATGGCTGCACTCGCACCGATACCTTCGGGTTGCGGTGCTGTCACATGATAAGCATCGGATGTGGAGGCGAAGCCAACCAACTCGGCTAAAATATTTGCACCCCGCGCCTTCGCGAATTCCAGTTCTTCGAGAACAAGAACACCTGCACCTTCACTAAAAACCAAACCGGGACGGGTTTTGTCAAAGGGGCGCATCGCATGTTCGGGATCATCATTCTCGCGGGAACAGGCACCGACACGGTCAAAAGCCGCGATACCTATCGGGATTATGGGCGCTTCTCCGCAACCCGCAAAGGCAGCATCTAAACGCCCGGCGCGAATAAGATCAAAGGCCATACCTATACAATCTGCGCCAGTGGCACAAGCCGAAATTGGTGTAGCAGATGTACCAGTTGTGCCGTACTCAATGCTAATCAGATCGCTACCGCCATTGACCATCAACATAGGAATGCCAAAAGGTGAAATGCGCCGAGGATCACCCGTTTCGATTAAGATTTGGGCTTGTTCCCAATATGCCCCTACCCCACCAACCGATGAACCGATAATCGTACCGACGCGATGGCGATTTGCATCAGTGACCTGGATACCTGAATTTTCAACCGCTTGTTTGCCGGCGGCTACTACAAAGTGCTGATAGCGATCACGACGACGCACTTCTTTAAAAGGCATATATTGTGCAGCGTCAAAACCTTTTACTTCAGCGGCGATTTTTACCAGATAATCTTTGGGGTCAAACAAGGTGATTGGACCGATACCGCTTTTGCCAGATGTGATACCTGACCAAGTTGTCTCAACGTTAAGCCCCAGCGGCGTGACCATACCCATGCCGGTTACTACAACACGACGCGACATTCTTCACTCCTCACCAAACAAGTTCAGTATGACAAATAGAACCGCATTTTAATCTATTGGTCACGGAATTGCCGCCCTAATCATTTAAAGAGCGATCTTGAGGGGTAGGCATATAATGACCTTCAACCCACGATTGACCATCAGGGCGCACTTCTTTTTTCCAAACCGGGACAATTTCTTTTAGACGGTCGATACCATAACGAGCGGCTTCAAAGCATCCTTGATCACGATGCCCAGACGAGCAAGCGATCAAAATGGTGTTCTGTCCGACTTCCAGTTTACCAACCCGCTGAACAATGGCGATCCCTTGAACCAGAGGCCACTGTTCCCGAATTTCAAACGCTACTTGATGCATCTTAGCCAATGCCATGGGTTCGTAGGCTTCATATTCGAGGTTTTGGGTTTGATGTGCGTCCACTTCTCGATTGGTTTCACCACGAACCATACCACTAAATACACAGACTGCTCCGGTTGCAGGGATAGTAATGGCGGCAATCAGATCATCTGTGCTGAGTGGTTCAGGAGCAAGGCGGAAAATTTCAGGGAATTCACCGCTACCACCGCTTACAGGCGGGAAAAAAGCCACTTCATCACCATCATTTACCGCATCCTGGGGAAAAGCGTATTCTTCATTGACGGCTGCAATAGCGGCATCAACGTTGGCTTTCATAGCTGGAAATTCGGCCGTAAGCGCTTGACGTATATCAACGACAGTCGCATTTTCCAAGGGAAGGGTTAAAGATAGGCGATTGCGTCCTGCCAAATCCTTAAGGGTTGCAAAGAGTAGAATACGAACTTGCATTATTGATCCTCGGCTTTGTAGTCACCATGCTGACCGCCATGCTTTTCGAGCAAGCGAATATCACTTAGACGCATCTCGCGATCAACTGCTTTCGCCATATCGTAGACTGTGAGAGCCGCAACACTAACCGCAGTAAGCGCTTCCATCTCGACACCTGTTTTGCCTGTGGTACGAGCAGTAGCAACGATTTGTATGGCGTTAGCAGGTTCATCCAACGTGAGATCAACATCTAAATGTGTTAAGGCAATTGGGTGACACAATGGTATTAGTTCGGATGTTTTTTTAGCGGCCATGATGCCTGCAATACGGGCAATGGTCAAGACATCACCTTTTTTGAGCGCTCCCTGTCGAATAAGTGTTAAGGTAGTAGGCTTCATATATACCGTTCCAGAAGCAATAGCCACCCGTTCAGTATCCGGTTTAGCACCTACATCAACCATACGTGCAGCGCCTTTTTCATCTAAATGAGTTAAGCGCGGGTTATCACTCATAACATTTCTCTCAGTCTTCAACTATGCTAGAGCTTGTTGTATACTTTAAACTTACGACTGTTTACAACCAAACAAATCTTTAGCCGATTGTACAGGAGAATCCATCTCTGTGGGCATCTTCCGTAACGGACTTTCAAAAACACGACAATCATTCTTTGGACGCATTTCCCAGATGCTCGGCAATTCCGAGATTACTGATGAGACATGGGATGATGTTGAAGCATTGCTCATTCAGGCCGATATGGGTGTGCCAACTACACAACGGGTACTGAGTGAATTACAGGCCAAAGTTAGAAAAGAAGGTATCACTCGCAGTGACCAAATTAATAAGGCTCTGAAAGAAGTTTTGCGTTCGTTGTTATCTGAACCGCCTGTGCCAAATATTAGTGGACGACCACTTTCAATCATTCTTATTGTAGGGGTTAATGGTTCAGGCAAAACCACTTCAATTGCCAAAATCGCTAACCGTTTGAATAACAATGGGCGTAAAGTGATGTTGGCAGCAGGTGATACTTTCCGTGCAGCAGCCATTGAGCAGTTGCAGACTTGGGGTGAGCGCATTGGAGTGCCCGTAATCGCGAACAAGCCAGGATCAGACCCAGCAGCAGTCGTATTTGATGCAACTTCCGCTGCGAAGGCACGTGGGTGCGATATTTTGATTATTGACACGGCAGGACGATTGCACAATAACTTTAATCTGATGGAAGAGCTAGCAAAGATTAAAGCAACCTCAGCAAAAGTTGTGCCGGATGCCCCTCATGAAGTCTGGTTGGTATTAGATGGCACAACTGGACAAAACGCCTTAGAACAAGCTAAGAAATTCAGAGAATTGGTTGATGTGACAGGTATTATCGTCACAAAACTTGATGGTACGGCCAAGGGCGGCATGATTTTCTCAATCTTCAACGATCTAAAGTTGCCCGTACACTATATTGGATTGGGCGAAGGTGTGACCAATATGGTCTTCTTTGACCCTGACAATTTCATTAACAGTCTGTTTGACGATAACTAAAAAATGCCGGGAATATTTGCCTGTTTAGGAGGATTTAGTAAAGACTACATGGATCATTTAATCAGCCTGTTGAAGCAAATGAAGGAACGGATTGATGGGCTGATGGAGCGACTCGATCTAGATACTAAGGCTCAGCAAGCCGCAGAATTAGAGGAAAGATCCACTGCTCCTGAATTCTGGAGCAACCCCGAAAATGCCCAGAGGATTATGCAGGAAATTGCCAAACTTAAATCTGAGATTGATCGGTGGCAAGGTGTAGCGAACCGCATTAATGATGCAATTGAACTGGCACAAATTGATGACCCTTCACTACTGGAAGACTTAACTACAGAAGTTAACTCCCTGATAGTCTTCGTCGACAAAATGGAATTCCGGGCGCTTCTCTCGGAACCATACGACAACGAGAATGCAATTTTTGCGATCCATGCAGGTGCAGGCGGCACGGAAGCTCAAGATTGGGCTAAAATGCTGGAGCGTATGTATTTGCGGTGGGCGGAACAAAACGGGTATAAGATCGAAATACTTGACCGTAGCGACGGCGAAGAGGCCGGAATCAAAAGCATGATGATGAGTGTACGTGGCGACTACGCTTACGGCTACTTACTGAGCGAACTCGGTGTTCACCGGTTGGTACGGTTAAGTCCATTCGATGCAGCCAACCGCAGACACACTTCATTTGCGAAGGTTGAACTCTGGCCTGATATTCAGGGTGAGATCGACGTACAGGTCAATGACAAGGACCTCAAAATTGAAACATATAGGGCTGGCGGCGCAGGCGGTCAGAACGTACAGAAGAATGATACCGCGGTTCGGATTACACATATGCCATCAGGTATTGTGGTGCAGTGCCAGAATGAGCGAAGCCAAAAACAGAACCGTGAACGGGCACTGCAAATTTTAAAGGTAAGACTCTTTGAGTTGGAACGTCAGAAACATGAGACACAACTCGCTTCACTAAAAGGCGAGAATATTGATGCAAATTTCGGCAGTCAAATCCGATCCTACGTTCTGCATCCGTACCAAATGGTTAAAGATCACAGGACAGAGTATGAAACGGGTAACACTGGCGCGGTATTGGATGGTCGGCTCAACGAGTTCATGGATGCTTACTTGCGGTTACGGGTAAAACGTACTCAAGCCGAGAAGGTGTGACGGAAGTCAGTAGCTTATGGTAGCGCGTAAAAGTGAGAGCACACACAGGTGTTCCTTTATCATCTGATTTGTTAGTCACTACTTGGTTTTGAGATCGATACAAAATTCGGAAAATGAAGTTCACGGTTCATTTTCCGAATTTTGTCCGCTGAAATGGCAGGCGGGAGGCTCGGCTAGTGCCACTGAATTGTCAAATTATGCAGGCAGATGGCTCGCCTGATGTCGCTGAGCGACGCATTTTGCTCCCGTATGTCCGCCGCGTCATCGGGGGTATGTCATTGCAGCGGACACAAAGGAGCAAGGCGCTAAATTGACACAAGTTACAAAAGGCGGGTTGCAAGATAACTTAAAATACCTTTTGCATCTGACACGGGTAGCACCACACTAAGTGGTGGATGCCCAATGAGGGAGCAAACGCGCCCATAGGAACTCCTCTAAAGACCAACGATGATTGGTTAAACCGGCAGACCAAGCCGGTGTCTTGTGACCTAAGGAAGCATGAGGCCAACAACCGGGTGCGACGAGCGAAAGAAGCCAGATGGGCGCGAAAAGTAGCGTTGAGACGTTCAATGTAGGCGGTGTTGATGGTGGTGCCAACGCCTTGAGTAACATTGAGTAAGTAGCGGATCATGCTACACGAACCGGAGAGGACTTGACGGTTCATGACCCATTGATGGGCTTCTTGTTTGACCAGTTGCACCAGACTCAGACAAGCCCAAGGCAGTTTGCGCGGTCCGCCCACGCGTCCGCTCAAAACAGGTTCACGAAACACCCGATAGCAGGCTTTTGGATAAGCAATCCAACCGTCAACGGCAATGACCAATGGGACTTGTTTCGCCCAGTTATAGACGCACGTCATGATGTGTCGAGCCAACTTTTTATCGCGACTTTCGCGACACACCGCTCCCAACCACAGTCGACTCCCGATGTTCATCGCCATTGCGATCCACACTACTTGCCGTTGCATCTTGAGGCGGATTTCATCCACTTGCACGTGCTGTAAATCCAATAGACGCATCTGTTGATGATGAAACGCTTCAGCATACATCCCCGCCCGATGCATCCAGTCGGCTACCGTTCGCTCATCCAGCTCAAATACTGCCACGATTGCTGCCACCGGACAACCCCATGCGATTAATCCGACCACCCATGTCACGAGCTGGACATCGGTTCGTAATCCCGCAAACATCGTCCCTTGCCGATAGGAGAACGTGTGTCCACAACTCTTGCATTTACACCGTTGTCGGGCTTGTCCATGCGAAACGATATTCCCTTTTCCAACTTGGTGCTTGTCAGGACAGGCCATGTTCGGACAAAATACGCTTTGAAGGTTCATCTTGCCTCTGATTGTCTAGTTACCAACCAGTTTGCATCATGAACCTTCTCCTTTTCTACCCTTTTCCACCACTTAGTGTAGTCCTACCCGAACCGCACACGCTTGACTAATTAACACAAATGTTCTAAAATAGATATGCAATTCACTCTATGGTAGGACTGCACTAAACGGTGGAGAAAAGCGACGAAATCAAGCGCATCACAAATCATAGAAGTAGGGCCGCCAATATAGACCTTCCTGAACCATTATGATCGGTGAACATGTTCATTTTTACCATTTTATACGCCAGATTTCTCCCTCAAAAAGCGTCCACCACTTAGTGTGGTGCTACCTCACTCTATATAGCACCTCACCAAACTGTGGAAAACTTTTTCACAGTTGTGTGATATAAAGTACATACATTTGTAGGGACGCAGCGTGCTGCGTCCGGTATTTAAAGTCCCTCCCTGTGTTTTGCGAAGGGATTTAGGGGTGAGGATTGGTAGGAAAATCACCTTCCACCACTTATTGTAGCCCTACCTCACACTGGATAGCATCACACTAAACGGTGGAAAAATTCACCATCAATCAAACGCTTTTCGCCTTTATCTGCATAAAACCGACTTTCACAACTGCAACAACAACATCAGTTGAAGGGGAAGATTCAAAAATGGAACAAAATTCACTTCTGAATCTGACGAATTTGCAGAATTTTCGTAACTACTCAGGTGGGGAAAAAGTACCAAAAAAGATAAAAACGAGCTAGAGTCATAAGGATGAAACCCACAGAGAAGCCGTTAAGCAAAGAACAACTACAAGGGCTAGAAAAAGCCGACTTGGTAGATTTGGTTGTG
>JBBSBM010000100.1:0-27366 GCA_038251275.1 Aggregatilineales bacterium
CCTACTGCGAACTCTGCCGTATTGAAGCAGTCTCAAGTTACAGTTTCCGCCAGGGCTTCTGGTTGAGCGACCTAAAGCCTGAATTACTGCCGGAAAGTACGTTGGTCGCCGTGCGCGACCACAAAAGGAACACCCCATGAACGAAGATTACACCCAATTGGATTGGAAGCCCATTCTGTTGGTGAAAGTAACGCGCCTCCCATTTGGTGAATCGAATACCGGACTGTCGGTAAAACGGCTTTACCTGGCCCAGCATCCCAATGGCATTCTGCGTGCGGACTGGACGCTGCCCATTGACGAACGTTTCTTGCCGCTGGTGCAGTTGACCGGATGGAAGCCTGAACGAGATGTTCCCTTTACCCTGCCCGTCCAATATCGACGTGGCGGAGATGAACGCGCCGTCGCACTGATTCCTGTCGGGACGTGGGTGCTGCCGTATGACAATGAGCAGTACCAGCTCTATGAGCGTGTGCATATGACGATCCATGCGATATTAGCGCGTGTCGATGCGGCACCCACCGATGCGACGACCCTGCGAATGCTGACCCACTGGACTGCCTGAGACAGCGCCTCGCCCGAAGGTGCTTTTTATTTCCAATGGACAAACAAGGAGAATTTCACCATGAACACTAATGATACCAGCACCGAGCAAGCGCTCAATCGTTACAATCGCCTGTTCGACAATGGGCAGTACACCGCTAGCGCTGTTATGCTTGCCGCCGATCTCCGCAGTGACCGCGACAGCAGTCGTGTCGCTGATGCAATGAATTTAGTCACCGATATGGCATTGAGTCTCAATGGACATCCCCATTATGAGAAGGCGTGGCTCAAACTGGCGACTTTCTGCGGTCAGAACACGGTGACGATCAAGACGATTGACGCGATTTACACCTACCTGCTGATTTTCCAGCAGATGAAGGACACCCGCGCCGATGATTTTGAGAGGACTGCCAAAGCACTGCTGAAAGCCTACGAAACCACCGATACTTTGCGGGCGGCGGTATCCTGTGCCAACGGGATACATAGCTGGCGCGGACGCATGGCTTACGAACTGTTGGCGGCTGCCGACTATCTGACCCAGGCGACGATACAACTGCTCATAGACGGCAATCTGTCCTACATCCGCGAGAAGCTGCAATCCGGGCTGCGGCGGCTCACGGGTGCGTTGTATGAAGGGGTACGGGAAAGCGACACGCCAACTATGTTCAGCTTCAAAGGCACGTATTTTCCCGACGAGAATGACCGTCGCTGAGCCAATACAAGCAGCACCTTCACCTTGCTATCTGTCTCACATCCCTGCCACACGGTATCCGCGTTCCTGATTCGTCCCGCCGAAGTGATCTCCATCGCTCACCCTATCCATATCTGCCGCGTTGTTCTGCCATTCGCACTGACTCCAGCCCTGTCACCCACCCATTAGCGTCTTACCAACTGCCAAGCACCATCGCTGCTCTGAGGGTTCACACAGCCAAGTTGCATTCTTCCTGCCCGTTCTTTGCAGCCCTCAGAGCGGATACCTGTGCTTTCAGCATCAACACCTTTGACAGCTCACTGGCTCATCCTTATCACTGTAATGCTTTCGCTCCCATGTTATATCCTTTCGCGGCTGGCGCGTGCCATCTGACCCAAACCATGCCGATTGGTCGCTGACCAGTCTAGCAGGTGCGGCAGTCTTCAAAATCCTTTGGATTTCGCTTCACCCGTTTTTGTCTGGCTTGTGCCGACCGAATTGCACGCAATTCGCTCTCATCAAAAAACGGGTAGCGCCTTCCAGGTGAATGCTGCCTGTTTGCACCTGCTGTTTTCTGGTCAGAAATCGGCACAGGGTCGATGGACAAAAAAGCGCACAGCGCGAAGGAGTGAACATCATGGGTACGAGCATCAATATTCAGGTGACAGGTTTCGTAGGCAGCGATCCGCAGGTGAAGACCGTTGGTGAACAGCAGGTTGCCAGCTTCAGCGTAGCGGTCAATCGCAAGAACGGCGGCGGCAAGAAGCAGACCCTTTGGCTGCGCGTGAACTGCTGGAACAAACTCGCCGATGTCGCAGCGCAGTATGTCAAGAAAGGCTCGCTAGTGCAGGTGACGACCGAATGGCTGCGTCCGAGTGCGTGGACTGACCAGAGTGGCACACCGCAGGCGAGTCTGGATCTGGATGCGAACCGACTGGTACTGTTAGATCGGCTGGAGAGCGACGAACCGGAGAGCGGGGAAGACATTCCGTTCTAGTTGCGAATAATGTAAGACAATCAGGAGCGGTGCGAAAGTGCCGCTTCTGTATTGTTCGATCTTTTGGTCAGTCCGTAGAGGGCGTTTAAACTAATCTTGGTCAACTTATTTCCACTGTTGAGTATTTTACGTGAACATAGCGGTACTATCGTTAATGTGATAGAACGGTTCTCAAAAGGTCACACGGGAGTATAATGTATATAAAACAGGTAGTATGGCAGAGACGAATAGGTAAATATACTTATGGCGCGGAAAAGTAAACGAGGCACTTGCTGCATATGCGGTGCCATTGGTAAGTTGAGCTATGAACATGTGCCGCCAGAGAAAGCATACAATACCGCGACTGCTATCGAATATAAATGGCAAGATGCCGTTTTGACAGGCAAACAGGGAAAGGGACGACAGCAACAGGGCGGACTTGGTGGATACACACTCTGCATACAATGTAACTCGGATACTGGTTCATGGTATGGGAATGAGTATGTAAAATGGGCACGCACATGCCATTCGATATTGCAGCGGTGGGTAGCATCAGGATTGGGCGAGAGTACCTTTACGATTCTGAATGTCTATCCACTTCGCTTTTTGAAACAAACGGTAACAATGTTCTTTTCCCTGATCGGTCAATACTCCGGGCCAGTTTTTTCAGCAAATCACCCCCAGTTGATGGAATTCGTGTTAGATAAACAGAACAATCAATTGCCAAGTGGGTTCCGATTCTGGATGAACTTTTATCCCTACAATTATTCGGGTCCAACCTCACTTCGACGAATGCCTCTTGCAGCAAAGCTCACAGTCATTCAAGATGCGGATGGTAAGATAATAGGCGTTCAAAATGCGGCAAGTTTTGAAGAAATCGCTCATCCACCCTTTGCTTTATACATGACGATGGATAATGGCGTATTTCCCAATGCACAGGAGATTACCGCTTTCAAGCAGTATGACTATGATGAGATGGTCAACATACCACTCAGCTTAAGAATAATGAACTCCGCGAGCCGCTATCCTGGTGCATAGAGATACTTTGCAGAGTTCATACAATAGGCTCCCTTTATTGTTTATGTGACATGTCCGACGTTTGGGTGCTGCCTCGCAACAGCACCGCGTTGCCAAGCAACGCCGAACCACCTCAGCCTCAATGTGTGCCACACATGTTGGGCAGAGCAGCAGGGTAGCGCACGAATGTGGCGTAGTCCCGGCTGAGGTGGTCGCCAGCTAAAACGCTGGCTCCTCATGCGCCGGAGGGCTTGATGTGCCGCGCTCACGCGCAGCACCGCTGACGCAGCACTAGGGTGCTGGTCAGCGTGTGAGCTTGATACGTCAAGCTCACAAAAAGCACGCCACTTCTATGATAACGTGTCGTGATTGGACGACCTTTTATCATCCGACTACACATAAGGTAATACAACAAAATCCAGAGTAATTTCATAATCTTTTTCAACAAAACAGATGAATGTGTAATATCATTGTAGAGGTTGCCGTAGTTAATCTTGTGAACTCACATTATTTCTCAGGTACTCAGCCATATGCCCAAGAATGCAGAAACTTATAGCGATGCAGTATTAAGTTTTATTGTCGAGTGCTTAAATGATTCCATTGTTTCTAGTGTACTTGATCCTTGGGTTACAAACCCACAGTGGCTTGCAACTGTAGCCAAAGCTACTAAAGCCACTAAAGTACGCGCCAATTTGTCTGCAACAGAAACAACTATTCAACCAACTGACACCTTCAGTGGTCAGGATTATGAATTAGCTTGGACTAGAAATGAAGCTTTAGATTGGCTTTCGGAAGATCCCAATCAGTTCGATGTTGTAGTGAGTGAACTACTTTTGCCAAGTGAGCCATTCGCAAGTATTCCAAACTTAAAAATCCGCGCGGACCTTACCGAAGTTCTTCTGCTTGGGGCCACAAGGACATTAACCAGAGAAGGTGTAGGTTTTTTTATTGTCTCCAGCGATTTCATTAAACCAGACAAACCGCAGTCCCTTTACTGCAATATGTCCCAGCTAAGTCTTTATATTGATGCCATATTCTATATCCCCATTGGAACGTTCGAGGATTTAAGAAATGAAGCAGCTTTAGTTATAGTAAAACACTCCAAACCTGAATTTTTATTCGTGGGGGAATTGTCTGCTGTAAAACACAAAAACAACATACTTTTGACTAATTACAAAAATCGCACTCAAGCTAAAACTACCGCATTGGGTTCGCTAATTTTGTTCGAAGATTTCAAGGGCTATCGGTTTCTAGCGGCAGAACAAAATGCCCAAGAAGCTGCAAAGAGTTATGGATTACAGATTATCAAACTTGCTGATGCAGCAGTTGAGGTTGATCTAGTTGACGTTGGAGAACTTTCAAGTATCGAGGAGAGACCAAACACTCTTTACTTGCCTTTAAATTTAAACGGTGACGCAGGGACTTTTGTGTCTGAGCTATCATCCAAGTTCGAGTATGCACAAATTGTTCTTAATCCCGACATTGTAATTGCAGCATATGCAGCAGGCTTTTTTAACACAGTTGCTGGGCGTATCGTTAGAAAGCGTATTCCAGTAAATGCAGGTTCCGTAAGGCAGGCGATACTACGACTTGATATTTATCTTCCTACACCAAAAGATCAAGTTATGGCGATTGAAACCGATAATCAAATTGCCAATTTAATGAGTGACTTGCAGGCTTTGAAAAGCCAACTTTGGTCACAACCTAACAACCAAAGTCAAATACTTAAAGATTTGCAGTCGATCAACCGAAAAGAGATTTTCGAGCAATGGCTCTATACTATCCCATTCCCATTAGCTTCAATTCTTTGGAAATACTATGCCAGTAGTGGGGATGATAAAAAGCAATACGATATGTTACTACGTTTTTTTGAGGCATGTACACAATACTTCGCAACTGTACTTCTTAGTGGATTTGTAAACAATACAGAATTGCTCAAAAAGGAGCAGGAGGCACTAGCAAGATTAGACAATCCTCCCTTCTCTCTTGATATGAGTACCTTCGGAACTTGGGTAAGAGTCGTGGAACGAATGATTAGCAGCGTCACGAAAATGCTAAACGCAACTGATAACTTCAAACAAGTTGAGCAGATGTTCAAGGCGACCCAAGATACATTAATTGGTGTGTTTCCACGCGAAATTGTACAGTTGCTTCAACAAACGAATGTTCTGAGAAATGAGTGGAAAGGGCACGGAGGGATTGATGACGCAAAAGCCCCTGAACGCCGGGTCATTTTGGAAGAACATTTACTACGAATACGAAACTTGCTAGGACAAAATTGGTCTAATTATCGATTGATAAGACCTGTAAGAATGACATTGGAAGGAGGGAACTACCACCATCACGTCGAATTGCTAATGGGAATGACTACTCCATTCAAGATAATTGAATTGGAAACAGTACAGCCCATGGACAAGAAATATTTATATCTCCACATGCCAGGTGAGCGACAGGTTCTACAACTTGTCCCTCTGATTAAGGTAATAGATAATCCGCCGGATATTTCGAATGGCTGTTATTTTTATAGTCGCGTTGAAGGCGACAAGCTCCATTTTGTTTCACATCATTTTGAGGCGCAGCCAGATATGACAGATGGCTTTCCAGATCTAGAAGCCGCTTTCCAAATCATTTGGCCAGGCTTTAGAACATCTGCAAATAAAGTTGAATAGAATGTTGGCAAGTAGGAGAATAGTCCCTGAATATAGATAATCTTTTGTCAAGAGCGGACGACCAAGCGCTTCAGCAACTGCTAGGTAAAGCAGGCTTGCGCCTACTGATGCTTATTGATCCAAAACTTACAACTCCAGAGTACATTCGGAAGCTGATTGTTAAACTGCATACTCGCTCTAGTTTGATACTCATTCCAGAATTGAGAGATATTCTAATCGATTTGCTTCGTCTAGATGAAGCTCAACAGCTTGCTCTAGTAATGGGTTTAAAAGGAAAGGATGATCCTTATGAGGCTTTAAAAGGGTTAAGAATACGACGAGGCACTGAGCGTGAACATGCAATTGCAGATTTCTTTGAATTACCCTTACCGCCATTACCAGAAACTGTTGATACTTCGAGTGAGACTAAAATAGCAGCTCAATATCCGCTGTTTCCTCACCAACAATTGGCGGCTAACAACGTAAAACAAAAACTCTTAGAACCACCACGGCGCGTATTACTTCATATGCCAACAGGCTCAGGAAAAACTCGAACTGCGATGAACGTAATTTGTGACCATCTTCGCTCATTCGATCAAACTGTAGTTGTTTGGTTGGCATATAGTGAAGAATTGTGTGAGCAAGCAGCAGTAGAGTTTGAAAAAGCGTGGAATTGCTTAGGAAACAGAGAGCTTTCTATCTATCGATTTTGGGGACAGCGATCTCTAAATCTTGATGAAGTCCACGATGGTATTGTGGTGGCTGGACTTTCGAAGCTGTATCGAATAGTAACCCAAGATGCATATTCGATTGGGGTGCTTGGTGGTCGCTCATCTTTAGTGATAATCGATGAAGCCCATATCTCGATAGCAGAAACCTACAGGCTGCTCATTGATGTATTGGTAGTACATAATCCAACGGCGACCCTGCTAGGTCTAACGGCTACTCCTGGACGTACTTGGGCCGACATACAAGTAGACAAAGAATTGAGTGATTTCTTTGCCCGACAAAAGGTAACACTGCAAATTGAGGGTTATCAAAATCCTGTTGATTACCTTGTTGATCAAGAATATTTAGCCCGCACTGAATATCGCTCTCTGTTTTATGAGAGTGGTTTAGAATTGTCTGATAAAGATGTGCGATATATAAGGGATACCCTCGAAGTACCTGAAAAAATTCTTGACAATCTTGCTGAGGATGAACAACGTAATCTAAGAATAATTGTTGAGGTTGAATCTCTTGCCCAACGACATAGACGTATAATTCTATTTGCGACAACAGTGTCTCATGCTGATTTAATCGCGACTGTTTTACAGGCAAGGGGCTTGAGCGCATATTCTATTACATCTAATACCACTTCTCTCGATAGAGCAAGGATTATCGAGGACTATAAAAGAGACAGTTCAGATACCAAAATCATTTGCAATTATGGAGTGCTGACCACCGGTTTCGATGCTCCTCGAACCAGTGCTGCATTAATTGCTAGACCAACAAAATCACTTGTTCTTTATAGCCAGATGGTGGGACGTGCAATACGTGGCGTAAAAGCTGGTGGAAACCAAACAGCAGAGATTGTTACTGTGGTTGATCTTGACCTGCCAGGATTCAGTAGTGTCGCAGAAAGTTTCAAAAATTGGGAAGATATCTGGGAGTAAATGATGACGCATGACATTGTACCAACTCATCTTGTCGTTAAGGCAATGCGCGACAACGGCTATAAGAACGCATCTTACGCATTAGCAGAATTGATGGACAACTCTATTCAAGCAGACGCAACACGTGTCGAACTGTTATGTGGGCAGCGGGAATACAAAGGTGATTACAGAGTAACAATGCGTATTCATCAAATTGCTGTGCTTGATAATGGTAAAGGCATGGATGCTGATACCTTAAGGATAGCGCTTCAATTTGGCAATGGTAGATATTTGGAAGCGGAGAACCATACAGGTATTGGGCGTTTCGGAATGGGTCTGCCGAGTTCATCCATATCGCAATGCACAAAAGTAGATGTATGGTCTTGGCAAAATGGTGTGGATAGCGCACTTCACACTTATCTAGATTTGAAGAAAATTGAATCTGGTGAGCTTGCAGAAGTTCCAGAACCACTGCCATTAGCTATTCCTGAGATATGGAGAAGAGTAGGTTCGCTTTTTGAAAAGTCAGGCACACTTGTAATGTGGTCTGATTTAGACCGCATAATGTTCAAAACGGCGAATGCAATTATTGATAATTCAGAGTTTCTCATTGGCCGCCTGTATCGCTCTTTTCTCAATTCTGGAAAGCTCCAAATTCGAATGGTTGCTTTCAATATGGATATACCTAATCAACTGGAAGAAAAGTACGCTCTACCTAATGATCCTGGCTATCTTATGGAACGAACTTCTTGCCCCACGCCTTGGGATAAAACTTCGATGTTTTCCCCTTGGGGTGGACAGTACTTCGAAGTCATACATGTAATTCGATTCAGAGATCAAGATCATGAAGTTAAAGTTCGTTTTTCTTTAGCAAAAGAGCAGGCAAGACCAGGCCGTAATCCTGGAGCTTTGCCACATGGTAAGCACGCCGCGAAGAATGTCGGGCTTTCTATTGTCCGAGCAGATAGAGAACTAGATCTAGATAGAGGTTGGTCAAGTCCTTCGGACGCAAGAGATCGTTGGTGGGGGGTAGAGATAGATTTCCCACCAGGATTGGATGATTTGTTTGGCGTGACCAATAACAAACAATCGGCGCGCAATTTCTCAGAAATGGCAAAGCTCGACGTAGAGATGCTGCTAGACGGGAAATCAATGGAAGAAGTCAGAGCAGAATTGGAAGAAGATGATGATCCGCGTGGTCCTCTGTTAGACATTGTAAATCGTATACAGACCAGTATAAATACAATGAGACGAGTTCTGAGGGCGCAGAAAGCCTCAGGTGATGATGATGATGATGGTAAGCGTCATAACCCAAACTCTACGGAAGCAATCGCTACAGAAGCTACGAATGAGCGTAAAGAAGAGGGACACGCGGGTAAAACCGATGAGCAAGAATCTCAGTCTCCTCAAGAACGTGAGCGCGATATCCAACAGGTTTTGGTGGATCAGGGTGTTGCAGAGCAAAAGGCAGAGATGTTAGCTGCTACTACCGTATCCAGTGGTTTGAAGTACTTATTCTCTAAATCTGACATTGAAACCCCAGCCTTTTTCTCTGTTACCCTTAAGGGTGGAGCAATCATCATCACTCTTAACACAAATCATCCTGCATATTCAAGACTGGTTGAAATACTACAGGAGGATGTAGAAGGAGAAGACGAGGAAACGCTTAAAGAGCGTCTTGCTAAAGCACGCGATGGACTTGAATTGCTTCTCATGGCTTGGGCACGCTACGAAGACGAACAACCAGATGGCCGACTCCGTGAGGCTGCCAAAAAGGCTCGTTGGGAGTGGGGGCAAATTGCTCAACGATTCCTTGAAAGCGAAGATGCTTAGTGCGGGGGTTTACGGGGCTTGGAACCCAGTTGGAGCAACTGTGTTCGTCTGGACAACATCATATTGTTCTTACTGCGCCATTTATAAAGGCACCCACCCTAGCTAGGTTGCTAGATAAAGTTCCTGACAGCGCTAGGGTTCAATGCATTACACGCTGGCGTCCAGAGGAGATTGTTGCAGGAGTTAGCGATTTAGAAGTTTGGCCCCTTATTCAGAAGAGAGAGCAAACTTCTTTATGGCTTCGTCATGATCTGCACGCAAAATACTATCGTGCTGATACGAAATGTATGATCGGTTCGGCCAATATTACTGACGCCGCTCTAGGATGGACTCGTCAACCAAATCTCGAGCTTTTAATTGAGCTGCCATATGGCGAACAATTTGTGCAATTCGAGATGTCTTTACTTTCAAGGTGTATACAAGTTGATCAACAGATATATGAGCAAATAAAAGAAATTACGCAAGGATTAAAAGAGCAAGGTGTTATCAACATTTCTCCTGCACAAGATGTATTGGAGCTTAGTTTTGCTGTAGCAAACGTTTCCTTAGGTGATATTGATTGCTGGACTCCACGCTTGAGACATCCTGAGGATTTATATTTGGCCTATATTGGAAGATTAGATCGTCTAAGTACCGCTTCCCAACAAGCTGCTTTAGGAGATTTAGCAAGCTTACCGGTTCCAATGGGGCTAGATCGAAAGATGTTTGAGGGATATATTGCTATGTTACTGCTGCAATTACCTGTTATTCGTCAGATTGACGTTTTTGTGGAACAGCCGCAAAAATTTATCGCTGTCAGAGAATTTCTAGGGAACCTTGACTGTTTTAAATCACCAGACTTCGATGCAGAACGTGCATGGCAAACTCTTATGCGATGGTTACTATACTTTCTCCCAAAGCGTTATAGTCTATCGCAGCCAATTAACCTTGAGGTGTTCTTAAAAATAGGCTCGAATTGAGGCAACTTCATAGGAGAGAAGTGCTTTCTCGCTATGTACTTCTCCTGATGTTATTGAATAATTTGTTCAAATACATAAGCAAGTTGTTCCAGATCTGATTGATCGTTAAAGTAACCTACACTTAGTCGAACGCTTCCTCCCAATTGGTTGGTTCCAGCAAACTCATGCGCCCAGGGCGCGCAGTGCAGACCAGCGCGTACTGCGATATTTTGTGCGCCAAGTGCCGTCTCTATGGCTTGGGGTGATATACCATCGACTGTAAATGAGACGATACTCGTATGCTGGTGTGGTACAAACACATGGATATTTGGAATACCCTTTAATGCCTCCACAAACTGAGCCGTCAGCGTATCTGTGTGATTATTGATGGCATTGCACCCGATTTCATGCAACCATTTAAGGGCAGCGTTCAACCCTGCAATTGAACTAATGTTATGACTTCCAGCTTCATAACGTGCATGACCGTCAACAGGCATATCGACACTTTCGGATTGCGTGCCTGTACCACCATATATCAAAGGAAGTGGTCGCCAATCTGTACCGAACGCAATTCCTGCTACACCAAACGGTCCATAGAAAGACTTATGCGCTGAAAATACCAAAGCATCTATGTGGCTCATCTCCAGGCGCTTTAAGCCTGCCGCTTGAGTACCGTCTACTAAAGTAACACATTGCGGGGAAACTTGTTTAGCAATTTTCGTCAGTTCATCTACAGGCAATATCGCGCCAAAAACATTGCTGACTTGCGAAATACACAACATCATTGGCGGATCAACTTTAAAAATTTGACGCACTTTATTGAGATTGCACTCAAAAGTTTGTTTATCAAATGGGAGAATGCTTATTTCAATTCCTATGGTTTTTCGTAAATGAGCCAAAGGCCGGAGAATCGAATTATGCTCAAATGGTGATACATATACTGTGTCGCCTGCTCGCAGGCGCGCACCCATAATTACAGTATTTAGAGCAATAGTTGATGAAGCTGAGATCACTACATCAGGTGCATCTAGCCATACCTTCAGTAATTCACGAGTTTCTGCCACTAGATAACCAGATTTACGAGCAAGAGGATTGGCCCCTCTACCTGCATTTCCTCCATAATTTCGGTAAAAGTCATCCATTGCCTGATAAACAACTTCGGGCTTCGGAAAAGTTGTGGCGGCATTATCAAGATAGATTAACCGTTTATCGGTTTCCAACAATTTCTTCTCCCATCACATGCAACAAGAATGCCACCGCAATCTGACGTTTTTCATCTGCTGACAAAGGCCGACCTGCAATTTCCAGCGTTGACATAAAGTTCTGAAGCAATCGCTTACCCTGGGCGCTCAAATCCGTAGACCTAAATCGGAACTCACGCTCAGTATTATCAGGAAGTTGCAGAGATAAAGCTATGACTGACTCTTCTGCGACTAATTGCTTCACTTCGCGCTCAACGTCTTGTCGTGCATTTACAATTACATCGTAGAACCGCGTTTCACTTTGATCTGTCCAGTCACGTAGGTGTATTCCCGTCACAGCGTTAGATAACTTATCCCAAAATTGCCCGTCAGCATCATCGGCTTCAAGTAATGTTGCAACGAATTTTTGCGAAATCAATGTTCCAAAGCGAAAATCAGTGATTCTGATACTGTCACTACCTTGCATCTGGTTTAACCATGTCTTCATCGCTGAGAAGCCATCTTTTTCACGTTGACCAAATTCCTTTTGAGTAAATAGGTCTAAACGGCGCTGTAGGTCTAGGTATGCATTGCTAATAGCAGTCAGTAGGCTATCGAGGAGTTCTTCAATTTGTGATTGAGTTGCATCGACCTGAATATTCAACAGATCTGGCAGTTCATAGAACAGCACTTTGGCAGGTTCCGTCTGTGCCACGCGAATTAGATCACGGAACCGCAACACATCTGCGGATAGCTTACGGGTTTGGCGACAAAACTGCGACTGACTCTGCAACCACCGTATCATCACATTCGGTAAAAGTGTAAGGGGCTGATGATAGTATTCGGATTGGTGAATGTGGCTACTAAAACGAGACAAGATTGCTCGCCATAGAACTTCTAGTCTGTCATTCCATTCCCCTACCTCAATTGTGTAGTTGGTAGGGCTAGTAAATATTTCACTCACCAGTTCTCCTGTAATCGGCATTTGTACTCGCCCATCTTTGCGGATCGTCGTCACTCGTAAATGCCGATAAAGAACTGCTGAAAAGAGCAATGGTAAAATCCCTAAGCGTAAACCATAAGGCTTTTCAGTAAGAATTTGAACCAGTGGTTCAATCGTTCTTGCCCCCTCTAGGCAAGTATTCAATAAGTAATCATCTATGATTTGCCACACTATTGCCAAGCGTTCATCAGGCGGAAGCGCAATAATCCATTGACCATCGTGTTGACGTAAAATACTTGGAGCAATCAAGAGGGTGTTCAGATTCAGAACTTCCGGTCCATAGCCCTCCAAGCCAAGTGTTCCCGATAGTTCATGGTTAAACATCGCATTGATAACTTTTTGCGATGCTTTGAGTTGTTGTGTTGTTGGATAATGCTTGTTCAACCCTTCGCTGTTGAAAACCGGCGTATCTGAATAAACCGCATCGCAGACCTGGCTGACTAAGCGTGTAGGATAACTAGCATTTGATACTTGGTAGCCTTCAACCGTTTCATTCTTGAATTTTATCCAAACCGATTTGCCTAACAGAGGGTCGATAAGCGCCCCAATTTCACGTTCAAGACGTAATTGTGCGTCTTCAATCAACCAAGAAATCTCGCGCCTCACACGTTGGCTATCTTCATGCTGACGCAATGTGGGATCATTCTCTAGTTCCTGTAGGGCAAAGAGTTCACGTAGCAATTCTGTTATATGTGTGAGGGGTTTTTCGGAGAACACATAAAGTACTCTTGGATGTGCTTCGATGCTGTTGCGAATAGACTCATGGCTCACACTGTCATCAGTGAGCAAATACACAACCAATCCATCTGAATTACCCGTCTGACTGATAAGTAAGTCCCAGGGTGTATCTTCTACTTCATAAACCCAGCGATATATACCCGTGAAATAGCGTGTTATTGCGCGCTCTTGATTGTAGCGACGGGCTAATGTTGTGGGAGCTGGAGTAAGTTGATCTAGCAATCGCCGCAATTGAACTGGGGTAGGATTAGTGCGTTCCAGCATCTCAGCAAGCTTTTGCTCAAAATCAACATCACTACCATTCGTGAACGTCCAATAGCCATCTATTTTGCGATTGATGATGGCTTTACGGCGGCTTAAACCTTTTAGTATATCTTCAACACCTTCATGCCCAATCACCCATTCAAGCAGTCCAGTTGACGGACGGATAGCTCCCTGGTCAACACAAATGAGCAATACTCCTAATGTTTTGACAATCCGAATGGCAAGCTCTTTGTTATCAATGCCGGAAGGGATTTTGTCTAAGGCATTTGTTACACCAGCCCAGATTCGATGAGTGCCGTTAACTCCCACATCGGCACGAATAGCTCCTTCAAAATAGTCCCAAAGCGTGTCTGGTCGAATGAGTTTTTCGCCAAAATCAAGTTCAATTTCTCTCAGTAAGCCTTGTAGTGATTTCGGCTCATCTGCTACAAGAAACGTAAACATTGTCCGTTCATTCTGCGCCACCCGGTTAGATAAACGAACCAAAGCGTAGACGGTCAATGGATGCAGAGGATATGTGGCATAGATGAATTCGCTTATATCTTCTGATGCAAAGAGATTAAAAAGCTGATAGTTAATTGTCTCGTTAACTAACCTATCTGCTTCTACTTGTGGAAACAGTTCGTAAACTAGGGCTGTATCGGTGTGTTCTAGGGAGTTTGCAATTAAACGATAGGCAACATAGGGATCACTGGTGACGTTGTGTCGTTGAAAACGTCCTTCAATACGGGACCACTCTTGTTGATATGCCTTTGGCAAGTTAGCCGTATAACTTTGTAGCTCTTTATGTGTAAAGAGCATCAGGTGTATTTGCTGTTCGCCGCTATAATTGCATGTTTCTGCAAAGTTCTGAAGCGATGCCGCCTCACCTCGAAATATGTCAGTGGTACGTCCTTCTAAATAACGACCAAATTCGTCCCAAATTACCACAATACCAGTATAACCATATTCCACTAGCGCAAGGGCGACATCACGATACACAAGTTCAGGAGAAACTTCAGAAAATCGGTCAAAGATTGCACCCGCCGTTACCTGTGGATAGATTGCTTCAAATACCTTGAACGCTTCCTCATCTTGTGCTTTCAGTGCATTATCGAGTGAGTCTAGCGTGGAGTTATAATCTTTTAGTAAGAGTTGCTCAAACGCATGGAGCGCATGTGGATAGTCCCCATGCCACTGATTCAGTGTTTTTAGAGCAGCGTCAAAGCGCGTAGTTGGTTGAACATCACCTAAGCCTGCTTCATTTAAAGCACGCGATAACGCACGAATCAAAGCAGTGGCAAACTCCCCTTCGTTCCCTGAGAGAACAACTGGCATCAAGCGTTTATGGGAGTGAAGATATTTCTCCGCTAGATCGGCGATTGTGGTATCTGTATCCCCGATTCGGGAGAGCAATGCTTCGTTATTGAGAAGTAGGTCATTCCTATTTTCTAGTATTGATGCAATACAGACCGCAATCAAAGACTTACCAGATCCATAAGCAGCGTATAAAACATGCGCTCTTTGAGTGGCCTGGACTTCCGTGCCTTTGAGAATGCTCTCTAATGCCTGAACTCCGCTTACAGTTGGTATATAGCGATCAATCGCTTCAGGGTTACGCAAGTCATACCGAAGATGTACAGCACGTTGAAAGCGTGTTGAAAAGCGAATCAGTTGGTTTGAAACGACCATACTTTAACGTCCTCGGAAGCATGGCTCCGCTGGTAAAATTCTCGTAAAACTTCTTCAGCCGAAAGGCTGGGCAACGTCAATTGGTCTAGTCCACCTGTGCGCGTTAGATGCACAGCTAGTTCGGGACTTGTTTCTTCAAGGCTCAAAAGCAACTCTTCTAGAGTTTGAACACCAATATTCAATGCACGTCCAGCATTCATCGGCTCACGCAACACATCTGTCAAGCTCACTTGTCGCGCATTAGCCCGCTCTGCTTTTTGGCGCTTGAGCAAAATATAAAGGAACACAAGCGGATGAATACTGTTTGCTTTAATCGGGTTGAGACGAAAATGCCTAACGCGCGCGTCATCTTCTTGGTGATCAATTTCTGCAATAAGCCCTAGTGACACTAGTGGAGACACTAAGGCATCTTCTGGTGAGCGTTCACGCGAACTAGAGACATACGTTCGTACAAGACAATCAAAGTCTTTTGCAAGCGATTGGTTTGATTTTAGTTCTTCGCTTTGTATGTTCACCCACTGAGCAAGACGCTCTACAAAATCATGACGAGTGAAGTTAATAGGTACAAAATGGTTGAAGAACCAATACCATGTTGTTGCCTCTTCACGATTCGTCACTAAATGGTAATGAATCAACCACAGCGTACCATCGAGTTCTTGGTATGGGTCATAATCAGCGACCAATTGACCGAATTCGGTCAGTCGTTGTTCTTTGCCACTTTTTGTCATCTTCTCATCAGTAAGTTGAGTTGCCAACATCCAATAGCGCAATGACCGCACCATGTTTTTGCCTAAACCCAAAATCTGCGGCGCTTCTTCTCGAGCAAAAATTAGTGGATCACTTTGAACAGCTTGAATACCTTTATATAGCCATCCATCGCGGATGTAAAACGTCTCATGTTTTGCAAATGTTAAACCAGCCATAACTTACCTCTACAACGAGCTAAGAGGTACAAAACCGCCACTAGGTGTTTCATCTTGTTGAGCTGATTTACCAAACACCGATAGGCTTTTAGCGACCAAACATCCGGTTGAACCAAAATGAGTCACACATTCCATACAACCAGTGCATGTATCTTGATTAATCTCGTATATACGAGCATCGGGTTTAATTGTAATTGCTCCCTGCGGGCAAACTGCTGAACATGCCGTACATTGAATGCAAGTTTGAAATTTAGATGACTGATATTTGAGATAAGCCGTGATATTCTTGAAGTCGCCTTCAGGGTTAAGCACGGTATAGCGAATGTTTGTACTACCTTCGGGAGCTTGTACGATAATCGCACTCCACTTTTGTCCGTGACGGCCTTCAAGGTAAATTTCGCCTAAGGCGGGACGACTTTTGTCACGGTTGATTTTGCCTAATGGCTTTAAAAACTCTTCGAGTTCGATATCGACAGGGCGTTCAACTTCCACTTGTACGGTGTTATCCATATCGCCGCAGGGTTTCATTTCAAGTCCTGTAAAGCGATTAGGTAACCCCGCACCACCGAAACGTTTCACCCAGGCTCGGTCATCAATATATTCCTCAGGATCAGGCTTGCCAATTTTTGTAGCAAATTGAATCAATTGTTTACGCCAGCGTGCTGAGTCGTCAGGGAAGAAGATTCCCCCGATGAGTTCTGACCATTCCGAGTTTAGAGGGCAAAGCCAGCAACCTACACGGGTATAGCCCAAGCGATAGGATTTGTTGAAATGCACCTCGTTAAGGAGCATATACAGCCAAACATCAAACTCGGACCAATCGATAATCGGTGAGCCTGTGATTTGTTGTCCGATCTTACCCCCAACGGTCACGCCGTTAAGTTCATCGTCTTGATCTACCTTCACTACTGTACCAACACGTTCAGGATCGTTCCAAGAGGTACGATGATAACGCGCTCGACGCGCCGACTCATCCCGCCGAATACCGTAGAACGTCAGGATTTTTTGGTCACCCATAGATTGTAAAAGATTGTTGATGGGACCTGCTTTGAAAATAGTGCAGCACCAGCGCATCACACGGCTCGGGGGTCCAATTTCATCGACCAATTGATGAAAGTCATGTTCGGCACGCGCCTCAAAAAATGGCACAAGGGGATTTTGCTCCCGGAATTCGCGTACATAGGCATAGGTATTTTCATCTTCAAGTGTCGTATCACCGAATACATGCAAAATATCTGAACGCCCTAGCGCTCGCCGCACAACATCAGAAACAACAGTTGAGTCTTTGCCACCGCTGAAAGAAACCATCATTGTGCGCTTAGGAAACCGCCTGACGGTTTTTTGGACAAATGTAAATGCCTCATCTTCAAGCCCATTCAAATAGGCTCGGTTAATTTCAAGTGACCGTTTGTAATCTTTCAAAAGCTGAATGTCAACTGCGTCGTAGTGGTCGCTATCCGCAATATAATCCGCAATATCTGACAGATTATCTTTTAGTTTTTCGCTCGGGGGCAGAGCTATGGGCTTACCCTCTACAAAATAATTCGTAGATTTACTACTACGCCATACTTGTTCAGTAAGCAATGCACCGTGACCATAAAATTGCAAAATCCGCCGCTCACGTGCAAATACAGGTCGCACGTCAGTAGTTAGGTATTTTGCTTCTGTGCCACAATAAACACACGACAAGGATTTCTTTTCCGTCTGAGTCGATGCCTTAAATACAGCTCTGCAACTATCGCACCAATAAATATTGTCTATCATCTATCACCTCACATCTACTGTATGCACCTTATTTGTCGCTCTGGATATACGAAATATACTTTGGATGAAATAGTATGTCTATATCCAGAGCCGAGATAAAGGGAAGTATAGCACAAATGGTTCAAAATGTGTCAAATAATCAGGCAAAATCGAAATATCCTAACTGTATTACAAATTTTAAACTTTCATTCTTCGCACTCATCAAATCAAAAATATGTTATTTTTATATTATATATTATTTAATATATAATTCGCGTAATTCGAGCCGCCTTTGTGAGAAATCAAATATACATAAATTGAAAAAGTTCCGTAAATTTGACAGCCGGCTTGTCAGAATTACTAATTCAAAACTGTAAGATTACACACATCGTTATACTGAAGTTTGCGAAAATGATGAAGGCGTTCGTCTGTTAGTGAGGAAGAAGATGGCAAAGAAAAGCGTCCGACGCAGCATCAGTATGACACAGGAAATGCGTGATCGCCTGGCGCTGTTAGTCAGCAAACAGCCGCGGGATACCACTGAAGCGGACATTATCCGCGAAGCTGTCCGGCTGTATTTGGATAATCAGGAAGACATTATTGGCAGCCGTAAACATTTCCAGAAATCGCTTCAGGAGCGTCTGGAAAAGCTGGAGGGGGCACTGTCATTTCACCTTAATGTTCTCATCTATCTGCTGGCCGCACTTGAATCTGACACTAGCCATGAACTTATCGCAGATGCCATTATCGCTGCCAAACGCGATGGGAATACGCTGCTAGCGCAGATTAAAGCCGTGCATGAGATGAAATGAAAGCCATCATCGTGACCGACTTTGCCTACAAAGGTCCGAAACGCAAAGGACGCGGAACAGGGCATCAAGGGCTGCGTGCCACACTCAAATATTTGCAATACCGTGATAACCGCAACCAGCATATTCAGCAGGATGAAGATACTGAACGCTGGGTAGATAACGGATTGGGGCAGCACTACCGCGCCATCTTCGAGAACTGTGACAAACTACAAAGCAAACACGTTCTTGGCTGGACGTGGGTGATTTCACCCGCGCCCGATCTGATGGCGCTTGTGCCTGAAGATGATCGCCGTGATCTTGTTGTCGATCTCACGGAACGTATAGTCGAAGAGTATTACACGTCACGCGGGTTTGAAGTGCCGGAGTACAGCTATGTGTTGCATGACCGCCTAACCAAACCTGAAGACGACAGTGAACCCTTGCAGCAGTTGCACACGCACGTCGTCTTACCGGGAACAGCACCGCTGGCCGGGTCTGATCGACAGGCGGTCTACAACAACAAAGAGAAGGGGCACGACGCGCTGTTCCGTGACATTGCCAGTCGTCATTTCAGTGAGGCACTGGATCGACTGGTCGGACCCGAATGGCATAAGCTGCGCGAAGAAGCACCTACAATTGAACAGCCAGAACCGTCTGTGCCCTCTGGTGACAATTTGGATGATTGGTTCCCACGCTAGGAGTAACTATATCTTACTTGAACACCCGAAAGCTCGTCGGCACATTCGCCCTCATCACACTCATCCTGGCGGGCGCAGCAGTTGGACGGCTGCTGGGTCTGCGGCTGACCGACGCACTTTATATCGGCGCGCTCGTCGTCATTGGACTGCTGAATATCGCTTACCGATTCATCGGGCAGCGCCAGAGAAAGGACTAAGGCATGTTCTACTGGTTATTCACCGAAGGGCGGGCACTGCTCGGTGGTTGTCTCGCGCCGCTGCTTTGTCTCACGCTCCTGATGCCGATTCTCGTGAGCACCATGTTAGGCGCAGGCATCCAGCGCACCAGCGATCCGCAGCAAGCGACGGGATGGAAGCGCGGGGCAAAGTTGTTCGCGCATATCATCGTCCTACTCGGTGTATCCGCCATCTATCTCACAGTATTGGGCGACATGGCGTTGCAGACAGTACGCGGACGACAGATGACGAACGGCTTTGTTCAGAAGTTAACAGGCGCACCACCGAACATCAACGCTACACGATTGTTCCTGTTTGGGATCATGCTGATATTTGTGGGATTCGTCGTCACACTGGGATTGCACAGCGGCATCAAGAATGGCGGCTGGCTGCGCGAACGGGTTGACCGCCTCCGCACGCCGCAGGTGAAACGTGGGGCGCTCGGTTCATCTCACTTCTGCACCCAGCGCGAATACAAACGTTTCCGCCGGGAAGATGCCGAAGGGCTGTCGCTGCTGGGCGCGTTTTGGGGTGAACAAAAACTCCGCCTTGATGTGGGCATGGGTCGATTCTCGCTCAGCGGTGAGGATATCGCGCGGGGTATTCTGACACTCGGCGGTCCGGGTTCAGGCAAGACGCAGGGCATCATCCTCCCCGCAATTGCCGACCGGATGCTGGCAGGGCATTCGCTGGTCGTCGCCGATCCGCAGGGTGAAATCACCGGGCACATCTTGAAATACGCTGCTGTGACGCGCCATCTGGTCGTCGTGCATGATCCAACCAGCACGATTGGTCCACGTTACAATTTGGCGGAAGGCATCGAAAACGTATCGGATGCCCGTGCGATTGCCGATGTACTCGTGCCATCGGCAGCGGGGGATAACCGCTTCTGGACGGACAGCGCCGCCGCGCTTCTGGCCGCCTGTCTGATTCGCTTTCCCAATCTCGGTGAAATCTACAACGCCATGAATGACCTCAAGGGATTGGCGCAGAAACTCGCCTCGAAGAAAGATGATGCGGCGCTGCTGGCAAACAGCTTCATCGCGTCGGTGGGGTCAGATGGTAAAGTCGCGTCGAATGTAGTGGCAACACTGGCAACCGCATTGACAGGGTGGGCTTCTACTGATGTACGTGCCAACACCAGTGCCTCCGATTTCGATGCTGAACTGGTCGTAGAACAGCCTACCGTCGTTGTGCTAACCTGCCCAGGCAGAATGCGTGCGGTCTACGCCTCTTATCTGGGCGCGACGCTGCGAAAGCTGATGCTCGATCTGGACACTATTGGCGAACGTAATAAAGGACCGCTGCCCGTTCCAGTCGGCGTGATCCTTGATGAGTTTCCGACACTGGGCAAGTTGGACAGCCTGGTAGCCGATGTGAACCTTGTCCGCAAGCGCCGTATCTCTATCATGATTGGCGCACAGACGAAGGGACAATTCCACATGATTTACGGGAACGAAGGCACACAAGCATTGTTCACGGGTCTGGCGACCCAGGTGATCTATGGCGGCTGCGACGCGGATACGGCTGAGTTTTACAGCAAAGCCAGCGGAACAGCGACGACGGATGCTAATGCCGACGATCCTAACAGCCATTTGCGCCAGCGTCCGCTGCTGACCGTGGATGAAGTCATCACGCCACAGGTAGGGAACTGCACCATTTTTGCCCGTTATGTCGAGCCGGGCTTTGCCACACAGGTTGTGTTGAATGCCCGCCTGACACGCTTCTACGAACGCGACGATTGGAAGAAACGGTTAAGCGCCACGAAAGAGGTGCAGCCACTGCTGTTGGAACGGGGTATTTCAATCAACCTGAATATTGTTGAGCCAGTCATATCATCCACTCCAAATTCCAACACCTCGGAATCCATAACTACTGTGCCTAAGCCCACCCTGGAATTGGCAGCCTCCGCGCTGATGGCAAAAGTTGCCGCTGAAACACAGAAGCAGACCGGCGGTAAAGTTCAGGCGATAAGCATGGGCGAAATGCGTAGCAAGCGTGAAAAGCGCATGAGCGCTGTGAAAGAGGTGAACCCATGACATTGACAAAGAACAAAATGGTGCGTGACATTGGACGGCGCACGCGATTGAAAAACCATGATGTAGCGGAGATGCTGGAGGCACTAGTTGAGGTGTGGACAGAAGAACTTGTCGCTGGTGGACGTATCGAATTGGAGAACTTCATCGTGCTAGAAACACGGACTATCGACCGGGGCGAAAACGCTGGGACGCTTAAGGGCGGCGATGCGCCGCGCACCATACGGCGGGTGATGATGCGGGTGAGTAAGAAGCTCAAAGCAGACTTGAATCAGATTATCAACTACGACTAAGGGGTTCGTTTAAGGCGAATCCAGTACAAACCCTGTTTTTCCAAGTCTTGACGTAATTCGAAATCGGATGGGTAATCGGCTATTAGTTTGATTAAACTCGGATAGTTTTTATCCAGCCGTCCCAATTTCTTTGTTTTGAGATCAGGGAAGATTTCGTGGAGATACTGTGATACACGGCTGAAATTCACCCATTCTTCGTTGCGTTTACGAATATAGCCTCGTGCCGCTTCAAGAACGTCATCTGTATCGTATTCAGGTATCGGTTCCACCGCATTCGCGCTTTTGTGCGATGTACTGTGAGAACGGGGATCAGTGACAGTCTCACATATAATTAGGCGCTGTAAAAGTGGGACTACACGAGCAACATGAATTACGCCGGAACTATCACCTCGTATGATATGCGAATCGTCATTGGCAAATACGACCGTCTTGTAGTCCATATCGTCAGGCATATAGAGATACCATTTATTGGTCTTTGCGTCGTAAATGCACACAGCGAGCGGTGTGGAGAAAACTCTCTGGGCAATTTTGCTATAATTATCGCTGCGAAGTTCTGACTCATGGAGATATTCGCCTGATTTCCAGTTCCATGCACTTATACGATCATAGTCAATGAAAATGGCAAAATCGTTATTGAGGGCGAGGTTTTCCAATTCATCAATTGAATCGTCATTTACGCTTAGTTTGCGAAGATTTTCGCCCGTTCTCCAGTTACGCACCAGTAACAAATCGGGCGACACTGAGAGAACCAGATCACCATCAACTGTTAAATCAGTTATGCCAGACCTGTGCCATCCTGTAAGTTTTCGTATATTTTCTCCGTTTTTCCAATTCCATATCCAAATTTCACCAAATGAAGCAGAGACAACAACATCAGCCTCCAAATCTAATGCTGATATTTCTTGTGTATATCCGCTGAGTGTGCGTAAATGCTGACCGTTTTTCCAGTTCCATACCCGGAGTGTTTTATCAGATGAAGCCGAGATTGCGAAATCGCCACTGGTGACAACTCCATTCACGCTATTTGTGTGCCCATTGAGTGTGCGTAAATGCTGACCGTTTTTCCAGTTCCATACCCGGAGTGTTTTATCAGATGAAGCCGAGATTGCGAAATCACCGCTTACTACAACTTCGTTTACGCTACTTGTGTGCCCATTGAGCGTGCGTGTTTTTCCTTCAGTGATTGACTCTAATACTTCGATTTCTAATTCATCGCTATCGTCATCATCTTCTTCTACCCAGATAAGCCCTTGAGATAACAAAGCAGAAAAGACGGCATCATCGTCATCGTCTAAGTTGTCAGGGTTTACTATATGAGCCATATTTTGCTCCTTTATGGAATTAATTCACTAAAGGGAATTTGAGGATAGCCTGGACGAACAATAAAATTGTAACAGGTTAATGAGTGGTCGAATCATTAGATTGTTCATTGACAACAAAAAAGGAAACCCTTGAAGGATTTCCTTTGAGATTGCTCTAAAGATCAAAATCTGGAACGGCTGGCTCGACCTGTGGCTTATCCCGCTCTTCATTGAGAGGTGTGAATTGCTGAATTGGATCACTATAAAGTCCCTCCGCCGCAATACGCGCGTCGCGTTCGGCGTTCGGGTTGTAGGGATGCCAATTCGCCGGGTCATGGGTGAGTGTCAGTTCGGCGTTCTGGTAGGCTTTGAGGTCGTCGCCTTCCAATGTTTTCCACTCCACTGGCAGCCCCTCTAACTGCGCCACCTCCTGAGCCAGTTCGGGTCCATCAAGCAACCCGGGTACGAGATACCCATTGAATTCTTTGCCGAACTTGTCTGCCGCCGTTGTCGTCTCGAAATGCGCCATTTCCAGCATTCGGAATGGCTCATCCTCCGCCATTGCGGGGCTGCCGACGGCATCGGGGTCGCGTTCCACACTGGGATAGACAACCATGTGCAGGGCGTGTCCCAGCGGTTCACCCGCCGGGCCGTTCACAGGCAGGGTATCCAACCGCCAATATGGATTTTCCACCTCCGGCTGTGCTGCGGGTTCTTCAATCTTCTCGCCGTCGGTATTCCAGTAGGGATTGATTTCCCCTTCCAATTGGTGCGCCAGCGTCTCAAAACGGTCTGGCGGCCCCTGTGTGAACAGCCGTGTGTCAGCGCGATCTCCGTCCAGCCAGTCATGCTGCACAGCGGTCAATTCGGCTTTGTGCATCATCGCTTCCAGCCCACGCTCATCGAAGACTTCCAGCAGCCCATCGCGTGCCTGCTCCGCCTGCTCACGTCCCTGCTCATCCTCGGGGTCGTAAGTGTCGAGTGTTACGGATTGCATCCCCAGATAACCGCCAGGCTCTTTCCAGTATTTCTCGACGGCGAGTTCCCCCGTCCAAGGGTCAGCATCCTGCACCACCACTGCATAGTTCACGCTGTCATTCACGGGTTGTAGCAGTTCCGTCTCAGACTTGTCGAAAGTCGCCTCAAACCATGCCGACCCTTCCAACACCGCGTTCGCCTCCCGCTCACGGGCAGCTTCAGCGGCAAACTCTCGATACATGGTCGGGTAATCCGGCGCTTCCGTTTCGAGTGTGACAGGGGTAGAGGGTTCGGTTTCGTTGACATCCACTTCCTGCGTCAACTCGCGTTCGCGGATCGTGGTGAAGGGGTCGGGCGGTCCCTGGGTGAACAGACGCGCATCATCCCGCTCCGGGTCAATGACACCGGCTTCGATGCCTGCCAGTTCAATCAGCGTCATCGCCGCCTGTAAGTTGCCTTTATCTTGCAGGTCATGAGCAGCCTCGGCGCTCGCCTGCGCGGTCTCCCAATCGGGCTGGGGGATGAGCAGACGTTCATGCTCATGGTCATCATCGCCCCAGGATTTCAGTACATCCAGCCGTGACATGCCATTGGCAGAAATCGCGTCTACGCTGTATTCAGGGTCTTGTTGTGTTCCTTCGTGCTGCATCTCACGCTCCATTGCTCGTGTACGTTCGGTGGTAAATGGGTCGGGCGGCGCATCCGCCTCAAAGAACACACGCGGGTCAGTACGGTGTGGGTCGAGATATCCACCCGCCACCGCTATGCGCTCCGCCTGGTTCAGCGCCGTTTCCAACCCCTGTGTTTTCAGAGCATCCTCGAACTCGCGTTCGTCGGTCTGTGCCTCATCCCACAGGCCGTATTCGGCAACAGTGAAGCTGTCAAAACGGCGTTCGCTGCCCTCCATCCAGGTCTTGACCGCTTCCAGAGAAGGCTCATTGTTGGGTCCGACTCCGTAGCCAAAGTAGTAGTCTGGCTGGGGATTGAGCGCCGGGATGTCCAGCGGGTCAGGAAAGTCTTGCCCATAATGATCAGCGACATCGTGGGCGAACTGCTGTGCCATGTAGATGTCGCCCTTCTCCAGATACATTTCCAGACCCGGCAGCGGCCAGGCCGAACCGGGATCGTTATCTCCTAGCGACATGACCGAGTAGGAATCGTGCTTGATCGTCCCATCGCTCATCTCCATTGCCCGGAAATAGCGCAGCTCATAGGGTTCAGCTTCTGGCTCAGGGTTCTCGACGACGGCGAACCAGTGCGTCGTCCCGCCGCCATCGAAGTGATATGCCTGCCCAATACCCTGTGCGTCAAAGGGCTGCATCCCATCATCAAAGGTAAAAGGCAAATCGTCAGACAAATCACGGTTGGGAACGGCATCAAACAGTGATCTGCTGGGTGCGACCTGTCCGCGCAATTCTGCTTCGTGCTGGGCTGTGTCTAGCAGCCTTTCATTGCCACCTTCCACCCAAGCGCGATCTAACTGCTCACACAGGTTTTCCATGTCCTCGGTTCTGCCATCGGCGACCAGTGCCGCTGTCACCTGCTGACCACTGAGATACAGAAGATGGACTTTGGCACTGTCACCGGTCGAGCCATCTGTCGGGAAAACCACTGCCAGATACTGCCCGTCGAAATACGGCATCTGTGCAACGCGGCGGTCATCCTCCCCTAAGCCCTCTAATCCATCCTTGTCCAGTGCGGTCTCGACTTCACGCTGGTGTTCTTCAGCAGACCCCCACGAGGAATACTCCCCTAACCGAAGCCGCTGTTCGTGTTCCAGCCCATAGCGATCTGTTGAAGCGCGAACCAGCTCAACGCCATACTGCGCCCTGAAGTCATCGCGCTCCGGGGGAACGACTTCGACGGCGTAGATGGAGCCATCTTCAGCCGTGTGACGCACAATCTCGCTCTCACTCATGCGCGTCTTTTCGTTCCAACCGGATCAGGAACTCCGGCGTTTGCGATTCGCCCGCCGGAACGAAGTAGCCCGATTTGCCCATCTTCTTCTTCCACGCCAATATCTGGCGCACCGCGCGGCGGATGCTGCCGGGACGATCCAGCCCGTACAGGTTGCACAGTTCCGCCAGCGCTGCCTGATCTTCGGGCGCGAGCCGGATCGTAAAACTTCGGGTTTTGTTTTCGTTGACTTCTACATCGCTCACAGTTCCACCTCCCAGGCTTCTACATCGCTCACAGTTCCACCTCCCAGGCATCACGGGTGTAGTCGGCAATCTCTTTCGCCGCGTCGGGTTCCAGTGACACACCGCGTTCGCTCTCCCACAATTCGCGCTGATCGGTTGCCAGTGCCATGCCTTCAGCGGCATCGAAGCAGCGGTCAATCCCGCCTTTCTGCGCCACTTGAATGAGATACTCGGCTGAGGCATATGCCTTGTCCCATTCGCCGGGGACACAGGGCGCAAGCTGCGCCTCCATTTCGCCCGTCTCAGGATTACGCCCCAGCGACAGGATGGAGGTGACGCAGTTCTCGCGGTCTTCCTTGTCCGGCTGGAAAACGCCGATCCAGTAGGCGGTTCCCGTCTCGGCATCGTAGAAAGGCGGTGGGTCTTTCGCCGGGTCGAAGTTCTCGGCTTCAATCCCAATGGCGCTCAACGCCTGGAACGCCGACCCGTCTTCGATCTGTGGCGCAGGCGCTTCAATTTCTGGTTCGACGACACCGCCCAGTTCCACCGCCGTCTGAAGCAGCAGGTCAATGGCGTGATCGGGTGGTTCATCGCGTCCGGCGATGCTGCCGTCTTCCAGGTCGCGCAGGTGTTCATAGGCGGCATATTCTTCGGGATTCGCGCCGCGCCAGTTCTCCGGTTCGGGGTTCATCTCAGCAGCACGGGCTTCCGCGAATTCCGGCACCTGATAGGGAGGCAGTCCCTGGTCGTGCATCTGCTCCTGAAGGGTGTGGTAAAAAGCTGCCGCCACATCCACATCCTCAAATGAGGCTACCGGCAGGTAGCTCCCGCCCAGATCGCCCGTGTTGACGTTGGCATACACATCCAGCGCACCAATCTCGTAGCGTGTGCCATCGTCGGTTTCGCGCTCGACCCCAATCAGACGGGCATCGTGCCAGCCCCAGTCCTCATCCAGTGGCTCTGGCTGCTCAAAGCCCTGCAAGCCGTCCTGTGAGAGCGGCGGCATGTCGGGCAGGTGCTGAACATCCTCTGGCATGAAACGGTCATCATCCGGCAGCCAGGGATCGTCCAGCGCTGCATAGTCGTAGTCCGGCGGCGCGCCAGTAAACAGA
>JBBSBM010000101.1:0-27294 GCA_038251275.1 Aggregatilineales bacterium
AGGCTTTCAGTATGTCATCAATCACCACATAACTGGTTACAATATAGCTGTCGTTCATGTCGTTTCCCCGTTTGATGGTTGTCTGGTAACTCCCATTTTAACGAGTTCTGCATGAACGACATCAACTAGCAATCACGGTAGTATTTAGGTTTTTGTTCTACGTTACAAGGCCAGTTTACTGGTTTAGATTTGTTAAATATCCAGGGAAATCAAACTACTTTTTATGAGTATGATACAAAAAAGAGTTCACTCTTGATGGGGATGCATGCTGGGAAAGCCTAACGACGAAATTGAAGGGCTTATTCATGAACTAATCCTCAGCGAAATACAAGAAACATGGGTGCAAGTGTGTTTGGAATGCTGCATCAGATTTTGAGGCGACATAAATCCAACCAGAACTCTGCTGGGATAGTAAGGAGAAGCTAAAACCCACAGACTAAAGTTCGTTAACATGCTTGCCTTTCCACCAAGACTAAATAGCCCGAGTAATTTGAACCATGTACATAGAAGGCAACGAAGCGCGTCACTCCCCCTGAGTACAATGTGTGTTCAGTGTGACAAACCCTATCTTTTCGACCGGGCTTGTTCATTTATCGACATTGTACATATAGGGGTACGAAATTGGTCAAAATCAAAACTAATCATCCCCTATCCGACCACCAAATTAAAGAATCGGGAATAGTTCCCTCAACTCAGCGCAAGCACTATTGCTTGCTCGGTGCTCATGGTTGCGCCTTTTGCCCATTCCAATTCGAACATAGTATCTCCAAGTTGAGTGCGTAGCCTCGTTAAAGCATCCTCATTTTCTTTCCGGTTTATTTGCTCCACTGGCGCTCCGATGCGAATCCGCAAGGTTTCGGCTGCCGCCAAGAGTTGAACCGCTTGAACGTAGCGTTTTTCAATTTCGTCAACGTCAGCAATAAACTCAAATGAATAGGCATAGCCTCGCTGAAGACCTAAATCGCGGCGTATTCGCAAACTTTCACAGAATAGCGTCCGAGCGCGAGCGTAGTCACCAAGATCAAAAGCGAAACCTCCTAGGTTTTGGATAGCGGTGGCGACGCCACGCCGATAGCCGATCGATTGGTAGATATCCCGGCATTCCTCTTGTGCGGATTGAGCTGCATTATATTCGTGAATTTCCCCGAGCGCTCCCGCTGCTCGATTGAGGGCGGTTGCGAGTTCAAACGGGCGACCTAGTTCGCGCCACAGCGCAATACTCGGCAAGACATATTGAATTGCGCCTTGAGCCTCACCTATATGAAAGGCAATTGTCCCCAGCACCAGTCTAGCTTTCGCTATGCCAGCCGTGTAGGAAATATGTTCAGCCATTCGGAGCAATTCTTCGGCCTGCGCTTTCAAATCCGCAGTTTCGCCAGCCAATTCAGCCAGTTCGCAATACGTCAAGCGAGCGTCGATGTCCCCCCGCTGATCGCCAAGTGCATAAAACATCTGCTGCGCTTGCCGGGCACACTGCAACCCATAGTCGAAATCAGAGATCGCCGAGGACAGGTCAGCCGCCGCCAACAGGGCTTGTGCCCGTTGGAGCGAACCCAATCCCTGAGTTCGTTCCAAAGCATGTTGGAGCCAGCGGTGACCTTCTTGGAAAAACCCGCTCAGCTCCCAGAACTTTAGATTCGTACCCAACTGTGCGACTAGGGCAAGTGCCTGATCGTGATCATGAGCAAGTAACCACTCGAACGCGCGTCCCAGGTTATCGTGGTCATCCTTGACAGTATGTAGCCGTTCGGGCAGCGTCTGCTCAGCCCGGTTCTCCGCTGCTTGAGAGACGAGCTGCACATAATAACGGGCATGACGATCCAGCGCATCTGCCTCATCATGGCTGCCGCGCAACTGCTCCTGTGCAAACTGGCGGATGTTTTCGTGTATGCTGTAACGCTGACGCTTGACATCACTTCCAAAGACCACCAGTGAGTGGTCAACCAGCTCGGCGAGCATCTCGGCGCAGGGTTCACCCGGTGCGCTGATCGCCTCGGCGGCTTCCAATGTCCACCCACCGGCAAAGACCGCTAATCGGCGCAATAATGAGCGCTCTGGGGCGCTTAAGAGTTCGTAAGACCAGTCAATCAGGGTGTGCAATGTGCGCTGGCGCGACATGGTTTCGGTCGCCCGCTTATTCAGCCAGGCGAAGCGTCGGCCCAGACGTTCAGCGATCGTTTCGATGGGCAGCGCGCGGGCTTGCGCGGCGGCGATTTCGATTGCCAGAGGGATACCGTCAAGTTGCTGGCAAATTCGAACAACTGATTGAACATTCGCGTCGGTTAGCGTGAAAGAGAGCAGCGATTGCGCAGCCCGTTCAGTGAACAGTTGAATCAAATCAAATCGCATCGACTCTGCAACCGTCAACAGTTCCACGCCATTGATTGTGGGGGTGGCAAATGGTTCCAGTCGTACCACCTGCTCTTCAGCAAGGCGAAGCGGGATGCGGCTCGTCGCAAGTACAGTCAGCCCTTTGGCCCCGCGGCAGAGTGTTTGGACGAGGCGCGTGCATGCTTTCACCAGATGTTCGCAGTTATCCAGCACCAAAAGCAGAGTCTTGTGGCGCAGGTAATCCACAATGGCGCTAATGGATGAGCGACCGGTGTTGGTCGGCAAACGCAACGCTGCCGCGACTTCGTCGTCCACAGCGCTTCCATCAGCGACGCCTGCCAGTTCGATGAAACCGATGTCATGGGCGAAAACGCCCGCCATACGGTGGGCAACCTCGATCGCCAGCCGTGTCTTGCCGACGCCGCCAGGTCCTATCAACGTCACCAGCCTGACCGTTCGGCGTGACAGTAGATCGACCAGGCGCGCGGATTCTTGCTGGCGCCCCAGAAAGCGCGTAAGAACGGGTGGAAGATCGGTTTGGTTCGAATGCGACTTGACCGGTGCGAGGCCGCGGATTTGTTCGGCAAGCGTCACGGTTTCAACCGCCGGAGCGAGGCCAAGCTCGGTTGCCAACATGCGGCGACAGGTTTCGTAGACCTCCAGCGCGGTACTGCGCTGATCCGCCCGCGCAAGCACACGCATCAGTTGACGATAGGCCGTTTCGCTCAGCGGGTCATATTCAAGCAGACGGCGTATGGTGCGGCCAGCTTCAATCAGTTGCCCTGCGCGTTCGTGGAACGCAGCAAGCCGTTCCAGCGCCCAAATCGCCTGAACATGGAAATGTTGGCGCTGCGTAAGGAGCCAATCGTCAAACTGTAAGCAATTGGCAAGCGAGAATTCGTCCAAGAAATCGCCCCGCACCAAATCGAGTGCCTCGGTCAGCCGGGTAGCACATTCTGAGCAATCTTGCTGGTCAGGGTGGGGATGGAGACGACAGGCTTCGATCAATGCACGAAAGCGGGTCGCATCCAATTCGTAATCGCTGATGGGATTGAATGCCAGTGTTAGCCGGTCGCCGATCAGGTGTGGCAGCTCGTCAGAACCGCTAGTTCCCAGCGCTCTCTGAAGCTGCGCCCAGGTCACGCGGAGATTGTTTTGAGCAGCAGGTGTCGGCAAGTCGGGCCAGAGCAATCCAAGCAAAAATTCACGGCTGTGTGCGTGATCTGACTCCATCAGAAGATAGACAAGGAGGCCGATTGCCTTGCGGTTGGTGAGCGTGATTGCTCCCAACCGACGATGTTGGATCTGCAACGGACCGAGTAAAGAAAATATCAGTTCCGCCAAAATCGTCCCAAGTAATGATGAATTAATGGGGTTTCATTAATGTCTTGAATATAGCACAACGAACAAGAATACGCTTTCTTGGGATTGGGGTCCTCATCCGATGTTTGACAGGCATGCATCATCCAGATTGCCGCTTAATCCCGAACAAACCGGCTTAGTGATCGTCGGACCAATCGATTTCGCAAATTGTATAAAAAGGAGACATTGAAATGGCAATCAAAGTAATCGTGGAATTACAGGCCAAACCGGGTAAACGGGCGGAGCTAAAAAATCTGCTCGAAAGCGTTGCTGTGAAACTTGGGCCAAGTGAACCCGGTTTCCTCGGCAGCACGCGCTACGAGGTGCTCGACAACCCCGACATAGTGGTTGAGATTGCCGATTGGGAATCGGCTGGGGTGCGGGCGACGGCAATGCAGAATGCCATGTCTAGCGGCGCTTATGCTCCCTTAGGTGATCTGTTGGCCACGCCATTCCGGGCGACAGTCATCAGTCAATTACCCTGAATTGTTCACAACCTAACGAGTGGTAACGACGAGTGCAACACGCCCCGAATCGTATTTGATATAAGGAGAAATTATCGTGTCAACTATTGCTAGTCAGTCGCTTGATACCCGTAAGTCACTTCTACGTTCCGTTCTTTTGGGAGGGCTAATAATCGGTATAGCTGATGCGATAGTCTATCACTGGATTATTTCCAGTGTTATTAATGGATACCCACTAATCAACGTCTATCAATATTTGGCCAGTGGCGCTCTGGGCAATACCGCATTTGAAGGTGGCCTTCCCACCGCCTTGCTCGGGTTGTTCTTTCACTTCCTTGTTTCCTTTGTGGTTGCTGCTGTATTTATCCTGAGCGCCGACCGAATTTTGTTCTTGCGCCGCCGTGTCATCCTCGGATCGCTGGTATACGGGTTTGGCGTATTCATTGTCATGACTATGATTGTATTACCTCTCAGCGCGGCTCCGCCGCAACCATCTCCCACATTGCCCCAGCTCATCGCAGCTATTTTGGATCATATTTTGGTCGTCGGGCTGCCACTGGGAATACTCGTGCGACGCAGTGCCAACCTCAGTCAATGACGTGAGTGACAATATGAGCTTGCTCTGAATAGTTTGCAAAGCTTGTCAGTAAGTCGGATGTGTGACTTTTGTGCAACCGTGCTAGGTATGCTTGTCTGTGTAAGGTGAAAGATTAAATATCGCAGGCGATAACCACGTATGAAAAAGATCGTGAGGTCTTTGACAATCTGAAGTTTTCAATCTCGTTTCTATATCTCAAGGATAGGAGAAGGAACTGTGAATGCGAAAGCGCGTTACCTCACCGTCGGTATATTGCTGATCACGTTGTCATTGGCGACGCTTCAAGCTCCGCTCCACGCTCAGGACACAGGCAATCCGGAGGCCACCGAAGACTCTTGTCCAGCGATCATCGACGCCGCCATAGCGACCCGGGACGCGACCATGCCCGTGGCGACAGCAGACCCTGCGCTCGATTCGTGCCTCGAAACCCTGAGTACCACGGTAGTGGACGCAACCAGCCCGACTGGCGTGACAGCTCGCGAAGCCGCGCAGCCTACCGCAACTGAGCCTGCCACGCCGGACTCCGTCTACATTCCGATCACCCTTATTCACTCGAATCTCCTGACCGATGCGGGCAGAGTCTGGGTGACCTGGCATGACCCGACGACCGGAGCGTTGACCGTCACCCTGGGTTCGTATGGCTTGCGCCTCTCGTACTACAACATGGGTCTGGATGTCACCATCCCCAACAACAGCGTGGACATCGGGATTCGGGTTGAAACGTCACCAGATCGGTCGTCGGACACATGGCAGCATAATCCAACTTGCACCTTCACCTTTACCGAACCACCCCAGGGGTTCTCAGTCACGATTGACGATAACAACGTTTGTTCTGGGGTAATGGCTAGCGCCGCAACTTCAGCGCCGCAACTTCAGCGCCGTAACTTTCGAGGAAGGAGATGAGTCGATGCGGGGTCAACGCCTCAAAGGGCGCTTACCCCGCATGTTCTTTGCCGAGGAAGACTCAACCGCAGTGGCGCGTAATCAGCCGCCGCTGTTCTCGCCGACACTGAAAAACATCAAAACCGCCAACACCAGCAGCAAAACATGGATCAACCGGGTATTCACTTTCATGTTCATCGGATCACTCTATTCGATCGATCTCTGCTGTGCGGCAGCAGCACCATATAACGGACGAAACACTTAGATTCCGGCTGCTACCGTGCCCGCATTGAGGTTAGCGTTGAGCATGGCGTTGATCCATTGGAGCAGCGTGTTGAACTGATCGGCGTTGGCGCTTCCGGCGATCGCGGGCGCAGCCTGCCCCATCGTCAGTGCGGTGAAGGTGTCGCCAAATTTGTAAGCATCGTCGAGCGCCCGGAAATAGTAATCGGCGCAAACATCGGCACCAATGGTATTGATGGCGGTCGCCATATCGGTCTCCAGCTTAATCATGGCGAAATAGGTGTCCTTGTCCACCGTGCCGCTGTCCAGATAGGCTTGCAGCCCGCCCTGCAAACTGGCATAGGTTTGCTCGAATTCGTCTAGCTGAGTGTTAAATTTCAGTTGATCGGGGCTGGCCGTCCCCGCCTTCATCTGGTTCGCCACTGCGGTGATAGCCGGAACACCCGCATTTACCGCTTCGCTCTGGGGCTGCGCCAGCGCCGCCAGCGCCTGATAAAGATCATCGTCGCTCGTTTTCGCCGCCTTGTTGATATCGTCCAGCACCACCGCGGCCTGAAGCGTCACCTGCTGGTTGAGGGTGATGCCGACGTTATTGGCGAACACCACGCCATCGACGCAGTCGGGCACGCCGGGGAACGTCTCGAGCAAAAAGGATTGATACAGCCCCAGCCAGTCCAGCAGCTTGACCGTGTCGCCATCGAGCATCTCATCATAGGTTTTCTGCAGGATGGTATTCAATTGATCACGGAAAGCATCGGCGGTATCGGAGATCTGCTTCACCTCGTCGGCGGTACATGGGGGGCGCGAAGGCGGCGCATCCATAGCAGTCGCCGGAATCACAGTCACCCAGACGAGCAGACACATCATCGAAAACAGGGCAATACGCAGTTTCATGAGGATAACCTTTGAGAAGTTGGGGCGGATTGTGACACCCGCCCCGGCGTCGGTTACGGTGTGAGCCTAGGATTCAGGCGTGACCGACTGCATCTGTTGGATAAGTTTCGGTTAGTGGCTTATTACTGCGCCAGCGCTTTTACGAACTGGCGCCGATCATACCCTTGAGCAGCTTGGGCAGTTTCCAGATGTCCAGCGGTTTGGCAAATTCGCCATCCGCTAGGAAACCTGAGTCGTCCTGATAGGTCAGCGGGCCTTGCCACAGGAAAATGAGATCTTTGTTGGCCGGGTCAGTGCCGAAATTCGTCATTTCGGCGATGAAGTTGTTCAACAGATTGGCGTTATCCGCGTTGAGCCCGTTGCCTTGTAGAAAACCCGTCGGCGAAACGTCAGCGTCATTGATGTTCGCCCAAGACGGCGGCTCCCAGTCCCAGCTCTGCGACCAGCTGCCATCCTTGACCGCCTGCACCAGCCGGGTGTAATACGGCCCCCAGTTGTAGTATGCGACGCCGAGACATACTGCTGGTGCGGCGTCGCAGCCCCCGCGATAGTGGTTCGCAGTGGCGAAGACGGTCTGACCTTGCGCCGATCGCTGCGCAGCAGCTTGCAGCACATCGAGCGTGTCAATCCCCGACATCACCACGTCTGCGCCGTTGTCGAAGAAGGTGTTCACCTCCGCAGTCGGATCAAGGGTGACGCCGGGGATACCAAACCAGAAACCAATCCATGTGATGGTAAACGAGAGCGACGCCGGGTCTTTCTGGGCGTAATGTTCGTAGCAGTAACAGGCCCCTAGATAGGCCGACGCAGCCAGACGCCGCGTTTCCGGGTTGACCAGCGGCCCCAGATAGCCAATCTTGCCTGCCTGGGTGGTCAGCGCAGCCGCGCAGCCGCTAATTTCTTCTGACCATTCCAACTGCACGTCATAGTTGCTCAGATTCGGTGGCGCGACTTTGTTGATGACGTTGCTACCTCTGATATTGACGAAGGTCACATCGGGGAAGGCTTTGGCGACAGTGTTCGTATCTTCCTCAAAATCGTCGGAAGTGGTAATGATTAGTTTCGCGCCTTGGTTGACCATTTCGGTCGTAATGTCTTCCAGCGTTGTTTCTGGACGATCCGCCGTGTTCAGGCTTTCGGACATCAGCATTTTCGTCCCGGCGACGTGCGCCTCGGCATACTTCCCACCTTCATAGTGCGTCTGACTCCAGCCGCCATCGTCTTTTGACCCGACCAGAATCACGCCAAATACAAATTGATCCTGAGCCGCTGCGGGGAGCGCGGGCAATAGTACGAATAGGACCGAGAGCATTAATAAAAAGGCCGTTTTTCGAAACATATAATCTCCTTCTACCTCTATATCGTTTAAGGGATCGGCCTAGGATTCAGCGGCGGCAGTATCTGTCGCCCCGTTCAGGGAGCTGTTCAGCGCATCGTTACAATATTTCAGCAGGGTATCAAACCGGTCGGCGCTGGCGCTGCCGGGCATATACGTCACAATTTGTCCCAAGGTCAGCGTCGTGAGCGTGTCGCCAAACGTGTACAAATCGCCGATCAGATGGTCATAAAAATCGGCGCAGAGCGTTTGAGAAGCCATCGCTGTATCCAGATCACCCACCAGCTTCAGACTGGCGATATAGGTATCTTTGTCCACCGTACCGCTGTCCAGATAGGTTTGCAGGGCGGGAGTCAGGGAGGCATAAGTCTGATCAAATCCATTTAGCTGATCGGTGAACTTCGCCTGATCGGCAGTGCAGGTGGCTACCCAGGCGGTAATACCCGTACCGGCTTTCAATTGGTTGACCAACGTATTGACATCAGTGACCCCCTGTTTCGCCAGATCGTTCTGGAGATTAAGAGTAGTCTGCAAAGCCTGATTGACATCCGCATCGCCGCTTTTGGCCGCGTTCTGTTCATCATTGAGGACAATGGCGGTTTCGAGAGTCATCTGCCGGTTGAGCATCAGCCCAACGGCATTGCCATAGACTAGGCCATCGATGCAGACCGGTAAATTGGGATAGATGTCGTTGAAAAACGACACGTAAAGGTCACCCCAATCGAGCATCTTCTCAATGTCCCCATCCACGGTTTTATCATAGGCTTTTTGTGAAGTCGTATTCATCTGATCGCCCCATTGTAGGGCAGTATCGGTTACCTGTTTCACTTGGTCTGTGTCACACGGGACCGGTGCTGCTGCGGCGTCTTGGGCAAAAGACGGAAAGACTGATACACATGCGAGCAGGCCTACCATTACAAATATGACAAAAAGGCGTTTCATGATTTTCTCCTTATACGCGCTATATAATGCGGATGTCTGCGCGCAATCAAGGGCATCCGCAAGTCTAGATCCGCCGAACAGGTCGTTGACCAGACAGCAGGTCGTCAGACATCCGTTGAAAGAAAGCGAGAATCTTGTTCGTTGAGCTATATTCTGTAGATTATGGAAAGCCCATTAATTCATCATTATCTGGGACAGTTTTGGTTGAACTGGTTTTTTCCTTGTTTGGTCTGTTACAGATCAAGCGTCGCTGATTTGAAGCAATCAGCCGCAAGATAATCGGGCTGCTCGCCTATCTTATGATCGAATCTGAACACGGATAGCGGTAAGTTTTTGCTTGGCTTGCTGTAGTCCGACTTGCCGACTGCTGCTCAAAACAAGCCTCGCGTGACCTAGGCGCGGCTAGCTTTGCATGTCTTGCTGACTTCATCCGCTTAGAGTTCGAGGCTATAGTGGGGTAGAGCAGAAACTATACAACTTCCAACATTTAGTCGCGATGGGGTAGACACCTTGGTTTATTTAGGCAAAGAAGCGTAACTTATGAAAACAAATAGCTGAGCAGGACTTCCTCTCGGAGATGACTATAATCAGGTTCAGATGTTTACCACGTCGGGGGTTTCCTCCACCAATGCTTGAGGGGTAGAGGGAGATAAATTTTATACGCAGAAGGCAACGAAGCCCTCGTTCCCGTAGAATTGCACTGTATGCCTTCAGAGCGTTTGGGACTACTAGATGCCATAGTAAGAGAGGATACGGATCTACAATAACGCATCAAAGGAATGAAAGATGAATTTGACGTACTTTAAAATACAGTACAATATAATTGTTGCGAACGGGTCGCCGCACGTATCCTAGATATTTCAAACTTGAATTTGCTTTCCATAGAGCAAAATATGCTTCTCAACCTCGCACTATCGATCCTGCAAAAGTAGAACTTCAAGTAAAGGTCATAGAACTTCGCTCGAAAGGCTGGAGTTTTCCAACTATAGCAAGATACCTAGATATCAGTGTTGGAACAGCGTGGAATACGATAATGAAGAAAGACTTGAAATAATATTCACTTGCAAAGTGAGTTAAACTGCCCAACTGAGACATAATTAAAATGTTGCTTTTTTAGAAATTGAAAGACTTCAAAGCAAAATTGATACTTAACAGGTTAAAAGAGGAGGTCCTTCTTCCATGTTTTTGCTGGAATGGTCTTTTGATCCTTGATTTTGTGTCCTACATTACCTTAAAACTGTCCGATTGATGATCATATATAATATTTTTTTAACATTAAAATCTTAACTTAAGGTATATCTGCCTGTGGACAGTGATACAAATCACATACGACCTGAGCATTATCGGCCCGTACCTCACTAAACGACAGTTCGATCTTATGCGGCGGATTGGTGTGGTACAGCAGTATCCGTGCTGCCCAATCGATAGCTTGCTTGCCGCCGGTCGGATACACATAGGTCAGGCCCAGCCGGTGTTGTAGCACCGACACAATCCCGCCTTCGGCAGTGGGTAAACCGTCTATGCCGACAAAGAGAATATTACTGACATCCATTTTGCGGTTTTGGGCGGCAATGATGGCGGCTTCAGCCATAGGGTCATTGTGAGCGTAAACCACATCGACTTGCGGATTTTGTTCAAACATTGAAGTCGCACGGTCGAGCGCTAATTCACGCAGCCAATCGGCGTTTTGGCTAGCAACGATGGTGACATTTGGATGGTCTTTGATTCCTTGGCGGAATCCATCACCACGATCTTTGGCAGGCGGCGAACCTTCCAAGCCACGCAGTTCGATGATGCGGCAAGGAACACGCTGTTTTTCGACGCACCATTTGACGACATATTCTCCGGCTGATTTGCCAATTGATATATTATTCGCGCCGATGAACATTGAAAATTGACTGCCGTTTACGGCGCGATCTAGCACAATGACTGGCACACATTTTTGGTATGCTTCGCGGATAACTTCGGTTAAGGGATCGGCTTCATTGGGTGAAATGATGAGCATGTCGATACCTTGCGTCAAGAAGTCTTGTACATCGGTGACCTGTTTGACGTTGTCCTGTCTGGCATCGGCAAATATGACAGCCAATTGGGGATAGCCTTGTGCGGCTTCGGCGATTTGTTTATCCATGACTTCGCGCCAAGGTTCAGCACGATTTGCCTGTGACACGCCGATGATGTAACGGCTTTTGGCGGCGGGTGGTTTACAGGACACTGGTATAGGCCCGTCAGGATTAGCATCCTCAATGATGGTATCACCAACTTGAGTGGGATCGTAAGCTCTCCAGATTGGTGTGGGTGGCGGCTCGGTTGGATCAGCTTGTGCGCCTGTGTTGTTTGTCACTAAACCAACGATAATAATAGTTAACAGTATGAAAAAATAACGGGTTCTATTCGTCATATAAATAAGGTTGTATATCACTTAAGGCGACTAAATGGTTTTGGAGTGCTAATAATGCAGCGTGAGTGCGATCTCGTAAATCGAGTTTGGCAAGGATATTGCTAACATGTGTCCGCACGGTGTTTTCGCTGACGATCAGTTGGGCGGCGATGGCGTGGTTGGAATGTCCACAGGCTAATAAACGCAGTACATCTAACTCACGTTCACTCAACGTGGAAAATGGATCGTTATCGGATGCGCCAACATGGGTTACGCGTTCGGCTAGGTAACTCATGACATGCGGATGAAGCACCGATTGACCCTGATAGATGGATTGGATGGCTTTCGCCAGATCATCGGGGTCAACATCTTTGAGTAAATAACCTGCCGCTCCTGCACGAATAGCAGGCAGGATGTGGTCGTCATCGAGGAAGCTGGTCAGTACCAAGACGCGCACATTTGGATGCCGTTGACGGATCAAGCGTGTAGCTTCCGCACCACTCATTTCTGGCAGAGCCAAATCCATTAGCACGACATTGATTTCTAAAGTTTCTAATAGTGTTAAGGCTTCTTCGGCACTGGAGGCTTCACCGGCGACGGTTAAGCCGGGGGTAGAGTGAAGGTAACCGCGCAAGCCGAAACGTACCATGCCATGATCGTCTACGATGAGGATGCGAATGTTTGATTGATTTTTGTCGCTCATAACGATTCTCCTACTCGCATTGCTTCCGGATTAATCACCATTTCAATACATGTGCCGTTGCCGGGTGAAGTGCGAACATCTACCAAGCCGCGTACCCGTTCCAATCGCGCCCGCATAATCGCCAATCCTGTTGACCCCGGCGATACTACATTTGGATTAAAGCCACAACCGTTATCTTCAACCCGCAAAATTGTTTCAGTTCCAAATGTGAGTTCGACGTGCAAAGTGCTTGCGCCGCTGTGACGGATGACATTAGCGATGGCTTCTTGTGCCGCGCGGAAAAGCGCATGTTCATCCGATGGTGAGAGGGTGTTAAGTCCATAGGCCACCCAAGTGAGTTTTAAACTATGTACTTCACACAACGAGCGCAAATAGCGATCAAGCGCTTCGTCAAGGCGGTGGCCTTGTAGTGGGGCAGGCACCAATTCTTGTAACAGATTTTTCATTTCAGTTTGAGCTTCACGTCCAGCCTGCTTAATATGTGCCATGTAACTACGTGATGCTTCGGGATCGGTGGTGAGCAAGTTTAGTGCCGCGCCAGCTGATAAACTGATGCTGAACAACTGCTGTTTGACACTATCATGCAGTTCGCGGGCGATACGCTGCCGTTCTTCCATAACTGCGTTGGCTTGCGTTTGTCGGGCGATTTGGGCGGTTTGGGCGCGTATTTGTTCATTGGCGGCACGTTCGGTTTCCAATGAACGTTGTAAGCTATCAGTCATTTGATCAAAGGCAGTTGCTAGTTGCCCGATTTCATCACGTCCGGTCATGCGGGCACGGATGGCGAGATCACCGGCTGTAATAGCTTGAGCCACGCGGGAAAGTTCACGCAGTGGACGGGTAAGGCTAATAGTCAACATAATTGACACAGCCACACTGGCGACCGAGGCCACGATAAGCATCAACAATAGTGCGCTTTGGCTAGTGCTGGCATCAACTGTTAGTGTTGCAACAGTGTTGTTAAGGGCATTCAACGTTTGATTCAGCACGATGTTACTACTGTGTTCGAGTTGAATGCCACCTTCTTCTAACGCGTCACGCGCACTATGTTCATCCCCCTCATAGAGGTTCATGAATTCGATGGCTCGCTGCTGGAAAACGGTTTGCCGTTCGTTGACCTGCGCATATAAATCCTCTGCACCACCGGTTAACGATGCGGTGTGTGCGGTGAGGATGTCGAACCACAGTTGGATTTGTAGGAGTTCGCTATGCAGCCAAATGACTGAATCTTCACGCGGTTGCAGCCGTAAAACTGTGAATTCATTGCTGGCTAGCTGAATATGGGCGATGACCTGATTGCTGGCCTCAATGGCGGCAATGTCAGGCTTGGTGTCGGTAAAGGCGATTTTAGGAATCTGATAGAGGCGGGTTTCAATGGCGGTTTGTAGGCTGAGCAGGCTAATATACAACTGTTCGCGCCGTGATATGACGGCAACCAAATTGCGGAAAGCATTGAGGTAGGTTACATAACTATCTTGTACCTGCTTTAGTGGATCAACTTGTGCTGAATCGGATAAGCCAACGAGTGCATTATCAATGTTTGCACCGAGTAATGTGAGGGCATTGGTGGCCTCGTTGTAATCGACAGGGGCTTGCGTGCCTAGATATTTGGCGACTGCGAGCCGCACTGTTGCAATCTGCTGGGCAACGGTGCTGCCGAGTTGAATGTGAGGTGAAGCGCGGTTGATGGATTGTGTGACGCTGCCACTGTAGATGACGAGGCGGCTAATGGCCAACAGTAAGACCAATAACATAGTCGCCAGCAGCATGACATAGCCACCGAGAATCCGGTAACTGATACGCCGTGCGAGGAAATCTATCCCGACTCTGACTAATGCCACCGTCCGCCTCCGCAACCTCAAGAGCCGACCCGGTGTACAGGTTTTGTCAGTAAATTTTCCGTGAGCAAAAAAATGTTGCCAGCCGGAAATATTTCCTTCACCTAAAAATTTAAGTAGGGTGAAGATTTAACACTCAAATAAAAACCTGCAAACCGTATTTCCCCACAGTTTATCATGTTTTGATGTAATGGTTCTCAGACCATTTCCAAATCATCTTGAATGATGAGTAAAAGATCATGCTGTAGGATGACCGAATATAGTACGGTTTTACTTATGATGATGCTAAATGTTGAAAACTATTTTCATCTCACTGTTAAACCTTTTCTAAACTGTGAGAGCAGTACTTATTTTTTATACGAGTTTGGCGCGTGAATATAAACTCTTTACCTCCGGCTCAAACCCAGCATCGCATCATCCTTCAGATGCAAAATATCACCAAACGCTTCCCCGGTGTTGTTGCCTTGGATGATGTGAGTTTTGATGTGCATGAAGGCGAAGTTCACTGTTTAATGGGCGAAAATGGGGCAGGTAAATCGACGCTCATGAAGATCATGAACGGCATTTACACTGAGTACGAAGGCCATATCCTCCTTGACGGACAGCCGATTCATTTGCATTCAACCAAAGATGCTCAACGCGCCGGTCTCGGCATGATTCATCAAGAACTCAACCTCGTTCCTGAATTAAGGGTCTACGAAAACATATTTCTCGGTCGCGAACTGCATACACGTTTTGGCACGTTAGACAGCCACAAGATGCAGCAGGAAGCGTCAGTATTGCTTCAGCGTTTGAGTGTCAACATTGATCCGCGCCGTCCACTGCATCAACTGCGGATTGGCGAACGGCAACTGGTCGAAATCGCCAAGGCGCTGAGCCTGAACGCACGTATTTTGGTGATGGATGAACCCACTTCCGCGCTGACCGAAGCTGAAACTAAGCGGTTGTTTTCGGTCATCATGAGTTTGAAGTTAGCTGGTGTAGCGATTGTCTATATCTCGCACCGTATGGATGAAATATTCTCGATTGCTGACCGTATCACGGTTTTACGGGATGGTAAGACCGTGGCTTCGCTGCCTGCCGCTGAGGTCACACGTCCTGAACTGATTAAGTACATGGTCGGCAGAAGCATCAATGAAGCTTTTGAACGCAAGTCAACAGAGCAACAAGACGCGATTTTAGAAGTCCGTCATTTGAACCTCAAACGGCCGGGTATCCGCAGCCTGCATGACATCTCATTTCAAGTTCGGCGAGGCGAAGTGGTCGGCTTGGCAGGGTTAATGGGGGCAGGGCGCACAGAAACGCTGGAAACTATTTTTGGTGTATATCCGCTGAACCAACGCAGCGGTGAGATTATCCATAAGGGTAAGCATCTGACTATTCATAATCCGGCCGATGCGATTCGACAAGGATTCGGTTTTGTTACCGAAGATCGTAAGGGGAAGAGTCTGATCAGCGGGCTTTCGGTGCGCGTCAACTTGACATTGGCTGCATTGCATTTGTTTACCCGTGCCTTCCGCATTATCAATCGCGGTAACGAACGCAAAGCCGTTGATGAACAGGTTCACAATCTCAACATCCGTACACCAAGTATTGAAACGCTAGTAGCTAACCTTAGCGGTGGCAATCAGCAGAAAGTCGTTATCGGTAAATTCTTGCTGACGAAACCCGACATCTTACTTTTGGATGAGCCGACACGTGGTATTGATGTGGGTGCGAAATCCCAAATTTACCAATTAGTCGATCAACTGGCACAACAAGGAACAGCTTTCGTGATGGCATCTTCAGAAATGCCGGAACTACTAGCTGTTTGTGATCGGATATTGGTGCTGTGCGAAGGACGCGTGACAGGCGAATTTACGCGAGCGGAAGCGACACAGGAAAAAATACTCGATGCCGCGACACGCTTCTTACAAACCTCGGTTGTGTTTGGTTCATAAAGCCCGTGACAAGGAGAGAATGACTTTTAATGAATACAATGACTGATGCAGCGGTTGTTCCTAAAAACCGTCGGCGCGAGATTGTTAATTTAATATTCCGCTTTCAAAGTTATTTCGGGCTGATTATTGTTATTTTATTGGCGATTTTGATCTCACCCATTCGGAATGATGCCAATCTTTTTTTGAAACCCAATAATTTACTAAATATTGTGTTGTATGCCTCCGAAACGGGTGTGCTGGCAGTCGGTATGACGCTTGTGATTCTGGTGGCAGGCATCGACCTTTCTGTAGGTTCTGTTATGGCTTTGGTGGGATGTGCCGCAGGCGTGCTGCTGATGCAGGATAACACCATCAGCTTGCCTATTATCGGTGACATAGTCATTGGTCATTGGCCTGCCATCGCGATCATTATCTTCATGCTGATTATTGGCTTGTTTATTGGTTTCATCAACGGTTGGGCATCCGAACGTTTTAAGGTGCAGTCTTTTATCACCACGCTGGCGATGCTGAGCATTGCACGCGGTTTGGCGCATGTTGTTTCGGCAGATAACTCTATTCCACTAGCTTACGGACCAAATCTTGGCGATCCGCTTTTCAAAGCATTGGGGCAACCCTTTGCCGATACCGGTATTCCTGTTCCGGCAATCGTGATGATTGTTGGGGCGCTGGTGGTTGGTTTAGCGCTCAACTTTACCTCATTTGGTCGGCATGTCTATGCAGCGGGCGGCAACCCGACTGCGGCACGACTCTCTGGCATAAATGTTAGTCGGTTACGAGTCATCGTTTTTATGCTGTGTGGCATGTTCGCGGCGATTGCTGGCATGTTGCACGCTGCCCGCCTGAATCAAGGCAGTCCCAACGAATCAATCGGTTACGAGTTGAACGCCATTGCGGCGGTTGTTATCGGTGGGACGAGTTTGATGGGTGGTAAAGGTACGATTTGGGGCAGCATCGGCGGTGCATTGATCCTTCAAATTCTCGACAACATTATGGGACTCAACAATGTGAGCAGTAATGTTCAGTTGGTCGTCAAAGGTTTGCTTGTTATCGCAGCGGTAGCGCTACAACAACTGCGGCCAGATGAAACCGAAGCTTAATTTGATGTTGCGCTGCAAAGGAGGTAATGGCTCACGGCGGTTTGGCAGGCCAGCGAAAAGATTAAAGGTAAAGATTTTCATAAAGGAGAGATTCGAAAATGCGAAATAGATTGTTGAAGTCTTTGATGGTCGCCGCAGTTCCGACACTTGCGTTGGGCTTGTTGGCGTTTGCGCCGTCCATGTATCGTGCCTTAGCACAGGATGCTATGGCCACCAGCGAACCGGCTGCCGCTGGCTGGACAACCTATACTGATGACATGGTCGATGGTAAGGTGATTTTGCCCGCGCGCGCCAGTGCTTTGCCAGAGAGCTGCCCGCCGCCTGCACCTAAGGACCACTACACCATCGCTATGTCACAGGCCAACAAAGCTGAGCCTTGGCGTACTGCTATGAACCAGCAGTTAGAGGCCGTTGCAAAAGCTGAAGGCTTCGATATTGTATTCGCCGATGCCGCACAGGACAACGCGAAGCAGGTGAGCGATATTGAAAACTTTTTGACGCAAGGTGTCGATTTGTTGGTGGTGTCACCGAACGAAGCTGCGCCATTGAACGATGAAATCAACAAGGTTTGGAATGCTTGTATTCCGGTGATTGTACTTGACCGTAACATCACCAATACGGACTACTCAATGTTCATCGGTGCGAACAACGTGTCTATTGGTAAGTCAGCCGGTGAATACGTCGCGAATTGGTGTAAGGAAAAGGGACTGTCACCCTGCAATGTGCTAGAACTGCGGGGTCTTGAAGGCGCACCACCTGCTAAAGATCGCGGTGATGGTTTCCGTGCAGGTATCGCTTCCAATCCTGATGTGACCATTATCGCCAGCCAAAATGCTGACTGGTTGCGCGAGAAGGCTGTTCCAGCCGCTGACGCGATGTTGAGTGCCAACGAAAAAGTGGATGTCATTTACGGTCACAATGACCCGATGGCAGAAGGCGCTTACCTTGCCGCACAATCGGCTGGTCGTGACCTCACCAAGATTTTGTTCGTCGGTATTGACGGTTTGCCTACCGCTGATGGTGGAATCGAATCGGTCTTGCAAGGCCGCATTGGCGTAACCTTCGTCTATCCGACCGGAGGTAAGCAAGCTATTGCTTGGGCCAAGGCCATCCTTACCCAAGATGTCGTCCCGCCGTTGTGGGTTGAACTGCCATTCTCCTCGATTGATCCGTCCAATGCACAAGATGTTTGCAACACCTATGCTTGCCCGGATGCCAAGATGGGTGAGGCTACCCCAGAAGCAACTGCTAACTCGTAATCTATTTAATGAAGATGTTAGCTCCACGTTAGAGCTAACATCTGAACCATTTTTTAATTCCTTGGTTCATCTCAGTTTGTTTATCTTGGCTCGTTATCATTGTCAACGGCAGATTCATTTGGTAGATGACAGTATTTATATCTATATACGAATATTCTCTGCCTTAATCAAACACCATTGGAGCTGAATTTATCGCAAAATTGGACAGGAAAATGGACGAAATTTTGATGGTTGGTAACCCAAGCTCAATGTCTGTATTTACTCTAACTAATCTCACATCTGCAGGCTGTAGTAGAGCACCACAAAAGTAACTAAGGATATAAACGTGCCAACTTGGTACGGGTATGGTCGAGGTTAAAGCACCAGTTAATCATAACAACGTGAGTATTACGGTGCTGTGTCCAAGCAGTCACCTGCGTTTCGAGCGCGGGAAGGCTGGGCAACCGCTGTTGCAAACACTGACGACTTAAGACGGAAATCTCAATTTCAGCCATATTTAACCAAGAACCATGCTTGGGCGTGAAGTGAAATTCAAGTTTGCGAAGAATCCGACGGGCTTGCTGGGGTGTAAAAGCCTCATAGAGGGAACTGGGATTGTGCGTATTGAGATTATCCAAAACGACACGGATACACGTTGCATCTGGGAAATAGACATCCACTAAGTCTTTCATACAAGCAGCGAAATCAACTTTAGTCCGCCGCTGGGTGGTTTTGACCATGCGCCAGCCCTTTAAAGGTTGTACCATCATAAACAAGTTGGTCGTTCCTTCACGCTCATAGTGATAATCATAACGACGTGCTTGCCCTTTTTGCATCGGGATGGGCGCATAGGTGTCGCCCAATAATTGCACGGGACGTTCATCAAAGCACACTTGAGGATGCGCAGGGTCATACGGCTCAGCATATAAATCCAAGACAGCTTCCATCCGCCACACAAATTCACTGCCGACACTCGGAATACACCATTGCTCTTTTAACCACGGTTTGAGTTCGTTTTTTCAACGTGCGTCGCACCGTTTCATCGGAAATGGCTTGATCAACAATCTTCAATTCGACTAGGCGGTCTGCCAATAACTGCATACTCCAACTTTCGCGTCCTTCAGGACTTTCGCTGCATGTCGACGCCACCAAGAAGGCTTCCTGCTTTCCTTCCAAAATGGGCGGACGACCGGGACGGGCTTGGTCCAACAGGCTTTGCTTTTCGACCCATCTCTGGCGCGTTTTAGCCACGGTCAGTGGATTGACCACTAGCAAGTCTGCGATCTCAAGGTCACTTTTTCCGGCATCACTCGACAGCAATGCTTGGGCGCGATGCACCACCCGCACCTTATTGTTACCCCCTTTTACAATCTCTTCTAGTTCCGCTCGTTCCATTGCGCTCAACACAATTCGATGCTTTTGTTTTCGTCCCATTTTCCAGTATCCTTTGCTCTCAATCCTTTTAGGATACCTTCTTTCTTTGCTTATTTCTGTGGTGCTCTAGTAGAACGTCAGAACTTATGAGAGACCTAGATGCTAAACTTAAGCGAAACACTTTGGGGCTAGTACGTCAACAAGATGAGAGTGAAGGGTAATGGTCACGGAAAACGCGACGAGCATCGTCCACAGAAAAACGCCAATGAATTTTAGCCAGTCTGTGGTTACGCTGGTTTTGCCAAGCGATGATATCAAGTCCGAGCGTCCATTCATCGGGCAAGCGCCGCTTGAGACATTGGCGAGAGAGAATGCTCAATTCAATTTCCGCCATGTTGAGCCACGAACCATGCGGCGGGGTGTAGTGAAAAGACAAACGCGCGGCAATGCGGTCTGCCTCAGTTTTGCCAAAAGTCTCAACCAGAGCCCAAAAGGTGTGGGTATTCAAGTTATCCAGCACCACATCAATGATGGGGGGCAGGGGATAGAGGACATCGACCAGATAGCGCATGGCCTTAGCAAAATCGAGTTTCCCGCGTTGGCGGGTGATCAAAACCGCCCGCCGTCCCGCTTTAGGTTCGACAAACAGGAACAGATTGCGCGTCCCCTCACGCTTGTATTCGTAGTCCTCGCGTCGACTGTGTCTGGATTTGAGAGGCAGCGGTTCACGGACATGCGCTAGCAATTGGGTCATCTTCTCATCAAAACAAACCATCGGACGCTCCGGGTCATAGGCTTGAGCATACAGAGTGAGGATTGCCTCCATGCGTGCGATGAAGGTTTCGGTCAGCTTGGGAATACACCCTTGACGTACTTGCCAAGGTTTGAGATGTTTTTTTGCAGCAGCAGACGCACACTTTCCACTGAGATGCTGTCCACAACACCCTCCGCCATCAGGCGCTCGGTCTGTAGTTCCAGTGTCCAGCGTTCTCGTCCGTCAGGCGAGGCACTACAGGCTAACGCCACCAGATGTCCTTCCTGCTGTTCATTCAGCAGCGGTTCGCGTTCTGCTGTTGCTTCATCTGCCAGCGCCACATCCACCCCTGCCTCACAAAATCGTACGCGAATGCGGCGTACTGTTGACTCGCTGATATACAGCCATTGGCTGATCTCAGCATCCGTTTTGCCATCGGCGCTCTTCAGCAGGATATGTGCTCGTTGGATAAACGATGCCTTATTGCGCCCTTTGGTCGCGATGGCAACCCGTTTTCGGCCTTCTTTTTCGGTGAGGGTCACGCTATGTTTTTCCATATCCTCATTTTACTTCAACCCGTCAATTTAATTTTGTCACCGTACTAGATGAACACTTTAAATGAATATAAATAGATTTACTGTACTTTAAAATACAGTACAATATAATTGTTGCGAACGGGTCGCCGCACGTATCCTAGATATTTCAAAATTGAATTTGCCTTCCACAGGGCAAAATATACGTCTCAACCTCGTTCAGTTGACCCTGCAAAAATAAAACTTCAATCACAAGTCATTGAACTACGTTCAAAAGGGTGGAGTTTTCCAGCTATTGCAAGGCACTTAGGAATAAGTGTAGGAACTGCGTGGAATATGGCTAAACACAAAAGCTAGAAACTTGTTGGCAAAATGTAATGATGATTTGGTGAATATCCTCAGTCACAAAATTGTTCAACCCCTTATGTTTTCTATTCTGAAAATATTTACTGCTAATTTCCTATGCGTCTCACAAGTTTCGACAACATACAGCATCATCACCTGTGCTTCTTCCAAATGAGCTAGGTTCAACTGTTACATATGCAATTGCAGACGAACTAGTTGATGGTTTTGAGGGCATTAATGTTCGAAACCGGATTCGTATGCAGTTGATCTCTATTGACATGGATCGTGGATTTATCGATTTAAGCAAGTCGACGGATCAAGGAGGTGAATTGGCAACAAAATCCTGCAATAGGATGACCAAATAAAGAATAGGGGCAATCAGCAATAAAGTCGCCAAAGGCGTTCTGGACGAAAAGTATATCCGTTCGATTTTCCGCGGGAGATTAGGTGAATTTCGAATGGATGAATAAATCGCATACCATAGAAAATATTCAAATAGGGGCGTTTTCGGGGTCATTAAATTGGATTGCCCCATTTGAATGTTAAGCGAAAAGCGATGGCTGAAGTGAACGGCTATGTGAGTGCGGAAAGGTCGTGGAATGTGCATTCGTGGTCACAGCTCAGATCACTCACAGCGCGGTAAAACCCGTTACATTTCTCCGGGACAGAAGCGAGCATTCGAGCCTATCTTGACAAGTTGGGCGGCTATTGTTTTTTCCGCCCTTCTTGCTGACTGTAGTTATTACAGCGATAAATCGTCGGCTTTACTCTTGATCATCAGGCCACTCCGGTTATTCCGCCACGTCACACTCGCAAGCAATCATGCGATAATGATTTCTATCCGAAGCGCAAACACCATCTATTCGAATGCTTTTTCCACAAAAGCAAGCATTATCGTCGCTTTTTCGCTTTGACAAGCTTGCTTTTCAGTATCTTGGGTTTTCTTTTTTTGCTTACCTTATTGACTGCATTAATTTGTCAACATAACCTAGCGATTTCTTCTGAGTCGGACATCGGTATAGACCGCCAGAATCAAGACGCCAGCCTTGATCACGTACTGCCATTCATTTGGCATATTCATCAACTGAAGACCGTTCGTGAGTGTTGCCATGATCAGAGCACCTATCATCGCGCCTAGGATTGTTCCTTCACCACCGAGTGTGGAAGTCCCTCCCAAAATACAAGCAGCGATGACATCGAGTTCCATGCCGCCTCCGGCAGAAGGCGTGCCACCGCCCACATAGGAAGCCAGTACAACCCCAGCTACACCTGACAGAATACCCATTAGAACGAAGATTACAAACAGGTTATTGCGAATGTTGACGCCCGAAAGGCGAGCCGCCTCGCGGTTGCCGCCGATGGCGTAGGCATAACGACCAAAACGGGTGTTATTCGAAACGTAGTTGACCACCATCGCGACGATAGCGAGGATGAGAACAGGTGACTGGACGCCATTATATTGGTTAACAATATACACGTAGAGGATGACTACCGCCGCAAAAGCCGCTGCCTTCAATATATCCAAGTAAAGGGAAGGCAATTTAAAACCATACTTCAATTTTCGTCGTCGGCTGAGAAGCATGTTGGCGAACAGGAAAACTGTTACTACCGCCGCTAGAATAGCACCTGCCCACGTGGGTAAGTATCCATTGGCAATTTGGAGGAACACTTCCTGCTTGGCCGAAATAGTCCTTCCTCCCGTCACAATGATGATGGCTCCTTGGAGCGCCCATAGACCACCTAAGGTGACGATAAAGGCTGGTACTCGCAGTTGGGCAATGATGTATCCTTGGTAAATGCCAAACAATGCCCCCACAATTAACCCTATCACCACTGATAAAATCGTCGTCCAGAGTTGAATGCTTGCGGGATCGATATCGGGAAGGATCTTTGGAATGAGGGTCGGCCACAATGAGGCTTGGCACATTGATACGATAACAGAGACGAAACCGGCCAGTCGTCCTACGGACAGGTCAATGCCCCCCGTGACGATGACCAGAACCATGCCGACGGACATGATGGCCGTTACGCTCATCTGCCGGAACAGGTTCGAAATATTCCGGGCACCGAGAAAAGTGCCGTTAGTCAGGAACGCGAAGAATAGCCAGATGAGGATAGCGGCACCAATCAGTCCGTAGGTTTGGAGATTGGCACCGAGTCGCTTGGCGAGACTGGGCGTCTCACTTGGTGCAGTTGTTGTAATCGAGGCCATATGGATAACCTTTTCGAAATTCATTACATTAAGCAATACTTAAGGTACAGTTTTGCTGACATCAGTGTCGGCGCTGCTTAGAGTCACGCCAGTAGCCAAGGCCATAATTTTTTCTTGGCTGGCATCGGCGATGTCGAGTATGCCCGCCGAATGGCCTTCGCACATGACCATTATTCGGTCACTCATGCCCAGCACTTCTTCAAGCTCACTCGAGATCATGATTATTGACATTCCCTGTTCAGCCAAGTCGTTCATTAATTTATAGATTTCGTATTTGGCGCCGACATCAATTCCACGTGTCGGATCATCCATAATCAGTACTTTGGGCTTGGACATCAGCCATTTGGAAATAACCACTTTTTGTTGGTTGCCCCCAGAGAGGGAGTCGACTTTGGCATGAAGCGTTGGTGTCTTAATAGCTAGGCTCTTGGCAAAGTGTGTACTGGCATCAAGTTCCGCGTTGGCGTCGATCCGCATCCACGAAGAGAATTGATCGAGATTTGCCAGCGAAATATTCTTCAAAATGGTTTGAATCAGGATGAGACCGTGCCGTTTCCGATCTTCAGGCACTAGGCCGAAACCAGCCAACATGGCTTCGCGAGAATTACGGGGAGATATATTTTTACCCTCTATATTTATCATACCTTGGGTGATCTTGCCATACTCACCAAACAGGGTCATCACCAGCTCAGTACGACCGGAACCCATCAGACCCGCTATCCCCAGAATTTCACCCTTACGTAGGTTAAAAGATACACCTTTTAGGACTTCACGATCCGTGCTTTCAGGCGGCAGCGCGTGAAGATTCTCAACCTCAAAAATGACCTCGCCCGGATGGCGATGGGCTTGTGGGAAGCGTTCCTTCATTTCGCGCCCGACCATATGGCTGACCAGTTTTGGCAGATCGAAGTTATGAGTCGGTTGGGTGGTGACTACTTGACCATCGCGCAAGATGGTAATGGTATCGGCAATACGGAAGAACTCTTCGAGTTTGTGAGAAATATAAATACAACTCACACCATGTTCTTTGAGTATGGAGAGTATTTCCATCAGTTTGTCGATCTCAGCATCGCTAAGGGCACTGGTCGGCTCGTCTAGAATCAAGACTTCGGCATTTTCGGAAAGAGCCTTAGCAATTTCCGTCATCTGCTGTTTGCCAACACCCATCTGCTTAATCAGTGCGTGGGGCTGAATCTCCAAACGATATTTTGTCAGGATATTTTGAGTCTCTGAATAAAGCTTATCCCAGTTAATCAGGCCGTTTTCCACTGGCTCTTTGCCTAGGAAGATATTCTCGCCTACGGTCATATTACCGACCAAGGTCAGTTCTTGGTAAACAATTGCGATCCCTTCTTTGATCGCTTGCCGGATCGAACTGCCCTCTAGCCGTAGCTCACGACCATTGTACAAGATGCTACCTTCATAAGATCCCGATGGATAGACTCCGCACATGATCTTCATCAGGGTAGATTTACCCGCGCCGTTTTCGCCGCACAGGCCATGAATCTCACCACGGCGGATCTGGAAAGATACGTCATTTAAAGCCGTCACGCCGGAAAAGCGTTTGGTGACGTTTTTTATGTCAAGAATGATATCATTCGTGTTGTCGCTCATGACCTGTATGTCCTTGATTCGCACAGAGGGCTCCCTGCGTTTGGCAAGTTGGTGTTCGGCAGGAAGCCCCTTCTTTCAGAATTCACCGTGGTTATACCGGCAGGCTCTACCCCAATACGGTAGGGATAAGCTCACCAGCCTCAAGTGTGGCACTATTATCCCCTCCCTAAATCCCTCCCCGCTTCGCAGAGAGGGACTTCAAAACAATCCTTAACCCAACCGTATTGGGCTCTACCCACCGGTATGCCAATAAACGTCATTCACCTATCTTACGCTGGCGCCTGAGTTGCTTCAGCGGTCGCTTCAGGTGGGCGAGGTGGTTTCTGTGCATCAGGAATATCCTGATAAACGTCATCATAGCTCTGGAAGCCGCTCACGACGACATCTTGATACAGGTTGTCTATGGTAACCTCGGTAACCGGTAGGTACTTGGCCATGACCTCGCCCGCTAGGTCGGCTTTACCCGTCAGGTCGGACAGCTTGTAGGATTGCAGATCCGGATCTATCTTACCGTTGAGGAATTCATCAACCAAGTCGACAGCCTGCGGTGCCATAACACGATAGTCCTTAAGGATCGTAACAGTCATTTGGCCTTTGGCAATGCTGTTGCAACCGGGGGCGGTGGCATCTTGGCCGGAGACCGGGACGGACATCTTCTGAGCCGAGAGGGCTTGGAGGGCACCCAGTCCTAGGTTGTCGTTGGCAGCGATGACAGCGTCAACCTTATTGTTCTGAGACGTCAGGATATTTTCCATAGCCGTCACGGCATTAGTTTCATCCCAGTTGGCGATATTCTGACGGGCAACGATCTTGACAAGACCCGCGTCCACATACGGCTTGAGGGTTTCATCTTGGCCCGCTTCAAAGAACTTGGCATTGTTATCGCCCGGGTCGCCTTCGAGTTTAACGAGGCTAACTGGGGTGTCTTTCGTCCACTTGTCCGTGGGGCCGGGATTCGTGGGATCGAAGCCCAAGGCTTTGAGCACGCCATCGGCCTGCCCGTTACCGACTTTAGTAAGGCCGAAGGTAATGTAAGCAGCAATATTGGGTGAGGCAATCAGACGGTCATAAGCGATCACTTTGACGCCTTCTTTAGCAGCTTCGTCGACTGCTGTCGCGGCGGCATCAGCGTCCTGAGCGACGATAATAATTGCCTTGGCACCCTGAGTAACCATATTCGCGATTTGGTCGTTCTGGGTCTTGGGGTCGTGGCTGGCCTGTTGTGAAACTACAGCATAACCCTTAGCCTCGAGAGCCGCCGTCATGATGGTGTTTTCTTGCAACCAGCGGGGTGTTTCGAAGTCCGAGAAGGATAGACCAACGAGTATCTTGTCTTGCGCACGTACAGGCAGCGCAACTAGGCTTAACACACATATTGCCGACGTAACGGCAGCAACTAAACGGGTAATTTTACCGAACATTTGGAGCTCCTTAATTTCTAATCATGCTAATAATTCAGGTTCAGCAAGTGTAATACTTGGGATTTTCTCTTCTTTACACCTCCATTGATTCTATTTTGGGGAAGCACCTCTCTGAAAAGAAAGCATTTCGGTTACACCTACCTACGTGAATATAGATGTCCAGAGCTGTTCTCAATAGTGACAAACGTCACAATAGGGTAGTATGCGTATCACGTTACAATGTAGAGAGAATTGTGAATTAAGTTAAGGAGTATTCTGGGACGGTAAATCTGTGGGTATTTGTAGGGAATAAACTGGGCAAGCGGATCAACAACCTCTTGCCCAAAATAATATGTGGTACGTAAAGGAGGTTAGTCCGGATCAGTCTGTTTCTGGCTGCTGCGCCACAGTGCATCGACCTTGACGCTACTGTTTAGGCTAATACTACGTAACTCTGTAATAAGAAGCGCCTTAGGCATTAAGCGTGAAGGCAATAGATAGCTGTTATCACTAGCAGCAAGATTGTCCCGAGGGCGAGCCATCAATAGCAGGTTTGCATCTCCGCCCACAGCTTTGAATACACAATTGGAATAGTTTGTGGTGGCTACTACAAACATCGGAGCACATACCCTCCTCAAAAATCGGCAGGTTCCTTGATATGCGGCGGGCCCATGGTAATCGCATCAAAATAGAGAAGAAGCGATAATGAGGCAAAAAGGGAAGCCTCGTGTCGGACAAGCTGAAAATCAGTATCGAAGCGTGTTTCGAAAAGGTAGCCGATCCACGGGTAGAAGGGCGATGCGACCACAAACTG
>JBBSBM010000102.1:0-26889 GCA_038251275.1 Aggregatilineales bacterium
CAGCATCAGCTTCTATGAGCCGATATGAACCGGTAATTATCTAAACCTTGTTCGCACAAGAAACACTTTGCCCCAATTTACGACATTTCGATGGATCATTTCGGAGTTTAAAAGGTCATAACGATATATGTCCCACCCTCAATTATTTGGCTTTTTTTGTGGATTATTGCTCAAGAGGTGATTTTTATCGGTATTGCGGGTGATTTCTATCAGGGCATTATATCGATGGATAGCGTTAGGCTCAGTATATTGACATTCAAATGGGACAGTTGAATTTGGGTCTTAGCCCTACAACCCTATCTACGCGACTTCAATCATTATCCTCACCACACCCCGACAAGCATTCGATGTCCCCACAAGGAGAGCATCATGTCTAATTCGATACTGGTTACTTATGCCAGCCGCACAGGCAGCACAGTCGGCGTGGCGGAAGCTATTGGTAAAACACTGACGGAAAGCGGCTTACAGGTCGCGGTACTCCCGATGAACGAAGTTAAAGACCTCACACCTTACAGCGCGGTGATCGCCGGAAGCGCCATCCAAGACAAGAAGTGGCTGCCCGAGGCCATGGAATTTATGCATACCCACCGGACGGCATTGATGCACAAGCCTTTCGCGGCCTTTTTGGTGTGTATGACATTGGCAATGGAAAAAGGGAACTATAAAAATGCGGTTATTGAGTGGTTGAGTCCCGTGCGGACATTAGTCAGACCCATGAGCGAGGGTTATTTTGCCGGCATACTGGACATTAGCAAAGTACCGTCATTTACCACCCGCCTCAATTTCCGCATCAGCGTGGCGCTAGGCGTGTGGACAGAAGGCGATCACCGTGATTGGACGGCCATTCGCGACTGGGCGAACAGTTTAGTGCCAAAGCTCAGTAAACAACCGCTTGCGGAAACGTCACCCAACTGAAAACGCTAATCTGTTGTCCAAGAACAGATTAGTGAAGTGGAGGTCGAAAATGCCTCAGTTTGATTTAGTCGACTGGTTACTCAGTGCCAAAACGCCATCCATTCGTTATCTGACTGCGCGCGACCTCTTATGTCTGTCGGATAATGATTCATATATGAACTTGGCTCGACAAGCGATTATGAGCGACGGTTCAATACCCGCTATCTTTGCCAAGCAGACCAAATCCGGTCAGTGGGCGAATGAACATAGCTACTATACACCGAAATATGTCAGCACCCATTGGAGTTTAACCTTACTGACTGAATTGGCTGTTCATCAAGACGATATGCGCTTCCAGCGCGGCGTAGACTATATGTTATCCACAACGATACGTGATAATCTGAAGATTGCATGCTTTCGGGGCAACCTACTGCGTTATGCCTTATATGCTCGTCGTGATGATGATCCGCGTGTTCAAACAATTGTGGATGATGTGGTAAAAGATATAACAGGATACTGCCAATGCCAGCATAACGGCGGCTACAGTTGTGCTTGGGGTGTCGTTCGTGCACTATGGGGACTCGCTGCGCTGCCAGATATACAAGCGCGAGTCGATATTCAAGCCGTCATTGACCAAGCCCTGCATTTCCTGTTGGACTCGTTCAGCTTGACAGAAGCGAACTATCCGATTCCTGATAATGGCAAAGTGCATCCGATGTGGTTTAAGCTCAATTTCCCGCTTTTTTATCAGGTCGATATTTTGTTTACACTGCGAGTATTAGCCGAGCTGGATGCGCTTAAGCACCCGAATGTTGCGCCGGCCTTAGATTGGTTGGAAGCCCAGCGTCTACCGGATGGTCGCTGGCGTGGGAGCAGTCCGTTTCGCCAACGAACATGGCGGACATTGGGCGATAGCGAAGAGACAGATCGTTGGGTTTCACTGCAATCGGCAGTGATTTTGCAGCGTGCGGGGCGTTTAGAAGTCGCAAATGTCGGTTGAGTAAAGTCTACTAACCGCCACTTTTCCATAATCTTCCGTTAGGTTATGATTGAAGTGGAGGCACTATCGTATGGCGGATACACTTGTTCAATTGGCCGATAATGTTTGGATTTTCCCGCGTGACCCTGATCCGGTTCGCGCCCAATCCCAGCCTAACGTCGGCATCATCACTACTGAAAAGCACACCATTCTGGTGGATGCAGGCAATAGTCCGCGTCACGCGCGGCGCATCATGATTGCCCTCGATGACATTCAAGCGCCTGCCGTTTACAACATCATTTACACCCACACCCATTGGGATCACGTTTTCGGCGCGATGGTCTTTGGTGCGCCTACTGTTGCCCACGAATTGGGGCAGCGTCAATTGGCGGAAATGGCGACTCGTCCTTGGGGCAATAATTATGTGCAGGAAGAAGTCCTGCGGACACCTGCCCGCGAAACCAGCTTACGCGCCATGATGCGAGCGATGGAAGAGTGGCGCAACTTCCGCATTGTGCAGCCTGAATTGGTGCTGTCCAAAAACATGAGCATGTATATCGACAATGTCACCTTTGAAATTGAGCACATGGGTGGTCGCCATTCGCCTGATTCGGTGGTCGTCCGTTTGCCGCAGTCGCGGATTATGTTCCTCGGTGATTGTTTCTATCCACCGCCGCTGCACCTGCGTAATCCCGAAGACACCTACGACTTTGCCATGATGCGCTCACTCATCCGCGACGATATTGATGTGTATGTTGATGGGCATAACGATCCGGTTTCGCGCGAGGTTTTTACACAGATTGCCAACAGCGAAAAGTTACCTGTCGATTCGCTCTAATTGATTCTTGCGCTATGATTCCCAAGTTCAACAGGTTTCTGTCGTTAATGTGTATGTACATAAGGGATTGTTCATTATGAAACTGGGAATCAATATTGTCACGGTTATGTTGGGCCTGATGGGTGTCGTCTGGTTTTTTCAGGGCATCGGTGTCATTCAAGGCAGCTTTATGAGCAACACCACACAGTGGACGGTTATCGGCCTGATCTGTGTCATTGTTGCTGTGGGTTTGTTGATCTATAACAACCGCCGCAAACCACAGGTCTAGCTACCTTACCCATAACAAACTGATATAAAAAAAGCGAGTCTGGTCTCCCAAACTCGCTGCTCTGCTTGATTTTTCTAAAGACTACTGACTAACGACTATTTTCGTCGTTCATCCACCAGATCAATGGCTTTCATCATAATGTCCAAACCCTTCATGATGTCGCCACTGATGTGCAGCCGAACCGCACGACGTTCTTTATGGCGTAGTGCTTCCAAATCGCCTGCTGCCTGAGCTGTTTTTAACGCTCCGAAGGTAAAACGTTCACCCGGAATGTCAAGATCTTCGGTGTCATCGCACGTAATCTGGATAAAGTTGCCATTGTTCGGGCCACCTTTGTGGAACTGTCCGGTACTATGCAGGAAGCGTGGCCCATAGCCCAGTGTAACTGCCCGCCGTGTCGTATGACGCAGTCTTCGGCGCAATTCGTCCATAGATCGCGTAACTTCGGGACTCATCGGAAGATAAACTTGGAGCGCGAAATAATCCCCTGCCATTGTTGAATTAATAAAGGCTGCCAACATTCCTGTCAAATCACCACTGTTATAGTTGTGTTGTAAGCAAAGTTCACTCAATAACCGGAGCATGTTTTCGTCCGCATATAACTCGACATCACTTTCTTTGAAAGCATGTTCGGTATAGGGGAAACTGTCATTCAGGTAATAGGTTAATAAGCGGGCGGTGTTGTCTTTGCTTTCAGTCACATTCGGTTCATCAAAAGGATTGATTTCAAGTAATTTACCGACCACAGCCGTCGCATATTCCCAGCGGAAGAACTCTCCTGCCAGCGCATACTTGTTGGGGATGTAGAATGTGGCGCGCGGATGCCCTGCTTCGCGTAAGGCGCGGATACCGTTGTCAGTAGCTTCGTTGCTAGGGTCGCCATCGACTTTTATATAAATAAACAACCTGTCCGAAGAATAATCGTGCGGATGCCCAACCGTCGCACCGACCACAGGTAGAATCCCTTTGCCTTCTTTACCCGTGCTTTCAGCGATAAGCTGCTCAATCCAGTTGCCGAAATGAGTAATACTGTCACTGGTCTGGATGGTCACTTTATCCCGACCTTTTTGTCCAAGGACTCCGATGATCGCGCCCAACAAAATACCGGGATGACTCTGCTCTGGAATAATCTCGGAACAGGCTTTAATCATCCGATTGCTCTCGGCTGAAAGCGCATCTAGATCAAGCCCCATTAATGCCGCTGGAACCATGCCAAAATAGCTTAAGGCGCTGTAGCGTCCACCAATATCTGCCGGATTCAGGAAAATATCGAGGTAGCCTTTGGCTTTAGCGTCGGCTTCTAGGCTGCTACCGGGGTCAGTGATGGCGATGAACTGCTTGCCGTTATTGCCACTTTTGGCATAAAAATATTTAGCAAACATCTCTGTTTCAATTGTTCCGCCTGATTTGCTAGAAACGATAAACAGGGTGTTTTTGACATCAATTGCTGCTTCGGTCTGACGGATAAACTGCGGATCTGTACTGTCGAGCATGTGAAATTCGGGGAAATCTGCCTGTCGCCCGAAGGTCTGATATAGAACCTCCGGTGCAAGGCTGCTACCGCCCATACCCAATAACAAGACATGGCTGAAGCTGCCCGCCTTTATAGTGGCTTGCAGCTTCTTCAGCCGTTCGATGTCAATGGTTTTGTTAGTATCTAACCAGCCGAGCCGTTGTTCAATCTTAGTGATGGCGTTCGGCTGGTCTTTCCATACGCTGCCGTCGTGTCCCCAAATTCTGGCATTCACTTTGTCAGCAGCCATTTTTGTTATGGCTGACTGGACGGCTTCACCGTGAATGCCCAGTGCTAAATTTTTTTTTTCGATTACACCTGCTTGCAAAACATCGCGTTTTGCCTCTACTTGCTTCAGGAGATTCTCGAAAGCTTCTACGAACAATGCCACACCATCAGTCTGCAACTGTGTGGTCACATGATCCATATCCACGCCGACTTCAGCTAATTTATCCAGCGTGTCTTGAACCTTATCCAGCTCGTCTGTTAAGGTATTGGCTGCTGTGCCGTGATCTTTGAAAGCTTTCAACGTCGCGGGTGGTACGGTGTTGACCGTATCTTTGCCGATCAAGCGATCAATGTACATGGTGTCCGGATAGGCGGGGTTCTTTGTGCCTGTGGAGGCCCACAATGGACGTTGTACCTGTGCGCCTGCGTCTCGCAGTTTGGCGAAGCTGTCACCATAGAACATATCCATAAAGCGCTTGTAGGCCATCTTGGCGTTGGAAATAGCCGCTTTACCCAACAATTCACGGTTGCTTGCCACGACATCCAAATCGCGTCCCTGCGCCGCGCGGATATTGTTTTCCAACATGCGGTCAATCATGACATCAATACGACTGAGGAAGAAACTGGCAACTGAGGCAACTGTACTAATATCACCACCTGCTGCCAAGCGCCGTTCCAAACCACGAATGTAAGCCTTTGCCACTTCTTCGTAGTTATCGACTGCGAAAATTAGCGTCACATTGATGTTCACACCTTGGGCAATGGCTTCTTCAATGGCAGGCAAGCCAGCGGGTGTCGCTGGAATTTTGACCATCAAATTAGGGCGATTGACTGTTTTATACAGTCGCAGTGCTTCTGAAATGGTGGTTGCAGTATCATTGGCAATCAGCGGTGAGACTTCAAGGCTGACGTAGCCATCCTTCTTGTTGGTGCGGTCATAAATCGGACGGAACAAATCGAGCGCGCGCTGAATATCTTCTATCGCCAGCTTTTCATAGATGTTGTAGGCATCTAAATCTAGTAAGGTGGTGATGGAACTATCATATGTATCCGACTCACCTATGGCCTTCTGGAAAATAGCCGGGTTCGAGGTCACACCGATAACACCAAACTCATCGATGTATTTCTGCATTTCACCGTTATCCAGCGAATTACGGTGAATAAAGTCGAGCCAGATGCTCTGGCCGTACTCCTGCACGTCTACCGGGGGATTTGTCATTTTTTGCTCCTCTGCTTATCCACCGAGAACATGAAAGTCTTAAATGTGAGAAACGAGAATAAAAATATTTTTATAATTTTGAGTAGTTTATCAACAAAGTGTTATTTTGTGTGGTGACAAAACACACCGATTGTTAACATGCTTGTATGACAATCTTCATCACATAAAGTATACACGGAATCTGGTGTCTTCGGTTGCTAGAATGGCGTTAGAAGGTGATTAGTTTGTTGCAATGTTGGCTTGTGCTACCGCTTGGCGTTGTAAAGCTGGTAGAGCTATAAAAGCGGTAAGCAATGCCGATAAAACTAATAATCCATTCACAATCCATGCTCCAAAGACTGCTCCAGACTGGGCATCTAATTTTATTGACGGTGCAATTTGATCAACAATCACCCAAATTTCTTGTAAAGCCACATTCTGCCTTAAGATGAGAAATCCGGGTAGCAAGATTGCTGCTAAAGTCACAACCTTGATGACAATAATGGGACGCATGAGATTTAATCCGCGATACAACGGCCCTAATATCCCTCCCACAGTGCCTACAATGCCGTAAACAGCCAATGCGCTTACGACCGGAATAGCCGGTATCCACTGGCGACTGAAAATGAGGGGCACTAGTATTGGAACGGCTAACGCAAACAATACATAGAAAATGATTGCGCCAATGCTGAGAACCGTCAGTACGCGTAAGAAGTTGCGTCGTAACTGAATATAATCGCGTCGCCCGATGGCCTGCGGCACAACCGCCTGAATATTATCGAACAAGGCCGAAGCAAAGGTTGCGGGAATAGTGAGGGCTTTAAATCCTAATTCCAAATAACCTGCGGCGGCTTTACCCGCAAAGATGCCTACGATTTGCAAGGGAATTTCGGTATATAAGTTGGCAATATTTTTATCGACCGCGTTCAAAAACCCGAAGCCTAAATAGGGTCGGGTGGCTATAGGTCTGATTTGCCCCACAATCTCACTGAGGCGTGGATACGGCACAGCATAATCACGACGATAACGTCCATAAAACCATAATGCCATCACGAATGTCGATGCCGAATAAACGATGCGCGAAACGACCATACCTTCCGGCGTGGGACTGATTGCGAGTGCTACAAAGGTACACAGCAGTAAAACGATCTGGTTGAGGTTGGTCAGGATGACAAGCTGGCGCATTGCTCGTTGACTCTGAAAGGTGGTGGTAATTAAGCCGTAGAGCATATCTGGCAGCACCGTCAGTGACAAAAACGCCGCCAATAAACCGATGTGTGTATCGCCGCTGTAGGCCAAGCCAGTCAGCAGTGGGCCAATCAAAAGAAGAACAACCGTAACACCTACGCCCCACAAAAGCGCGACTTTTACGAATACCGCCAACAGGTTCAGGATTTCTCGTTCATCTTTTGCACCAACCGCCATTGGGAGTTGGGTGCTGATGCTGGTGTTGAGGCCGGTTAGGTTGAAGGCTTGTGCGATACTCAGGACAGACTGAGCTAGCGCCCAGATACCATAATCATGCGCCCCCATCAACCTCGCCACCAATAGTGCCGAGAGGAATGTGAACAGCGTAATCCCGACTTTACCGATCTGTAAAATCAGCGTGTCACGGACAAATTTCCGTTGGAAAAAGGTACGAAGACGTTCAGAAACTACCATAAGCGGATTTCACTATAGGCATCAATGGCGGTTTCAAGGAGAATCAGTGACATAGTTTGGATGATGAATTTAAAGAATCGATATATGAAGTTTAGAGGTATCAGACAGTAAACTCACGGCATGTAATCTTTAAAATCTTCAAGCGGTTCATCGAAATCGTCAGACATACTGAACATGCCTTTTGCAGTACCGAATTCACGAAACTGTTTTTGTGGTTTTTCGACTTGAATGATTTGGAAAGTCTTTCTATTGTTTGCCACAATGAAAACTTCTTCGCCGTTTTCCACTGCTTCAATAAGTTCCTTTAATTTGTTTTGGACTTCATCGACGGTGAGTTTAATCATCGTCCAATCTCCTATGGATTAACAACCTCATTATACACACCCACCATCTCCCCTGCGACGGTATCCCATGTCTGCTGCTGTGCTTTGAGCCGACCTGCCGCCCCCATCTTTGCTGCTAAAGTGTCATCTTCCAACAAACGAATAATCGCTTGAGGCAGTTCTGTGGCAATCTGTGTTTGTGATACCAGTAAGCCCGTAACCTCGTTATCAATCGCATCTTCTGCGCCACAGTCCCGCGTCCCAATCACGGGTAATCCTGCGGCACTGGCTTCTAAATGTACCAGCCCGTAGCCTTCAAACTTCCAACCGTCATTCATCGACGGTAACACGAATACATTGGCGCGTCTGTAAGTGTCCAGCAGTATTTCTTCGGGCACATGCCCCAATAAATGAACATGCTCTCCGAGGTCTAGGGTTTCAATCATTTCTTGAACACACCGCACATAATCCGGTTCATTGGTCAGGCTGCCGATGATTGTGCAATCCACATGTGGAAAACGTTCCAGCACTTTAGGCATCGCGCGAACCAATTCTAACTGTCCTTTACGCCCTTTAACTGCGCCAACGGCTAACAACATGGGTTTGTTAGAGTTGGAGGCATTTTCAACGTGGGCGAAGCGTGCTGCATCCACGCCATTGTTGACGATTACCGTTCGCACATCGGGCAATGCTTGCTGTGCAACTTTTGCTGTGTAATGGCTCACGCACAACAAAGTCGATCTCAAGAATGCTCGGCGGTAAAGTTTACTAAACGGCCAGCGCTCATGCTCGGCAATGCGAACATAGCTGCCATGTCCGGTAATCAGCAGCGGACGTTTACCCACCACCGCCGCACCGAGTAGGGCATAGGGTTCGGCCAGCACATGAATTAGGTCACAATCACGAAGTAGTTGACTTACACGTGGTGTCTGCATTAAAGACTTGACTGTAAATCCACGTTCACGCGGTACGATTGCCGGTAAAATCGGATGAACTTCGACACCTTCAAGTAGGGGGCTATTCCGTGCTGCGACAACAGTCAGCCGAACGTCTGCTTTATCCAGCGCTTTGACCAAGCTCGAACTGTACTGCGCCCAACCATGCTTCATTGTGAGGTCAGGGGCGATGATGCCGATGTGGAGATCAGTCACATTCCCATTTCCCAATGTCGTCTAAAAGTTTTGATAATCTCCTGTTCGGTGGTTTCAGCCTGTAACTTTAATTGCCGATGATCTTCTTTGCGCTCGACCAATAATTCGGTGCTTTCATCCACAATTCCGCGATACCAAATTAATGTTTTGGCGAGTTCTGAGTAAGGGAAAGGACCTAAATACATTTCTGTACGGTTTTTACTGACTGCTCCATCTATAATAATGTCTTGAGTTAATTTTTTGGTTACAAAAAGAGTCTCAGTGAGATTGTAATGACCCATAAATTCATGATCAAGATTAATCTCCCAATAAAGGGATAAAGGATCAGCATCTGTGATTGGAAAAATTTCGACTTGAGGCCATTGCGCTCGTAATTGTGCGGATAAGTTATCAATATCTATGGGTTCGTTGTTCGCTAGCGTAACCGTAATCCAATAATTGTAATCCGTGAAAAAGTCGACAAGCTGTACATAAGTGGTATCCGCTGTAATTTCACAATAATGTTCTACGTCAGAGTCGTTAAAAATTACTATTCTCACATCATCCGGTATGATTGTTCGATACCAAATCGCGAATTCTTCAACATCCTTCGCGTCAGGTTTTTCCAACGCGACTCCATAATCGCCGCTGCTCGAACTTCCGCGTAATTTATGTTTATGATTGACTTCGCATTGCCATGTTATATGTGAATAATCAGAATTTTCTATTCTTATCTCGGTATTTTTCCATTTCGCTTCGAGTGCTTTAGCAAACTCATGTTGATTGAACTCTGATTGCTTGCTCAAAGGTTGATATTCTGGGTCAATACCTTCCAATGGAATGATAAAGTAATTAACGCCCATTTTATTCACTCACTTTCGCCAGAATCGCCTTCGCCCGTGCTGCCCATGTATAATGCGCCATCACCTCAACGTATGCCGCATTTGCCAACCGCTGCCGCAGTGCCGCATCATCGCGCAAGCATTTGATCGCTTCTGCCAGTGCATTTGCATCACTGGGCGGGACGAGCAGCGCATTTTCGCCGTCGCTAATCACTTCAGCGATACTCGGTAAATCCGAAGCGATAATCGCGCGGCCTGATGCCATGTACTCGAATAATTTCATCGGCGAAGTGTAATAAGCAAAGTAAGTTGTCCACGGCAGCGGAATCGCACAGACATCCAGTGCTGCGAGATATAACGGCACTTTATTGGGTGCGACCTGTCCGGCATATAAAAATTTATCCGCTGATAATCCGATTTTCGTCCAATGTTGCCGCAAGGCTTCGGCCATATCATCCGGTCCACCGACTAATCCCAACGCCACATCACCGACTTGCGCCAACGCATCGACTAACGTACCCACGCCCTTATCGGCGGTGAGCGTTTGCAATCGCCCGACATAACCGACGATGAAGGCTGTTGGAGGCCAACCGATTTGCGCGCGTGCTTCGGCTTGCGATGGGGCATTGGCGAACCGTTCTTTGCGGATGCCGTCATGCGCCACGAGGAATTTTGTCTCGCTTCCTCCCACATTTACGGGGGAGGGCTGGGGAGGGGATTGCATTAAATCTTCTTCCAGCTTCCGCGTAATCGGAATGGCTGTACCGACACGCTTGACCACTTGCCTCTGAATCCAACGCCCACTGCGTCCACTTGCCAGCATATGAACCTCGTAAGCCAACGATTGACGCGGCTTGATGAAACTCAACGCGAACAAGGTAAAGGTATCGCGACTGTAGTAAATATCAGCGTGGGTAAAGAGTGCCCAGATCAGCACCACCAATGTATAGGTCAATGCCTGTATATAAAACATGATCTGCGATGCACGACTATCTGACGGCACAAACGCCATCAAATCAAGGCAGGGCAAGCGCCGAATGTTAAAGTTTCTTCGCACACCATAATGCGCCCACACATCTTTGATACCACGCATGTCAGCCGTATTCACGCGCCGTGCCGCCCATAACTGCAACTCGGCTCCCGCTTCAGCGAAGGCTTCACAGTTCTGCATGATTTGCAGTCCATGTGCCTTCTCAGTGGGCAGTCGAATATTGGCGAGATACAGAAGTTTAGGCATGGTCTACTGCTTAAATATCGTCATGAGTTGGTCGGTTAAGTGTTCCATACTGTGCTGCTCGATCACCAACTGTCTGAGCGCCTGCCCTAACGTATGACGTTCATCAGCGGACATCAGCGCTAATTTTTTCAAACGAACCGACAATTCTTCCGGCGACTCCGGTGGAACATAAAGCAAATCTGCCCAAGGAGCAAGCAGACGCTTAAACGACTCATTCGCGGTGACGATCGGTAGGCCGCAGGCCATCGCTTCGAGTACCGCTTTATCCATACTGCCCGTTGCGCTCATATTGACCATCACATCCGCTTGTTGATATTCTTGCACCACCGCCTCATAAGGCATTCCGCCTGTGAATGTCACCGCGTCATTGAGCTGATAATCGGTTACCATTCGCCGCAGATGTTCGCCATAATCCGTGTCCTGTGCTGCTACTTCTCCAACGAGCAGCAGCCGCACATTCGTTAGCCCTTGTTCTCGTAATGCCTTTACTGCCGAGATAATAATCTCCAAGCGTTTGACAGGCGCAATCCGTCCAACACTGATGAGCGTGAAAGTTTTCGCTTCTCCCTCCATGAGTTCAGGGGGGGGGGTAGGGAGTGGTGTTTGATCGGCTGTTTTGAACTGCTCGGTATCAATGCCTTGCCCGATAATTTGCAATTTGCGACTCGGCAGACGAAAACCTTCAGGGGTCGAAGTCACCACATGATCGACCACTTTTTCCGCCAGTTGCAGCAACCGTCCGGTGGCTTTGTGCGCGTACCACAGCGTAATCGGCACACGATACAGCTTCAAAACAGGCGCAGCCATCACCGCGAATAACTGCATCATATGAGCAAAGCAAGCATCATAATGATTCCGCCGCAGCAATCCCAACAAAATTCGGTAGAACTCAAATGCGCGTCGGATTTCACTGTAACCTTTTTCCTTGCCGACGGAATACACTTTTACGTTTGATGCTATAGCCAAACGCCCCATCTTCATGGTGATGACATCGACCGCCTCGCATTGAGCAGCCAGTCCATTAATCCATGTGGTGGTGAATCCCAACACCGGATCATCTGCATCAGTGACGAGGTTAAAAAGCAGCAGTCGCATTTAGCTGACCTTTCCGTTTCTTGCATCAACTGCCGCTGACAGTAATCGTTTGTAGCCGTCAACATAGGCACTTTCCGAGAAGAATTGTTCGGCAAAAGTCCGTGCTTTCTGCGTCATTGTTTCCACATCGGGGTTGGCATACATCCGTCGTAGGGTATCCGCCAGTTCATCGGGTTGCTCTGGTGGAATCAGATAGCCTGTCACACCGTCCTCAATCACTTCGGGGATGCCAGATACACGGCTAGCAAGTACCACTAAACCACTCATCATGCCTTCGACCACCACACGCGGCAGCCCTTCAGAAAGTGAAGCCAATACCATCGCCCGTCCACGAGCCATATATTTTGCGAGTTCCTGCTGCCCGACTCCGCCCACGAAAGTGACACGATTTTCCAAGCCGAGCGTTTCGGTTTGGGTATGTAACTGTGTCGCATACGCCGTATTTTCCGGCTTACCCACAATCCATAGATGCGCTTCTGGAACTTCTGTGGCAATTTGGGAAAACGCCGCTAGTAATGTATGCACGCCCTTACGGGGGATTAACACTCCGGCATGAACAATATCCCACGCTTCCGAAACTGGAATTTCACGCGGTCGGTCACGGAATGCGCTCACGTCTGTCCACGTCATAAATTGGATGACCGACTTATTTGGTGTCCAACGGTTAACTTGCTCACGTGTGCTGTTGGATACCGCCCGCAGCACATCGGCATTTCGGAATGCGTAAGATGCTGCTTTGTTCATCAACCAGCGATAGATACTCCGAAAACTAACCTGTCGCTGTTCCAGCACAGCGACTTCAAAATCACCATGACTTTCGACCACTAAAGCGACTCGCTTACCAAATAGCCCCGCGATATTTTTTGCCAATGCCCCGATTGAGCCTTCAAATGGACTTCCTGCCACAATAACTGATACATCATGTCGTATGATCAACCACAGTAAAATAAACGGCGCTACCACGAACATCTCTAGATAACGTAGGATCGAAATTGGCAGTTCAGGCAGCAAGATAAACCGTGCATGTTGGTTGAAACTTCGCGGCCTTAACCCGACTGCAAAACCGACTACAAACATGCGAACACCCAAATCCGCCAATAAACCCCATTTTTTGTCATCAGTCGGATTTAAAGGTTGGCTGTAGCGCGGATTGCCAATCCAACACGCGCTGATGCCTTTTAATTTGTGTTCTTGAACAAGGGAAGATATTTCAGACACAACGGTATCCATTACTGATCGTACAATCATCGTGCTTCAATCGAAAAGTTATTCTGATGTAGTAGTTGTCTCAGACGGTATTTCATCACTATCCGGGGACTTAGTAGTCTCATCACTTATCCATGTGATGGTCACAATTGCATTGCCGATTGGAAAGTCTGGTGGCAAGTCAATAATCAGTCGTCGATCTTCACCGACGAAGACAGTAGTAACAAATGGTTGACGACGTTGCGCGACCATAATCACGTCCTTTCCATACTTCAGCCCTATTATAGCAGTTCGCGGTAGCACAACCGAGTACCTTAGGCTAGACTTCTTCATTATGACTGGAACATTCATCCTCTCACTAGACACTGAAATCGCATGGGGAACTGACATGCGAGATATGGGCAAATACGCAGATTGCTTTGATAGCTATCGCGTCATTTTGCGTCGGTTGATTGATTTGATTGACCGCTACAATATTCCAACAACGTGGGCTGTCGTTGGACAACTCATGTTGAAGCCCGATGACAAGCGGTCGCTGATTATGGCATCGCCGGGAATGGATATGGTGAACTGGTTTCATGCCCCATATGTTGTGGAATGGATACGCACGGCAAAAACCAAACATGAAATCGGTACACATACCTTCTCTCATGTTTATACAGATGATCCTGATACAACCCAAGACTATTGGGAATTTGAACTGCAACAAGTCGCCAAACTTTATCGCCAACTCAAGCTGCCCGTTGCGCGTTCGATTGTGTATCCACGTAACCAGATCAAATATATTGATACACTCTCGAAGTATGGCATCATTGCTTATCGAGGCATTGAAGGTCATCGTCCACGAGAACGGCGTGGCATTGCCCATTTAATGAATCGTGCCTTAGCACTGCCACCACCGACCTATAACCTGCAAGCCTGTAAAGTCAGTGACAAACTTGTAAATTTACCCGCCTCGCAATTTTTACTGGCTTACGATGGCATACGCAGTCGTATCCCAACGGCTTCACGGGTGCGGCAGGCACACTTAGGATTAGAACAGGCCGCACGCAAAAACGAACTGTATCATTTGTGGTTTCATCCCTTCAATCTCGGAACCAGCCCAAGTATGTTTGAGGCGCTGGAACAAATTTTGCAGCTAGTCTCAACGATGTGTGAGCAGGGCAAAATTCAAGTATTGACGATGGAACAAGCGGCAAGCGAGGTACTTGGATATGCCAAATGAACAGTCGAAAGATAACTCAATCATCATTCTCGCCTCGCGTGATGAACTTTCCTACCTACTGATTAATCATCTCGCACAACACTTCAATATCACGCAAGTGGTATTCGAAGCACCACACACCCGCAAAATGCTGCGCTACCGTTTGAAGAAACTGGGCGCATGGAAAGTTGCCGGACAACTCGCCTTCCTCATCATTGATCGCTTGTTTATTCGCCGCCAATCACGCCCGATGATTGATCGCTTGCTCAACGGTCATGATGCCAGTCCACCAGACGGACGCATCCCTATTTTGGAAGTGGACTCGGTGAACGGCGCAGAAGTCTCTGCTTTATTGAACGAACATAAACCTCAAGTGGTTGTTGTAACAGGTACGGGTATTATCGCCAAGCGCATACTGGCACTTGCACCCACCTTTATCAACATTCATGTGGGGATTACACCGCGCTATCGGGGCGTACATGGCGGCTTCTGGGCAGTTTATGAAGGTCAACCGGATTTGGCAGGCACAACCATTCACCGCGTTGATCCCGGTGTCGATACCGGCGCGATTATCGCCCAAGTGCCGATTACGGTTGAGCCTAATGACACTTACCGAACATTACCCGTCAAGCAGTATCTGGCAGCATTAAGTGCAATGGTTCAAGCTGTTCATGCTGCGCTGGATGGTAAATTGACCACTTACGAGCGTAACGACCTTGAAAGTAAACAATGGTATTCCCCTACTCCCGTTGAGTATTGGCGATTTATGAGACAGTTATCCATAAAAAAATAAGCTTTTTCTCATGGAATATTGACATTGATTAAGTCCAATTGTTTCGATTTTTATTGATTGGACTTAAATGGTAGTTCTATAATAAAAAATATGATCAGTATCCACATAAATTTCCTCGATGCTGGTTATTATTTAACACATTAGACGGACAAAATAATTAACCACCTTCGTTTTGAGGGCGGTTATTGTCCACGTTTGTAGGATGAAAATCGTATCTCATGGCTAGTATTGCTCAGATTCAAAAACCACCTTCTACTGTGGCCGTCAGCACACTCTCTGCCCTCCGTATTGCTAAATTTCGGCTGTATTTCGTCGGACAGACCATTTCCATTTCGGGTACATGGATGCAAACTGTTGCTCAGGGTTGGTTGGTCTTCCATCTCACCCAGAGTGAACTGTGGCTGGGGTTGGTGGCTTGTGCTGCTGGTTTGCCCAGTTTGATTTTGTCACCCATCGCGGGCGTTGTTATCGAGCGCGTACCCCGCCGCACTTTGTTGATGATTACCCAAGCCGTTCAGATGATTCTCGCCTTTATTTTGGCGTATCTGACCTTTACCAACACGGTAGCGGTTTGGCATATCATGCTGCTGGCCTTCTTGTTGGGTGTCAGCAATGCATTGGATGCCCCGACACGCCAAGCGATTGTAGTTGATCTCGTTGGACGTGAACATCTTGCCAGCGGTATCGCTATGAACTCGATGATTTTCAACATCTCGCGTGTGATTGGCCCGGTTGTAGCGGGTATCGTGCTGACCCAAATCGGCCCGAGCTGGTGTTTCTTGTTGAACGGTCTCAGCTTCGTCGCGGTCATTTACATGCTGTGGATTATCCGTATTGATAATGCGCCCGGTGGAACGACCAGTTTAGCACCCCTAAAGCAGCTTAAAGAAGGGCTTCAATACGCCCGCAAACATGACGCCATCGCGCCCTTGCTGCTGTTAGCAGTGGCGGCGGCACTCTTCACCAACAACGTCTCGACATTACTCCCTGCCTTTGCCGATACAGTTTTACATTCCCCTGCCGACGCTTATTCAGCTATCACCATCGCCATTGGTTCGGGTGCTGTGCTGTCTTCGCTGGTGTTAGGCTTTGTCGGACGACGTTTCGGGCGGGGTCGTGTGGTTGCTGCAATGGCTATTTTGGTGTCTATATCTGCTTTCTTTTTTAGCTTCACCAAAACGGTCGAGTTGTCAGTGGTTTTCGGTGTGATTTATGGATTTGCCATCATCTTACAATTCGTGCTGGTCAACACACTCATCCAGAATGAAGTACCGGACGTGTTTCGTGGGCGGGTAATGAGTCTCTATACCTTGTCGTGGTTCGGGATAGCACCCTTCGGTGCTTTATTGATGGGTTCGATTGCCAATGTCATCGGTACGCCTGCCGCTATCGCTATCGCTGCCATTGCGGGTGGCATCATGAGTGTCGTTGTTTTGTGGCGTTGGCCTGCTGCCCGACGTATGGCATAAGTCCCTTTTATATGCAGTTGAAATGAGGTGGTGCGGTCTAGTCGAAGCGATTAGGCCGCATTTTTGTGACAAAATCTCGTGTGAATGTACACCTTAGTTCCATGAATCCTCCACAATCTCTCCAGAATTTCCCGTGATAATGATACTATATCCAGAATTTTGGACAATCTGTGCCAATAAATGGTGTCATCGTGAACAAGGATGCGTTATGTCTGTTATCCGATCTTTAGTGGTTCTGTTAGTTCTTGTGATTGTTATTCCCTTGGGCGCGACATTTTTGCGCCAAGGACAAGCAGCACGTCAAGAACAGACCGAGCAAACTCGCTTACAAAATTTGGTACGTTATACCGTCGAACGGGGTGATGTACAGCGTTCAATCTCGGCGTTGGGGACGATTGAAGCCGGTTCAGTAGTGGACTTGGGCTTTGAAACGTCCGGTAAAGCTTCAGAAATCCTTGTGAAAACAGGTGATTACGTACGGGTGGGTGATCCGGTGGCACGTTTAGCCAGCGAAACCCAGCAAATTAGCTACGAGCAGGCCAAGTTAGCGCTGGAAAAAGCTAATAACTCCCTAGCCGATTTATTAGGCCCTGTGGACGAAAATGATATTAAGGTGGCACAGGCTAATCTGGCCAGTGCTAAAGGCTCATATTCGTCTGCGGCTAACAGCAGCAGTCCTGCGGATGTTAACCAGGCCCAACTCCGCTACGATCAAGCGAAACACGCGCTGGAAGAAGCCCAACGTAAACGGCAAGTATCTGGTGGATTGACGACCGAGCAATATACCTTGTTGGATGCACAGGTAGGCGCGGCTTCATTTAATGCCGAGATTGCGCGCTTGCAACTGGAACAGATGCAAACAGGCAACACAGGCGGTTTGACCCAAGCGGGCGCACAAATCGCACTGCGTCAGAAACAACTCGATCAATTGATGGCAGGCCCAAAACAATCGGCGATCACCAGCGCCCAAATTGCGTTGCAGCAGGCCGAAGCACAACTGCGCGATGCCGAAACTGCACTTAACCGCACAACTTTGTTCGCGCCGCTTGATGGGGTGGTTACAAGCGTGAATATTGATTTGGGGCAGCCGGTTCTCACGGGTAAACCGGTTATCCAAATTACCAATATGTCGCCGTTAGGGTTAATCGCCCAAGTTGACGAAGAGGACATCAACCTCATCAAAGATGATATGTCCACATACATTGAACTGGATGCCCTGCCTGATGTTCAACTTGCCGCCTCCGTGAAGCAAATTGAAATCATGGGTACTGAAGTCAACGGCGTCGTGAGTTACGACACCCACTTTGCGCTCATTCAGAATGATCCGCGCGTGCGAGTGGGCATGACCGGTGAAGCCTTCGTTGTGCTGGAAACGCGACAGAGTGTATTAACAGTCCCTAGCAATTTTCTGCATGTCGAGGCGGATGGTCGAGTCTTCGTGGACATACTGGACACGAAAAACAAAGAAACAAGAGTTGAAGTGAAATTAGGTTTACAAGGTACGGATAGCAGCGAAATCATATCCGGCTTGAAAGAAGGGGACGTGGTTGTGGTAACACAAACAGCAAGCAGTGGATTGCCGGGAGCGCAGTAGTAATGAAACAAGTAAATGGATTGAATAGGGTCATAAGAATAGCGGCAGCCATAGGCACTGTGGCATTAATGGGATTGCAGACGGTAGCGGCACAAAATGCCACCGTAACCGATTCAACAGTGGTAAAACAGGGCAGCCTGACCATTACCCTGAATGCGACGGGTTCACTCGCACCTGTACAAGAAGTTGATTTGGCATTTGAGCTTTCCGCACCGGTTACCGAAATATGGGTAGCTGAAGGCCAACACGTCAAAGCAGGTGATGTACTGGCAAAGATTAAATCAGTGGATGCCGAAGCAGCGCTGCGGAATGCCCAAATTTTATTGTCACAATCACAGGCCGCTTATGATAACCTGACGACTCCGCCGCGTGATGTGGACTTGGCAGTAGCCGAAGCACAGGTGACTGCCGCAAAAGCATCCATCTATGCGGCTTCAAAAACGGCTCCTAGCGGCGACGCCAAAGAGATTGCACGCTTGCAAACCGAATTGGCAAAAAACCAACTCTGGCAGTCCCAAATTAACCGCGACATTCAGCTTGCGCCCAATCCTGAATTCCGTAATGGGAATGGTGGCGCACAAGCCGGTGAAATCGGCGCGAATTCGGCGGTCGCCTCGCAAGAATACAACGTTGAAATTCAAAATACAGCTTATCAAGATACGATGACACAGGGTGTGGATGCTGGAACTTACACCAGCGCCAGCGCCAGTCTTGCACAGGCCGAAGCCAATCTCGATAAACTGAAAAATCCGGCCAGCGCTGCCGAACTTCGTCGTGCCCAGATTGATCTCGATTCTGCTAAGTTGAACGTAGAAAAAGCACAGCAGCAGTTGACTAAAACTACCTTGATCGCGCCGCTTGATGGACTTGTCGCGAACGAAAATCTGACGGTTGGTGAAGCGCCACCCGCTGCTAACGTCATTACGTTGATTGACGACAGCCACTACACCATTGATTTAGCAATTGATGAAACCGACATTGTCAAGGTATCGGTTGGGCAGCCTGTGAATTTGAATGTCGTAGCCTTGAAGGGCACAGACATCACAGGCAAGGTCACTAAAATTGATGCAGCTCCCACAATTCAAGGACAATTGGTTACCTACACTGCAACCGTGACGCTGGATTTTACCGCTGCTCCACTGCGCCCTAAAATGAGCGCAACTGCTACCATTACTATCGGTGAAGTGAAAGATGTCATCCTCGTACCCAACCGCTTCATCCGCGTCGATAACACGACACAACGTACTTACGTGACAGTCGAGCAAAACGGGAAATATACGGACACACCGGTGACGATTGGCGTGCGTAATGAAACCAACAGCCAGATCGTGAGCGGGCTAGAAGTGGGACAGAACATTGTGTTACTGGCAGGCCAAACAACAACTACAACCCAAGGTGGTTTGTTCAGACCGCCGGGTGGTGGCGCGGCGGGGGGAGGCTAATCATGTTTGGATGGCTAAAAGGAAACAAGACGAAAACACCTCCGTCAACCGTGGTGGATGCCGACGGAAAAAAGGCAGTTATCGACATTCGGGACATCACCAAAACCTATGAGATGGGTGAGTTATCGCTGCAAGTGCTAAAAGGGATCAGTCTCCAAGTGAATCAGGGCGAGTTTGTGTCGATCATGGGGCCGTCGGGTTCCGGTAAATCGACTCTGATGAACATCTTGGGTGCACTCGACCAACCGACATCCGGTGAGTATTTTCTCGACGGCGTAGACGTGAGCAAGTTAAGCGAGTCTGAACTCGCTCGTGTGCGGAACAAGAAGATTGGCTTTGTGTTCCAGAATTTCAATTTGCTGCGCCGGACTTCTGCCGTGCGGCAGGTCGAATTGCCTTTGATATATGGTGGTGGATCAGGCCGCAACAAGAAAGCCAGAGCCGCATTGGATTCAGTCGGCTTAGGTCAGCGCCTTGACCATCTACCCAGCGAATTGTCCGGTGGTCAACAGCAGCGTGTCGCGATTGCGCGGGCGCTCGTCACTGAACCCGCCATGATTTTGGCTGATGAACCGACTGGTAACCTCGATAGCCGCAGCGGCACCGAAGTGATGCAAATTTTCCAGCAGTTAAACCGTGTGCAGGGTAATACCATTGTCTTCGTGACCCATGATCCGTGGATCGCACGGCACACCAACCGCGTCATCATGCTGCGTGATGGCAAGATTGTCGCGGATCGTCTGGTTGCCCATCCGTTAGTAGCGGGTGAGGCCGAACGTCCATCGGAGGCCGAAGAGCTAGAAGGTGTATTCAAAGAAGCCTACTACGGCGGTAAAGAAGAGGAATATACCTAGCCATGAACTTTTCGGAAGGCTTCCGCATTGCGCTGACCAGCCTCTTCATCAACCGCTTGCGGGCGGTATTGACTGCTTTAGGCATCATTATTGGAGTGGGGGCGGTGGTCGGGTTGACGAGTTTGGGTCGCGGCGTGCAGGACTATGTGGCATCTCAGTTTGAAGATTTAGGCGCAAATACGCTGACTGTTTCGTCATCAACCCCCACCAGTCAAACGCGTACAGAAGTAAAACCATTGACTGATCAGGAAGCCATTGCCATCGCGCGCTTGCCCGGTGTTAAGCAAGTATCAACCGTCTATAACGTACCCGGAACATTGGTCGCAGGCACTGAAAGCGTAAACTTATCATTGAACGGGGTTATAGCGGCTTATGCCGATGTGAATAATTGGCATCCTCGTAATGATGGCGGACGCTTCATCAGTCAGTCTGATGTGCAAGATACCGCACGGGTCGTTGTTTTAGGTGAGACGACAGTTAAGGACTTATTTGGGGATAAAAACTATAACCCTATTGGTCTGCCGATACAGATCAGTGGTCGCATCTTTACTGTCATTGGTGTTATGGAAAATCGTTCTGCCGCTTCCCCTGCCGATTTGAATGCGGCAGCGTTAATTCCCATTACAACTGCTCAAACTCGTTTGGCTGACGCTCGCGTACAGGGTGGTGACTATAAGGTGACGCAGATTCAGGTTGTCGCGAATTCGCAGGATGAAAACAATTCAGTTCTACAGTTGATCAAGAATTATTTGGTCGAAGCCCATGACATCCTCTATTCAGGCGACGAGGATTTCTCGGTCACCAATCAGGCGGATTTGTTGAGCAGTATTTCCCAGATTACGGGTTTGCTCACAGTGTTCTTGGGCGGCGTAGCAGGTATATCGCTGTTGGTAGGGGGCATCGGTATCATGAATATCATGCTCGTTTCAGTGACCGAACGTACTCGCGAGATCGGTTTGAGAAAAGCAGTTGGTGCGCGTGGTAGTGACATCCTCAGCCAATTCTTGATTGAAAGCGTCATTTTATCGCTGGTAGGTGGAGCGTTGGGCATCACCTTAGGCTGGCTCATCACCGTTATTGCTGGCGCAGTCGTACCGGATTTGCATCTAGGGCTGACACTCGATTCGGTCTTGTTAGCGACAGGTGTCAGTAGTTTCGTCGGTATTTTCTTCGGTTTGTATCCTGCCAGTCGTGCAGCACGCATGCGTCCGATTGACGCGTTGAGGTTTGAATAGTTATGTACGCCTTTAGCGAAAATATTCGCGTTGCCATGATCGCGTTGCAGATGAATAAACTGCGTGCCTTTTTGACCATGCTCGGCATCACCATTGGTGTAGCGGCAGTGATCATATTAATTTCGGCTGGGCAGGGTGTGTCGGTATTTGTGACCAATCAATTTTCAAGTGTAGGTTCTAATTTGCTGATTGCCATCGCCCAGCCGGATAAGAATGGCAAACTGACCCCCTTGACAATGAAAGATGCGACGGCTTTGTCCGATCCGCTCAATACACAAGACATCAACTACATTATGCCTGAGAATCTGGTGAACTCAGTCGTCGTATATGAGGGCAAGACCACCACCACCAGTATTCAAGGCGTGACTGCCAATTATCTGAAGGTCATGAATCGCAAAGTGGTAAATGGTCGTTTCTTCACCCAAGCCGAACTGGAAGGTCAGGAGCGCGTCGCTATCCTCAGTCAAGAAATCGTTGACCGTTTATTTGACGGTATCTCGCCAGTAGGTCGGAACGTTCGCATTGGCAGTGTACGCTTTCAGATTATTGGTGCGCTCGATTCATCTAACGGCGGTTTTGGAGATGGCGCGATACTGGTTCCTATCACGACGGCACAAGCACGTTTGGGTGTCAAGCGTGATGTAACTGGTGACTATCGCGTGTCATTTGTCCTCATGCAGGCCCGCGACAGTGACAGCGTGAACGCAGCCGTCCAACAAATCACCCGTACACTGCGTCAAACCCGCGAAGTAAAAGCCGGTGAAAAAGATACCTTTTTGGTCGTCAGCCAGAGCAGTGTCATCAGTACTTTGAATAGTGTCATCGGTTTGTTCACCATATTCCTAGGCGTGGTTGCCGGAATTTCGCTGTTGGTCGGTGGCATCGGTGTGATGAATATTATGCTGGTAACCGTCACCGAGCGTACCCGCGAAATTGGTTTGCGGAAAGCAGTTGGCGCACAAAACCGCGACATTGTTATTCAATTTTTGATCGAGGCGATGGCGCTCTCCTTAATCGGTGGGGCAATCGGCGTATTGATTGCCGCAGGTTTGGTGAGCTTAATTGGCGCGGTAGCAAAAACTTTTCCCATCAGCCTTCAACTATCGAGCGTCGTGTTGGCGACGGTTATTTCAGCCAGTGTCGGTATTTTCTTCGGTATTTATCCAGCGCAGCGGGCAGCAAAATTGAACCCGATTGATGCGCTGCGCTATGAATAGGATTGGTGAGCGATGGTCATTTTAATGGCGCTAATGGGCGCAGTTTTCGGACTTATTTTTCTACTGAACAGCATTCGGCGTGCCATACAAGGACGCGAGAAGGTCGGCTTCTTCGAAACCCTAATAGCCTTTTTAGCGGTTGTGTTTCCGGTTTTGGCCTTGGTCAACAATAGTGCCAGCGCTCAACCGCTGCCGATGGTCAATATAGCAGCTATCGGTTTGGGGGTGATTGTTGCAGTTCTAAGCATCATCACAATCCTCATCGAACGCCGTAATCCGGGACGTAAATTGTCTCAGAGGCGCGGTGTGTTGGGTATTGGATTAGGGGTATTACTGATTGTCGCAACGTTTGTTGTGCCTACGGCCTCTAAATTGCAATTACCTAACCGGGCAGCTGCGAATACTGCTAGTTCGGCAGCCGGAAGCGGTAATGTCAATGTGGCTGAAGTTGCTGCTGCCAATGTCGTGGTCAACAGTCCAACGCCGACTTTATCCAAGCCTATCGCTTTGGTACCGACCAATACACCGGATGTCGTGCTGCTCCAGATGAGCGCCACACCGACTCGCTTTCCTAGCCCGATGCCAACAGCGACCAATACACCTTTTGTCATTGCTACAACGACAGCAGGAACGGTCACAATTGCTGGTACAAGTCAACCGACGGGTCAATCACCGGATGCCCAAACTGCGACCTGTCTGGTTGTCACCCGTCTGAACGTGAACTTACGGAGTGGTGCGGATACCACTTACGATCTGTTGTTGACCATTCCCTTTAGCACTACGCTTGACGTTAGCGCGAAGAATAAAGCAGGCGATTGGTGGTTCGTGAGTTACCAGAATAAAACCGGTTGGGTGAGTGGTGAATTTGTGAATGCAGACGCAAACTGCGCGAAATTACCTGTCAAAGCCAGCGAATGAGTCGCATGTTGCTCTGTAGGGACACACGGCTGTGTGTCCTCGCACAATTTAATGTAGGGGCGCAACATGTTGCGCCCTTCTAAAACATTGAACGGCCTAAATATGCTTTTGAATAAATTTAATTCGAACGTGAAATAACTTGTAGAGATGTGTGAGGTTTTTATGTCAACTTCCGGTACGGTTCAACGTATATTGGTCGTGGACGATGACCGTGAAATTGTCCGCTTGGTTCGTGCTTACCTCGAAAAAGAACATTATCAGGTGTTGATCGCCAACGACGGTCAAACCGCGCTCCATATGGTGCGCCGTGAACACCCGAACTTGGTTGTGCTGGATCTGATGCTGCCTGATCGTGATGGCTGGGAGATTACCCGTACTATCCGCAACGATTCGACACTGCATAGCATACCGATCATTATGCTCACTGCCCGTGTCGAAGATACCGACAAAATTATCGGCTTGGAACTCGGTGCAGACGATTACATCACCAAACCCTTTAATCCGCGTGAGATGGTCGCACGCGTGCGCTCGGTGCTGCGCCGTTCACAGGGGGACGACAACTTTAAGAAGGATACAGTCCTTCAATGTGGGGCGCTGCTAATGGATGTTGGACGACGCGAAGTCATCATGGATACGCAATCGGTTGAACTCACCGTCACCGAATTCGAACTCTTACGGGCATTGATGGAACACCCCGGTTACGCTATGACCCGCGCTGATTTGATTGAACGCAGCCTCGGTTATGATTACGAAAGTGTGGAACGCTCTCTCGACAGCCACATCAAGAATCTACGCAAGAAGATCGAGCCAGATCCCCGTCATCCCACCTATATCCAGACTCTCTATGGCGTTGGCTATCGGCTGGCAGGGCCGTAACCATGAACCGTTTATGGGTACGTCTGAGCATTGCCTTTAGCGCCGTCGTATTGCTTTGGGTGATCGTCATTATCATTGCCAGTAGTTTCATCGCCCACAGTGGCATTCGTGAGTCGATTGTCTTTGACGACTATCAATCAAAGGGTGGACTCGTCGATAGTCTTGAGGCTTATTATGCCCAACACGGCAATTGGGATAATCTGCGAACCAATCTAGCACTGAATACCGAAGAATTTGCCGTTGGTCAGCGAATAGGTCTTGTGCTGCTGATTCTAGATAGCCAAGGGAATGTTGTTTATGACACCTCTGTTGTGCCACAAGAGCCGCGCTCGCGCGACATTACTCAGTTGCCCAATCAACTTACGCTACAAGCGAATGGTCAAACCGTTGGCTATATCACATTAGAAGAACCCAAATCGCCGCTAACTTTACGTCCGGGAGTGACTCGTTTTGTAATCGAAAGCCTGAGCACCGCTTTGGTGATTATGGCTTTAGCGGTTGGTATTATCGGCCTGACGTTTGGTATTTTGGTCAGCCGCAACTTGACCGCTCCCTTAAATCGTTTAGCTGAAGCTGCTCGTGCCATCGGCGCACAGAACCTCAGTCGCCGTGTCAAAGTCGAAGGCACAAGTGAAGTTAAAGATATGGCGAATGCCTTTAACGAAATGGCCTCTGCTCTCGAACAAACCGAAACGCTGCGCCGTAATCTGGTTGCGGATGTCGCCCACGAATTGCGAACGCCGCTGACGGTTTTACAGGGCAATTTGCTCGCCATTCTGGATGAAGTTTATCCGATGGATAACTCGGAAGTGGCACGTCTTTATGACCAGACCCGTTTATTAAGTCGCTTGGTGGATGATCTCCACGAACTCAGCCAAGCTGATGCCAATAAGCTGCCGCTCGATCTGCATCCGGTTCAACTTGACGACTTGGTGAATAACACGGTTGCTAAGTTTGATTCGTTGGCTGAAGCCGAGTCGGTAACCCTTAAAGTCGAGATGGTAGATGGTTTACCTTTAGTAATGGCCGACAGTGGGCGTTTATCACAGGTGCTTCATAACCTCCTCAACAATGCACTGGTGCATACCAGCAAAGGGGGACAGATCACCATTCACACCTCTTACACCAGCGAAAAGGTGAGTTTGCAGGTGAAAGATACCGGTGATGGTATCCCTGTGGAAAACCTGCCCTACGTCTTCAATCGCTTTTACCGCGTCGATTCGTCGCGCAACCGTAACACCGGTGGAACGGGATTAGGGCTGGCAATTGTCAAAGCACTGGTTGAGGCGCATGGTGGTCGCATCAGCGTGACGAGTGAGGGCAAAGTTGGACAGGGCAGCACCTTTACCGTCGAATTACCTGTACTAAAACCTGCGAAAGCCCCCATAATGGTCAAGATGTAAACGGTGCATGAGATAATCGCTAAACTTAATTTCACATAAATCAGCTAGGACACGGTACGCCGTGTCCAATATTCTTTTATAGCTATACCACCAAAATAGCCTCAAACCATTTCCAAACACACCATTAACCTCAACCTTCTTATTCCTCCCTCGAAATCGTTGGTAAACTCGTTGTGAAAGAGTTACATTTTGGTAACCCATTCCCATCAATTATCCCGTATACTATGCTTACTGTTGTGTCATTCTGCGTCGGAGACTCTGTGGTCAAACGCCCTGCATTCTTCTGTGTGTCTTTGGGTCTTTGCGCCTCTGTGCTAAAAATGCATCTGCCTTGTAACTACTCAGGTAGGGGAGGAAGGGAGAAAAGGAGCAGCATGTAAGGCAGCAGAGAGAGCATCAAGGAGGTTGACACCCTGTTTGCGAGCGGTGGAGAGGTAGCTGCGAATGAGGCAGAAGCAGTCAGCGCCAGCC
>JBBSBM010000103.1:0-25661 GCA_038251275.1 Aggregatilineales bacterium
TAGTCAACATAGAACGCTTCTCGAACCGCACATAGCTTTAGCTTTTCGGTGATTGGGAGAGACTCAACCTCTCCCCAAATCACCTTGAAGGCTCGCTGACACGTCCAGCAAGACTTCCGTAGAAGAGTGTAGCACACCTCCACGAAGTCCTTGCCAGCCTCAGCGATTTTCTTAATCGGTTTGTTGAGTGTTGTGGAGGAAATGGAAAAATGACCCGTGTTTTTGTCTTGACCAATCACAAAGGCGGTGTCGGGAAATCAACATCCGCCACCAATATCGCCTACGGCTTGGTCGGTTTGCTAAGGCGTTCCGGCGCTGCTAATTGTCGAGTACTTCTCGTCGATACGGACAGCCAAGCACATGCCTCACTCGTCACCACAGGACATAAGGATTACGGCGCAGATAACAGCCTGTACACCGTTCTGATGGCCGACCGCAAAGAAGCTGCGAATGTCCTTTCGAATTGCCTTGTGCAAAGCACTTGGGACGACGACTTACATGTGCTACCGGCTTCGCCGATGTTGGAAGGTGCTGAACGCGAATTGATGGGTGTAGCAGGCGCACCTTACCGTTTAGCTGAACCGCTCAGCCGCATTGCCAATCATTACGCTGCGATTGTGATTGACACCCGCCCTTCTTTCTCATTGATGACCGAAATGGGATTGTTGGCTGCCACCGATGCCATCGTGCCGGTTGAACCGCGTTATCTTGAAACAGTCGGGTTGCTATCTGTTATCTCCAAGATCAATGAGATCCGTGAAGGCTGGCGACATCCGCATCTTCATGTTAGCGGCATTCTCGTCACCAAGATGGACAACCGCGTCAAAGGTCATAAACAACTCCTCGACGAACTCAAATCGCACAGTATTTTGGGACAGCTCGTATGTGGAGTCATTCCAGCCAATGAAGCGGTGTCCTACTCGCATCACCATCACTTGAGCGTGTTTAACTATGATCCGAAAGCTTCGGCCAGCAAAGCCTATGCCCAGATGGTTGGCAAGTTGGTTCGTGAGATCGCTGGACAGAAAGCTGCTGTTTCATGAACAGTAAGAAGCGACAGGCCAACACTGGCCTTCTTGATACGATCACGGCTGATATGCTTGGCGGTAGCGGCTTTGATATGGCTATGGACAACAGTTTGCGGGTGGAGCGAATTTTGCTGGAGATGGTGCGACCAGACCCGGTACAACCACGCCGTGTATTACCGGAGCGCATCTACCAAGCCTTTCACACGAATCGGATGACACCGACCCAAGCTCTACGGGAACTGATTCAGACGGCTCAATTGGCTGCTCGGCAAAATGGACGGCCCTTCACCAATGTCTTGGATTTGCTTGGTAATCCCGATGACGAAACCGAAGCACCACAACTTTCGCCAGAAGAACAGCTCGTGCGTGATCTCGTTAATTTGGCAGTCACCATTCGCGACGATGGTCAAGTCAATCCACTCACAGTGGTTGATGCCACTCAAGGCGTGACCCGGCTGTACCGTATTGAGACGGGAGAACGACGCTACTGGGCAACATGGTTGCTGCGAGATTTCATTCCCGGCTATGAGAGTGACGGTATGGTCCCTTGCATCATTATTCCCGCCGAGCGAGCGTCTGCTTTCCGGCAAGCGAAGGAGAACACCGCCCGTACGGGATTATCTGCAATTGCGATAGCACGACAGGCAGCGCTTTTGTTGCTCTATGTGCATGGCTGCGAAATACCAACCGGTCCAGTGACATATGACTTTTATCGCCAAGCATTGGAACTTGATCTCAGGGGGAAGCGTGAATACACATCTGAAATATTGTCGGCAATGGGTGGACTTAGAATACCCATGTTAAGTCGGTATAAAGCATTACTTCGTCTTTGCGACGAGGCAACTGAACTGGCAGATCGTCACAACCTCGATGAAGGTCGATTGCGTCATCTACTTGACTTAGCACCTGAGGATCAGATTGAGATGGTGCGACAAGTTATTCAATTGAATCTGTCATCAAAACAGATCATTGACCTCATTCATAGCCCCAAAGCTGAAGTGGAAAATGGGTACGATGACTTACCACGCCAAGCTCGACAATTAGTGAAATTAATGCGACCTACTTGTGAAATTAGCGGATATAACTTAGCGCTGGCTTTGGTCGAACAGGAAGGTGACGCGATTGTAGCTCGAGTACGGCTTCAACATTTGCGTAAGTTAATCGATGAAACGGAAGCGTATCTAAATGCTCAGTAGATTGAAATACATTGCCACGTGGCAATGTATTTAAGGCTTATACGATGAAAAATATCCGAGGACCGCCCTAGAAAACAAAACCCACCGACGAAAATGTGCAGGTGGGTGACGGACGAAACTGATACGTTGGTGTGTGGTAACTCCAATGTATCACAGTCCTCCCTCCCCTGCAACTGAATATCAGCCTTTCAGTCCTGTTTCTCGAACGCGATTTCTGTTCAGCTTTGCTTGGAGGCAATTATGAATGGCTACTCTGCGGCTGGCACTCTTGACCACCAGCCTGATCTACTCGCACGTCTACAAAACGTGGTTCGACAACTCAATCGATCTGATATTCGTACCGTTTCCGCACTCATTGCCAAAGTAATCGGTGATCAAAATGGCGGCCTGATGGCGGTTCGGCTCTTGCACTGGTTTCCACGTGCGAAGAAAGTGGGCGGTTGGGTCTACAAATCATGGCGCGATTGGAACGCCGAGTGCAACCTGTCGCAGGCACAGGTCAAACGCGTACATGGCAAAGGATTTCTGGAAATGATAGGTATTGAACGCGCACTCATGAAAGCCAACGGTACACCGACCGTTCATTATCGACTGGATGAAAATCAGTTAATTCAGAGGCTGGGTGAGTTCTTGGAGATCATGCCACTCCGTATCAAAATGTGGATGTGGGCAGAAACGCCCAATGAAGATGGTCAATCCAGCCCACCTCATGAAGCGGCTTCAGACCAACTCAATGAGCTAAACCAGACCGATGCATTTGGCGACAATGAGCCTATTCATTCGGTTGAAAGCGCCCAATCTATAACAGACTCTGACTCACAAACAAAACAGCATAACGACTATCAATCTATACAACACAACAGCTATTCTGCTGCTGTTGTGGACACTGAAAGCGAAGAGAAAAAAGAAATTCTCGTTTCACTCGGAAATTTCGGAGTTGAATACCTTAAAGCGAAGCAACTCATCGAGAAGCATGGTCACAAACGCGTCACTGAGGTTGTTCAGCACACAAAGGACCAAGACCGCAAGAATCCGGCAGGCTATATCATTCGGGCGCTCGCAGAAAATTGGACATTCTGGTCAAAATCCGAAAAAGATGATTATCCCTATGATGATGGAAAGAGATATATTACTGGGAAATATGCCGCATTTATTCAACACTAACCAATGCAGGGATACGAGACATCAACTTTGTTTTGATCAAACTTTGTGGCCATTAGTGATTACTGGCGACTCAAATACTGCCAATCATGTGGCGAGGCTTTCACTCCTCAAGTTGAAGACAGCCGCATCTGCCGAACCTAATTTGGTTCTAACAGGTGCAGCAGTCGTCATTCCGGTATGTGTCAAGGACATTGAAACAAGTTCGTGAAAAAGATTAAGGAAGATTCTCCGTGTGCTTGGGCGGGTTGATGTAGACCGCCGTCGGAGCGCGTTTGACTACAGGTAGACCTCGGAGAAAGCGTTCTGGTTGCGCCGCAAATGCCGCCGCCATCACGCTCTGCCGGTGCTGTTGAATGGCATCCGCAGCACCAAAATGAACGCTCGCGGGAGTCATCAGGTTCAATCCCGAATGGTAGTGTTCATCGTTATAATAGGCGAAGAATAGCCGCACCCACGTCCGGGCTTCGTCAATGGAGGCGAAACGGTCAGGATAATCGGGGCGATATTTCATGGTCTTGAACTGCGCCTCGCTGAATGGGTTGTCGTCGGAGATGTGCGGGCGGCTGTGGCTTTTAGTAATGCCCAGATCAACTAATAGTTGGCTCAGTGGCTTGCCTTTCATGGGACTGCCGTTGTCAGCGTGCAGCGTGAGTTGGTCAGGCTGAATCCCCTGTTTACGAGCCGTTTCAGCAATCAGTTGTTTTGCCAGATGGCTGCTTTCTTCCTCAGCGATCATCCAGCCGACCACATAGCGGCTGAAAATATCCAGCACGGTGTAGAGCGGGTACTTTTCCAATTTGCGCGCTGCCCGCAGCCAGGTGATGTCCCATGACCAGACTTGGTTGGGAGCTTGTGCCAGCAGTTCCGGCTTCTGGTAGGCGGGGTGACGACGGATGAGGCGACGTTCGTAGACCTCCCCATGCGCTGCCAGAATACGATACATGGTGCGCCAATGGCACAGGTAGTGACCTTCATCTAACAATGCGGCATAGACCTGCCGCGGCGCTTTGTCCATGAAGCGCTGGCTGTTGAGCATATCGCGCACGTGTATCCGTTCCTCAGGCGATAAGGCATGAGCGGGGATTGGACGCGGCACGGGTTCCGCTTTGGGTTGACGTTCGCGGTAAACCCGACTGCGCCGCATATTCAGCACGGCACAGGCACGCTTCACTCCGATTTGGCTAGCAAGTTCGCTCACGATTGCTCTTCCTCCAGTAGGCGTGCTAACTTTTTTTGGGCATCAATGATGAGTGCCGCTCGTTCTAACTCGCGCTTCAGTCGGGCATTCTCCGCTTCCAGACGGCGCATCTCGGCACGATTGGGGTTCGCTACCGGGCCGCGTTTCTTGTCCAGCTTGCCTTCAGCGGCGGCGCTCCGCCACTTACCAATCTGGGCGTAGGTCAAGCCCTCGCGTCGCAGCAGTGATCCTAGTTCGCCATGCTGACACTGCTCGGCTTCGGTCACGATCCGCTGTTTGTACTCCCCCGTGAAGCGCCGACGTTCCGGCTTTGGCTCTACTTCTGGATTCCATTTGGATGATTCTGACATGCAATTTGTCCCTGTTCTCCGCCCTTCATTTCTTTACTAAACTTTGAGGCTGAACTTGTTTCATCCATTATGGCACACAGGGTGCGACCACATTTGATTTAGTTTATTTTGGCACACCATTACTTTATGGAAGGCATTGCCAGTACAGATATAAAGTAGTTAGCCTTAATGCAATTCGATTATATGTAAGCTCGGAGTACTGTCTTAGAACAATAAGTAATTTGTGCTCGACACAACTCACATACTTCGTTCTATCGCATTTAAATCGATTACTTTGTTTTGACTCGCAGAGTCATAAGCGCGGAATACTAATCTGGCCGTCTCTAAATTGTCATCCCCTGTGGTTTCTGCACGATGCTGCCCGTGAAGATGCTTAAGTAAATCTGCCTGACAATCCACGATGCTGGAATGGACAAGATCATAAGCAGGATCTGCCCATCGATAGTGCTTCGGAGGAAAACGTCGAATGCGTGTGCCGTCGATGGTCGTTTCTCTAATAGTGTAGTCGGGGCCTAATTCCAAAAAACCTTTATCGCCTTCGACATAAACATAGGTTTGAGGAAAATGCTCAATTTCGGTCCGACTGGCATAACTCATTTCACAAGTCACGCTGATGTCATCGCCCATTTTCATCATGACGGTTGCTACATCTTCGCCTTTAATATCGGGATGCACACGAGTGGTTTGACAGTACAACGAATGAGCATCTCCAAAAAGATAACGTGAGGTATCAAGAATGTGGCTGCCGATATCCGTGAGAATGAATTGATCTAACTCTTTTAGAAAAGGCTGATTTTCGAATACCGGGAAGCTGTTGCAATAGTGAATGCGTGCTCGGAATGGTTTACCTATAATGCCTTCATCCAAGATGTGCTTGAACTGGCGTATGGGATACTGCCAGCGCCAATTTTCATTAATCAATAATTGGATCTGGGCCCTATGTGCTATGGCGACCATTGATTCTGCTTCAGCTAACGATGTAGCCATTGGCTTTTGGCAGATGACATTCAGTTTTCGATCAGCTGCCATTTGCACAAATGAGGCGTGTGTTTCCACACCCGTTATGATGTCTACGAAGTCCAACTTTTCTTTATCGAGTAGTTCTTCCGGATTATCATAGACGGTTGGGATACCAAATTGTTTGGCAACAAGCTCGGCCTTTGATCGTGTGCGATTGTAAGCAGCTACACATTCCACGCCTTCTAATTCTTGCCAACCGGGAATCTGAAAATATGACCAGAATCCCGTTCCCAAAATGGCAAATCGCAGTTTTTCCATAACATATCCTTATTCGGTAATCAGGTTTCGAAGATAATGAATACTTGTTTCCACCCATTCATCTTCTTTACGGATGGTCGATTCAAGGTCGGGTTCTAAGGGAGGCCACAACTCAAGAATGGCGTTGAAATCATGAGAATTCCGATCTAATGTCTCGATAAGCCAAGGGATATTCAATTGACCCTGACCGGCAGGCGTTCCCACCACTTCAAACCCAAGCATATGATGGTGCCGTTTAATCACATAATCTTTAACGTGAAGATTGATCACGTAAGGTCCTAGCGCCTTAACGACAACATCCGGTCCTTCGCCCGCCCCAAATGAATTCACCGTATCCAGACATATACCAAGCCGCAGGGAATCTACGGCTTCAATAATTTGAACTAACGTCTTGACCTTAAAGCGATCATGATTTTCGATCGCGAGTGTGACACCAGAATCTATGAAATCGGGCATTAGGGAACGCAGTGTAGAAATGATCTCCTCGGGAGCAGGATGATAGTCGGCGGTATCAACGACGATGCGTAATATTGGCGAGTCAAAACGCTGGGCTAGTTTCAGATAAGTTAGTAAGTGATCAGGGCGAATACCTCGTGTACCCACTTCAATCTGGATACCATATTTTGCGGCTTGGTTTAATAGCTGATCCAACGCAAAATCTGGTAGCTGGTGCAAAGGCAGGTTGTCAGCGATTTGAACCACCTTGACCTCCAGCTCATTAGCACGGTCGAGAAACGTGAGGATATCCATCGGCTTGCTTGGTGGATAACCTGCAACCCCAATTGCCCATGCATACGCATAGGTACTCAGGCCGATTTTCATAGGGTAACTCCAAGCAAATGTTGAATAATTTCATTCAATTGATCAGTCTGGCCCACATACACCCATAAATAGAACGTATCTATCGCTTGTGATATGCCTGTAGTGGCGCCAATGGTTTGCCCATTACATTCCATCTCGCCGAAGCCACCAAATTGACCACCATCATTGTAAACATGAATAGAATGTCCCTTAACACCCGGCATACTTGGTGGTTCTTCAGCATATATTGTTGACGGATTGTTATTAAAATGACGGATAAGAAGATAGGAACGTTTTTCATCAAGTCGATTTAGATAGGCCATACGACCTGTGACATGGGCAGCTTTGTAACCCACTTTATATTGTTGGGTCCCCGTGATATTGATGCGTAGATGGTTATCGCGAACGGTATTAGCATCATCGGAAACCGTTCCAAAATAAGGTGAGGCTTCCAGACGAGGTGAGACTGGTATGATAAGTTGTCCGCCTGCATTTAACTGAGTCAAATTCCAACACTCAGTCATAATTGCATTGTGTTTACCTTCGGTCAGGCTAACCGTTTGGAGATAACCCGCGAATGATACATTTTGCATTACCTGCTGATAGGTGCTGAGAAATCGAAGGGGATTTTCAGCGCTTTGAATGACGCGATCAACAGAAAGTGTTTGCTCCCCTCGTGCGAGGTTATAAGCCTGCAATGTCACTTGTTGAGATAAATGCCATGACTGATTAGAGGACTGATCTAGCGTGTAATTGCCGGGGTCAATCGCATGAGGTAGACGATGTGTTCCCCAAAAGTCACGTCGATCTTGAATAATATATTGAATTTCAGGCGCAATCCAAATTCTTTCTCCGCCTAAATTCCAATGTCCCGATTGCAGAAAGGCAGAGAAAGACAACGGATCCGCAAATGCAGGGTTAATCCAGCCGAGACTGGGAGTACCATCGGGCAAAAATGGCCCAAGTATACGCCCGCCTCGACACGTGATGATACAGCGCATCTCATTCTGTAGTGCTAGAACTCCGAAAGACTGATGATTTGCTTCCAGACTGCTGACGCATTGATCGAATGTTACGTAATAATTCATAATATCAGTTAGCGGCTAGTACCTTCAGTAATGGCACGAACCTCTTTCATGATATTTTCCGGCTCGAATACTTTTTTCCAATCGGGTTGGATGATTTGTTCCATACCGCGTTTCACCGCTAATTTCGCGCCATCCGAGAACTGAGCGTTCAAGAAGCCAAACAGGATCGCAATGTCAATATTGATGTGACCGAGCAAAAAGTCTTTGGCCGCTTCAGCAGGGACACCGCGTCGTACAGCCTCATCCATGGCATCGCGCACCACTTGCATACATGTAATCGTTACAGTTTCGACTAATGCCGGTTCAAGGATAGCCATCTGTTCAACAGTAATTCGGTGAGCATTCATAACAGGGGCGAACATTTTACGAGCGATTTCTTCACCAAGAGCGTAATGTGCTTCTGGCCCTTGCATTAACGAGCAAACAATATTCTGTTTGGCTACACCACCAAAGTAGTCCGTGCGCGCTAGTTCCTCGGTTTCATTGTTATAGACCGGGGGGTGGCAGGGATGGGTGATGAAGTAGCTAATGTCGGAACGTGGTGGTAATTTGCCACTATGTGGGGCAGCAGGATCCAGTCCAATGACCATTGCACCAGTTTTGAGTACGGGTACTATACCTGCGGCAATTTTACCAATAAACAAATCCGGTACGGCCAAAATCACCACATCCGCCTGCGGAACAGCTTCTGTTTCCGGGGTAGGAGTTAAGCCTGCCGCTCGTAGACGTTCTTGTCCGGCTTCACCCGCTTCTATAAAGAGGGTCCGATAGCTGCTGTCTTCGCTGAGCAATTTGGCGATGCGTGCCCCAATTTTCCCTGCGGCACCAAACAATGCAATGGTAGTCATGATTTCCTTCTCTCCTTTAGAGATTTATTCGTTAACGCTCTTAATACATACGGTAGCAAAGGGCATCAAATTTAGTTCCAAGCCTTTAGCTGGAACATATTCGACGTTTAGCTGATTGGCACGATATCCTTCTGGAATTTGCATGGCTTGTAACGCATTTACTTCATTTAGATGCCGGCATGTGACATGTGATGGTAAACCAAGCACGCGTATTTTTTGTGACTTTGCGCTAAAGTTAGTGAGTAATAATTCAAGATTGTGATTTTTCCGGAGCACTAATCCTTCTACAATAAGCGGATTATTGGAAATTCCAGTTAACACCTTACCACCGTCAAATTCTCCTAAATCCCCCAGTACGTGAAAAAGTGGGAAGACTACTCCGGGAACCGATGGAAAAAGTTGGGGCAATGGTGACCCTAAGTGACGTTCCATGACGCCTAACCAACCAGTCGTTTCATAGAAGGTGATACTGTGTGCGCCTGCTTCCGCCAAATACTTAATACTGCCTAATGTCCAGCCTGCCCCAAAGAGCGACATTTGACGTGGATCAACTTGTGGGGGCAATTGATCATTGGGAGCACTTGCTGACTGACTTGTAGCGGCCGGGTTAGAACGCATTTTAAACGTCACCGGGCTGACCATTACCGATTTTCCACCACTAAAGGACTTTGCCGTTATCAGTGTGGCAGCTTGCCCCGAAAGCGATTCGACCAATGATGCGTTATCAAAGGCGTGTACCTGTGGATTGAGGGTGTATGTAAGCAGGTCAAAACTTGAAGGTTCGGGTCGATTACGATTCAGTTGAGCGAACCATGCATCAGTGCCATTAGCGAACTGAGCATTAGGCTCGAACTTAGTGAGATAAGTCTTTGCAAGTCCCATGATTTCAGAAGAGACAACAAACGTTCCCTCTTGGAAAATCAGCCACACATAAACTAATGGTTTTACAGCATCTAAGATACTCTCAATCGATTGTAAGTCGGCTTCAGCATTGGGACCTAAATGGAGCGCAATTTCTAGCACTATATCCAAATCTGCTGCTTCTTGATTCGCCTGTTCCAGCTTCTTGTGTGTGATTGTTTCGCAGGGTGAGATGTCAACCCGTAAATGCGTAAGATTCAGGAGTCTAAGGCGATGAATTTCCGCGCTAGTTAAAGGTTCGCCATGACTAGCTGATCCCAATCCCAAGCGGGGAATTGGAGCAACAATTTGTTCACTTACCCTGAATTCAACCCAGTCAGACAATGAATTTGAGGCTATTTCCACAGCTTGATTTGCGTTATTGCTGGTCACTTCCATAGTGACCGATTGTTTGATGTGAGTCCCTTTTTCAATCGTAACGGGAAAGGGCAGCGCCAGCGGCGTGCAGTAGGTTTTGTAGGAAGCATCCGTCCAATTGCGTTGATCTTCCATTTCGAATGTGTCACCTTCGAAGCGCGTGGTCGCCCATATCCCTTGCGTGACCTCGTGAGCAATAGACCTCATATTAATGAATGGCTGATCGGGTTCGATCAGATCCGGGAAAATGCCTTCAGTAACTGCGCCATTTACATGTTCGACACGACACCGTTTACCGGCGCAAGCCGCGGGATGCAAAACGCAGAAGCCAATGCGGTTGCGCTTGAATGTGCTGAGGGCTTCACCATCCATTTCGAAACGAATTTTGCCCTCCGACGTGCCGATGATTGTGCCTGTCCACACGAAGTGAATATCAGACTGTTGGTGCTCAGCTTCATAAACAATGTGAAACGAGTCGGCACTAATATCCATCACTTTAGTTGTAATGGTTGCTGGTATCGTCCCCCAATTATGGTCACGTACCGCTGAGTAAATGCGCCGCAGTATTTCGTGGTCGCCCCACCGGACATAGCGCAAATCGCCCTGTTCATATACTACTGACAACGGCCCCGCTCGCAGCAAGATCGTCTCTGCCGGAGATATATCTTGTCCATAGTAAAGGATATAAGGTGACAATTCAGCCATTTACATCACGCCTCTGCTCGTATGTAACGACGCTTTAGCAGGGCTAACCGGGTACCTCGAAGGCTGTCGAAGAAAACAGCCAAGAAGATAATCGTTCCCTGAATCATGGGCTGCAAATACAAATTAACGTTATTAAATACCAATCCCGCTTGCACCATTTGCACCAAGACTGCGCCTACCACAGCACCGAAGGCATTACCAACCCCGCCAAATAAACTGGTTCCCCCGAGTACCGCAGCCGCAATAACATTGAATTCCTCACCAGAACCAAACGGCTGGTCAAGTCTGCCAATCTGAGCGATCAATATGAAACCGCCTAGACCGGCACATAGACCGGAGATCATATAAACCCATGTAACCACACGACCGGTATTGATACCCGCCTTTTTGGCGGCCTCTGCGTCATTTCCAATGGCGTAAATCTGCCGTCCGAAAGGGGTACGGGTGAGTATGATATAAGCGGCTAAGATGACAATGGCAAACACTGAGATCGGCATTGGTATGCCCAAGAATTTGGAACTGCCAAAATCAAGAACGCCCTGTGGGAAGTCGAGTGAAACCGATTCGGTCATGGCCGTGCCCAACCCGCGCCCCGCCACGAGAGTTGCCAGCGTCACTATGAATGGGATAATACGTAACCGGACGATGCAAAGGGCATTGAATAAACCGAATAACATACCGGTTAGGAGGGCGGCCAACAACGCGCCTACAACGCCAAAATGCTGATCACGGATCACTAGACCAGCAACCAGAGCCGATAGATACATGTTTGAACCAACAGAGATGTCGATGCCTGCGGTCAGTAACACAAAGGTCATTCCAACAGCGACTACACCTGTAAATGACGCCTGCTTAATAATATTGGTAATGCTTTCGAGTTGCAGGAAACGCGGTGACTGAACACCAAAAAATAGAAAGATCAGCACAAACAGAATCAGCGTGGTATTCTGCAAAACAAAAGTTGTGATGCGCTCAAAATTATTTGTTTTCATACACTTACGCCGTTCCCCTCGCGGAAAGCCGAACGCAAAATTTGCTCCTTGTCGAATTCGCCTCGCGGGAATTCACCGACTAATTCCCCCCGACTCATGACTAGAATACGATCGCACATGCCTATGAGTTCTTCAAGTTCTGATGAAATGAAGAGCACCCCCCCACCTTGCGAGGCTAACTCATTGATGATGCTGTAGATCTCGTATTTAGCGCCTACATCAATGCCTCTGGTCGGCTCATCCATAATAAAGATACTGGGGCGCGACATGAGCCATTTCGCAATAACGACTTTTTGCTGGTTTCCCCCGCTCAAACTCTTAGCAGGTTGTTGATCAATCGCGCCGCTTTTTATTTGTAGAGCACTTGCCATACGGTTCGCAGTCGTTATCATTTTGTCTTGATTAATCACTTGCAAAGGCGAATAAGCAAAGTCGGAGAGCGAAGCGACCGAAATGTTATCGGCAATCATCAAGCTCATCATTAAGCCTTCCTCACGCCGATTTTCCGTGACAAAAGCGATATGATTACGAATGCTATGGCGCGGGGAATGGCTCCGTACAACTGCGCCTTCAAACGTCATTTCGCCTGTTTCGAATTTATCTAGACCGAAAATGATCCGGGCTAATTCTGTTCGGCCCGAACCCATCAGCCCGAACAGTCCAAGAACCTCGCCCTTTTTCATTTCAAGGTTAATGTCTTTGACGATCCCACTTTGTGATAACTGTTTGATCTCTAGAATTGGTTGTTGTTGAGGCAGCGACGTTCGTGTTGGATAGAGTTGTTCGATATTACGCCCCACCATCAGCGCGATCATGCGGCTGATGTCAAAATTGTCCTTGCTGTTCACTTCCACCAGTTCACCATCGCGCATGACGGCAATATCATCTGCCAATTGGAGGACATCCCCCAAAATATGCGAAATATAAATCATGGTTTTGTTGGACTGGCGCAGGCGATTCATGATTTCGAACAGTTTTTCCGTTTCACGAGCCGTTAAGGAGGTTGTGGGTTCATCAAATATGATGAGGCGTGCATCCAATTCAAGCGCGCGAGCTATCTCGACCAACTGGCGTTCACCGGGCGACAAACGCTCGACCACTGTATCCGGTGAAACATTTAAGTCCACTGCAGCTAAGAGGTCCCGAGTCTTTTGGCGCATGGTTGATCGGTCAACCATGCTTAAGGGGCCTAAACCACGACGCGGAAAATTATCAATAAAGATGTTTTCGGCGATACTTAAATTTGTAAATAGATTAAGTTCCTGATGTATAAAGGCAATGCCTGCGCTGCTAGCATCGCTCGGCTTATGGGGTAAATAGGGTTGTCCTGCCAGTAAAAACTTTCCGACATCAGGCTGTACCACGCCGCCAATCATATTCATTAGGGTGCTTTTGCCCGCCCCATTTTGTCCAATCAAACCGAGAATATGCCCGTTGCTGACACTGAGATTGACATCGCAAACGGCATACACACCAAAGAAGGATTTACTAACACCTTGAAGTTCCAACAGGTTGGCATTCATGTGCGCTGCTCCCTTGCCAACAATCGGGTACGGGTTACATCTAGTAGGGCAGCAATCAAAATGACTGCGCCCTTGACTGCGTCAATATGAAAGGCGGACAGTCGCATGGCATTCAGGGAGTTCAGAAGCAATACAAAAAATACTACCCCGAAAAACGTCCATGTCATTTTGCCTTTGCCGCCAAACAAGCTGGTTCCACCAATGACACTGGCCCCGATAATGTCCAAGAGTAGATTGCCTTCTCCCAAGGTCGGTCTGCCAGCTTCTAGTCGTGCGGAGTAAATGATTGAAGCTACGGCAGCGCATACTCCGCTAAACATATAGACTAGGGTAATCACCCGCTTGGTCGGCACACCGGAAATTTCTGCGGCTTTACGATTGGTTCCAACGGCATATACCTGACGGCCAAACACCGTGCGGCGTAAAAGGAATTGACCTGTTACGGCTACGAATAATGCGATGATCATTGGATAAGTCAGAAATGAAAGGACATCACGCCGCTTGATTGTAGACTCTAGTTTTTCACCCAAGTAAATGCTGGCGATATCCCCTTGACCAAGTTTGAGAAATTCGGGCGGCAAGTTAGCGATATTGCGGGATTGGGTCAAATAAATTGCGAAAGCGCTGAATACAATCATCGAGACGAGCGTGACCATGAACGGCGGCATGTTGAAACGGGTAATCGCCGTGCCATTGAACAAACCAATCAGCGCGCCTACACAGAGCATTACGACAACAGCGGTCGATACGGCTAAAGGATTTCCGGAAAGTAACCCGCCATTCTCTCTGAGCAGCGTGCCCCATAACGGACTGTTACTATATTTCACGGGGTCAAGTGCGTTGGTCATAACAATCGCTCCTGCCACACTCGTGATCGCCATAATTGAACCTTGAGAGAGATCAATACCGGCAATAATGAGTACCATGGTTTGACCAATAGCAACGGTCAGAAGCGGCCAGACGTTGGACAGTTGATTGCTTATATTTTTAGGATCGGCTAGAGTCGGGAAAAATGCCGAAATAATAATGAAATAAGTCAAACTTAAATAAAGAACAAAATATTCAGACAATAACAGTCGGCGCAAGAATGTACCGATGACATAAAGTGGGTTTGTGAGTCCCCTTGTTCGCTCCGGGTTGGCGCTGCTTGCCTCTGCGCTCAACCGTTCCTGTAAAGTCGCCATTTCATCTCCTGAATGCTGGTGGGTAGCTGCCATTTCAAAACAGCTACCCACCATGTTGTATTAGCGGGTAGCGATGCAGAGATGCATCCTACCTTATGTCAGTTTAGGAAGGCTTGACACCTTCGGCCAAAAGCTTACAACCCCACATACGCGATTCTTCGAAGGGGATGCTGGCAGAAGTGAGCGCAAAACCGGGATCAGGCAATACGACATTAGGCTGTGTTTCGCCTTTCGCAATCGCTCCAGTAATGCCGTCGAGTGTCAATTTTGCTTCGTAGAATAGGTCTTGCACACCGGTTGCATCCACGAATCCATCTTTGATGAGCTGACAGGCAGTTACGTCGCCATCAAGACCGCCCATAATGACGTGTCCCTTTTGCCCGGCTTTGACCCAAAGCCCTTTTGGCTCCAGAACTGAACGGATCGTTGGGAAAAGGAAGTCTGAAGATGTAAACAGGAAATCGACGTTGGGATTAGCGGTGATGGCGGCTTCTAAATTCGCCAACGCTGTCTTGGCATCCCACTCTGTAGCAACTTCGATCGGCTTGTTAAAAATGTCAGGATATTTATTGATTACAGAGTAGAAACCATCTTTACGACCAACAGCGTTTGGGTCACCTAAGTCACCAACCATGATGAGCGGGCTAGTTTTCTGACCGGTCACTTCAAAGCGCGAAATAGCCTTCTGCGCCATGTATTCCACAGCCTGTGCAGCTATAGTTGCATTGTCCGCTACAACCACGATACCCTTACTCGTATCGGTTGGTGGGCGATTAAAAACCGCTATCGGAATATCAGCTTTTTGTGCTTCATTGACGATGGTGACAGCACTTTCGCCGTCTTGGGGAATAACGATAATGCCGTCAACGCTCTGGGCAATACAATCTTTAATCTGTTCTAGTTGTTTGTTGGCATCTTGGTTACCGTTAACTTCAATGACATCTACACCCTGAGCTTTCAGGGTTTCGGTAATGGCCTTATGTCCAGCAACCCAGAATTGTGTTTCCAAATCTTGGAATGCAAAACAAATCTTCTTAGCATTTTGTGCATGGGCAACATCAACTATTGATAGTGATGTTGCTAACATCGTAACGAGCAAGGTCATCGTCCAAATACGTATTTTTTTTGACATGACATTTTTCCTCTTAGAAAGACCCTAATCTTAATGACTTTTACTGACTAAACTCTGGCTTTTTACTCTGATTACCATTTACCCCCTTTCCAAGTAAGCAATAAATAGCTAAAGATTGATTGCGACTATTTGCATATTGTATACAATATTGACCAGAGATTAACGCTCATTGCACATTGTATACAGTCCTCATAAAATTGCTAATTCCCTTAACAATTAATAGGAAACACCATGTTTGCATTCTGTTGCCACACGCTGATTAATTTGTTTATTAAGCAATGCCAAGCGAACCAAATCATGCTGCTGATAAGCCTCGACAAGTGCCATGTGATCTTTTATAGATTGCAGTTCATCATAATCGGGAATGGCTTCAGCTCGAAGATAAAGTACTGCCGCAATCTGCGCGACAATTTCCGTCCAATTGCGGATCAACATTTCATGTTTGCTCCTCTCAACTAAATGTCTATGGAACGCCATGTCAATCGTCCTCACGGTTTTGAAATCGCCTTGCTTAATAGCTTTTTCCTGATTTGAGACAGAACGATTGAGATAGTCAAAGTCAGTAGGAGTTAAGGTGTTTATGATGAGTTCACCGGCAAAGTTTTCCAACGTCGTACGCATCGAGAAGATTTCATCTATATCTTGTTTAGTGAAGGCGCGAACAAAACAACCTCGATTCGGGGCTGCAATTACAAGTCCTTCGCGTTCAAGCAAAATGAGCGCCTCACGAATAGGCGTCCTACTTACTCCTAACTGCTCAGTTAGAGTGTTTTCAGTAATATGGTCATTGGGCTTGAGGCGGCCTTCAATGATGGCCATGCGAATCTGCTCAACCACCTGTTCCCGTAGATTAATAGGCCGAATTTGTGATAAAGAAGTCATAAACACTGTTTTCTTGTATAATGAGTATTGTATACAATATACTTAAAGCTGTCAAATTGCCCTGAAAATATTGAATCGCATTAGAAAGGTTATACACCTTCGACTTGAACACTATATTCAAAATTAGTTGCGAGGTTAAATCATGCATTCAATTTCTTTTTCTAAAGATGAAAATTTAGCTCAATCTTCCGGCGTACACATAGAAGTATCAGTTCCAAACCCAACCGGACGAGGCGCACGTGACGCAAATGTATTACTCTGTGACCCACCCGTTCATTTGGATGGAAAGAGTCTTTCAGCGTTCTTGCGCTACCGGAGCAAAACTTATGATACTTATGACGGTCATAATGCTGCTTGTGGGCCAGACTGGTATGCCCTACATTTCCCCGAACCTGTTACTTTGAATTGTATCGAAATGACGATGGAATGTCCAAACCGGGATGGCGGATGGTGGACATCGCTCAATATCGAATATTGGGATGACAGGTTGGCCTCATGGAAGTCCGTTTCAGGTTTCGAGATTACGCCACCATATTCCTTTGAAGATGTCGCATACTTCCGACGTCCCTATGAAACACATTCGCTGACATTTTATGAGGTCACTACTACCCATATACGTTTAATCGGAATGCCGGGTGGGCTAGCTCAATTTACCTCTTTAGCACGTCTAGCTGCATATCACCGCAATCTCTCACGTTGGAATCCATCTTCCTTGCCGCGACCACCCGTTCCTTATTTGTTTCGCCTTATTCCACCACATAGTATTTGGGATTTGTCGGAAAGTCTGGTCAAGCTGACAGGCTTGAGTGTGAATGTCGCCTATATGGATCATTATCTTGACCAAGAGCGATATGAACGCTGGTGGCGAAGAATCAGTCGTAACTATCACGGTGAGCCAGAGCTGTGGCAGTTATTGGGCATGGCAATTGGATGGGACACATGGAACCAAATTGAGTTTCCTGAGGAAGAGTTATCGGTCGAACGCCAAGAACCCTATGTACGAATAAGCTTTCACAATACGATTGGTCGAGCAGTCGCCCCCATTGTTGTTGACCAACAGATATTAGGTGAAATGAGCAGCCACCAAGTCATCATTAAAGAACATTTTGATCAAGACTGGCATCGTCAGTATGCACGTCTACATAACATCCACTGGCGTGAATACAACGCTGCCATAAAACGCTCACCACATATGTCGCTCGAACAATTAGAGGGTGCAGCAACTCTAATGGGCATGATTGCCAACATGATTGCCAATCTCGCACATCGTAATTTAAACCTTGAACAAGAGCTGGATGGTGTTCGACAAGCTGCGGTGGATCGCCGAGTTATCGAGCGACGTGAAACGGTTCGCAAAGCGATTGACTTTATGCAAGAGAATTTAGAAGCGCCCATTAACGTGAATGATGTCGCTAATGCCGTAGCCCTCAGTCCCACCTATTTTGGCATTGTATTCACACAACAAATGGGGCGGAATCCGGTCGATTTCTTAGTTGACCTCCGAATCGAACGCGCAAAAGAGTATCTCACCACTTCTGATATGTCCGTTATGGATGTGTGCATTGCACTGGGTTATGACCCTAGCTATTTCAATCGTCTATTCAAGCGCCGCACTGGTTTTACGCCCGGTCAGTACTCTCGGCAGATCCAAAAAGCAAACAGGTATGTTGATGTTTCGTTGTAAGTTCATAGAAAAAAGTCAATCAACACGCATCAAAAAACAACTTTTTCAAAACCACATTTCCATAAGATGGGTCTAGAAATAAACAAAAAATTCATTGAAAACTTTATTTTTAAGGCTTAATGGATGATCAAAAATTCTGATCCAGTTTCACCACTGGTTGATATTTCTGCTTCCAAAATAGTTCCCAAATACCCCCGGAACCGCATTTGGGGATGGATAGGGGCTTTCATACGTGATTTGTCCTATGACATCCGTAAAAATCGCGCCCTTCTGTTAATGGCGCTGCCGGGGCTTGCTGTGGTCTTTGTTATTAGTTATATGCCGATGCCCGGTATTGTATTGGCATTTAAGAATTATAGAGCCGCTCAAGGCGTTTGGGGCAGCGACTGGGTTGGCTTCAATAATTTTCAATTTCTTTTTAACTCTGGGACCGCATGGCAGATTATTCGCAATACACTGGCGTTGAATGCGCTATTTATCATCGCTGGTCAGATTTGCGCGTTGACGATGGCGGTATTGTTGAACGAGGTATATCACCGGCAGATTGCCAAAACGTTCCAGTCTATTTTGTTTTTTCCACACTTCGTCTCCTGGGTGCTGGTTGGCTTCTTCACATATGCTTTCCTGAATTCTGACACAGGTTACGTCAATGCTCTGCTCAAGTCACTGGGTCACAATTCGGTGAATTGGTATGGAGAGCCTCAATATTGGTATGCCATCCTTGTTTTTCTGAGTGTATGGAAAGGACTTGGATATTTCACCATTATTTATTTGGCTGGCATGCTGAATATCAGTCCGGAGTATTACGAAGCTGCCCGAATTGATGGCGCCAACAAACTTCAGGAAATTTGGTACATCAGCCTCCCCTTGATCCGCCCTCTGATCATCATCAACGTCTTACTTGCAATTGGTCGTATCTTTTTTGCGAATTTTGATTTTATCTTCAACGTTACACGCGACTCAAGCTTAATCCTTTCAACCACAAATGTGATTGACACCTTTGTGTATCGCTCCCTTACTTCTGTCGGCAATTACAACATCGCTTCGGCTGCTGGCGTTTTTCAGGCTTTAATGGGGCTGATTTTGGTGCTGTTTGCTAACGCACTCGTTCGACGTATTGATAAAGAACACGCATTGTTTTAAAGATATAGAGACCAAACAAAATGACTTCTCTTGATAATAAGACGCGAACAAAAATCATACATATGGTCATCCTTTTGGTGATCGGTGTTGTTTGCATCCTTTGGCTCATTCCGCTCGTCATGATTTTGTCAGCCTCATTTACTGAAGAATCAACGCTCATCAATACGGGTTACCAGATACTCCCGCCCAAATTCAGCTTAGAGGCCTACCACTGGTTATGGAATGATCCATCACTATTACTGAACGCGTATGGTGTATCAATCGTCGTAACCTTTGTAGGCACAGTATGCAGTGTACTGATTATGTCATTATTAGCTTTTGCTCTCTCCCGCAAAGAACTGAAGTTGCGTAATGTCCTGACATTTATCGTGTTCTTCACCATGTTGTTTAACGGTGGCCTCGTGCCCTATTACATCAACATGAGCCGGGTATTGGGCGTGAAAGATACGCTTTGGGCATTAATACTCCCCTATCTGGTTACGCCATTTAATGTGCTGTTGATGCGCACCTATTTTGCGGGTCTACCTAAAGACTTGTTTGACGCTGCACGTGTCGATGGTGCCAGCGAGTGGCGAATCTTTTTTCGGATTGTCGTCCCCTTATCGACTCCTGCGCTGGCGACCGTCGGTTTATTCACCATGTTGCAGTACTGGAACGACATGTATCAAGCGCTTCTATTCATTGAAAATCAACACCTCTATCCCCTGCAATACACACTATATAAGTTGCTCGTCAACACCCAGATGCTCAATGAGCTGACCGTCCAAACAGGGGCACCTGTTCCGCATCTTTCAGTCACGATGGCAATGGCGGTCATTGCAATTGCTCCCGTGACATTATGTTTCTTGTTGGCGCAAAAATATTTTGTACGGGGGATCACACTGGGCAGTCTTAAAGGGGACTAGCTAAATCCACAGGCTACTAAGAAACCCGGTAATCGTAACAAACATTTAAGGAGGTGATGAGCTGATCGAATTCTATAAGTGTATTTTTGACCGAATTAACTTTTGTTACCGTACATACTAAATTTGTGAAGGGACAAATCATGTTCAGGAAATACTTGCCTTCGAAACTTTTGGTTCTACTTTTAATAGCTATTATTGTTTTGGCAACAAATATACCGTTACTTGCGCAGGACGTACCTACGCTGGATTACTACTTCATTCTGCTCTCGTCCAAGCCTGAAGATTTACAGGCTGTTGAAGATGCCGCAAATAACATCTTGGTCAAGAATATTGGAGCCAAAGTAAAACTTCACCCGCTGAGCTTTACCGACGCCCAAACCAAAGCCAATTTGATTCTCAATTCGGGCGACGCCTGTGATGTCATGTCTTTTGGTTCATTCATTCCTTTTCCGGCAGCAGTTGCAACCGGTGGATTGATGGATATCGGCGATCTGCTCACGCAGTATGCTCCTAACCTGATGAGCAATACACCGCCTGAAAATTTGGCCGCAGTCAAGAACAATGGAAAGATCTATGGAGCTCCTCTGTTTTCGGGTGGCAGTTCTAGGGCTGGCTTCTGGGTACGTGGCGACCTACTCGATAAGTACAAGTTCGATTGGAAAAACGCCAAGACGTGGGAATCATGGGAACCCTTCTTCGATGCTGTCCTGAAAGGCGAAGATGGGAAAGTAACACCGCTGGTCTCCAGTGATCCTTATTGGGGTCGGCAGTGGTGGCCTAATTACTATGGTTACGACTCAATTAGCGACAGTATTGGCGCAACCGGCGCACGCGGCATGGTGGGAGTAAAGCTCGATGATCCTGATACAAAGGTTGTTCCTGTAGCATTTACGTCCGAGTACAAACAGGCCGCCGAGTTAGCTCGCAAATGGTATCTCAACGGTTATTTCCTGAAAACGCCGCCCATTGACTCTGAAATGATTGCCCTACGCGCTCAGGAGAAGTTCGCCGCCTTTGAAATTCTGTTCCTCGGAAACTGGTCAACCAAAAATATGGCTGCCAATGAATGGAACAACAAAGAGATTATCACCGCTCCCATACAGGACAGAACAGTTGTCACGACTGGCAGCGTCTTGAGCGCAATACAGGGTGTTTGTGCCGTTTCTAAACATCCGGTTGAGGCTGTCAAGTTTATTGAGGAAATGAACAAGAATGCTGATCTGTTAAACTTGATGGAATACGGCATCGAAGGCAAACATTGGGAATGGAAAGACAAGGCCAATAAGATTGTTGGTTTCCCGGCTGGAGTTGACGCCAATAATGTCGGTTATGTGGTAGCAGGACACGGTCAATTTGGTGACAAACGGCTGGTATACCTGACCACAGCTGATGATATTGGTGTACTCGACAAAGATGCCGCCGATCGCAAGAATGCCATCGTATCCCCGATCTTGGGCTTTGTGCCTGACCTGACACCTATTCAGAATGAGCTGGCTCAACTCGCTTCAGCAGCCAAGCAGTATTGTGATCCGGTGGATAAAGGTTTGGTCGATGTGGAACCCGGCTTAGCTGAGTGCCAAAATCAAATTAAAGCTGCTGGTATTGACACGATTGTAGCTGAACTCCAAAAGCAAATTGATACATGGAAGGCTGCCAAATAAGGTATCTAGGCTGATCTTAGATTTCGCCCCTGTACGGTTTTAAGGCAGGGGCGAAAGCATCAAGAAACTAAGGAAACTATGACGGACACAAAACCAAATGGAATTGTCCCCAAGTGGGGACGCTTCGAGCAGCACTTCGTCAGCACTAATGATTACATAAATCCGATTCAAGATGTTAGCCTAAAAGTACGATACATTTCGCCTTCTGGGCGTGAATCGACTACTGACGGCTTTTGGAATGGTAAAAGCGATTGGCTTATCCGTTTTTCCCCTGATGAATTGGGTAACTGGACTTATTCCACGACTTGCTCAGATGTCGATAATAAAGAACTACACAAGCAAGAAGGTCAATTCATCTGCGTTCAATCATCTGGTGCAAATCGTTTTGATCAGCATGGGCCAATCCGATTATCAAACGACCATCGCCATCTCATTCATGCTGATGGAACGCCTTTCTTTTTCTTGGGCGACACCGCATGGAATGGACCTTTGCGGGCAACACAAACGGAATGGGCACACTATTTACGCGAACGTGTCCGGCAAAAATTTACTGCCGTCCAATGGGTCACGACACAATGGCTTGCGTCTCCAGAAGGCGATCTCAATGACCATAAACCATTTAATGGAATTGAGAGCATCACACTTAATCCAGAGTTCTTCCAGCGCCTCGATACTTACGTAGAGGCTATAGACCGGGCTGGTTTATTAAATGTACCGGTGATGTTATGGGCTGCTGAATGGCGTTCGACAGAATCGAATCCCGGTTATTTTCTTCCTGAAGATCAAGCTATTTTGCTCGGTCGCTATATGCTTGCACGTTGGGGAGCCTATCCTCTGATCTGGATTTTACCGGGAGACAGCGACTACCGCGGAGCAAAAGCAGATCGTTGGAAGCGAATCGGGCAAGGCATTTTCGGTGATGAGCCACATGCCCCAGTATCCCTTCACCCCGGTGGAATGCAATGGAACGCTGATGAATTTCGTAACGAGGAATGGCTCGATATTCTTGGCTATCAAAGTGGTCATGGAGATGATGAAAAAACGTTGGAATGGCTCGTTTGCGGGCCACCCGCCACTGATTGGGTAAATCCTCCATCACGCCCCTTTATCAACTTGGAACCTCCCTATGAAGATCACATTGCTTATCAAAGCCAAACTCGTATCAGCGCGGATTTTACACGTAGAGCCCTTTACTGGAGCCTGCTCGTTTCACCGACTGCTGGCGTTACTTACGGCGGACATGGTATCTGGGGCTGGGATGATGGAACTGCGACACCAGTAGCACATCCAAATACGGGCGTTCCGAAACCTTGGCAGGAAGCATTGCTGTTGGAAGGTGCGGAACAAGTTAAGCATTTGAGTGAACTATTTGAATCGTTTGAATGGTGGCGCTTGCGTCCGTCACCAGAATTGATTGCCTCCCAGCCGGGTGACTCGACTAAAAGCCGTTTTGTCAGTGCGTCGCGTTCTGAAAAAGGTGATCTTGCACTGATTTACATACCACAAGACCGCGAAATTAGTCTTAATCTTGACAGTTTAGCGGACGATCTTTCCGCCATTTGGTTTGATCCGCGTAACGGCAGCCATCAATCCGCATCACTTAACGGCGGGAGCAAGCCACATGTTTTCCAAACCCCAGCCCCCGGCGATTGGATCTTGCTGCTCGGTCGAAGTGTCTCGCTTCCAGCTCAAACAAAAACAGGAACAAGCTCATGAAGATTTTGATTATTGGTGGTACAGGTCTTATCAGCACACCGCTTACCGGATTTTTATTGGAACGGGGTGACGACGTTACGCTTTACAATCGGGGAGATACCGCATCGCGCGTCGTAGCAGGGGCACAAATGCTGCATGGTAACCGTCAAGACTATCCGACATTCGAAAAACAAATGCATGATGCCGAGTATTTTGACTGTGTTATCGACATGGTCGGCTATGCTCCTGAAGATGCTGAAAGCGTTGTTCGTGCCTTTCAAGGCCGGATTGGGCAGCTAGTTTTTTGCAGCACCGTTGACGTATACAAGAAACCTGCCACACGTTATCCCTACCGTGAAGATGAAGATTACGGTGGTTTGAATACTTACGGTAAAAATAAGGTGATTTGCGAACAAACGCTGCTCGCAGCCCATAAACATGGTGATTTCCCTGTCACAATCATTCGTCCTGCTTATACCTATGGTGACAGCCGAGGCATTCTATATCCTGTTGGCTCGGGTGGTGGATATTTAGATCGTATTCGTAATGGCAAGCCCATTATTGTCCACGGCGACGGCAGTTCTTTATGGGTTGCTTGTCATGTGGATGATGTGGCGCGTGCATTTGTTAATGCGACTCAAAATCAAACGGCTTTTGGCAATGTCTATCACACTACAGGCGAAGAGTGGATGACATGGGATCAATATCATCAGGGGGTAGCACAAGCCTTAGACGCACCAACACCTACTTTAGTACACATTCCTACTGACTCACTGGTCAAAATTGCGCCCAAGCGCTCAGTTAGTGTTGCAGACAATTTTCAGTTTAATAACATATTCGACAACAATGCTGCCCACAAGGATCTTGGATTTAGGTATACCATTAACTGGGTGGATGGTGTTCGCCGCACTGTTGCATGGCTCGAAAAGTACGGAAATAAATCCGTACCTGACGATTTAGGTGTTGATGATCAAATTATCAACGCATGGCAGCGAATAGAGTCGTCCGTCGTCAATGATTTGAAGAATAACTCTATGCTTTAAAATATCGAATAAATACTAACCTAATAGCTAAGAATCTGCGGTAAGGTATGCTGCAACTCTTTGCATTAAGTACTATCTATGTTCGAAAATGAAAAAAGCGCTAATGCAGCGCTTTTTCATTTGTAACTGGAAGGCTGGAGCCAAGTAAAATACAAAATAAAGCCACATTGTGCTTCTCCGCACACCTATGCCAACACATGCTCCAGCGCAGCGAATAGAAGACTCTTACTCAAGTCGCCAATAAGTGACACCTTGTCATCTCGAAACTTTTCATTATCAAGTTTTTCGAGATTTGGCGTCGCTCACTGAATAGCAGCGTCTATGTAATCACACTTTTCTGACGTTCATTCGCAATCAATTCTCGTGCATTTTCCAGCGTACTGCTAATACGGTATTTTTTCTGCCAGCCCGGAACAATCCGTGAACTAGCCTGCATGAGTGAGAGAATAAAACGGTTAGATGTAACAACAACAATAAGACCCAGTTTGTCATTATTTTGTTTAAGAGCCGCGCCCGAGTGCGAAAAAGCGCTGCCCTTCGGAATAACACTATCTGTTAAGTGGGCAATAATGTCAACTTGATGTTCAACCGTAAGTGATAAATTAGCGGACTCTTTCACAGCATTATAAAAGTCATCCCACGACCAACGTTCGTATCGTGCATAAATGATTGTTTTATCGGCATTATCCCATTGAATAGAAACAGGCATTTCAACCACCTTGTTAAGCTGACTTGAGTATTAAACCATAAATTCATTCGGCGGGGACACCCGTCTTTAGACGGGTGGGGAAGCCGAAACTTCCTTTCTACTAAGCGAATACTTGTTCTGTGAACTAAAACGTGTTATAATTCGTTTACTATGAAAGAACGAACACGCCACGCA
>JBBSBM010000104.1:0-24930 GCA_038251275.1 Aggregatilineales bacterium
TAATATCTGCTTAATGGACGACATACGGTTAAAGGCTCATTCAGTCCCGTTTACGGGGCTTTATTCATGTTGCCGGAGGGTTTATCCTCCGGCAATCGCTAACGATCCATGCCTAATCGAGCAAATACCTACCCCTGAAAGCTAACCCCCAGTCCCTTCCACCCGTAGTAACAGGGCAAGGGGAGCAATACAAGGCAAATTTGGCAGCAATTTCGGCAATAGCAAAATAGGTTTTGATACCAATCTTGCCAATCAAATGGAGTGAGCAAAGAAATATGCCGAGTTTTAAGTTCGTGTGAAATGTTGCAAAATTGCAAATGTTGCAGTTATTACAACATGGTTTTGACGGCGGATTTGAGAGAGCGAGGTGTCGAAACTGCGAAATATGCTGCAAATACAGCAAATGCGGCGAGAAGTTTGTCTCGAATTTGCCGATGGAATGAGATGTTAAGCTGCGTTGGAGGACTGGCTTATTGACACCGAGCCTATATAAGTCCCTATAAAAAGGGTACACGATATTGGAACGTAAAGGGTTACATTTTGGAAGAACATTTTGTAACTCTTTGCGAGTGTTGGCACTAACCATTTTGGGAGAGTCGATAGATTGCGCTTGTTAGTATGCCGTTGGTAACCGGTTTGCGATGGTTTGCGCGTTCAAACCTAAGTTATGTTATAAGAATTACAAAGTTAAGCGTGTAAAGAATCGAAAGTACTACTCATAAAGAAGGTGTGACAGGTGTAATCAGGATTGATACAGTTGGTTGCATGAATGTTTAAAGTATTGTAGTATTCAATTGTTCCTAGCATGTTTTGAATGTAAGCAGTATAGAGGCAAAAGTATGAATCAGATACCTATTCCTACTCATCCTCCGGTATCGCGATTGACCGAGCAAGCTCACAAGCTGCTGGAAATTTTGCGTGCTACCGAGATTATGTGGATGAACCGGAAAGACATTGCGCGAGCCATTGGTAAGCGCCGTCTAACCCCTTACGACATCGCTTTACTCGAACTTCTTCAGGACAAGGGTCTGGTCGAAATCAAGTCCCGTGCTAATGGTACGCCTATCGGTTACGAATGGGTTTACCATGCGCCTGCCGAAAGTAAAGTCAGCAAGTAAAGGTTTCTTAGCATGAAAATTATTACCCTGCTCAACGAAAAAGGCGGAGTGGGCAAAACTACGATTGCCACTCATATTGCAGCGGGTCTAGCAGTACGTGGGATGCGTGTGCTGCTGGTGGATGCTGATCCACAAGGTCACGCTACGGTTTCACTTGGGCTACAAAAAGAACCGGGTTTGTATGATTTGTTGGTGCGGGATGCCACCTTCAAGTCGGTGCTGCGTTTTATTCCACCGAAGGCTTATCAAATTCCGAATCAGGCAGTTAACGGACAGCTATTTGTCCTGCCTTCAAATGTTGAAACACGAAATATTGCCAATTCGATTTCGGACTCGTTTGCGGTGAGTGAACGCTTTCATGAACTTGAAAATACAATTGATTTAGTCATATTTGATACATCACCTACCCCATCGCTATTGCATGGTTCGATTTATATTGCAACTGATGGTGTTCTTTATCCGACAACCTGTGAATATCTGAGCTTTGATGGCCTTGTTGAGAGTATCAAGCACCGGCAAGCGGCAGAAGCACATCGCACTCAATGGGGGCTTTCGGATATTCAGGTTTTGGGGATTGTTCCGACCATGTTCCGCACAAAGACGCTGGAACATACTGAAAACCTGAAACAACTTCAGCAGCAGTTCGGTTCGATGGTCTGGGAGCCTATTCCGCAGCGTACAATTTGGGCGGAGGCAGCTGCAATACGCCGTCCGGTGTTTAGCTTTGCACCGGATAGCCAAGCGGCTAAAGATGCATGGACAATGGTCAATCGCGTACAGGAGGCGATAGGCGGTGTCAAATAGGCGCAGGGTTGGGCGCGAAGCCAATATTTTTGACAACGGCGGGATTGTCACATCTGAGATTACGGATTCCGCTATTTTTGGCAGCATTGCTGAAATTGATAAAGGCCGTCAAGTTGCCAAACCCATTAGTATTTTTGACATCTACCCTGATCCATTGCAACCAAGACGGGCTATACCCTCGCCGGTTCGTTCTCATTGGGATGGACGGCCTTCCACGACTGCTACTTTATTTGATGCGTGGTTTCGTCTTGCCCTAGAAGAACGCGGTCAAGATTTTAAGATTGAGACGTTTTTACTTGGGTTAGATGAAGCGCCACGTCCAAAACAAATTGGACCTATTGATGCCGGTCTGATTGATCTTTTGGAAATGGCAGCGAATATCCGTTCTAATGGACTTACTAATCCGATCACCGTAGCGAACGCCAGTAACGGGTATCATCTTGAAACAGGTGAACGGCGCTGGTTGGCTTATCATATTCTGAATATTTATTTTGAAGATGAACAAGAAAAATGGAGTCGAATACCTGCGCGGGTTGTCGACGACTTCAGTGTGTGGAGACAGGCCAGCGAGAACAACGCCCGTGCGAATTTAAATGCCATTAGCAAAGCACGTCAGTTGGCTATTCTGTTGATGGATATTCATCAACGACAGAATGGCAAAAAATTTATGACAATTGAGCAGGCAGTAGGGCAGGGAGATTGTGACCGTGCTTTTTATGCTCAAGTGGCTGATGGTAATTTGTACCCTGCCCCACCGGGTATGGGTGAAGCCCTTATGACGGCTGGTGGTTTTAAGACATCTAGTTTGATGCGTGAACATCGGGCCTTATTAAATCTGCCTGATGAAGTTTGGCGCGTTGCAGATGATTTAAACTGGACTCAGGGTCGGATTCGGCAGCTTGAGCGAAAGTCCGAAGGAGATCCTAATAAATTAATTAGCTTAGCCTTAAAACAGGCTTCGACTGATGGATATACTATTGGCGTATCCCAACCCCCTACCCCAACACTCCTTCTTGATGAATCAGAAGTGGTTGATGATTCGCCATTTTCTCCATACACTTTCGCTCGATTTCACAAAGTATTCACCCGTGTTAAAGCGATAGGGCAGGGTACACGTCGAGCCAGTGATATGGATATTTGGGAAATCCAGAAAATGCGTGAGTGGTTATCAGAGGTTGAGAAGATCGCGCGCATCAATATGAAGAAATAGTATTTTAACTCAAAATTAATATCGATTTATACTAACTCACTCGATGCCTAAAAATACTTTTATGTGCTTAGCTGAATGAATTGCCTGAATCTCTGTGAATCGTGTTGATTGATGGACTCAATCCAGTAATCGTCGAGATAATAGGGCAGGTATTATGGTATAATAGGTAATGGTTTTGATAACGAAGTAGCGTATTTACAATATAAAAAGAAACCCGCGTCTGGTAAGACACGGGTATCCATTGGGGAATTGATTTGCTAGAAAATAGATATCAGGCTGGTAACCTGATTTCGAAACTCAGATCGGTTTCCGTGTTAAAAACAATCTAACAAGTACGAATTGCTAGAACGAAAAACGTAAAACAATTCCCACATCCATTTGTTAGTTTAACACGAAATCATCAAATTTTCTAGCAAATCGCCCCAGAAAGGCGCTTTTTGCTTTGAATCTGCATGATTCAGGGCGTTTTTGCACAGAATCACTTGAATCTGCTGCAAAACGCTATAAAACACTCGATTTTTCAATTATTCCGCTGAACGGGGCTCGGAATCCACAGCAACCAAAGCTGCCGCTGATCAAGTGGGCACGCTTCCAGCACACTCATCCTTCGGACGAAGAACTTCATAGCTGGTTCGGCAATCAACCCAATGCGGGCATTGGTATTGTGTGCGGTCGTATCTCGCGTTTGATGGTGTTGGATTTTGACAGCGCTGAGGAGGCGTCGGAATTCCGACGCGTTTGTCCTGACCTCGTTGATACCTTCACTGTTCGCTCTGGTACACGTAAGCTGCCCCACTTCTACTATCGACTGCCTGAAGACAAACTCATTCCGACATGTGCTTATCCCGGTGTGGATTTGCGTGGTGAAGGTTCGTATATAGTTGCACCTCCCACATGCGTTGGTGAATCAGTTTGGAGTGTTGAGAATGGTGTGCCAATTTATGAAGTGTCGGAATATGATATGCGTCGCATTATGCGGTTTCTTGCCACTCGTAAAGCTGAGATTAAGCCATCAGAAAATGTTATCGAAAGTGAGCAGATAAGTGAGGTGTCGGAATTCCGACGCGTGATTACCGCCACTGAGTTGATTGCCTATTATCGGCAGCATTGTGGTAATGGGCGTAATCATGCGCTGTTTCAGACGGCGTTGTTGGCACGTGATACAGGGAGGACTGAGGTTGTATTTACACTCATCTTAGCATCGGTACATGCGTCAGAGCCGGGTGACATGAAAGAGACGATTGAGGCTCGATATGCAGAAGCCATTCGAACGATAGCCAGCGCTTATAGTCGACCTGCACGTCAGAAGCCAATAAACATTCGTGGTTTAGGCAATACTGTTCGAGAATGGTTTTTAGGTAATGGACTGGCGAATGTAGCACGGGTAATAGATGGATTGTATGCAGTTGGAATGAAAGCTAATGAGTTGTTTACGGAATTCGAAGCTTGTCAAAAGCTGGCTGCTTTGAAGATTGGTCGGCGTTCAATTATGGCTGCATTGAAGTCAATAATTAGCGATTGGCGACTGTTTGATGTGGCTGTTTCCCCCCTGAACCCCCCAAGATACGCTAACGCTGCCAACGGGTCGGGAGACCTGAATAACTCATGCGAGATGAGTAGGGGTGCAAAGCGAGTCAAAAATAGTCGAGGCCGTCCAGCGCGGTTGTACCAATTGCCATCGTCGGATCTGATCGCTGCCAGAATTGGTGTGCGAGCTATAACTAATGATGCACTTTCAAATCAGGACTTTGGAAGTTCTAAGGCCTATCGGCAAGCGCTGCATGTCAAGTTGATAAATCGCCGTCCCGGTCATTACGGACGCGCGTGGTTATCTACTCGGCTTGGTGTTTCGCGGTGGACTGCTCGCCGCTATGAGAAAGCTGCCCATATTCAAGTTCAACCAACTTACTCAGTAAAGCCGCTTTCGTGGAAAAGCGCTGCAGTACTGCCACAAACGGTTGCCGATGCTCCCAACGGTGTTTTCATCGAAGTGGCTGATGGCAAGCGCTATCCCGCGATACGAGGCTTAGCTCTAAGGCTTTTGAAATTGGCTCAAATGCCTGTTCTTAAGCATCAGGAAGGGAATTTCTATAGTGTTGCGACGAGAGGCGTCGGAATTCCGACGCTGACACAAGGGATCCGAAGTAGAGTTGACCTGTATCACGAACAGCAGCCAAATACCGCGATGCTCGATCGGAAAAAGATGACCGTCGGAATTCCGACGCCTCAGTGGTTGGCTGCTTATAGAACGCAAAATAATCCGACTAACGAACCTATGGCTTATGAAGGTCGATCCATTGCAATCGTAGACGTCGCAATGGCAGGCGTCGGAATTCCGACGCTGCCTGAAATCAAGGCATCATTCTGGCTGTGCCCACATTGTCTAAATTTTCATATCACGACTAATCAGCCATCTAACTGTTCTCGATGCGGGGTTTCATGCGAATGGGAAATTGTGTCGCCCGCAATCTGGCGTGATGCACAGGCTTTGAAACACTGGTGGCAACGACGCTATCGCGAACATCAACAACTTAAACATCAGTACGACTTAGCTTCTAGTGTTCAAGTTGTTGATACAACGGTTATCACTGAGAGTACAAAAGCCCTTACTGAACGCTTGCATCATCAAATCCCTAATTTGAGTTTTGCGAATGCCCGCCGTCTTGTTCAGCAGTTTAGTGAACAGCTTATCGAGGAAGCATTAGCTGTTGTTAGCGGACGAGGAAAGCTCCAAAACCCAGCAGGTTTTCTGGTTACATTTTTGAGATCAGAGCATAATTTGATATCACTCAATAAGCAGGCTAGGAAGTTTACTGAGGAAAAGAAAGGTGAGTCTTCCATGCAGTGGTTGCGTCGATTAGCGCAATCGGAGTATGTAAGTTTTATATCGAACGCCGATGACTTACTGAATCTGCATCTTGATCAACCGATGGTGGCGTCACAGGCTTAGATAACCAATGATAGTTGCATCTCTTGTCACTAAACCTATAATGTTACTATCCATCGAAATCCCAATTTAGAACTTTAGTTCTAGGAATGTTGCCATGCCTACTATTCTGATTGTCGAAGATAACGAAATGAATCTAGACATGCTTTCACGTCGACTCGAAAAGCGCGGGCATCAAATATTAGTGGCTACTGATGGCGCAGCAGGGGTGGAAAGAGCACAAGAGAATATGCCAGCACTGATTTTGATGGATATGAGTATTCCGATTATGGATGGGTGGGAAGCGACACGCCGTTTGAAGTCCTCGCCGGAAACACGCCACATACCGATTATTGCGCTTACAGCGCATGCTGTAGCAGGCGATCGCGAAAAATGCCTCGCTGCCGGATGCGATGAGTATGAAAGCAAACCCATCAAATTCCCCGAATTAGTTGCGAAAATCAACAAAATTCTCGGTATTCAGGAGGCGTGATGTATAAGTTGGCGCTACTTAAAACCAACACAGGGTCTTAATCGAGTACAGAGCAGTTTTTTAGCTTATTTCAAGCTTTGTGCTTAGAACTACAGCTTAAATGAAATGTAAAGGCCAGAAATCACGTATTTCATCTCAATGACGGTTTATTAATCTGGTCAAATTATATAAATTTGACTCTCGAAGTGTTAGTATTTACGTCGCTCTCTGAAAGCTCGTGTCTTTAGTTCGGTAATTTTCACTCAAAACACGCAGGACTTTAGTATCTGTGCGAAAATTACTGATCACGTTATACTATTACAAAATTGTCACTTTCATGTATATCTTACATTCGACAATTTGCTAGTTTATATATAAACATTGTTATTGTTGGCACTGGAGAAGCATAGATGTATCGCTCCACGTTTCACAATCGGCGACACACACGAATACAGTTTTGGTGTGTTCTACTAATAAGCTTTTTACTGATGATAGTCTCTGTTGCGGGTGTGGCTCAAGCCGCAGGCACAGTTACAGGATTGGTCTTCAGAGACTATAACGCTAACGGCGTGCAAGATGCCAATGAGCAAGGCGTAGGTGGTGTCACAATTACTGCCTATGGGGCAGCTGGCACAGTCGTTGGTACTGCTACAAGCAGTGCAGCGCTAGCGACACTCGGAACCTATTCCATTTCGTGGGCAAGTGCTGATACGCGTGTCCGACTGGAATTCTCAGGCTTACCGGGTGTCGCTCAGCAGGGCGCATTCGGCAGTGCAGCCGATGGCTCAGGGACATCAGTACAATTCGTAAACGCAGGGGCGACCAACGTCAACTACGGAATCAATCGTCCGAGTGATTACTGCCTTATGACCCCAAATCTGAAACTTGTCACCACTTGTTTTGAACTGGGCGCACAAAATGCAGGGATGCGGGTTGTTGTATCCCATAACTATGATGGCACAGGCGTCGACAATACGGTCGCTGTGGATACACAGGTTGGCACAACATGGGGGGTTGCATATAAACGGGCACCTGTCGGTAACCCCACAGTGAGTGGCACAATTTATGTTTCTGCATTTGCCAAACGGCAGGCCGACTACGGGCCAAACGGCAGCGGTGCTATCTATGCGATAAATGCACAGACATTGGCTTCAAGCCTCTTAACAACAATCCCAAATGCAGGCGTAACCTTACATAATCCAGCAAATTTTGCGATTGACTCGACTTTCTATGCTGCTCCCGGCAAACAAGGTCTAGGCGATATGGATATTTCTGAGGACGGGAATACACTTTTTGTCGTTAATCTTAATGATCGGCAGTTGTATTCAGTCAATATTGCCACAGGTATCTCTACTGCACGTGGGATTATTGGGAACCCTGCTTGCGTTAATGGTGTATATCGTCCTTTTGGTCTTGGTGTGCGCGATGGTCTGGTATATGTCGGTGGTGTTTGCACTGGCGAGACCGCAGCCCTTGGCACAACCACAGGGCTGCGAGCTTATGTTTTCTCGTTTAATCCGGCGACAAACGTGACAGCCCAAGTTTTGACTTTCCCACTCAATTATCCACGTGGATGCGCGGACATAGATCCTACCTATGGAAATCCGGGTGCGCCAATAGCCTGTCGGACAACAGCAAGCGGAAGTCAAGCCGATTGGCAACCTTGGCGCGATATATGGCCAACACCTAACCTGACACCGCCGGGCAGCGGTTTTAGCGGCGGCGGTGGCGATGAATTTTTTGCCTACCCACAGCCAATTCTGTCAGGCATAGAATTCGTCGGTGAAGATATGGTCGTTAGTTTTCGCGACCGTATGGGAGACCAGATTGGTTATCGTGATAATGGACCAGATGGCATTGGTGGGGCTTTTCCCGACGTATTAGTTACGATCACAGCCGGTGACATACTCCGCGCTGGACCAAATGGGGCAGGCGGTTGGACAATAGAAGCTGGCGCTCAAGGCGTTGATTTTGGTCCGAGCGTAGGTGCGAATCCGCCGAATTCCGAACAAGGGCCGGGTAACGGTGAGTTCTATTGGCAAGACAACTTCCAAGATATTAATGGAGTTCACCATGACGAAACCATAACGGGTGGCATCGTTCAAGTCCCCGGCGCGCCGGAAATTTCAGCCGAAATCATGGATCCAAATGGATTCTTTTCTGCAGGTACAGGCTGGTTTGATAACGGTACAGGAGCGCGCAATCGTGATTTTGCCATCATTCCTGCAACCAATCCAGTAACGGCTCCTTTCGGTAAAGGCAATGGGTTAGGCGATTTGGCGGCATTGTGTGATAGTGCGCCAATTGAAATTGGCAATTATGTGTGGTTTGATGCCAACCAGAATGGTATCCAAGATGCCAACGAACAGCCGATAGCGGGTGTGATCGTCACTCTGACAGATGCGGCTGGCAATCCGATCTTGATCGCCGGAAATCCGGTTACGGCGACAACTGACGCACAAGGTCGTTATGTATTTAGCTCGAACGCAGCAGGGTCAACCGGCAGTTTTATCTACAACGTACCTTTTACCGAAAACACGGCTTATCAAGTGCGGATTGATACAACACAACCGAACTTGCTTGGCTACACCACCACTACACCTAACGTAGGGGCTGGCGTAAATGCGGTGCGCGACTCGAATGGTGTGACATCTGCTAATTTCGCTATCGCGAACGTGACAACCGGTACAGCGGGGCAGAACAACCACACTATCGACTTTGGTTTCTTCACACCCTCTTATAGCCTCGGCAACCGCGTCTGGTTTGACGATGGTCGCGGCGGCGGCACAGCCAATGATGGTATCCAGAATGGTACCGAAATCGGCATCGACGGTGTAACGGTCAATCTTCTCGATAGCCTCGGTAATGTGATTGCGACCACCGTCACCACAGCCGGTGGTTACTATCGTTTCGATAATTTGGCACCCGGCTCTTACACGGTTGAAATCGCGGCATCTAATTTCGTGCCCGGTGGCGTTCTTGCTGGGATGAACAGCAGCGCAGATGCACCGACTTCGGCCGCGCCCAATAACGATGTTGACCGTGATGATAACGGCGTTAATTTGGTTGGCGGTGGTGGTGTTCGCAGTAATCCTATTCAACTTGGCCCGCCCGGTCCGGCTGAGCCAACCAATACAACTGATCTTGGTCCGGGTGATACAACGCTACTACCCACAGGTCGCAGCAATTTGACTGTGGACTTTGGCTTCTTTTTGACCCCTGTTACCACTTACAGCCTCGGCAACCGTGTCTGGTTGGATAGTAACGACAGCGGGACAATTGATGGAGGCGAACGCGGTATCGGGGGTGTCGTTGTAAATCTCTATCCGGTTACGGGTGGTGTGCCATCTGCAACACCAAGCCGAATACTAACGACAGACGCAAATGGCTACTATTTATTCGATAACTTGCCAGCGGGCGATTATATCGTTGAAATTCCTGCTAGTAATTTCGGTGCTGGTGCGCCGTTGGCCGGGCTTCACAGCAGTACACCTGATGAAACGAATCCGAATGCTGATGTCGATAGTAACGATAATGGTATTGGTGCGGGTTCAGGTACTGTTCGCAGCGGGATTGTGACATTAGGTCCTGGTACAAGCGAACCCATAGGTGAAGGCGATCTTGGCCCACAAGGCACGGGCATCGCAGCTGATGACCATTCCAACTTGACTGTAGACTTTGGTTTTGTGGGTGTACCCGCTAACAATCCAGCTCCTATCCGGCTCGACCCGACCATTGTCAAATTGGTTGATCCTGCCTTTGCCCAACCCGGTGAAGATGTTCGCTGGACAATTGTGGTCACTAATTCACATTCGGTTGCTGTAAATAATGTCACGTTTGTTGATAATTTCCCCAGCCAATTGGAAATCATTAACGCGTCAGCGGATAATGCGGTTGGTTCATTGGTGGTCAATGGCAATACGGTCACCTACAGCATTGTGGTTATTAATCCGGGACAATCGGTGCGAGTTAGCGTGTTGACTCGGATTCGTGTGGGTACGCCAGTTCCGTTTATCATTACCAATACAGTCAATCTCGTAAATGGTGGTGGATCGGCTACCTCGATTATTGCCTCAGCAAGTGCATCTGTTGCGAGCGTGGGTTCATTGCCCTCCACTGGTTTTGCACCTGTATGGCGTGAACCCTTGCTCATCGGTATGGCAGTGCTGTTGGTTCTGTTTGGCGTCGGTGTTGTGCGTGTGCGACAACGTGGATACGGCAGCTCGTAATCATCGTTATGTATAAGCGAAAAGGACGAGAGCAACCTCGTCCTTTTTGTTTGTGCTGATTATGAGTAATTCAGACTAACCCTCTCAAATGCCTCCATCTCTGTGGTTAAATACTAAGCCTAATTGTCCAGTAGGAGCATCTTTACGGTGTCTATTTCTTTGTCTCGTCCGACCCGCATCTTTCGCCTGCATTTACTGGCTATCGGTTTTTACGGCCTGTTAGCTTTCATCATCTTGTATGCCATCATCTTCGGCAATGGGGTACGAGTTCCGGGATTTGATTATTTCAATTACAACTGGAATTTCTGGTGGATTCGACATGCGTTGAGCACACCGGGATTGAATGTTTACCAAAATAATTTCGTGATGGCTCCTAATGTGAGTAACTTCGGCTATCATGCGCTGACCGCTTTTTGGTATCCGGTATGGGCATTAATCGAACCGCTGGCAGGTACGTTGACTGCCATGACGGTGATTATTTTCCTGATGTGCTTCCTGAATGGGTATGCGCTGTTTGTGCTACTGCTGCGAGAAGGTGCTGCTCCAGCGCTGGCTTTGTTGGGCGGTGCAATGTTACAGGCATCACCCGTTTCGCGTTATTTTTACTACAACAATCATATCAATCTTGGTGATTGGTTCTGGCTTCCTGTGAGCATTTTGTTGTGGCAGCAAATCATTCGTGCGGCGGGGCAGGGGAATTGGATTCGGTCGCTGCTTTGGGGCGCAGTCCTTGGACTAGCGCTCTGGGGCATCGGTCACACCGATTTGCAGTTTCCGATTTTTGTGGCGTTCTGGCTAGTGCCATATGCGCTGTGGACACTGTGGAAAATATTCCGCTCAGCAAATGCCAATTCAGACACAGCATCGTTCCGAAGTCGCTATTCAACACTGGGGATTATCTTTTTGGCGAGCTTGCTGGCGCTGATTATTGGTGCATCACTCTTATGGTTCGCTGGCCCGCTGCCTTACATGCGGAATTTTACAGGCGCACTCGCTCCCGGTCCAGTTGAAGATCGTCCCGGGATTCCGTTTCCGAGGGGTTATCTGTCGCTTGATCCGGTTTGGTGGTGGTGGAATGTACCGACGCTCGGAGGCAGTGTGACGTTTTTGCTGATTATCTCGTTGGTGGTCAGTGTGGTGATGCTGCGTCGACGTGAAAGAAGTAAGATACAAACTATTGCCGATAGCAATGGCGTAGGACGCTGGTTCTGGTTTTTAGTGTTAATTCCACCATTGTTGCTGTCAATGGGGCCGAATATCACGGTGTTTGGTGTGTCGATTCCGATGCCGTTCCGCATTCTACACGCGATTACGGCAGGTAACTTTCGGATGCCGTGGAGGCTCGCCCCTATTTTCGTCGCTGCCGCTGCGATATTCATCGCGCAAACGTGGACACCGATTTTGTTCGCTGTTGGTACCAGCCTATCTGATAAGACTATCCGCGTGAAATCGCCACAGGGCAAGGCATTGAGGACGTTCGCGTTGGTAGTTGTTATATTGCTGGCTGCGCTCGATATTCGCCTCTATCAAACTGGGCCACTGGAACCTGTTTTGCAACCGTATCAATTTTATAGCGAGATCGGCAAAGAACAGGGTACACCTTTTGACGATGAAGTGGTTTTGGAAGTGCCAACAGGCGCAGGCACAGGTGAAATCTTAGTGGGTGATACCCGCCCGATTCAATATCAATTTTATGGTATGACGCATCAGAAACGGATGCTCAATGGCTTTATTTCGCGCACGCCGGTCGAAAACTTTTGGCCGATCCGCTACGACGATCCGTTACTGGCATGGTTAGGTCAGCGGCGTTTCCTCGAAGCCGATACGGATGCAGCCGAACTGCGCCAAATTATCCAAGATTGGCCTGTCGGTTATATCGTCGTGCATCAGGATGACATCGGGCGTAATGGACCAACAGCGCAGGAGATCATCGGTTATCTAAACGGCTTGCCTGATCTGGTTTGTCCAGTATGGGTGGAACGTGACGCAGTTGTTTATCGCACCTATTGGCATCCTGACGGGTGCCCACCGCGAACGCCAACAGAGACGCAAAAGGGTGTATATCACATCGACATCGGCAGCAGCGGTGATGAAAAATATATTGGCTGGGGCTGGCATTGGCCGGAACTGGTTGGGGCAGATACGACTTGGCGTTGGACGGGCGAGTATCCACAAACCAAGCTGTATGTCGATTTGCCAACAGGCGCATATCAAGTGTCATTGGCGGCACAAGCGTTTTGGGAACCGCGCACAATTAAATTATCAGTGAATAATGTGCCATTGGCATTGGTATCCAGCGCAGGTGCGTCGGAATCCGACACGCAGACTGTCATTCAACCGAACTCGTTGCAAACCGCTACGTTTGCACTTCCGGCTGATGTCGTCGGTGAAGGTAAACATCTGACTCTCACGTTGGATTATGACGCGGTGATTGTACCGAAGGATGTAGGGCAGAGTGAAGACCCACGCAAATTGGCAGTCGCCGTCGATTGGGTCGAGTTCCGCAAGCAGTAATTGTTGGTGATTAAGTCGTGCTGCCCATCATCGCTTGGACTGCCGCTACTGTCGTAATTGGATCGGGCAGAGGGGATTGCCATAAGGTTGCCACGTGAACTTTTAATCCCGGCAGCAGTGGTGTTTCATAATGACCGTTCGCATCGATTGGTTGTGAGATGTAGAGTTTGGCAGCGTTCAGACGCTAGAAACGATACTCCCGCCGCAGTGGATCGAACAACAAGTATTCATGTATACCGCTGTTCGGATACTCTACAAACTTTGTGCCGTAATCTATTTCTTCGCTGCCGGGTGATACAACCTCAATGCAAATGTCGGCGGAGCCAAGCATAGCTGTAGGGGAGATCTCGCCGGGATTGGTGTTCAAAATAATTTGCAAATCGGGTTCGCGGCGGCGGGCTTCTGCACTGGCTTTTATGACTAGGGGGCCGTAACCACCTGACCAATCGGTCGCAACTGGAAAAATACACGCAATAGAATGTACAGATTGTGCATCATCGCAGCGTGGTTGAATGTTACAGGCGACATCTTAATGACAGCTCCTTTGACCCATTCATGAAAATCCGCAGCATACGCAGTCATATAGTCGGCTTCGCTTACGCCGGTAGCGACAATCTCTCCGGTTATTGTTTGGTCAGTTACTTCAGATAACATGACTATCCTCACGTCCAATACTGGTCATTCGTCATCAGTATAACACCTGCCGTTATTCACATAGGGTAATCACTGATTATGTTGTATGCTGATATTATAGTAGGTGTTTTAATGTTAGGACATAAGCATTTGTAAAGGGGCAATAATTATGCCTTACAAGGTTGAATGGTTAGTAGAAAAGCGTGTATTGCTCAGCAGTTATGAGGGGACTATATCGATTGAAGATGCGCGTGGGCAGGTTAGTGAAGGGAATGTCTTGTTACGTCAGGGAATTCCGCTGACCCATTCGATTATTGACATGTCGGCGGTGGAAAAGCTGCCCTCGTTACAACTTGCATCTGAATTTATGTCTACTGATATGACTGATGTGCGGGACAAACTCGGTTGGACAATCGTCATTACCAACAACAAATTTCTAAAATTTGCTAGCTCGCTTTTTGTACCGATGTTTAAGGTTCGGCAGCGCTTTTTCGGCTCGTTGGATGAGGCATTAAACTTCTTACAAGAAGAAGATAGCACTTTACCACCGCTTAAAAAATAGACCCTTGTGGAGCGTCTCATTCAAATTAAAGCAATAGTGCATATACTTGTGTGAATGAGTTAAATAGATGCTCAAGGATGGCTAATGCCGTATCAAACCGGATGGTATGTTGAAAACCGCATTATTCTAACCAGCTACACAGGCATTATCCGCGTGGAAGATATTCGCGGACAAATTGATGAAACCCACACGCTTATCGAACAGGGAATACCCCTTGTCCACTCGATTATTGACCTCAGTCAAATCGAAAAATGGCCACCCTTAAATGTAGTCAATGAATTTCGTTCAATGGATATTGAGTCGGTTCGTGAACAGCTTGGTTGGTCGATTATCGTTGCCAACAACATGGTCCTGAAGTTTGGGAGTTCTTTGTTTGCGCCAATCTTCAATTTGCGGCAGCGTATTTTCTCGACATTAGATGAGGCGCTCATCTTTTTGCACGAAAACGATACCACGCTGTCCGATCTCAACAAGTAACATGCCCATCGGGTCAGCGTTCATTGCCGTGTTTGAAATGTCCTGTTATTTTTGCTAAGGCTAATTGAATAGCTGACTCATCAGCGCCATCGAGTTTAGCGATGAGCTTTTCTGCCGCTTGTGCTTTGAGAGTCATAATGATGCGGTTGTCCCAGTAAATGAGGACGCGGTTATCTTTGGTAATCTGGAAGCCAAAGGGTTTTTCTTCCAGTTTTCCGTGCTTATCAATTTCGGCCATCGTTGGCTATAACCTTTGCTTGATTATGCTGTTGAACTTCCCATTCAGGCCGGATCATACTGAAAACATAAGCGCTGGATAGAGTATCGTCCCTTTCACGCATATCGTGTCGGATTGTGCCTTCGAACGTATAACCAGCCTTTCGGGCGACGGCTGCGCTGCGGTCATTACGCGGATCATAACGGATTTCCATCCGTTGAGCGCCAAGTACGCTAAAAGCAAAATCGGTGATGCCCAGAACCGACTCCTTGGCATATCCTTTTCCAGCCAAACGGGTGCGTACCCAATAACCAATTTCGAAGGCGGGTACTGACCAATTGATATGGTGAAGGCTGGTCACACCAACGAATAGCCCATCACTTTTCTGGAGTACATTCAGCCGAAAGACTTCACGGCGCAGATATTGAGCGACCGAAAACCGATTCATCTCTTCGCTTTTTTCTGCGCTCGGTAGCGGATCAGCCCATGTGAGCCAAGGTTTCAATTCGGCATGTGATTCGCGAATGGCTTCGTTAATCATGTATCCATCGTTTGGTTTTGGCGCACATAGAATAAGACGTTCCGTTTCAAATTGATCGGGTATATTGAGTAGGATTGGATTTTCAACACCTGTCATTGTTTACCACTTGCTTTTGTCGCATGGACGGCTTCCCATTCCGGTCGTATCATCCCGAAAACGTAAGTGTCCCGTAATGTTCCGTCATTTGCCCAACCGTCGTGACGTAGTGTAGCTTCTAAGCTATAACCCGCACGTTTGGCAACATTGGCACTGCGAATATTACGAGTGTCACACCGGATTTCGACACGTTCCGCGCCGATGACCCCGAAGGCGAAGTCTCTAATCCCCGCGACTGCCTCGCTGATATAACCGTGACCTTCAAGGCTAGAACGTATCCAATAACCAATTTCAAAAGAGGGTACTGACCAATCCATGCGATGCAAACCGCTTCCGCCCACATAAAGTCCATCACTTTTGCGGAACAAAAGCATCAGCAAATCCTCGCGCAAAATCCAACGCATCGCTCCGCGTCGCATCACTTCTTCGGTTTCTTCTAGTGTTTGAAGCGTTCGTGCCCATGGCATCCACGGATGGAGATTCTCAAATGACTCGTAAATCGCGTCATACACCGCTTGTCCATCGCCTGCTTTTGGTGCGCGGATGATCAAGCGTTCCGTTTCAAACGAATCAGGAAAATCAAAGAGAATTGGTTTCTCGATACCCGGCATTTTAGGATTTCTCCGTTTCTGAGGCAGGTGTGCGCTGCAAAAAATCCGACCTCAATAAACTGAATACCAACATATCGCGCTGAACAGTTTTATCAGTACTCATATCGTTGTTTCGCAGCGTAGCATCCAATTGATAATCGGCGCGACGGGCGACATTTGCACTGCGTTGGTTGAGGCTGTCACAGCGGATTTCAACCCGTTCCGCGCCCAGTGTATCAAAGGCGAAAGCGGTTATGCCTGCGACTGCTTCGCTCATATACCCCTGACCTTCAAGACTGGTGCGTATCCAATAGCCGATTTCGAAGCGCACGGTATTCCAATCGATATTGTGCAAGCCACTGCGTCCCACAAAAAGGCCATCACTTTTACGAAAGAGCAGCATCCATAAATCTTCCCGCGAGATCCAACGCGCGACGGCATAGCGGATAATTTCTTCCGTTTCCTGGGGAGTTTGCAATTTTTGCGCCCAATGCATCCACGGTTGCAAATTTGGCAAGGACTCACGTATGGCTTCGTTGAGTATTTGCCCATCACCGATTCGGGGTGCGCGGATAAGCAAACGCTCGGTTTCAAATGAATCCGGGAAATCGAGTAGAATCGGTTTCTCGACACGCGGCATTTTAGGATTGCTCCGTTTTTGCTGAAGATTGGCGCTCTAGAAACTCAGCTCGCAGCAAACTGAATAGCATGGTATCCCGAAATCCAGCTCCGTTGGCGTTTGCATAGTTGTTCCGCAGCGTGCCTTCTAATGTGTAGCCTGCTCGTTGTGCAACCACTACACTGCGCTCGTTGAGCCTATCGCAGCGCAGTTCGATACGTTCCGCGCCGATAGCTTTAAAGGCGAAGGCTGTCACACCCGCAACGGCTTCGCTGACATATCCTTGACCTTCAAGGCTGGCGCGTACCCAATAACCAATTTCGAAGCGCATGACTGACCAGTCAGGGCGGTGTAATCCGCAGCCACCCACATACAACCCATCGGACTTTCGATATAAACCGAAGCGCAAATCTTCACGCGTCAGCCACATGATTGCCCAACGTCGAATCAGTTCTTCGGTTTCGGCGACGGTTTGAATATTCTGTGTCCATGCCATCGGCAGCCACTGCTTGAGGTTATGGATCGATTCGATAAGCGCAGTATTCACGGCTGGCCCATCACCCGCCTTATGCGGTCGAATGAGAATCCTTTTGGTTTCAAACGAGTCAGGCAAATCGAGCAAAATCGGTTTTTCAATACCGACCATAAAATTCACTCCAATAAGAAAATGATCGCTTTAAGCGATCATTTATATCCAACACAATTATAGGCTAAAAAGCTCTTGTGGTCTCTAGTGAACTTACTGATTAGCGTTCTTGGCGTTTGGTAATTTGTTTTCTTAGTTGCCTACGCCGACTAATGGATCATTGGCATTGACGGACATTGCCGCGCAGATCAGCAGTACTAATCCCGCGTCGACAGCTTTGTATTCGCCCAATACTGCGCCAAAATAATCTTTGACGACTCCCACCGTTTGTCCTTTTTCGATGACATCACCAATCTTGACCTGTGGATACCAGCAGCCTGTATGTTCAGATCGTACCCAAGGAAAATTCATGTATTCGGTTTGTTCGACGGGTGTAACCGTACCGGGGAGAATGTTCATACATTGGGCAACATTCCGGCAGCCTTGTAATAAGATTTGGGTGTTCTCTTCGTCCAAGATGCCGAGCTGACCGGCCTCGACCAATATCCCCGGAATACCTAAGGCGGTTGCTGAACTAATGGATGTACCCGGTAAACCGCTGGGATGCAGCAAATACTTAAGCCCGAAAGCAGCAGACATGTCCCGTGCTTGTTGGTTGACACTTTCGTTTTCGCCAATGATATAACCGCCGAACGGCACCAGCGCTTCCGGAATATCCCCGCCGTGCATGTCAATCCATCCCTGAATGTGTGGAACAACCTCATTCATGATTGTGAAGGCCATGCGTTCCGAAATCGTACCAGTCGCTTTGCCGGGGAACACACGGTTGAGGTTCTTGCCATCGTCAGGTACGAGGAATGCTTGCCGCGCATGAAAAGCGTTCAGGCTGATAGGTGACATGACGATGATATTGCCGTTGACCTGTGCTGGATCAAGTTCTTGACCAAAGCGAATCGCCGCTTCGATGCTGGGGTATTCGCCGCCATGAATTCCAGCAGTCACTAATAGGGTAGGGCCTTCTTGCGCCCCATTGACAATGACAATCGGAATACGCACGCTTGTACCCGTAACCGTTAGAAATCCTTGAGCTTTGGTTCCCGGCGCTGCACTGATTGTTTGAATCTGAAGTGCTGACTTCATAGTTTTATCCTTACGTTACTCCGTTTCTGGATAAATATGCCGTCTAATGGGCTAGAAAGCGAACACCCACTCCAGCGTGGTATTAGAGTGATTAGCGCGTGAAGTGAGCCACACACTCAATATGGTAGGTTTGAGGGAACATATCGACTGGCTGCACGTCGCGTAAAGTGTAGCCGGATGCAGTCAGCCGTTTAGCGTCGCGGGCAAGGGTGGCAGGATCACAGGAAACATACACAATTTGCTGGGGTTGAAGTTGGACGAGTGCATCAAGGGCGGCAGCATCCATACCTGCACGCGGCGGATCAACCACCGCAGCGGCATAATTGTGACCGAGGCGAGGAAGCACTGACTCAATTCTGCCGACATACAGTTCAATGTTCGTATAGTCATCCAAATTCACTTGGGCATCTTCCACCGCTGACTCAAACAATTCAACCCCAGAAACCTGTGCTGCATGTGCCGCAATAAAAGCTGTAAATAAACCCACACCTGAATAAAGATCGAGGATATGCTCGCTTCCTTGTAGGTTCAGGCGTTCTAAAATCAGCTCAACTAATTTCTCAGCCTGTGCCAGATTCACTTGAAAGAAACTGCCAGCGGAGCAGCGGAAGGCGCGATTTTTTATCATGTAATGAACTGCTTCGTTGGATAAATTTTTGGACACATCTTGGTCAGATACCGCTGAGCGCGAATGTTTGGCTTTGCGGCTCGAAGGCTGATTAGGCTTTTCCACTAATGGCTCTGCAACATCATCGGTTAGTGATCCCATTGGGAAGTGAATAGGTTGATCTTCAGTACCCCACTGAAAACGAATGCGTGTGCCGGGTTTGAAGTGCCGATTCTTTGCATTTTCAAATGAGTCGCGTAGGGTAGGGGAGAGCAACAGACAATCATCGACTGGCAAAACGGTGCGATGATCGGTTTTGATGAAGCCGAGTTGTCCATTTGACGCGACATGAAAAGTCGCATGTGAACGATATCCATAAGCCTCAGGACTGGCAATTGTTGGATGCACCGTCACATCAGGCAAACCGCCGAGCCTTGCCATTTGATCTCGGACGATTTGTTGTTTGAAATTAAGTTGCCTCGTATAGTCAATTTGCTGTAACTGACAACCACCGCATTTTCCCGCCCCAAAATACGAGCAAGGCGGTTGGATTCGATCAGATGATTCACCTAATACTTCAACCACTTCCGCAATAGCAAAGCGCCCCTTATCTTGCACAATACGAACCCGCACTTGTTCGCCGGGAATGCCATACGGAACAAAAATAGCACGTCCCTCATAGCGTCCAATCGCGCTGCCGCCATGTGCCATGCCTGTTAGTTCAAGAGTAATCAGATCATCAGTCATAGGAGTTCAGTCCGAGCGATAAATGTTATTGCCATAGCTTAGCGAGGCAGCGCCAAATAAACCAGCCTTAACCCCCTGCTGCGATTTTTACGGACAGGGCAGAGCAAATGAATCCAAAAGTAATTTGTTAAAGTTGATCGCATGCTTACATTATGCAAAGAATTGATTTTATCTGATACGTGATTTTTAATCCAAAATGAGTCGCCAACTGGAAAAAGCGTATGAGGGGGTGCAAAAATTCCGATCAGTTTGCCGAGAAGACCCCTGCATCATCCGCTGTTTGGGGCGCAAGCATCGCGCTCAGGAGCGTGACTTCACGGCGGTAAATTGTGCGAAGGTTCGCAATTAAATCATCCGCGTCTTCGATATTGAGCAAGTTTTGTTTTTGCTCACTCGATATCTCCAACAGAAACGAGGCTAGATAAGCAAACTGAATGGGATCATCGGGAAGTTGTTGTATATCAAACTTTGTTTCACTGGCATCCGCTAAGGTTTGTAAATAATGATGTACCCACGGACGAAGTGAACGCGTTGTGCTGCTAAGTGAAGTCGCGTTTGTATTCGCTAATGATAAGGTTTCGACTTCAGCGACTAAATAGGGTTGGTCATATCTAAAGCTATGTGCGATAAAACGATCACTGCCAACGGCGACGATATTCATCCGTCCGCCCGGTAAAGGTTCTAGTTCAGTAATTGTTGCTGTGCAGCCGATTAAGAATGGTTCAGCTCGTCCACCAACTTCCTGACCAGATTTAATCAACGCTACACCAAAAGGTTGTCCATTTTGATAACAGTGGTTGATCATGAGCTTATAGCGTTCTTCAAAGATGTGCAGCTTCAGCGGCATTCCGGGGAATAAAACGGTATTTAGTGGGAAGATAGGTAGATTGTACATGATATTAGTAGTGATGATTTCCGATAACGATATTTTAGCATATTCACTTCGGTAGGGTATCAAACTCTCACTAACCACACAGCTAGGAAATGCCACTTAGCACATCATTCATAAATACACCATAATTAGCATATTCCATACACACGTTAGGAGTAGCCACCATGACTCGTTCAACGCGTCCACGCCGCAGTACATTTTTGCAATCCGCAGATGTCGTTCCATTGTCGCGACGACAGCGGTGGCTTCGCCTTCAATTCCGTGAACCGCAGCCTGCTGAGGAGATCCTCAAAGCCTTTGATGTGGACGCAGAGGAAACTTATGTTTTTGAGTCAACATCCGTGGGCAGCGGTGTATTCGGTCAATGGATTGTCGACAAAGAAGGATTACCTGCCTACGACTATAAACTGGATCAATATGCCGATGCACGTGCTCAATTTCCCAACAGTGAAAATCTAAATCGTCGTGACCACTGGCATCAGGTTGGCAACCAGTCGGTGACAGCCTTAGCCTCCAATGATGGTACTGTACAGGTTTATGTTGGTAATCGCGGTGGTGTGCTGCTCAATAAGTTCGAAGCGTGGCAATCAGATCGTCCGGCGGCAGGACTGTTGTCATTTTTAGCACATATTGTATTGATTATCGTTCGCTTAGTGGCTCGTATTCGTCGTCCACAAACACCAGATAGTGCTCAACCGTTTGCTGCCCAAAGTGCTGCACCCCAAAGTATCCGTGTAGATGCTGCTCAAAATCCGCGTGACACATTAGGAATTGAATGGCTTCGAGACTTACGCGAGGAAACCAGTGACCCGCTGCTGAAGTCTTACAACTTACTATCGTCACAGGATGAACCGCTGGTTAAGGCACAAGATGTTCCAACTGCAAATACACCACCGCAGCGCAATAAATCCGCAACTGCCTATGCTTATTCAGGTGGCTTTGGCTATATCGACGACGGCGAACAGGTATGGGCGACAGCCTATCGGTATCGACCCGTTGGGGCAGAAGTTACACGACGTTTTGGTATCAGTTATTTTGAAACTGAAATGACTTACCGCAATATTCGGGCAACTCGACGCGTGTATGCACCACATGGCGATTATCCAATCGTGATGGCTGATGTGACACTGGAGAATACAGGCACGAAACCTGTTACATTACGTCATTACGAATATTGGGATGTGAATGTTCAGCAGCTTCAACTGGAATGGCTGCGCGGCAACCCATTTGGTGTAGCTAATGATGAAGAACGGCGGGCGTTGGCTAAACAATTTTCCAACAGCATCAACTACCGGATGGACGATAACACATTAGAGTTCCGGCAAGATCCACCACCCAATGCACCACCAGAAGATCAACCTTCACCAATCGATTGGTATCCTGCACCTGTTTTCCTGACCGATTTAAGTGGACAACCGGATGGGCACTACATCAATAAAGCCAGTTTCTTTGGGGCAGGGGGGGCACAGCAGCCGGATGCAGTGCGGTTGCGGACAGATGATGGCACGTTGCAACCTAATTCTGTATTGGAGCCTATGCCTTATTGCATGGTACTGCGGCGAGACATAACGCTTGATCCGGGCGAAAAGCGAATGCTGCATTATGCCTATGGAGCGGCTTTTCCAGAAGCACGGCGGACGATGCTGGCGGAACTCAAGAAAGAAGATACGTTTCTAGATAAACTCGAAGATTGGAAAATGGATTTGGCCTATTTTCAGACAGGTCAAGATCCTGTGCTGCATCGTGAGATGGCGTGGCATAGCTATAACTTGCTTTCAGCAACCGTTTACAGTGCTTACCATAAAGTGCATTTAATTCCACAAGGTTCGGCTTATCTGTTCTTACATGGGGCAGATGGAGCACCACGTGACCAAGCCCTTTTTTCATTAGCGCTAACCTACATAAAGCCAGATTTGGCAAAAGACGTGCTGCGTTTGATTATGCGTCTGACAGATGGTGCGACGGGGCAAATTCCTTATGCTTTTTGCGGGCATGGTTATACCAGCAATGGATTGAATATACATACCAATCCATCTGATTTAGATTTATTTTTCTTGCTGGCATTAACTGAATACTTATCAGCGACACGGGATTTTAAGTTCTTGAATGAGGAAGTTCCGTTTTATCCACCAAATAAAGCAGCAAGAGCAGGCGGCATTACGGTAACGGATCATATCCGGTTTGCGTTGAAGCACCTGTTCGAGATGATTGGCATCGGCGAAAACGGGCTGATTCGGGTACGGACAGGCGATTGGTCAGATTCGATTGTGCTGGAAACAGCAGTCAATGATGGGTTGTTCGGGGTGGCATACCAGAATTCAAAGGCACATGGCGAGTCGATTCCAAACAGTCAAATGGCGTTATATGTACTGCCGTTGTTGGCGAACTTGATACAAGAAACAGCACCGGATATTACGGCGATGCTGCGAGATGGACGGATTGAACGGTTACAAGCGGCGGTTGAAAAGCAGTGGAATGCGAAGGGGTGGTATAACAGGGCAGTACTGCGAGGCGTTTCTAACCAGCCAATTATGCTGGAAGGGCTGACACTGGAGGGGCAGGTATGGGGACTGATTAGTGGGACAGCCAAACAAAACAACCATGAAACTAATTTAATCGAACGGGTCGAAGCCAGCTTGGATCGACCTTCAAAACTTGGGGCAACCTTATTGGAAGGTGGCATGATTTGGCCTGCGGTGAGCCAATTGCTGACATGGGGTTATCTACGGGCGGGTAGGGCAGACTTGGCATGGCGATCATTGAACCGGAATACCTTTGCCATGCATGCTGAACAATATCCAGCCATCTGGTTTGGCATTTGGGGAGCACCAGATGGCATCAATGGAACAGCATCAACGTTGCCGGGGGGAACATGGTCAAGTGCGTTGACACCAATGACTGATTTTCCGGTGATGAATGCGAATGCGGATGCAATGGCCTTGTTGGCGATGCTGCGGGTATGCGGCATTGAGCCTTCAGCCGATGGCAAAGGGCTAACGATACGTCCACAGGTGCCACGTAAACGGTGGGTATTGGATACGACTTTGCTGCGGATAGAAGTCGATGGGGGCAAAATCAAAGGCGAGTACAGGGCACAATTTGGTGGATCGATGGACTTATACGTTTATCCACCGGGTAGTGATAAAGCAACAATAATTCCAATGGGTTTTCATGCGGGGCAGCGAGTGCCATTTTCGGTGGGATAAAGACCGGAATTGAACCACTAAGACACGAAGAAAAGAAGCGAAAAACGGATTCAAACTTTCAAAAGTCACCTGATAAACAGGTGGTATCAGGTAAAATAGGGTGTTTTTGAACCTTTATAGCCTTTTGTAGCCTTAAGAAATCTTACGTAATTTCTACTCTTAACCGAATTCTAACCTGAAGGTTTGTTTGGTGAGGGAGAAAAATTCAACAAAAAATGTAAATGCCATCAAAACAGGTTGGTAAAAGTAAATCGTTTTCGAACGGAAAATAAACCGAAGCGTATAGAACAAAAAATCGTATTGTGTTATTCTGAGTTTTTTTTGTTACAAACGCAGGAGCAAACACCGATGCGACATGAAACTACCGAGGCGGTATTCGCCTTTATCGAAAAATACATTGCAACGGAAGGCATTGCACCGAGCCAACGCGAAATTGCTCATGCCTGTTATTTAGCACCGTCCGCAGTTTTGCGACATCTTGACCGCTTAGAAGCATGGGGCTGGATTATCCGTCAGCCGAATAAAGCCCGCAGCATTCGTATTCCTCGTATTCCTGACCCTGATTGAGAACTTCAAAAAGAGAGCAAACGCTCTAGCAAATGTTCATCTCGACAAAGTCACATTAGATGTCTGTAATCAGTTTACACAATGCCTCATTGAAAAATAGAGGTTGGACGGTGACCTAATGACTTATCCGTTGATCACATCATCTTGTATGAACTCCACTGATTTTAAAATGCGATA
>JBBSBM010000105.1:0-24873 GCA_038251275.1 Aggregatilineales bacterium
AAATGCGATATGGCACAATTTGAGTCTGAAATTAAGCATTATTGAATACAGAGTGTCCACTTTGAACCATTTTGACCTTAATAATGATCTCAAATCGATTCCTACAATCGACTACAAATCTTTAATGTGACATTGTCGAATTTAGTATTGCCGTGGCACTATGCGTCAGGCGCTGCAAGTATTAGAAAGCGAAGGTTATTTAGTTCGTGAACAAGGGCGCGGGACGTTCATTCGGATGGTCGATCTGCGCACCAATAACAGCAATAATCGTCATTTAGCCTTCGTTGTACCCTATATTCGCGATTCCTCTGTCGCAACAATTTCGTTGGGCTTCCAACAGGTTGCCGAACAAGCTGGATTCTCGGTTGTCTTTAACCATGTCAATAATGACCTTCAACAGCAGCAAGATGTGGTGCATAAGCTGGTTCAACAAGGCGTAACGGGCATTGCGCTCAATCCAGTTGATTCTGAATCGCTTGCTGGCTTCGACAAATTGGTAAACGCTTCTTATCCTATCGTCCTCGTAGATCGCTACCTCTAACATTTCTCAACCGACTATATGATTTCCGATCACTTTGGCGGTACGCTGCGGGCTATTCATTACCACATCAATTAAGGGCATACACGCGTAGGATTTGTCACTTGGCTCTCACCTGCTGTCAGTATGGATCACCGCTTGCTCGGTTACCATCAAGCTATGCGCGAACGTGGTATTTCCATTGACGAATACCTCATCTGCCGCGTCGAGGGCTACCCAACAGTCAACCGTGATTCCTTGGCCAACTATCTCTCTGAGGAAAATCATCCAACCGCAGTCTTTGCAGCCACTGACCAAATTGCGATTGCCCTTTATCGTGCAGCGGCAACGGTTGGTCTACGAATTCCCCAAGACCTGTCAGTTATGGGTTTTGATGATCTCGATATGTCAATCAACCTTAATCCGCCGCTTACGAAGGTTGTTCAACAATTCACGGCATTGGGCCGACAAGCAGCGGAAGTTCTCTTGAGCCGCATTCGTGGTGATATTCGCCCATCACAACAAATCACCATAGCACCCGAACTGGTTATCCGCGACTCAGTTACTCCACTTTCAGAGCATGACCCTATTGAATCCACAAAAGAATGGAGTGTCTCGTGAGTTCGGCAGCTCCAAACCGAAACTAGCAAGTGAACCTGATCAGTCGTAATCATTAGGATCGCGCATGGTATATGACGTTTCAAGAATACCGGATTCACTTAGTCCAACTTATTGATCGTCTGCTCGAAATCCTTAAGAACGATTCGGATTATTGTTATTACATGCTCGACGGGCAAATGAGTGTTCCGGAAGACTATCTCGAAGTCAGGCCGCAGCGCAAAGCCAAGCTTCAAGCCTTGACTATCTCCGGTCGGGTACAGGTCGGCCCTTGGCTTGTTCTGGTGAATGAATTCAACGACTGAGTACGGCATTTTCCCACATGAGGACGATTGGCAATCGGTTTATGTGCAAGCTTATAACTAAGTCACACCCATCACCGCTGGTCGTGCAGATACACATGCAGGCATTGACTTGCATGATATGAATATCACCCGCGACAATCCATCAAAAATTACTTATATCCCCTTTCCGCGTGAAGGTGAACTGCGGGATACCTACAGCTTCGTACAAATCGAAGGTGAAGGCATCGTCCTCAGCGCATTACGTCGAGCCAAATATGGTGAAACACTCATTCGCTTTTTTAATATCAAACTAGAGGACACTATTGCCACTATTCGCTCAATCAAATCTTTTGCGACCGCCAAGCAATTGAACCTCAACGAAGATATTCAAAACACCTAAAAATAGATGAGGCGTACAAACTTAATATCCCATAGGTGTCAACTTAAGGAAAAGGGTTCAAAAGCAAGCAAACGTTCATAAGTATGAGGGGAGTTGGCACAACGCCCCATTTTGCATCCGGAGCGTAAAGTACGGCAAAGATGAGCCAGCATATGAGAACAGGCAGACTCATCACGTAAGACAGCGGCCAGCCAATAGACATGTTGGCGGATAGTTTTGCTGGCTTGGTGAAGGGCACGATCTGGGATCGCCCATAAAGCCAGCAGGATGAGCCAATGCTGAAGGATGCAAGCAATCAGTTTGGCATAGACTTCGCATAAAATGTGCCACGGTTTGTGACTGCGCCATTCATCAACCTGTCCATCCTCTTTCCATAAACGAAAAAGGCGTTCAATCTGCCAACGACAGCCCAACAAAACACAGACTTCCTCAAGCGAGAGTAAAGCCGTAGGGATATTGGTCACCAGCAGCAGCCAAGCGGCCAATTTCAAGGCACGTTCACTGACAGGTTGCTGTTTACGGCGGGCAATTTCGCGCAGATGCTTGCGGCGTTTGCGAACCAGTGCAGCCGCGCAGCAAGCCTTTCCACCTTACCCAAATAAATGTCCAAATCAAGACGGCTGCCCACCTTCTTAGGCAACACTTTCAGTTCATTCACCAGCACGCCATCAGGAGTGGTCATGACGGTGCCTTGTTTACAATAACTCACCCAATAAGCGCCTTGGCTTTGCAGATGGGCAAAGGTCTCCAGATTGAAATAGCCTAAGTCGCGCAACACCACTTCACCTGCTTGGACAGCCTGATGTTCTCACACCAGCTTTTGGTCGTGCCGTCGTCCGTCTGCGAGGTGCGGTCCATCCAAACGCCCACTCTTCAAATCCCAATCCACTGATATTTTCAGTCCACTCAAGTCTTCCCCACATCCTGACCACACACTCCCTAACGCTGCCGGTAATGTTATCGTGCTACTATCCATGATCCGTACCGCACTGAAACGCCTCAGTACCGGTAAATTCACTGGATTAGCGCTAATCATCCGCTCTACACTCGCCTCTAATACCCGCTTCAGCACCGCTGCTGCTTCTGGACTGTAGCGTTGTTCGATCCCCTGTCGTGAAATCTGGATCCCCACTGCGCCGCCTGCTTGGTTCAAATCGCTGGTCGTTGCTTGTGGATTGCCCCAATACCCCATTACCAGTGTTTGCACAAAGCTGCTTCCGCTCAACTTTCGCCGTCGTTTGATGAACCCTTCTTCGTATCCCGCCCGATCTGCCTCTTCCCAAAGCACGGCTTGCAATTCTTGTGTGACTTCCGTTATGGTTTCTATGGTGAAGCAACCTGAGTGATATTGTCTTGGTAAACGCTATCTTCTCAGTCTTGCTTCCCTTTTCTCAACCCTTAACTTGACAGCTATGGGGATCAAACTTAATATCCCTGTACGCGCAGGTCAAATCGTTACAGTGAGCTTGACATTCAGTGCATGAATGTCAGCCGACTAATGACAATTTTTCGCATGAGCTCAGCCATCAGATAATTTTCATTTCTACAAATACAGATTGTAGGAGGGCTAAGGAGGAGTCTGAGTGCTTCCGCGTACAATCAGCTTCGGTTGCAACACACGTTGATGAACGGGCGTGCCTGGGTTTTCGACCATATCAACCAAAAATTCAACAGCTAAACGACCTATCAACTCAAAGTCTTGGCGAACCGTTGTTAGGCCGGGAACAAAATGAGCCGCTTCTGGAATATCATCAAAGCCAACAATCGAGATATCCTGTGGCACACGCAAACCGCGTTCACGCAGTGCGGTATGCGCTCCGAAAGCCATCGAGTCGTTGCCCACAAAAACAGCAGTAAATTTTGCACATTCATCTAGTAAGCGGTTCATCGCCTGATAACCACTGTCAATATTAAAATTTCCTTCCACACTCTTCGAATAATCTAACCCGTTATTTTTTAGAGCCGTTATCCAACCGTCATGACGGTCACCGCCATCATAGTTGAGTAATGGGCCGCTAATTTCAGCCATTTGTCGATGCCCCAAATCAATCAGATGCTGCGCGGCCAACCGAGCACCTTGCATTTGATCGTACATGACGGACGGAATATTTGAACTTGAATTCCCGCTAATTTGAACAAATGGGATTCCATCTGTCAGTTGCATAAGCGTTTCATAATCTTCAATTCCACGTGTCGCCGGAAGCAGAACAAGACCATCAACAAACCGTGACGCAGCCCCTTCAAGCGTCGGTACAAATTCTTCCTCGGTTATAGCGGAAATACTAAAGTGATAGCCCAATTGCTGCGATGTACGCGCCATTTCATAGAGAAAGTGGTTGAAGCCAGAATAGAACAAGATAACTTCAATAGTATGCGAACGCTCGGTTTGCATAATCTGTGCAGCACGATTTGGACGAAACCCCAACGAATCAATCGCTTTTTGTACCCGATTGCGCGTAATAGGCGACACATGATCTTGATCGTTAATTACACGCGAGACAGTTTGATAAGAAACATTAGCTTCGCGTGCGACATCACGTAATGTAGGACGTTTTGTTTTCATATATTGGACAATAAAACGGTAATTTGACAAACTGACACAAATATATGTGACTTTTCACAAATTTTCAAGCAAGTAACTAAAGCTTTATCACCTCAAAACTGTGATCTGTCGCAAGGCATTGGGACAAAGTTGAAAAACTTATTAAGATTTTGCTTGAAATAATTGAAGGATCTGTGGTATAAACTATGTGACTGTTCACAATTTATATCGCAAAACACTCCGTTATATATCATTTTTTGCAGTTAAAAAGAGTGTTTGAGCAGTCACAAAAATACGTTTCATTAAAAACTGGAAAATGATTTTGGCACAAGATTTACGGCAAGTTTGCCAAGCTAGTCGTTTCATATCTGTAACGACACACCTAACACTTCCTGTTTGGTATTCCTCATCTATTACCGATGCGATTGCAGGTTTTTACCAACCAGCACTCTCACACTTTGTCTTTTCAAGAACTCATAACGTAAAACCCATGAATCCTCCGGATCTGCCGAGTTTACGTTTACCACAAAGGAGACTATGAAGCACCTATATATCTCTTTAGCACAGATTGTTAATAAAGAAATCGCTAGTTAAGATTTAGGAGACATTTTCATGAAATACCGTTTGTTATTGAGTTCAGTCTTTTTACTGCTTTTAGCGTCATTCAGCTTGACTGTGGCGCAAGATATCAAATACACCGATTCACCTTTCCTAAGCGAGAGTGTTTCATCAGGAAAACTGCCAGCGGTTGCAGAACGACTGCCAGCTAACCCACGCGTGATTGACTTCCCTTGGTCACAACCCGGAACCTATGGTGGTGATTTCCGCGATCCATTTGTGGGTGATGCCTATTGGTCAAGCCAGATGGTCTTCTGGACGGCATGGAAGAGCCTCGTAAACTGGAACCCTGATTATTCAGATTGGACTCCAAATATTGCCGAAAAAGTTGATGTCAGTGAGGATGCAAAATCCTACACCTTCCACTTGCGCCAAGGATTGAAGTGGTCAGACGGCGTACCATTCACATCAGACGATGTAGTCTTTTACATTGACGACATTCTGAAAAACCCGGAAATTAATGGTGGTGCCTTCCCTGATGGTTGGTTGAAACCCGGTAAAGAAGCGCCAACTGTTACCAAGGTCGATGATACAACCTTTACACTGACTTTTGATGTGCCATATGGTATGTTCCTGCTGAATATGTGTGGCTGGCCGGGATGGGAAATCGTGGCTGCGCCCAAGCACTATTTGCAACAATTCCATGATAAATACAACCACAATGGCATCGCCGATTTGATTAAGCAAACCGAAGGTGCAACGGACTGGGTAACGTTGTTCCAAGCGCATTCAGCAGTTGGACCGGGCAGTGATGCAGCGGTTGTCAGCCGTGATGTAAATTACCCAACCATGTTCCCATGGATCTATAAAGAGCCAATGGGCACAGGAACCCAATTTATCGCCGAACGTAACCCATACTATTACTGGGTGGATAAAAACGGTCAACAACTGCCATACATTGACCGCATCGTCGGCAGTTCCTACCAGAACGATCAAACAATGCTCGTAGATGTGCTGGCCGGCAAATATGACACGATGGCAAACTCCACCGACCAACAACGCTCACTTTTCTATGATAATGAAGCAACATCAGGAATGAGCATTTACCCGACCAAGAGCGAGGGCGGTGGTACGGTTAGCATCAATTTCAATGAGACAAATGCTAGCTTGGGTGAGATTTTTAACCAGAAAGATTTCCGTGTTGGCATGTCTTATGCAATTGACCGACAGGAAATCATTGATATTGTGTATTTCGGGCAAGGAACACCGCGCCAAATTTCACCCATTGAAGATTCACCTTTATTTAACGAACAGTTGGCAACGCAATATCTAGATTATGATGTCGCAAAAGCCAACGAGAAACTGGACAAGGTCCTGCCAGAAAAGGGTACTGATGGTATGCGCCTAAATCCAGCGACCAAAGAAAAACTATCCATTGTATTTACCGTTCAAACTGGCGATTACGGACTGCGTTTCCTTGATGTAGCTGAACTGCTCAAGAAATATTATGCGGCGGTAGGTATTGATATCGTCGTAGACTCAGTAGATAACTCTGTATTAACAGACCGCATCAACGATAACAGCGTTGAGGCTGCAATTTTCACAGGCGAAGGCGGTTTTGGCATCACTGCGATTACTGACCCCCGCTACTTTGTTCCTTTCCACGGTCAATCCATCTGGGGTAATGCCTGGCAATTGTGGTATCTGCAAGCTGATAACAAAGCCAAGGTCGAGCCACCAGCCGACATCAAGGCGCAAGTTGAGCTTTACAAGAAAGTCTTACAAGCGCCTACTACAGAGGAACGCCTGAGTCTGATGAAACAGGTTCTGCAAACTGCCGCCGATAATTTCTGGGTAATTGGCATCTCAAGCGCGAGTGACAGTTATCGTCCTTTGAGTGCACGGTTGGGCAATGTACCAGAAAGCTGGGTTAATGGTTGGAACCCCGGTGGAACAGCGATTGCATTCCCTGAACAATGGTACTTTAAGAGTTAGCATCACCTATCTATAAATAATAGAGGAGAGGCAACACCTCTCCTCTTTGCTACAAAAATTGATTGCTGTTTTATAAGGCATATTCATGGCAAAGTATATTGTAAAACGTTTATTATATGCGGTCCCGACACTTTTCATTATTTCGATATTGGTCTTTGGTACTATTCAACTGCCTCCCGGTGATTATGTGTCGAATATGATGGAACAGATGCGTAACCAGAGTGGGGTTACATGGTCGCCACAGTTCGCCGAAGCAATGCGCGACCGCTATGGGTTGAATGAGCCGATGCCAACACAATACATTAAGTGGATCAGCAATATTATTTTGCACGGCGATTTCGGTTACTCATTCCAAAATTCACAGCCTGCTGAAAAAATGATCTCGGATCGAATGGGCATGACGCTGGTAGTGTCTTTTGCCAGCTTTGTTTTTACATGGGTGGTAGCACTGCCAATTGGCGTACTTTCTGCGGTACGGCAGTACAGCCTTGCCGATTATGTATTTAGTTTCATCGGATTCATCGGACTGGCGACACCCGGCTTTCTCATTGCACTGGTTTTGATGTACGTGGCATTTAAGTCAGGCGGAGTAACCGTCAGCGGTTTATTTTCAACCGAGTTCCAAAATGCACCATGGAGCCTTGCCAAAGTCGGAGACTTACTGAAACACCTTTGGATTCCAATGATTATTGTCGGGATTGGTGGAACCGCTGGCCTCATTCGTATTATGCGAGCGAATCTGCTAGATGAGCTGCACAAGCCATATGTTGAAACAGCACGGGCAAAGGGTGTGCCGGAATGGAAACTACTGATGAAGTATCCGTTGCGACATGCACTCAATCCCTTTGTAAGCGGCATGGCATGGCTACTACCCAGTATCATTGCAGGCGAGGCGATTGTCTCAATCGTGCTAAACCTACCCACTAGCGGACCAGTCTTGTTCAACGCCCTATTGGTGCAGGACATGTACCTCGCAGCGGGGTTTATCATGTTACTGAGCTTGGCAACAATTATTGGAGTACTGCTCTCCGATATTATGTTGGTGTGGCTCGATCCCCGTATCCGGTACGAGCGTTAGGCAACCAGCCATGACAAACGAAATCTTTGAAGTCAGCGATCTAATATCACCTAACACAACCCCTATTGCCGAAGAGTTTGTACCGCGTGTAGCAATTGCCTCACAATGGAAATTGATGTGGTGGAAATTCCGCAAACATCGGCTGGCGATGGTCGGACTGGTGATCATTATCATCCTTTATATTGTGGCGATCTTTGCAGGCTTCTTTGCGCCCCAAGCCCCTGACAGCTACAGCCGCACGTATACACAGGTTGCCCCACAAACTGTTCATTGGTTTGATAATGGCAGGTTCGCACCATTTATCTATGGTTACAAACAAAAGACCGACCCCAAAACCTATAAGCGCACTTATGCGATTGACGAAACTCAAAAAATCCAACTGGGCTTTTTCGTAAAAGGCGATCCCTATCGCATCGGACTACATGGTATTCCTCTTCCATTTTTCCAAAGCTTAAGCATTGCCTCAGACATCCATCTATTCGGGTCGCTTGAAGCCGGACAACCTTTTTATCTTTTGGGTTCGGATGATGTCGGACGCGATATGCTCAGCCGACTGATTTATGCCTCACAGGTATCATTGTCAGTGGGTTTGATTGGCGTATTCTTAAGCCTAACGTTGGGCATTTTTCTCGGCGGTGTATCCGGACTAATCGGTGGATGGGTGGATAATGTCATCCAGCGGCTTATCGAAATTTTACGTTCAATACCGGATATTCCGCTATGGATGGCGCTTGCAACAGCTGTGCCACCCCGATGGGATCCTGTTATCGTGTACTTCGGTATCACAGTCATTCTCTCGCTACTCAGGTGGACGGATATGGCGCGGGTCGTGCGCGGAAAATTCTTATCACTACGCGAAGAAGATTTTATTACAGCCGCCGAACTCGATGCCGTACCCTACAGCCGGATTATCACGCGACACATGATTCCGTCATTTATGAGCCACATCATCGCCTCAGCAACTTTGGCAATCCCCGGCATGATTTTAGGCGAAACGGCACTTAGTTTCCTCGGATTAGGGTTACGCCCACCCGTTGTAAGCTGGGGAGTGATGCTACAAGACTCGATGAACATCACAGCGATTGCCAACATGCCGTGGCTATTGCTGCCGGGGTTAGCGGTTGTCATTACAGTCCTGTCATTTAACTTTTTAGGTGACGGTTTGCGTGATGCGGCTGATCCATACCATTAATAATCAGTGAACAATATCGTGCCAATCGAAATGAAAAATAATGTCGGATACTGAAAATTTATTACTCGAAATACGTGATTTAAAGCTGCATTTCTTCACTGATGAAGGTGTAGTGAAAGCCGTCGATAATGTCAGCTATTCGATACAACGTGGCAAAACCTTATGTGTCGTTGGCGAAAGTGGCAGTGGAAAAAGTGTGGCTGCACGGGCGATTCTAAATATTGTTCATCGTCCCGGTAAGATTGTTGACGGCAACATTTTCTACCACAGGCCATTACCCGATGGTACAAGCCAAACCATTGACATTTTGGAACTCGACCCGCGCGGTGGGAAAATCCGCAGTATCCGTGGCAATGAAATCGCCATGATTTTCCAAGAGCCAATGACCTCATTCAGCCCAATGTATACCATTGGCAACCAAATCATTGAGGCCATTCGGTTACACAGCGATGTTTCAAAGTCAGAGGCTCGCAACCGAACAATCGAACTCTTAGGACGTGTAGGCATTCCCAAGCCAGAAACACGTGTTGATGAATATCCATTCCGGCTGAGCGGGGGGATGCTTCAGCGCTCGATGATCGCAATGGCTTTATCATGTAATCCAAAGTTACTAATCGCTGACGAACCAACAACGGCCTTAGATGTGACGACACAGGCGCAAATCCTCGATTTGATGCATGAACTTCAGCAAGATTTTAATATGGCAATCTTGTTCATTACCCATGATTTGGGTGTGGTAGCCGAAATCGCAGATGATGTAGCAGTCATGTATCTGGGTAACGTAGTCGAAAATAGTGATGTCGATACTATATTCAACGACCCGAAACATCCATATACCAAAGCGCTGCTGCAATCTATTCCTAAAATTGAAGAGTCCCCTACTCGCTTGCATCCCATACAAGGGATGGTTCCGTCGCCATTTCAACGGCCTAGAGGTTGCCCCTTCCATACACGGTGCAACATGCGAATTAAGGGATTATGCGATCAGGTTTTACCCGAAATGATTCCGGTTAGCTCAAACCACGATGCCCGCTGCCTGATGTATGACCCACAATATCAGGAAGCCTTTATGACAAAAGAGGTCAGCCATGCTTAACACGGCTCCTTCAATAGCCATTCAAAGTCATGTTTCGACTATAGATGAAGATATATTGCTGGATGTTCGCAATCTAAAAATGTGGTTTCCCCGCAAGAAAGGGTTTCTGGGGCGGGATGTGAGCTATGTCAAAGCTGTGGATGATGTTAGTTTTTCAATCCGCAGAGGCGAAACATTAGGGCTAGTTGGTGAAAGTGGCTGTGGAAAAACCACTGTTGGGCGCTGCATCATGCGCGTCTACGAACCAACTGCGGGACAGATCGTTTATCACCAGAAATCAACAGAAACAATCGATTTAGCACGACTATCACGCAAAGAACTCATTCCCTTTCGCCAAGAAATTAGGATGATTTTCCAAGATCCTTATGCGTCGCTCAATCCACGAATGACTGTCTTTGAGATCGTCAGCGAAGTATTGCGAGTGAATCATTTGGCAGAGGGAAGCGAACTTGAAGACCGTGTTGCTCAGTTATTACGACGGGTTGGTATGCGCCCCGAATATATGCGGCGTTATCCGCACACCTTCAGCGGTGGCGAACGACAAAGAATAGGAATTGCTAGGGCACTGGCAACTAACCCACGTCTGATAGTAGCAGATGAGGCGATTTCAGCCTTGGATGTTTCGATACGCGCCCAAATCCTGAATCTGCTCAAAGATTTGCAGGACGAATTCGGACTAACTTACCTGTTTATTGCACATGATTTAAGTGTGGTACGTCATATTTGCAACCGCGTGAACGTTATGTATGTCGGTAAGCTGGTAGAGTCGGCAGATGCAAATATTTTCTACAGCTTTCCGAAGCATCCCTATACGGAAGCATTGTTATCATCTGTACCCATCCACAACCCACGTATGCGAGATAAAGGGCGGCGCATTCGGTTGCAAGGTGACGTAGCCGATCCAGCAAATCCGCCGAGTGGTTGCTACTTTCATCCACGATGCCGACACGCTCAAGACGTGTGCAAAGTACAAGAACCACAGATGCATAATGTAGCATCAGACAATCAAGCCAATGCCCATTTTGCTGCATGCCATTTTGTCGAAGAACTTAATTTACGCGGAGTAACGACAAAAGATAGTGCTTAAATATAGCAATCGCCTGCAATACTACTAACTCATTATTTACACCTGATTATTCAAGAGGACTCTCTATGAAATTTAATCGCGGTCAATGGGAATTGCTGCCGAGCACGGAAGCAATTTACCCCGTCACGATAACCAGCGTTGAGACCGAACATAATGCTCTCACAATCATGGGGTACAGCCACCACGTTCATGGACGCGGCAATTTCATTCATGGGACGCTTATCAGCGCTCGTTTTACGTCGCCCATGCCGAATGTGATTCGAGTTCAGTTAAGTCATTTCAAAGGTCGCGAACCACGATTACCTGAGTTTGATCTCGATTTTGAACTCAATAACTCAGATGCAATAACCGGATGCAATGACGAACAGGCATGGCTCAAAGCAGGCGATCTTTCGGTAGTCGTGCCGCGCAAAGGTGAGTGGCATTTCAATTTTCAACGAGCAGGACAAAGCCTGACGGAAAGTGAGCCTCGTGCAGTTGGATTATTCAGCCAGAACGGTAAGACTTATATACGGGAACAACTGTCGATGCAAGCGGGCGAAATGCTCTATGGCCTCGGCGAACACTTTGGCCCTTTCGTGAAAAACGGTCAGTCGATTGACTCGTGGAATGAAGACGGTGGTACGAACTCGGAATACGCATACAAAAACACCCCTTTTTACCTTAGTAATCAAGGATATGGCGTACTGGTCAACCATCCCGGACACGTTTCGTTCGAGGTCGCCTCGCATCATGTCAGTCGTGTACAGTTTAGTGCCGAAGGACACGAATTAGATTATTATCTTTTCGGTGGTCCAACTATGAAAAACGCGCTGGAACAATATACAGCGCTCAGCGGTCGCCCTGCCCTTGTCCCCTCATGGTCACTCGGCTTATGGCTTTCGACATCCTTCACTACTAATTACAACGAAGTCGATATTCTCGATAACATTGATCATATGGAAGAACTTGGAATCCCTATTTCGGTCTTTCACTTCGATTGTTTCTGGATGCGCGAACTGACATGGACAAGCTTTGTATGGGATCGTGAAAACTTCTCTGATCCTGCTGGGATGCTAAAAAAAATCAAAGACAAAGGTATCAAAATTAGTCTGTGGATTAACCCCTATATCGCAGAGGCGTCAGCCATTTTCACGGAAGCAGCAAAAAAAGGGTATTTATTGCATGCATCGAACGGCGACACTTACCAAGCTGATCACTGGCAACCGGGGATTGGATTTGTCGATTTCACCAACCTGGAAGCGAGAGCGTGGTACAGCGGACATCTGCGACGGATGCTCGCTATGGGAATTGACACCTTTAAGACAGACTTCGGTGAACGCATCCCAACCGATGTGATTTATGCGAATGGCGCTGATCCAGAACGGATGCACAATTACTATTCATACCTCTACAATCAAACAGTATTTGATTTGCTGCGTGAGGTTAAAGGTGAAAATGAGGCAGTGGTATTCGCACGTTCTGCCACAAGCGGTGGACAGAAGTATCCAGTGCATTGGGGTGGCGACAATAGTTCAACTTATCCTTCAATGGCTGAAACCTTGCGAGGTGGGTTGTCTTTGGGACTCAGTGGATTTGGCTATTGGAGTCACGACATCAGTGGTTTTAACGACACAGCGACACCCGATTTATATAAGCGGTGGGTAGCATTCGGACTTTTATCCTCACATAGTAGATTGCATGGCAGTGGCAGTGCACGGATGCCTTGGTTATTCGATAACGAGGCGATTGAGGTACTGCGATTCTTCAACCAATTAAAAATGCACTTAATGCCTTACCTGATGAATACAGCGCAAGAAGCACACGCACATGGGTGGCCTATGATGAGAGCGATGGTACTTGAATTCCCCGATGATCCGACTTGTGCATACCTCGACATGCAATATATGTTTGGTCCAGCTCTGCTGGTCGCACCAATCTTCACAAACACTGGCAGAGCCAAATATTACTTACCACAAGGCGAGTGGCGAAATCTGTTAACCGACGAAATTGTTCAGGGCGGCATCTGGCGTAATGAAACCCATAATTATTTCAGTTTAGGGTTGTGGGTACATATGGAGCGTGGCACAACCTGGAATTGCTTTAGGCAATTCCAGGTTAACGGATAAGAGTCATGTGATTAGATTCTAGTTAACTCATCAGAACAGTAATTGGGATCATTGTCATCCATTCTAGATTGGCAAAAATTTCACACTCACCGCCATATATATTGTCAATCATTCATCGGTAAGAGTTATTTTTCTAGTTTCAATTTGTTTGCCGTTACGTCTACTGTGAATTGGATAGGAGAGAAAAAGACTAAACATCAATAGCAAAAAGATAGTGCAAGACGTGTTTCAAGACGAGACTGGTAACTTTGGCAATCACACGGGAACAGAGTCATCATTTCACTATCACTAAACACCGGTTGCACGCCCGGTTTGCCTTTTAACAACGCTTGTCCATCTGCTTGATACCAGCCAGCTACCAAAACATAGATGGTTGTCAGCAGGGAAATCATATCTATACTGATCATCGAAACGTCCTTTCAAGCTGGGTTGTAGGAGTACCGCCTATCTTGATCGACGTTTCCTTTTTTCCATTTCAATTCACATCAGAAGTAAAAGGAGCATAATAGGTCTATAAATCGACGAGAATAGAGTATTGCCAAAGATGAGTTCTGTTCATTTACCGCTACAAGCCACAAGTTTCGTAGGACGTGACCGCGAACTAGGTGAGATTACCGATTTGCTGGCCGATCCTGCCTGCCGATTACTGACGCTGCTTGGCCCCGGTGGCATCGGTAAGACGCGATTGGCTATTCAAGCGGCTGCCAATCAACAATCACAGTTTGCCGGTGGTGTGGTGTTTGTGGCGCTTAGTCCAGTGACTTCAGCCGATTTCCTACTGACGGCAATTGCTGATGCACTGGACATCACATTTTTCGGCGGGGACGAACACTTTTCGCGATTGATTCATTATTTGCGTGACAAACACATGTTGTTAGTCACCGATAACCTTGAGCATCTTTTGGAAGGCGCAAAACAGTTGGCCAATCTACTGCAAGCGGCACCACACCTCAAAATCCTCGCAACTTCGCGGGAACGGCTTAACCTACGTGAAGAATGGGTGTTTGTGGTAAATGGATTGGCTTATCCAAGTGTACCTGCGATTGAAGCAATCGAAAGTTTTAGTGCGGTTCAATTGTTCGCACAAAGGGCACGGCAGGTACAGCATCAATTCTCACTGCGTGATCATCTTCCGGCCGTGTTGTCGATTTGTCGCCAAGTTGAGGGGATGCCATTGGGCTTGGAAATGGCTGCCAGTTGGCTACGAGTGATGTCTTGCGAACAGATTGCGGCGCGGATGGCAAGTAATCTCGATTTCCTGACCACATCCTTACGCAATGTGCCGGAGCGTCATCGCAGTTTGCGTGTCCTGTTTCAACAGTCATGGAGTTTGCTCACATCAGACGAGCAAGCAGTTTTGAGGCGGCTCTCGGTGTTTAGGGGTGGTTTTGACTTCGAGGCGGCGGCAGCAGTCGCAGGTGCTACAATGGAAATATTAGCAGGATTGGCGGACAAATCGCTGTTACGCATGGGTCTGTCGAGCCGCTATGATTTACATGAACTACTGCGACAGTACACCAGTGAAAAGTTGGTTGACCAAGGAGAGATCAACAGCACCAACCAAAAGCATTTAGCCTACTTTATGCGACTGGCGGAGGACGGAGAAGCCCACGTTTACGGTCGTGGACAGGTCGAGTGGTATGACAGACTCGAAAGCGAGATGGGCAATTTGCGAGCGGCCCTCAATTGGGCATTGAGCAATGGTCGGGCCGAAATGGGTTTGCGAATGGCTGCGGCGCTGCGCTGGATGTGGGAGATGCGAGGGCATCTGGAAGAAGGTTTGAATTGGTTCAACAAACTGCTGCCCATCAGTATTGACACTTCATCATCGGTACGGGCTAAAGCGCTGCATCGTGCTAGTGAAATCGCCGGACAATTGGCTTATGAACCAAAGGCGACGTTGTGGGCCACAGAAGCACTCACTCTTGCCCGTGAGATAAATGATCATTGGAACCTCGCGTGGGCACTTTCCACGGCAGCCTATTTCACCGAGCAAAATTCTGATCAAGCAGTAGCAATGCTCGAAGAGAGTTTAGTGTTGTTCCGCGATCTTAACGACGCTCTAGGCCTGAGTCACACACTAAGGCGATCAGCAGGTTCCCTCCTTGATCAACAGCGCTACTCATATGCGGTCGAATTCCTACAAGAAGCACTGGCAAACGATAGACAAGCCGACGACAAGAACGGGATTGCGTGGGATTTATGTTTCATGGGTGTGGCCTTATGGGCTCACCACCATTCTCCTAAACAAGTCATCCCGCTTTATGAGGAAAGTGTCGCCGTGTTCCGTGAGATACAAGATGTGCGCGGGACAACACATCCGCTGGTGCTCTTAGCAGAGGTTGAGCGATCTCAAGGCAATTTTGCTCGTTCTCATGCCCTGTTTCGTGAAACACTGCTTATTGAACGAGGTTTAGGCATCCGCGACCATGTTACGCTTTATGCTATAACAGGCATCGCAAACCTGACCGCTGCACACGGAAACATCGGGCAGGCAGTACGATTGTTAGGCGCAGTGAATCAAGTAATCGTGTCAGGTTCGTACAATACGCGATTAGCACCTTTGAAGGATGTTTTTGATACGACAGTGGCTATAGTGCGCCGTCAACTCGGTGAGGAAACCTTCAACAGCGTGTGGTCTACCGGAAATGGGTTGTCATTGGATGAAGCTATTACAGAGGCACTTCAAGATCAATTTGTACCTATCGAAATAATAGGTGGCGAACTTATTGAGCCGCTGAGTCCGCGCGAGTTTGATGTGCTGCGGTTGGTGGGAGAAGGTCTATCAAATGCCGAGATTGCCCAAAAGTTATTCATTTCAGTAGCAACTGTCAAAGTCCATACCCGCAATATTTACGGCAAACTCAACGTCAGCAACCGGACGCAGGCTATCCTTCAAGCGCAAAAACTCAATCTTCTTACATCTTCTACAACCTAAAATACCACCAACACCTATCGCGAATACCCCTTTGGGTGGATCACATAACCACCGATTGAAGGCTATCCTATGTAAAACCGATTCTCAAGCAATAGTAAAGGATCAACAACTATGCGGAAAATCATTGTCTACAATGTCATCTCATTGGATGGGTATTTCACAGGTTTAGGGAATGACCCATCGGTCATGTTCCCGATGATGGGCAATGTCTTCGACTCGTATAATACCGAACTACTGCGTACAGCCGACGTACATCTTATGGGCCGTGTTTCCTTCGAACTGTTCCAAAGTTTCTGGCCGAAGGTCGCCGAGAATCCTACATCGGATGAGTGGACAGACGCACAACGCGATCTCTCCAAGGCGGGCAAACACGTCAAGGGCATGGTCGTCTCAGATACGCTGACCGGAAACTGGCAGGATGTCCGCATCATCAAGCGTCGAGATGCCTATCAGCAGATTGCCGAACTCAAACGCCAAGAAGGAAAAGACATTTTGATAACCAGCAGCAGAATCCTCTGGAACGATCTACTGGCACATGATCTGGTTGATGAGATCCATTTGTTGATTGGCAACCTCATCTTAGGGCAAGGCATCCCTGTTTTCGTGGGCAATACTCGCGCAGCGATGAGGCTCATCGACACACGCAGATGGGAAAACTCTGACAACGTCCTTCTGCGCTACCAAGTCGCTCACAAGAATCCTATCACTTAAGTAGAAATAATTGGAGCAACCTCATGCGTAAATTGATTGTCAGCAACCTCATGTCCTTAGATGGTTATTACGAAGGAAAAGACCGCAACCTGAACACGCTGTTTGATTATTTTCATCCGGATTATGCCGGTGACGAGAACTTTGACCACTACAATGCGGAACGGATGCGGGCAGCCGACACGCTGATATTTAGCGGTCGCACATCCTTTATGGGCAACAAAGAATATTGGGCGAGTGTGCCGGGTGATCCTAACGCCACCATAATCCGGCAAGAGATCGCCCTACTCCAGAAGAACATGGAAAAGATTGTGGTATCGGACAGCCTGAAGGCCGAAGATCTCGCCCCGTGGGAGACGATGACTCGCATCGTCAAGCGGGCGGACACCTTCAAAGAGATTGAGGCGCTTAAACAACAAAAAGGACGTGAAATCCTCACATTTATGAGCCGGATGTTATGGAATGATCTACTGGTACATGGTCTGATTGACGAACTGCACCTGACCATTTTCCCGTTGATTGCAGGGGAAGGAACACCGCTATTTACAGATCGACCACCGGTATCGCTCAAACTGCTCAGCACGCGCACATGGCAAGACTCAGGCAATATACTTGCCGTTTATAAACCTGAACTCTAGAAAACATAACCCAATCGGTATCTATCTCTAAAACGGGCTTAGGTCGTGGGTAAAATAGACATTAGGGCTTGATGCTGAAAAAGCGGACGAATTGCAGTAAATGCTGCACACAATTCACATTTACTGCATAATTTGCATTATTTCCGCCGAAATGACAGGCGAGACGCTCCCGTAATGCTGCTGAATTAACATTTTGTATTGGCGGGAGGTTCGCTTAATTCCGCTGAAATAGCACAGTTGCAGCGGAATGCTCTCGTGATGCCACCGCTGTGCAATTTGTGCATGCCGCCGCTTTTATTGCAATTGATTTAGGATGTGATGGAACGGCGATTTGAAACATCAATACTCCCTCAAAAAGCTCTACTTGCTGTGTCAATTTTAGAACATAAGTTCAAGCATGTCAACGCGAATCGGTTCGAGTCTTCTAACCTTTAACGGGGTTAAAATTCCACGTTTTCAATAATGAAGTGGCGTTGATCTTAGTATTGCAACATTCGAGTGATACTTTACAAGAAGTCACCCGTAAGGTTCTAATGTTCATTTTGGGGTTTGCGAATCAAGCCAATGCACTAGAAATCAGTTGTAATCCAGCTCGCAGCTCATCACTAGGATCATGGTCTGTAGAATGGTTTTCCGCGCTAACATCCCCTTGGTAGGAAATGGCCTTTAACGTCGTTAGACATTTTTGAATATCTACAATGCCCTTTCCATAGCCAGTGTTCATATGATCGTCGCCTGCCAGCACATCTTTGAGATGGACGTGCAGTAAATAATCTTTCAAATCCATGATGGCCTGTCCTGCATCATACCCCCGTGTGGCGTACCAACCCGTATCAACAGTAGTACCGATCAAGCCATCAGCACCGTCACCCATTTTGTCGAGCATTTCACGCGGATGTTTTTCGGGGTGATTTTCAATAGCTAATTTCAAATCATATTCTCTGAGCTGCTGAACAACATAGTCTCGATCTTCAAATAAAAGTGGTAATGTTCCACTCAGCAATGTTGTACCAATACCTACTGCCATGCGACAGGCACTATCAAACTCAGCACGTGTTTCCCCGAATTCCCCACCAAGACTTGCCACTTGTACGTGATGTTTTTCCAGCGCCTCATATGCGATATTGATGTGTTCCGGCGTAGCCCACGCCCAGTTCAATTGACCAGCAGTCCAAATGTCCACCGCCACAAATCCCAGTTGAACAATGTCAGCCACCATCACATCAAACCGACTGCCAAAGGTTTCAAGCGGTTGGTAGAACTGATTGACGGCTATCACACTTTGCTGCCAATCAGCCTGATAATGCGCTTGCTGCCCTACAAGACTGGAACAATTAAAAGAAATTTGCGGCATGACTAATGCCTTGCTGCTTCTCCGCTCAGGCCTGAAGGTTGAAACTGAGCCAATATCTTCTGTAACCACACAATGTCTTGAGTCGCGTCAGCTACAGTGGTTAAGGGTTGAACATCATTAACAACGCAGTTATGGAAAGCCAGTAATTCTTCGCGGAAAGCTTCGTCATAAGAGGAGAGAATGCGCTTCTCATAGGCTTCTTTGCCATCCATCCCTTGAAAGACGATTGGTGTGGGGAAATGGCGCAGATAAGGCGATGGGAATTGGATGCGAAGGCGATTGGCAGAAGACATCAACGCGATTTCTTCAAAATAATCACGCAGTTTTTCGAGGTACGTCCATGTAAAGATGACCCGTGTTCGTTCGCCATAACTCAGGACAGTAGTAATCGAGGGTTCGTTTTCTTCTGGCGGCCAAATTTGGGTGGACAGTACGGCAGTTGGCTCCCCTAGCAAACCCCTAAGGGCATTGATGTCGTGAACCATACTTCCCAGCAAAATATTACCATACACACTCCGCAACGATACTGGAGTAATGCGACCGACCGCTTCATCATAGAGATCCGCTTGAGCGGCGGTTAGAGGTGCCAAAACATCAGCAGGTATATCGTTAAAACGCAAAATGCCGTGAATAGCAAGATAATCATCTTCTGCGGGATGTAAGGTGTTGATTTGCACATAACGGACCTCCCCCATTTCTTGCAGCAGCCGTTGTGCGGTGAGATAGCCGGGGTCATAGCGCTTCATGTAAGCGACCATCACTTTGACCTTAGCATGTTCAGCCGCTTCAGCAATTTCTCGTGCTTCTCGCAGCGTAAAGCACAAGGGTTTTTCGACCAGTACGTGTTTGCCAGCCTTGATTGCAGCGAGTACTGGAGGCGCATGAGTCCCACCATTGAGGACAATCACGACATCCAAATCTTGGGCAACCATATCTTCAAAGCGCGTGAATTGTCGCTCAGGCGGAACACCATAAAGGTCGCCAATAGCAGCCAACAATTTAGGCGACAGATCACTAATCGCCTGAATGCGATACCGTTCCGGTAAACTTCGCAGAAAAGGGAGGTGCATCATCTGCGCGATGCCGCCGCAGCCGACAACACCCACACGCAATGGCTGATGATTTGGCATAAAACGACCTTTTATATCGTCAAGAAAGTAGTATTCACAAATAATAAGCAGCACTGTATCGCAATACTAATTTACAGAGACTGCTTCCTGCTTCGGCAGATGATTTACCTCGATTGGTGCATTATTACCGTAATAAACCAAATAACGCATCGGTGCAATTGAAATCTGATCGCCTTCGTTCACAAGCATCGACTTGGAAACAAAAATCTTAAGTTCGCCTATCTGTGGAACATCAACTAAAACTTTGCGATAATGACCTAAATCCATGACCTGATCGACACGAGCCTTCCAAGCCCCATTCACACCTGAATAAGTATCGGGCACGACAACCAAATCCTCAGGCCGTAATGCCACCGTAACATCACCGAATGTATTAGAAGGTATGATCGCTACGAGCGTATGTTCGCCAAGTTGCAGTTTTCCTGCTTGCACAGAGGCCTTTAGCAAATTCATCGCACCGATAAAATCCGCAACAAATAAACTTTGGGGATTTGAGTATATGGTGCTCGGATGATCAAGCTGCTCAATGCTGCCACCGCTCATGACCGCAATCCTGTCAGCTAATGAAAGTGCTTCTTCTTGATCGTGCGTGACGAAAATGGCTGTAATCTTCAACCGCCGCTGAATGCGCTTCAACTCTTCACGTAGGCGGACACGCAAAATCGCATCCAGACTCGAAAATGGCTCATCCAACAACAGGATTTTTGGTTCAAGTACAATTGCGCGCGCCAGTGCCACACGCTGCTGCTGACCGCCCGATAATTGAGCCGGATAGCGTTCCTCATAACCGGAAAGCCCCACCAGTGTCAGCGAATCTTTTACCTTTTGTTGAATGACATCGCGTGACAGGTGGCGCAGTCCTAATCCGAAAGCGATGTTGTCATAGACCTTCATGTGCGGCCACAACGTATATTTCTGAAATACCATCGCTGTCGGTCGCTTATTAGCGGGCAGCCCCGCAATCGACTCGTGATCAATTTGAATATCACCGGCAGTGATCGACTCGAAGCCTGCGATCATACGTAGCATTGTCGATTTTCCGCAACCGGATGGCCCGAGAATGCACATGAACTCACTATCTTTAACGGTAAACGCGACATCATTTACTGCCGTAACCGTCCCAAACTTTTTACTCAAATGTACGATATCAAGTGTTGCCATGAATTAAACTCCAAAACCTGCTGTAAGATAACCACCACGAAGGAGCTTCTGAGCCACCAGCAATAGCAGCAGCGAAGGCAACCACAACACAACAGACACAATCGCTCCGTACTGAACGACCAACTGACTATTAATCAACGAGTACATTAACACTGGCATCGTGACTACGCGTGGCAAACCAATAATCAATGCACCCTGTGCCTCATAAAATGTATTGACGAAGGTGAGCAAGATCGCTGCACTTAAGGCAGGCATCACCATCGGCAATGTAATCTGCACAAAAACCCGCAGCGGCGACGCCCCCACATCCAAAGCTGCCTCTTCCAAAGATCGGTCCACCCCCTGAAAGGCTGCGGTCGGAATCCAGATCATCAGCAGCAGCGTATTCACCAACTGGATCATAATGACACCGGGAACAGTGCCGATGAGATTGAGGCGAAAAAAGATTACTGCAATGCTGACATAAAGGCCAAATCGTGGGAAGGCATTGGTCGCTAAAAATGACAATAATAACAACTGTCTTCCGCGAAACCGCATACGTGCAAACGCATAGGATGCGGGCAGACAAATGGCCGCCGAAATCAAGGTTACAGTCAACGCCAGTACAATACTAAACGGCAAAGCACTGGTAATATCTGCCCGTGAAAACGTTTGCTGCCAATAGCTGAACCCAAATTGTGTTGGAACCAGTGCCGGATATTTCCACTTTTCGGCAAATGCCCACAAAACAACCGAATATAATGGCCCTAAAATAACTAGAATTAGAACCACTAGCGCCAGAATACCAAAGCCATCGCGACGAATCATACGCATGAAACTGTGCCGCGAACGATCCAGCCAACCACCTTGCAAAGCCGGAGTATAAGTACTCATTCGGATTCCTCCTGCTGGATTCGTTGTTTTGCGACGGTTCGCACATAGAGAAATCCGACCATCGAACAGATAATAAAGGTGATTACAGCCTGTGTCTCGGCTTCATCAGGACGACGATACTGTCCGAACGTCTGCTGCATAAACACACCCATCATTTGTGGAGCTGCCGGACCTAATAAGTAGGGAATCGTGTAGCTCCCGAAAATGCCCAAGAAATTGAGTGAAAACACAATCAAAAGAGGCCGAATAATCAATGGCAAAATAATGCGCCGAAAAATCGTCCAATTACCTGCCCCGACATCACGTGCACACTCAATCAACGAGTCGCTGATCTGCCCTAATCCTGCCGTTAGAATTAACACCGTGAATGGAATCGATTCCCAGACAAGCCCGATCACAATTGCTTGTGGTTTAAGGTACGGCGTTTTGTAGCCTGTAACTCCGACAACACTCAAAACTGATTCCAAAGTGCCTCGTGTTCCCAGAAAACGAATGAGGGCATAACACAAAATAATCCCCGGTACAAACAAGGGGAATAAAACCAAGATTTGTACTGCTGACGCAATTCGCCCTTTTGCAAACCGCAAATACAATGACAGCGGAAAACATACAAGAAATATGGTAAAGAGCGTTACGAGAACGATCTGAAAAGTAAAAACTAAATTCGATACGCTGATCGGGTCATTGAAAAAAGCGACATAGCGCGAAATAGAAAAGCCCTGTTGACCTTCTGTATCCGTAATCAGTGTTCGAACAATGGATTGCAGTGCGGGTAGAAAAATCAAAAGCCCCATCAACAACAGCGGTGGCGCAATCATTACGTATGCCAAAAGCGAACGGCGGAACCAAGGTCGTGAGGGAGTCGCACTTATAGTCGTGGAAGGAATAGTCGTCATGAATAATCACAAACCATCTAGTTTACGGCAAATCGAACTGTAATGTGTAGTAGATACGAATAGACAACTACTACCATTGATGTGAGCAAAGGGTGATCCAAAGAAAACCCTTCGCCCACAAACCAATTACTTGGAGGTCACATCTTGAATATATTCTGCCCTATTTTGACTCAACATTATCAATGTGAGCTATTCAGTTGTTCTTCGTTACAGATTAACTACCCTGTACGATATTGGTCGCAACATTCTTGTACCAGCCTTCGACCATAGCTGCACCATAGTCTCCACCCGGCCATGTCGGTACTGTATCGGTGATCACATCCGTAAATTTGGTTTGCAGTTCTTCAGACAATTCAGACCAGCTAACCGCAGGGAAGCCACCAATTTCTTGTACAACCGATGCTTGGGTTTCAGGAGTCAAGAGGAAGTTAGCCAGCGCTAATGCACCTTCCTTATTGGTCGAATTGGATGGAATACCAGAATAGGCATAACCACCTGTGAACGGTAAATCGGTAAGTTGTGCGAACTTGGTCGTTTCGGGCAGCAATTCTTTATTCATGGCTTGGAGAGCCTGATCCGACCATGCCGTAATCATATCCACTGAACCGTTTGCAAACAGTTCCAAGACCGGTGTATTACCCGCGGGATAGGAACCCGTTTCGTAAATGTCATTGTGTACACTGCCTAACAACTCCCATGCCTTCGGGAATTGGTCAATCAATTCCTTCTTGCTTTCGCCGGCGACAAACAATGACGGGTCTTTACCGGTCACTTCGAAGATTGCCCGGGTAACCATGGCCGCACCGCTGCCACCCTTGTCGGGGCGGTTATAGACAAATTTGCCGGGATGGTCTTTAATCCACTGGATCAAGTCGGCATAGGTCTTCGGCACTTCGTCTTCTTTTACATTTTCGCTGTTATAAGCTAGCAAAACTTGTGAACCACGATAAGGAATTTCTGCTGGCAAGCGATTGGTTGCCTTGACGACATTTTCAATGTTCGGAACGTTATCCTTATCGAGTTCAAGGAACAGCTTCTTATCGACCCAATCCTTATTCTCGTCGGTACTAATGGTTTCGAAGAAATCTACCTGAGGATCGTCGCCAGTTGACAAAGCGGCTAAGGCACGGTTGGCAATATCGGTGTTACCACCACCAACGCCACGTACAATCGTCAGAACTACTTTATATTGGGGATTTTCCTTTTCGAACGCTGGAATGAGTGTGTTTGTCCACCAGTCACTGATGTTCGTATCCGAGTCGGTGTAAACGTATATTTCTTTCGGCTTGTCTTGCGCAGCAACTACGGCAGTTGCTGCTAAAAGGAACATAAATACTAATAAAAATCTCAAAAATCGCATTTCTTTCTCCTTTTTCATTATGGATTTACAGGATAATACCGTCTTCCTGTTTACCATCAATTAACAAGTGAAACTATTTTTATTAAAAAACATAGACGGTATGTTAAATATACATTAAATGTTCAACGTCAACAAATTTACATAGTCGATGTATAAAATACTCATTCTTATATACCCAGTGTTAAAATTTAAATCGAAATCTTGGTGGTCTCCCTTGACAGAGTTGGTAAAATCATAACCAAAGAGATGCAGAGGGAGCAAGATGAGTGAGTTGGCATCAGTGGGCAGTTTCTGCCCCAACCCAAGCTGTCCCGATTATGGCAAAGTGGGAGTGGGTAAT
>JBBSBM010000106.1:0-24222 GCA_038251275.1 Aggregatilineales bacterium
AAATGCGATATGGCACAATTTGAGTCTGAAATTAAGCATTATTGAATACAGAGTGTCCACTTTGAACCATTTTGACCTTAATAATGATCTCAAATCGATTCCTACAATCGACTACAAATCTTTAATGTGACATTGTCGAACACTTTACTTTTATGAATTTTTGTTCTAAGTTAGATTTGTAAAGCCTTCCAACATTGATTTCCTTGATGTGAAACAATCGCTTAAAATCAAAGCAAAACAAGAAGCAGCACACACAAATTGCACAGCGGTGGCATTAGCCGAGCCATCCGCCGCATTTGTGTCATTTCAGCGATAACCACCGATCCTCCCGCCGACACAAAATGTTAATTCAGCGGTTTCTCCCTTATGTCTCGCCAGACAATTCAGCGGGAAATCTGCAAATTCTGCAAAATATGCAGTAACAACTGCAACATTTGCAACAAAATCCACGATTTTTACCAATAACTATCTTTAAATTTATTCTCCTGCTGGCATCGACTCCTTTTAAAGATTACACTCATACTATGGTTTAGTTAAATCTAGGGAATTGTTGAACGCATGGCTGACTGGATGATTGTCTATGAAACCCCTGTTGAAACCGAAGCATATATCGTAGCTGGACGTTTAAAGGTCGAAGGTATCCAAGCAATGGTCTATCGTCAACCGGGTGCAGCCGCCTTAGGGATAACTATTGGCCGCCTTGGCTCGATAACGGTTCTTGTCAAGCCGCCCGACTATGAACGTGCGTTGATGATTCTAGAACCGGACGAACTTGAAGAACTCCCCAACACGACCGATGATATAACCTATATTGGCATAGAAGACGATGACACTGACGAACTCGCTAACTGATGTACTCGGCATTCGTGTTGGCCACGCGACTAATTTAGATGCTGCCACCGGATGTACGGTAATCATATGCCCCGACGGCACAATAGGTGGTGTCGATCAAAGGGGTGGTGCCCCCGGTACACGCGAAACCGATTTGCTTCATCCGATGCATATGGTTCAACATGTAAATGCCATTTTGTTAGCAGGCGGAAGTGCCTACGGATTGGCCGCTGCTGATGGTGTCATGCGCTATTTAGAAGAAAACGGCATCGGCTACACGACACAAGCAGGTGTTATCGTTCCAATCGTACCTGCTGCAATCCTATTTGACTTAGCCATTGGACGTACAGATGTGCGCCCTGATGCCGCAATGGGTTATGCGGCCTGCCAAGCTGCGAATACTGATGTCGTTCAACAAGGGACGGTAGGCGCGGGAACAGGCTGTCGCGTCGGTGCAGGCATGGGCAATCAGTTTGCCACTAAGGGCGGAATTGGAACTGCAAGTATTGATCTTGGTGATGGCTTAATCGTTGCGGCTTTGATCGCGGTCAACGCAGTTGGTGATGTCGTCAATCTAGCAGGTCAGATTATAGCTGGCATGCGTCAACTGCCTGATGGGAATACTTTCGCTGGTTCACTTAATGTAATGCGCATGATGTCGCGTATGGTTGATACACCGTCAGACGGAAACACTGTGATTGGTGTAGTCGCTACCAATGCAAAATTGACCAAAGAACAGGTCAACAAAGTCGCACAGATGGCTCATGATGGTCTCGCGCAAGCCATTCGCCCTGCACACACTATGTTTGATGGTGACACCGTTTTCGCGTTAGCCACGGGCGAAATTCCTGCTAATATTAATGCTATCGGTGCATTCGCTGCTGAGTCTGTGGCACAAGCTATTCGTAATGCTGTCCAATCAGCTACTTCGCTTGCAGGTGTTCGATCATTAAATGATTAAGTTAAATTAAACAAAGCATATCAGCTCGTTAATAATTCGTTGATAAGATTTGCAGGAGGTGTTAAATATAGTGAAAGATCATAACCATATGCCGAAGATTTTAGTGATAGAAGATGAAATGACTCTTGCCAATAATCTCTCCGAAAAACTCAAGGGAGAAGGCTATAGCGTCACCTTGTCAGGAGATGGTGAAGATGGGTTGGCAAAAGTTCGCCAAGATCATCCTGATCTCGTAGTCCTAGATATTATGCTCCCCGGTTTAGATGGACTCAGCTTGTGCCGCATCATCCGGCGTGATCCCGGTACAAATCACATTCCGATCATTATGGTTACTGCCCGCGGTACAGAAGTCGACAAAATTGTCGGTCTCGAAAGTGGTGCCGATGATTATGTTGTCAAGCCGGTTGCACTTGGTGAATTTCTCGCACGTGTGAGAGCCGTTTTACGCCGTCCCTCTGGTCGTCAGATTGCACAGGATGAATTGAACTCGAACGACTTGCAAGTAAGTTTAACGGGGCGTCGTGTCTATCGGTCTGGCGAAGAAGTCAAACTGAGCAATAAAGAGTTTGATTTGCTGGCTGAACTGATGCGCAATAAAGGCGTCGTCCTTTCGCGTGATCTTATCCTGACCAAGGTCTGGGGCTACGATTACTTTGTGGACAAGCGCACTGTTGATGTGCATATTCGTTGGCTGCGTGAAAAATTAGAAGAAGATGCTTCAAATCCGCGTCGTATTGTAACCGTGCGTGGTGTTGGCTACCGCTTTGAAGGATAACCAAGTGGAAGATCAACAGAAAGATTGGGCGTATAAACAGGCTTTGATGCTGACGTTATCAAACGCGGCCTATGAAGCATTAATGGTTTTGAACGCCGATTTTGAGGTTATAGCGATCAATAATGCTGCCGAAGAACTGTTTGAACGGCAGCGCCCTATTGGTGAACGCCTGATTACGGTCACCAATTCCCCTGAGTTAGAGTCAGTTGTCCTCAGCGCACTCGAATATCAAGAAGAGACTCTTGAGGAACAGATTATTATCAACAAGCGCCATTATCGTGTTCGCGCCCAAGTTATTCAGCGAGATGGCAATCGTTTCATAGGGTTAGCGCTGCAAGATGTAAGCGACTTAGTACGCCTAAACCGAGCTCGGCGTGACATGGTTGCGAACATTTCCCACGAGTTACGGAAACCCGTAGCCAATATTCGTATCATCATCGACTCATTGTTCCATGAGGACGAAAAGCCCAAGCGTAAGCGTAGTATTTCGAGTATTCAGGCTATTGCGCGGGAAACTGATTCGCTCTTATGGGTGATTCAGGAGATGATGGACTTGTCGATGATCGAATCTGGGCAGTCTATCGTTCGTATGATTGAACTCGATTTGCGACCACTTGTTGAGGATGCTGTTGATCGCATGGAAGACCAATCAAGCCTGAAAGATATACGGATTGTCCACGACGTATCCAAAAAGTTGCGAGTCTGGGGCGATTGGGATCTTGTTAGGAGGGTGATCGTAAATCTATTGCACAATTCCATCAAATGGTCGCCCAAAGGTAGCAAAATCACAGTGTCAGCAACTTCAACAGTTGAAGAAGTGACTGTGGAAATCGTTGACGAAGGACCGGGTGTTCCTGATGACCAAGTAGAACGTATCTTTGAGCGTTTCTATCAGGTGAATTCTTCGCGTTCGGGTGGAGAAGGCACAGGCTTAGGACTCGCTATCTGCAAACATATTGTGGAAGCACACGGTGGCAAAATTTGGGCGGTTGGGCAAAGTCAATCTAAAGGCGGTAAATTTATTTTCACGCTTGGTCGCGTTGAGGAAGAAGCAAATCTCACCTGATTACTCCTCCAACTTATTGCAATTCTAATATTCTTTCTGCTATACTGCCTCTAATTGAATATAACAAGCCTTCGGGGCAGGGCGAAATTCCCTACCGGCGGTATGATAGTTTCTATCAAGCCCGCGACCCGAGTCGCCAATTTGCAATCTGCTAACCACTCTCAATACCCAAATTGGTGCATCATAGCTTAGGCTATGACGGTGGATCTGGTTTAAAGCCAGAGCCGACAGTGAAAGTCTGGATGAAAGAAGGCGCAAACATTTCCTACCTATTATTAGGTTTTTAGGAATTTGTTTGCATTGCTCATCTATACATTGGACAACAGCTACGACTTATATTTCGTGTAAAGTCGGGTTGTTGTGTTCCAGTTTATTTGAGTATCCATGCCCCGTTGTGCTTGTCATTAGCCGATGGGGTTTTATATGCGCCAGAGCGTACTTCCTCAGACAGTCAATCCCGTGCCAACGGTAATCCATCACAAGTCGCGCTTGTCGACAACTCATTTGCGTCGCGCTATTCCCTTATTGACAGTGATCACGGTCATTGTAATTTGGCAATTGATAGTTAGTGCGAAACTGTATCCGACATTTATCATTCCTGCACCCTTGTCAGTTGTTGACAAAGGCATACAGGTTATTAGTGATGGTTCTTTGTTTCGTCATGCAGTCGCAACATTTGGAAACGTGATTGCTGGATTATTTGTTGGTTTGTCATTGGGCATTACTCTAGGTTATTTAATTGCTAAAGTCCCTCTTTTGGAAGATTTTCTCTCACCGATAATTGTGGCGGTTCAATCGGCTCCGGTTGTAGCTTATGCCCCGTTGTTGGTGATTTGGTTTGGTAGTGGCCCCACCAGTAAAATCGTGACGGGTGCGTTGATCGTATTTTTTCCCATGTTAATGAACACGATTGTAGGTATTCGAACTGTGCCACAACCCCTGCGTGATCTCATGCTTTCCATGCGTGCAACACGGTGGCAAACTTTCACCAAATTGGAAATCCCTGCTGCCATGCCAGTATTAATTAGTGGACTTAAAATAAGCGCTACTTTAGCCGTGATTGGTGCTGTCGTAGGGGAATTTATCAGCGCTAACGCCGGATTGGGTTTTCTAATTAATCTGGCTCGCAGTCAGTACGATACCCCTTTGGTCATTATTTCTGTTCTCACGTTGACCTTGATTGCTCGTTTTCTTTATGGTGTGGTTTCTTTCATTGAGCGGTTTGTGTTGAGCTGGCAAAAGCGCGCTCGCCATTCCTAATGTGTTGTTCACTTCGTCCTTACAAGGTAGTCGCAGGAGTAATTGGATATGCGTCGTTTCAGAGCTTTAGTAGTCATTTTGATTGTTTCGTTATTTACTGTAGTAGGTGTGCAAGCACAGTCCGAACCTGTTAAACAGACCTTTTTCCTGACCTATGTGCCGAATATCCAGTTTGCACCAGTTTATGTTGCACTCGATACAGGGTATTTCAAGGATGCGAATCTGGATGTCCAGCTTCAGAACGGTGAAGAGCCGACTGGCGTTGATTTGATTGCGGCTAATCAATTGCAATTCGGGCTGGTTAGCGGGGAAGAAGTCATCAAAGCACGTTCTAATGGACGACCAATTGTCGACGTGTATGAGTGGTTCCAAAAGTATCCTATCGCTATTGTGGTATCCGATACCAGTGGTATTCAATCCGTTAAAGAGCTAAAAGGTCATAAAGTAGGCATTCCGGGACGCTTTGGCGCGAGTTACAACGGTTTGACCGCCCTCCTTAGCGCAAATGGAATGACTGAAAATGATATTGATTTGCAAGAAATTGGGTTCAACGCATCCGACGTATTTTGCGTTGGTGCAGTGGAGGCTGCGGTCGTTTATATCAACAACGAACCCTTACAAATTCAACAACGGGCTGATGCAGGCGATTGCAACGGTGTTAAAACGGTTAAAGTATTCGCGGTTTCTGATGCTGTTGATTTAGTGTCCAATGGACTTGTGACGAATGAGCAAACGATTACCGATCACCCTGATTGGGTTACCGGTATGGTAAATGCCTTTGATGCAGGCTTACGTGACTCCATCAATAATCCAGCACAAGCGTATTTAAGTAGTTTAAAGTATGTCGAAACACTCCCAACAACCGATGCTTTTAACGCTGCTCTACAGGATGCTGCGGTTGCCCAAAATAAGTTCCTTGCAACCAAACCAGATCATCAATCAATTACGGATAGCCGAGCATCGATGCTGAAAACACTCTCCAGTCAATTTGATGCCTCAGCCTTAGTTCAGCTCCAAGTGCTACTGAATACAATTGACTTGTGGGATGCTGATGAGCTTGGCCTTGCTGAAAAGGCCTCTTACGAGGCGACACAGAAGGTGTTGACGGATATGAAGTTTGTCACCACACCGATTGATGTTGAGAAAGCCTTTACCAACAGCTTCTTACCACCTGTAAGCAAGTGATATGGGCGTAGCAATTACTGTTCGGGATGTACATGTGGATTACCGAGCGCCAGATGGGAATAGCCTGCCAGCGCTTGGCCCTATCACTTTTGACATTACACCCGGATCATTTGTATGTTTGCTGGGTCCAAGTGGATGCGGAAAAAGTACATTGATTCGGGTACTGGCGGGATTGCAAGAGTCTACACATGGTGAGTCTTATCTTGGTAAGGAGCGCATCCTGAAACCCTCACGGCAAGTGGGAGTGATGTTTCAGGATGCGAATTTGATGCCGTGGCGAACCGTGATTGAGAATATCGCGCTTCCACTGGAACTCATGGGTCTTGAGAAACGCGAAAGATTGGAAATTGCCCGACATATGTTGCCGGGATTAGGTCTCGGTATAGAGTTCGTGGACGCTTATCCCGGTGAATTGTCAGGTGGGATGGCGCAGCGAGTGGCTTTGGGGCGTGTACTTATACAACGCCCCGAAGTTTTGTTACTTGATGAGCCTTTTGGAGCGTTGGATGCTTTTACACGCGAACAAATCAGCATTGATTTGATGCAAATGTGGGCTAGTCTTCATCAAACTGTCATCATGGTCACACATAATATTGATGAGGCGGTACTGCTGGCAGATCGCATTCTTGTTTTTAGTAGCCGTCCGGGACGAATTGTAGCTGATATATCAGTAAACTTGCCGCGCCCCCGTCTCATAGAAGATTCCTATGGGGAAGCATTCGGACACTTAGCGGGGCAAGTTCGATCAGCAATACAATCTACTTAAATCTAGCTTTCAAGTCCTTTTATCGAAACGGTCATGCCGAAGGTGCTGCCTTTTCCCGGTTGGCTTTGGACATAGACACTTCCACCATGCAACTCAGCAACTGATTTCACGATTGCCAAACCTAGGCCAGTTCCTTGAATTTTGTCACTTGTAGCGCGATAAAAACGTTCAAAGAGACGCGGTTGAAATTCTACCGCTATTCCCGGCCCATTATCAATGACTTCAATATGCACTAACTTATCGACCATAAATATATGAGCCTTAATTTCGCCCCCATCATCGGTGTATTTGGCAGCGTTATCGACGTAATTAAGGATGGCGCGTTTGACCCATTTTCGATCGCCGGGAATGTTTGGGATGTTAGCAGCAATATCGAGTTTGTACGTCATTTTTTTCTCGACGAAAATGGGCGTCATATCGTCAAAGAGTTCGCGAATCAATTCGCTCATATTAAACTCGGCTTTAGAAATACCCAATCCACTTTCGATTTGTTCAAGGTTAAGCAAATCATTGATGAGCGCTTGTAAGCGATTAATCCCGTTGAGCGCTAAGCGAATGATTTCCATTGCAGTTGGGTCGGCATTGCCATAATAGTCCTGCAACATATGCATAGCGCTGAGCGCCACACCTAAGGGATTTTTCATATCGTGGGCGGCCGCGCGCATGAACTCGGCACGGCGTATTTCGGAGTCTCGTAGGTGAGATACATCACGCAGAACGATTACCCAACCATCATGTTCGCCATTTTTTTCAACCTGACTTTCGATATAAACAGGCGAAACGATGCTTGATAAGACGCGACCACTTTCAAGCGTTGTTTGGAAGGATTTGTTCTCTGTTGTGCGAGATGAAAGGGCATAAAGCAGGGATTCACGTATTTTGGCGTGGATAGGTGCATCGCGAAGTGGTGTACCAATAAGTTTACGGGCATCCACATCAAACAGGTTTTGTGCTGCCTGGTTAATCATACTAATGCAACCCGATTGGTCAGTTGCGATCATGCCATCAGTTGTGGATTGGAGTACAGCATTCAGTTGCTTTTCGTGTTCTGAGGTCGTTTCGTAGAGATGAGCGTTATCTATCGCTACTCCCACCGTATCGGCTACAGCGCGTAAGACGTTGATAAGTTCTTCATTGAAACTGTTAGGCTTATTACTCATCAAGCTGAGGATGCCGATAATTTTATTACGGGCGTGCATTGGAGCCATGACGATAGAGCGAAATTTCTCGTCATGGAAGCGCGGAACCGCCAACACATCGGTTTCATTGAAGTCGTTGTCAACTACGATGTCATTGGTGGAGATTACTTTTCCGGACATGCCTTCACCCAATGGAATTCGCATAGGCGGATTGGTGAAGTCGTCCGGCCAACCTTGTTGAGCCCGCAAAATGACTTCATTTGCCTTTTCGTCAATAAGACTGATGCCTCCGGCTTCTGCCCCGACAACATTTAGCACTGCTCCTAAAGCGGTCTTGAGGGTTTTATCCAAGTCAAGCGTTTGACTGACGGTAGCGGCTACCGCGTTAATCGCGCCGAGTTGGTCAATACGGCGTTTGACTTCATCTGTCAATAAGCGGTTTTGTATAATCAGACTTTGGAGATCGTTTTGCACAAGTTAGCTCATTTGGTTAGTTGATATGGAATTTAAATAACTGCGTCTATAGAACGAGTATACAGCAACTTCTCACCTAGAGGGAAGTAAGATAACGGCGTTGGGACTATGGTTTATATTGGCCTTCGCTCCTTTTGAGGTTAGCCGTTATGATTAGCTGTTATTTGACAAATAAGGGGATAAATATGGTTTTTGATGTAGGAAATGTGCGGGCACAGTTTCCGATGCTGAATTCAGACACACCTATATTTTTTGATAATCCGGCTGGTACACAAGTTCCGCAGAGGGTGATTGATGCGGTTTCTGATTATTTTCTACACATGAACGCGAATTCTGGTGGACGGTTTGCGACCAGTAAAAAAACGGATGCGATGGTGCAGTCGGTTAGGGAAAAGGTGGCTGATTTCCTGAATGCTCCGAGTGCCTCGGAAATTGTTTTGGGTGCAAATACCACTACACTTAATTTTAGTTTGAGCAGGGCACTGGGAAAGACACTAAAAGCAGGGGATGAGATTGTCCTGACACGGATGGATCATGACGGTAATGTTGCACCTTGGTTACGGATAGCCGAAGATTACGGCTTGGTCGTGCGATGGGTGGACATCAATACCAAAGATTGCACGTTAGATTTGGACAGCCTCGAAGCCGCGTTGACTGACCGAACCAAGATTGTAGCTACGGTTCACGCTTCGAACGCGGTAGGGACGATTAATCCGGTAGCCCAAATTGCTGAGATGGCTCATGCAGCTAAGGCGATTTATGTGGTGGATGCGGTACAGAGCGCTCCTCATGTGCCGATTGATGTACAGGCGATTGGGTGTGACTTCCTGTTGTGTTCGGCTTATAAGTATTTTGGGCCGCATATTGGTGTGATGTGGGGACGATATGACCTACTGGCATCACTGCCTGTTTACAAAGTTCGACCTTCAAAGGATACACCTCCGTATCGTTGGGAGACGGGAACAGAGAGCTTTGAAACGATTGCCGGAGTGGGAGCATGTATTGATTACATTGCCGGATTAGGAACGGACTTTGGTGAGGCATACGCGAGTCAATACTCACAATATACAGGACGACGGCTAGCCCTTAAAACAGGGATGGCAGCAGCAGGAGCCTACGAACGAGAATTGGTGGCGCACTTGATTGAAGTTATTCAGCGGCTACCGGGTTCGACAATTGCAGGGATTACCGATCCGGTTCGTTACCAAGAGCGTGTGCCAACAGTGGTATTCACTTTAGAAAACCATACTCCTCAAGAAATCGCAGCGCATCTGGCGAACCATTCGATTTTTGTGTGGGACGGTAATTATTACGCGGTCGAGATTATGGCTCGATTGGGTCGTAGTGAAAACGGGATGGTGCGGGTCGGATTAGCGCACTATAACACCCATGAAGAAATCGAGCGGTTTGAAGCGGTGACGCAGAAGTTGTAAGAATCAAGTTTCAAGGTATAAAGTTAGAAATCGAGACTGAGTGCAAATCAGTCTCGATTTTTATTGCACAAATTGCATTTTATCCGCTGCAATGGCGGGCGGGAAGTACGGGAGGAACCGCTGAATCGACACAAAATGCAAACGGCTGGCTCGGCTGATGCCGCTGAGCGCAGCGGATATACGGGAGCGAACCGCCGCGTGCATATTGGGGTGCTGTCGCAGCGGATGTGAGGGAGCGAGGCGCTGAAAATGCAAAAGCTGGTGCAATACGATTTAACCACAGAGACACAAAGAACACAGAGCGGATGTAGCGATAAAAAATAGAAGAATGCACGGTGATGCTGCCTATTAGTAGGATGGGTTGTATCAACAGGATAGCAGAAATGAGATGGATTCGGGTTACCATTTGGAAGAACATTTTGTAACTGTTTGATGGTATTGGCGCTAACTTTGCAAGCGAGACAGAGGTGATATTGGTTTAGGTGAAGTTAGAAAATGGTTTGCCAACAAACCAGAATTAAACCTTGTGAATAATAATTGGACGTTTAGATAAACAAATCGCCAAATGAAGTGGGGTCAATTTTGAGGTGGTCGGGATTGTGGTGAATTACAAATTAAGATAGTCATTGGTCAACGGAAAAGGCATGCCTTTTCCCTACAGAAATTCATTGGTAGCAGAGACAAAATTCTCGCAAATTGATTTTCACTCTATTTGATAAGCGATGATAACCCCACCCTACATTTAGTTGAGGGAGAGCTATTTTGGAGTACGGTCACTAACCGCTGAGTTCTTTGGTGATGGTTGAGCCTAATTGTGCTGCAATCAGTTCAAGCATCATGACATTTTCCTGTGTGATTGTGCCGGGTTGGTCATGGAAGGCGACCAAAACACCGTATTGATTGCCACTAAAGAGAACTGGAACACTGGCGACTGCTCCTAGGCGGCCTTTGGCAACTAATGGATGGTTCGGTGTGTCTTGATGTGCAGCGATGCGGCTTTGCCCATGCGTGAGACACCACGTCATGATGTCATTGGGCGAGCTGCTTTTGGGCGCTATGGACTGAATGGGGGCGGGGCCATCTTGAGCGCGGAGGGTCATGCTTAGGGTTTCGGGATTTTCCAGCCGGTAGAAAGCCACATAATCATAACCGAGATTCTTGCAGGCTGTGACTGCTGATTGTAACTTGCCATATTCCCCAACGGCATTCCGTAACTCTTTCGCCAATTGACGTACAGCAGGCAAACTATCAGCACGCAATGTTTCGAGCTTACGATCCGACATAAGGCGTGTAATCCGCTTGATGAGGTCATTTTCGGTAAATGGGTCAGTGCTCAGTTCATCGGCTTGACCGGGTGTGCCAAAGTCTGCTTCCTCATCGACCAACACGATAAATAAACGAGGGTGAGTCAGCCGTACATCATCAATTAATTCGTGAACTGCGCCCAGACCATGATCTAAGATTAAAACATCGATATGTTTATCGGTATTGGCTAAGGCATCGTGGACATCTTGGATAGCCGAAACTATTTCCATCTGGAAATTCTGCTGAATTGAGAGCGCTTTGTAGTAGCGGCTCGCCTGTTCGCGACGGACAGCCACAAGAACATTAATGGATGTCATCAAGTTTACTTTCACATCATTAACAATATAGGCGTAAGGATGTTTAAATTATACGCCAAATATCCGTTTTGATTTCGAGTGTTTTAGGTGTTGGTAGCAGCCAGTGTGAGCAAAAGTAATTGTCGCATACCACTGGCAATAGGTGAGACTTCAATATATTCATCGCTGCGATGGGCATTCCCGCCACGCGTAATGCCAACAGTGACAGCAGGGCACCCCGATGCTAGGGGAACATTGGCATCAGTGCTGCCATTTTCGAGCGTACCTTTTACGCCTGTTTGCTCTAAGGCTGTGAGCGCCATTTGAACCAGATAATGTGATGTGGGGATAGAGCCTGCGGGACGATCCCCAACAACATCAATGTTAAAAGGGAGGGTGGGTTTTGAGGCTGCATCTACAATTTTACGAACCTCGCGTTCAAAACGGGTTAATGCGCCTGATTCTTCCGAACGCAAATCTAACCAAAGGCCAGCTTCTGCGGCGATGGTGTTGATGCTTTGACCGCCTTCGATGATGCCGATATTGAAGGTGGTGCGTGGTGATTCAGGAGGATGTAGGCTGATAATCTGAGCGCCGAGTTCCATAATGCCATGAATGGCACTGGTGCGACCGAAATTGAGCCAGCTATGCCCGCCTTCACCTTTGGCTGTGATGTGTAAGCGGCGGACAGCGATACCTGCATGATAGACATGCCCGTAGGCCATGCCTTCTAGATTGATGACACACTGGATATGTGGGCGCAACTGTTGAAAGACGGCTTTCATTCCGCCTAAATCGCCTAATCCTTCTTCACGGGTATTGGCAACGAACCACACGTCACACTCCGGTTGGATGTTGAGTTTCTTCATAATGGCGATTAAGCCCAACATCCCCGATACACCTACACTGTTATCGCCTAAACCGGGGCCATAAATTAAGTCTCTATCTTTGCGTATAGTCAAATCGGTCTCGGCACTGAAGACGGTATCGGTATGAGCAGAAATCATAACACCCGATTGTTGGTTCTGTTTGCCGCGTATGACGCCGGTAACATTGTATAAATCATCAATGTGGATGTTTTGCAGGCCGAATTGTTTGAAGATATGGGCTACATATTCAGCACGCGGTTTTTCGGAGAATGTTGGTGCTGGTATTTGTTGTATTGCGATTCCTTGTTGAACAACCCAGTTAAATTGTTCATTGAGGTCGTTCCACTGAATCCGTTTGTTCCAATCAGCGATTTGCTGCTTCATCTTCTTATTTCCAAATCATAGACAAAATATGGTATTGCAAGCGAAGTGGATTATGCCATATCAATAGAAGTCTGTATACCAAGATTAGGCAGTAAGGGGAGATGTCGACGTATTGAAGGACACGAAGGGCGCAACATCTTGCGCCCCTACTTGTTGTGAATGTCGTTTACGGGGAAAATTACACGTGGCAAATGAAACACCTACGTGTGACCTGCAATGCGGTGGGGTATATAAGGTTCTTCGAGATAGGCAATGTCTTCAGCGGACAGCTTGATGCTCATGGCAGCAATTGCATCATCCAAGTGCAACATCTTGCTTGCGCCGATAATTGGGCTGGTGATGCCGGGTTTATGAAGTATCCATGCCAAGGCTAATTGAGCGGGTTTGACTTCTAAGCGTTTGGCAAGGTCTAGAAGGTGATCTAATACATTAAAGTCGTTGTCCTGATAATAACGGTCATGGAGGAGATTATCAGTTTTTGAGCGGATGGTTTCACCTGTTTTATCTCGTTTATGGTTGCCGACAAGGAAGCCACGGGCGAGAGGACTCCAAGGGATGAGCGCAATACCTTGGTCGCGGCAATAGGGAATCATTTCGCGTTCTTCTTCGCGATAGACGAGGTTGTAATGATTTTGCATGGAGACAAAGGGAGTCCAGCCATTCAATTGAGCCGTGGCCTGGGCTTTGGCAAACTGCCATGCATACATGCTTGATCCACCGATGTAAAGCGCTTTACCTGCTTTGACAACATCATGAAGCGCTTCCATCGTTTCTTCAATTGGGGTCTCATAATCCCAACGGTGAATTTGATAGAGGTCAACATAATCCGTTCCCAAACGTTTTAGCGAGGCATCAATGCCCTGCATAATATGTTTCCGGGAGAGGCCACGGTGGTTGGGTTGTGGTCCCATCGGGCTATATATCTTGGTAGCAAGAACGATTTCATCACGCTTGGCGAAGTCCCACAAGGCGCGACCCGTGATTTCTTCGCTGACACCGATGGAATATATATCGGCAGTGTCGAAAAAATTAATGCCGTATTCGAGTGCTTTTTGGAAAAAGGGACGGCTGGCATCTTCTTCTAAAACCCATTCTTGCCAAGTTGGTGTGCCGTAGGTCATACATCCAAGACATAGGCGTGATACCTTCATGCCTGTATTGCCGAAGTTGACATAGTCCATTGTGTCGTCTCCTTGATGTGGTAGTGATTTAGATGGTGGCAGTTAAGAGGGCGCACAGCCGTGCGCCCCTACAATCAATAATTCTTAACGCTATTAAGCGCTTCCGGGTATTTCATCAGGACTAATGACCGATGCTTTAAGCTGTCCACAGCCTGCATCAATATCGATGCCACGACGGACGCGAACGGTAGCAGTTACGCCATAAGTTGCCAGTGTGTCGATAAACTGGTCGATCCGTTCGCTTGCGGCGGGACCATGATGATAGCCTCCGGTTGGGTTCAAAGGGATGATGTTGACATGACATAACATTCCTTTAAGCAATTTGCCGAGCGCGTTTGCTTGTTCACTAGTGTCATTTTCACCTTGAATGGCCGCCCATTCGAAGGTGATGCGCCGACCGGTTTTATCAATATATTCTTGGCAAGCATCAATCAATTCAGCTAGCGGCCAGCGCTTGTTTACCGGAAGAAGGCTGCCGCGTTCTGCATCGGTGGCGGCGTGGAGACTGATTGCCAATTTAACTTGCAAGCCTTCGTCAGCAAAACGTCGAATTTGTGGCACAAGGCCGACGGTACTGACAGTAATGTGTCGCGCACCGATGCCGAGATCCTCCATGAGACGACGAATCGCTGTGACGGACGCGTCATAATTATGGAATGGTTCACCCATACCCATTAATACCACATTGCTGAGACGATCCCCTTGAGCTTCCAATTCGCCAGCGAAGCGCATGGCTTGCTCAAAGATTTCGGTGGGTGTTAGATGACGGGAGAATCCCATTTGTCCTGTAGCACAGAAGACGCAGCCCATCGCGCAACCGGCTTGTGTTGAAATGCAAGCGGTTCGACGGTCATCCTCATATGGCATCATCACCGACTCGATAAGTTGTCCGTCAGGAAGTTTATACAAGCGCTTGACAGTACCATCACGGCTGACTTGCTCGGTCACCAGATTGAGTGTGCCGAGTGTGGTTTCGGCTTCAAGGCGTGCACGCAGTTCTTTGGGTAGATTTTTCATCGCATCGAATGAGGAGACGCGTTTGTCGTAGAGCCATTCGCGTAGCTGCTTGGCGCGGAAGCCGGGTTCTCCCCATTGTTTGAAAAGATCAACCAACTGCTCTTGTGTCAATTCGTAAAGATTTATCATGTTGTACTCACGGTTAAGCCGTTGATGATTATATCAAACGGTCGAATAGATGTTAGCGGCGTGGTCGGAAGAGAATGAAAGCGGCGACTGCCACGATTAATATTCCGATCAATAAAATTATGATACCGATATTGAGATTGCTATTGGTAGCGATCTTCTCTAAGGGTGGTAAGGGCGTGCTTAAGCTGCCTGCTGGGCGCGGTGTATTGGTTGCCGGGGCAATGGTCGGTGTGCGTGTTGGTGTTCTAGATGGCAACGGTGTTAAGGATAGTACACCGGTTACTGTTGGTGTCAGGGTGGAAGTTGCAGTTGGAGTAGGCGTAGGCGTTTTCGTTGATGTCAAGGTGCGGCTGGGTGTCGGGCTGGGCGTGGCGGCTTGGTAGGGTGTGAAGGTAAAGGCATCTAATGCAGCACTTGTGAACAGCCACTGACGGAAATTATCCAACAACGTGGCGATGGGTTTGCCGAGAGCAGCTTGATAGGCTTCATCGAACGAGGTGGTTGTCCCTGCATTGTTTGCGAGTTTGTACAGACCATCCACACTAATTTGGGATGCAATGTAGACGACTAGCCCATAACTTTGAGCACGCCAAATATCCGCGTTGATTTTGTCAGTCGGTGCTTGAGCCATTACATCCAATGGAAGCAGACTGTTAGAGCGGGCGGCACTGAGGATCGGTGCGCTCAATTCAACTTTTAAAGCCGGTGAGTAGAAATCTATTATCCCTGCCTGAAACCATTCAGGAACATTTTTACCTGCCCATTTTTGGGCGTAGGACTGACTGACAATGTAGTTACTGACAGCAGTTTGAACATCACTGAGAGTTGAAGATTTGAGTTGTAAGACGTTATATCCACTCGACGCAAAGATTTGATCGGCTGTTGTGGGGACACAGGGCACTTCAGTATTGCTATTTGAACCGACAGCAACTGATTCACCTTTGGCGTTTTTCGTGCAAATCGGTAGTTTAGTGGTGTCATAAATCAGCAGATTAAAAGCAGAATTGCCACTTAAATTTGCGGATAGTAAATCGGCGACTTGCTTCAAATTGGTATTTAAGTCATCAAGTCCGGTGCGGGTGTAGGCCGCTAATGGATTAGTGGTAGCGGTGCTGCCATTAGGGAGAGTCAGTTTGATATTGCCGCTAATGGGTAAATCGCGCAGCCAATTGACGCGTTGATCGGTAAATGTGAATTTATCTTCGATTTTTGCGCTTTGACTCGATTGAGATGTCACTTGCCAATCAAAGGTAATATCTTTGAAGAGAAGCGGGAGATTATCTGAGGGTAATTGCCAAACATATGCCAGTCCGGTGATTTCTCCACCGACTACCACAGTTGATCCAAGATCAAGTGGTATGGTTATTGTTGGGCGGGAATCCGGCTTAATGATTAGGGTAGCGGCTGAAACTTGATCAGGTGGTAGGGCAATAGTCAGTGTAAAGCGCACAGCCGATGGGAAGATAACTTCCTGTGACCATTGTTGGATAAAGGCTTGCTCGGCTTGTGGAGTTGGATTGGTCGATTGGGCGCGTACAAAGACGACTTGACCACAAAGTAAGGCCACGAACAGGATGACAGTCATCAATTTGCGATTCATTTATGATAGTCCCAGATTTTGAGCCGCTTGTGGCAAGAGAATAACAAGTGCTATTGGTACAAAATTATATATAAAATGGGCAATTATTGCTGAGGTTGTACTTTGGTAATGACGTAAAAGTGCTAGTCCGAATCCGACGACTAGGATAATGAGCATAGCGGGTGTGAGTGTATATTGATTGTGAAAAAGCACGAAAAACACGGTGGTTAAAGTAATGCCGAAGATGGGCTGTAGCGCTCCGCGAAACAATATTTCTTCGCTGACTGCGGATGTGATTGCTAATATAAATGCAGCTTGTAGTGTATTGAATTGGCTGTCGATTTCGGCTGCTGCCGCACTTTGCTGTGCATACTGCTCTGGTGTAACAAGTTTTGTCCAAATCAGAGTCATTGTGACTGAGACGATGATTAATCCAATGCCGACTCCAATTCCTACAAGGACATTCTGAGGTGTTGGTGATTTTAACCCGATTCTTTCTAAAGCTTGTGACACTGTACGGCGTAGCATTAAGCCAATGCCTAAGCAGGCTACCATGATAAATAGGAGACCTTGAAAAACAAGTGAGGCTAAACTAATCCCATTTTCTTCAATTGACTGTGCGACTCCATTCAATCCTCCGCCGATAACAAAGTTTGTGAATAGATAGGCTACTAAGCTTAATGCTAAAACCATTGCAACAAGATGCACTTGGGATTCAGCATTGTAGTGCGTGTTATTACCAAATAGGATGCTGACACGTTGGCGAATTTGCGGAGATAAGGTGAGAAATAAGGAAGCGCTGCTAATTGCAGCAGTTAGTATCGTGATAAATATGAGACTACTTGAATTGACGGCATCAGGGCTAATTCCTAATTCTTTAAATTGTGCCGGGGATAAATCAAAGAATAAAACGCGATCTGTGTAGATGCCAAAAAGAATAACCATTGTGATAAGACCGAGTAACATTCTACGGACAACAACACCATAAGGAGGCAGAATTGAATAGGAAGTACTGAAGTTAAGGGGTGTGGAATTGTTTAAATCAGCTAGATTAGCAACGTAGATTATCACTCCGAGGTATAGGGTGACAATAAGCTCAAATAGACCCATGTTTTGTGTCTTGTTTAACAGCGATAAAGGCCATTATAGCAGGAGACATCAAGCATTGACCATGCGTTACCTGCATGCTAGAATGTTGCTATCCAGGAGGGATGGCCGAGTGGCTTAAGGCGCTGGTCTTGAAAACCTGTGTGTCGAATTTCGGCACCGTGGGTTCGAATCCCACTCCCTCCGCCTGGTAGACATTTGAATGGGGGGGTGCCAGAGTGGTCGAATGGGGCCGCCTGCTAAGCGGTTTTTCGGGTTATACCGAAACGCAGGTTCGAATCCTGTCCCTCCCGCACAGCCGAAAAAAGCACTTCCGAGTGCTTTTTTCTTGCGTGGCAATGTTCGAATCCTATCCTCATGTTGGAGAGAAGAATTAAATCTTAAGTAATAAACAATTCTATCTTTTAAGTACTGAAAACAAGTCATCTCTCATGCATAAATGAGCTAACCTATCTTCAGCTATAGTGGATGGGAAGTACCGACCGTGATGACGTATGCTTCGAACTTTAGCACTTCATCTTGTTGAGGATAAAATTAAGAATTTAAAATTTCACATTAATCCTTGCCGCTACAGTCCCACCGGGCTCGAACCTCCTTTGAGGGAGGAAATGAAAAAATGACCCGTTTTCGAGTCGCTTTTTCCCGTTTTGACACCGCTGGGACTTGAACATCTTCAGAAAATAAGCAAGGCGGGACAATGTCTTACTAGCCTTCCTAATAATGTGACCATGTAAATCATCACAGAGCCACTTTACGTCATGTATTTCGAAAAGTTTGCCGAATTACACCAACGGCATAAATAATTATCATCATGGCTCATCGGGGTTTATATTGCGGGACAACAACAAATTATTACGATATAATGGCTCGCACGTTTCCGGGTCAAATATTCACACCCTGTGTGACAAGGAAAATACACATTATGACGGAATCCGCCTCAACTCAACCAAGTAAATCGCCGCATGCCTATTTAGATACCTCTTATGAAACTGCTGAACGTGTCAGAGATCTGCTTTCACGTATGACACTTGCCGAGAAAATTGGTCAAATGCGCAATCCAGCTCAGGCGATACCGCATCTAAATATCCCGGCATATGACTTCTGGAGTGAAGCCCTGCACGGCGTGGCCCGGAATGGGCGTGCGACGGTCTTCCCTCAAGCCATCGGTATGGCCGCGACTTGGGATCCGGTCCTGATCCAGAAAATAGCGTCAGCTGTAGGTGACGAAGCCCGAGCCAAATATCACGAGGCGTTGCGGCGTAAAGGTTCCACCGGAATTTACCAAGGGCTAACCATGTGGTCGCCCAACATCAACATCTTTCGGGATCCACGATGGGGACGAGGTCAAGAAACTTGGGGGGAAGACCCGTTCCTGACAGGTGAAATGGGATCAGCGTATGTGCGCGGACTCCAAGGTAATGACCCAAAATATCTCAAAACAGCGGCGTGTGCCAAGCATTTCGCGGTACACAGCGGGCCGGAAAAACTGCGCCATGTTTTTAATGCTAAAGTCTCGCCCCGTGATCTCAACACGACGTATCTTCCAGCGTTTAAGAAGCTTGTCACCGAAGCCGGAGTTGAAGCGGTTATGGGTGCATACAACCGTACTAACGATGAACCATGCTGCGGCAGCTCATTTTTGCTGGTCAAAACACTGCGTGGCGATTGGGCTTTCCAAGGGCATGTCGTCTCGGACTGCGGCGCACTGACCGATTTTCACGAAGGTCATAAAGTAACCAAGGACGCGGTTGAAAGTGCCGCTCTCGCTCTCAAAGCAGGTTGTGATTTGAGCTGTATTTGCACCTATGATCGTCTAGGAGAAGCGATTGATCGTGGCCTTATAACGGAAGCCGACATTGACCGGTCATTGGAGCGAACCCTTACCACCCGCTTCAAGCTCGGCATGTTTGATCCGCCTGCCGAAGTTCCATATACCGCGATTCCAATCAGCGTGGTGAACAGCCCAGAGCATCGCCAGTTGGCCTACGAAGCGGCAGTGAAGTCAGTTGTGCTGCTGAAAAACAAGGATAATATCCTGCCGATCGGGGAAGATGCTCGGAAAATATTGCTAGTCGGACCTAACGCTGCCAGCATCGACGTACTGCTTGGCAACTATTATGGTCTCAATGATTCTCTCACGACACTGCTGCAGGGCATTGTTGCCCGTGTGCCAGAAGGCACCGAAATGGAATATCGTCCGGGAAGCCCTCTCACCCAGCCCTCAGAGTTGAAAGACTGGTCGCTGGTCATGGCACGAAATGCTGATGTGACTATTGCTTGCATGGGTCTTTCTCCGCTGCTAGAAGGGGAAGAAGGCGATGCGAGCATGTCGCAGGATCAAGGTGACCGCACACAGATCGCCCTACCACCAATACAGTCCGAATACCTCCGAAAGCTAGCGCTCAGTGGTGCCAAGGTGGTGCTGGTGCTCACTGGCGGCAGCCCGATTGCATTGGGTGATCTAGAAGATCTGATGGAAGCCATTGTATACGTCTGGTACCCCGGTCAGGAGGGTGGCAAAGCGGTGTCCGATGTTCTGTTTGGCGATGCGGTTCCATCAGGCAAACTACCACTCACTTTTCCCAAATCTCTGGATCAGCTTCCGCCATTTGAAGACTATAGCATGACTGGTCGAACCTACCGATATGCTACCGAGGAACCTCTCTTTCCCTTTGGCTTTGGCTTGAGCTACACGCACTTTACGTATAGCGACCTAGCACTGGATAAAAGCACTATTCGAGCAGGCGAAACAGTGTCATTCCACCTTATGTTGACCAACGCGGGAAACGTAGAAGCGGACGAAGTCCTCCAGATTTACCTGAGTGATCTGGAAGCCTCGACAATTGTGCCACTGCACAGCCTGATTGGCTTTCAGCGTCTCCACCTCAAGTCTGGTGAGCATTCTGACATCGTGTTCACGATAACGCCTGAGATGATGATGATGGTCAATGATGCGGGGGAACGTATCCTAGAAACCGGCGAGTTCCGGGTAACAGTCGGCGGCTGCTCTCCAAGTGAACGCGGTTTACGCCTTGGCGCTGCTGCACCCGTCAGTGTGAACTTCACAGTTACCGCTTAAGATCTGAGGAGATAAAGCGAAGTGATCAAAGGTTATCAACCGGTAATGAGCTTTGGTGAGGACTATGCCCAGCGAGATCGCGACTTTCAGCGTGGCGATGAGATAACATCTGTAGCATTTCTCGAGCAATTAGCCGGATCAGGTCCTGCATTGGAACTCGGCATTGGCACGGGGCGTATCGCATTGCCTTTAGTAGCGCGCGGCATTCGTGTCGACGGTATTGACCTGTCCCAAGCGATGGTTGACCAACTGCGTACTAAGCCGGCAGGTGATCAGCTATCAGTCACTATTGGCGACTTTGCCGATGTATCGGTTCCTAGTACTTACACTTTGATATATGTCGTGTTTAACACGCTATTCAACTTGTTGACCCAAGATGATCAGATACGCTGCTTCAAGAACGTCGCAGCGCATCTCACAGACCATGGGAGCTTTGTTATAGAAGCTTATGTCCCAACCTTTCTCTACCAACTGCACAACAATCAATATGTAGAGACCGAGACTATTGGCGTAGATAGCGTTCGACTGGATGTCTTACGTCATGATTCGGCGACACAAAGGATCGAGGAGAGCCATGTATCGCTCACGGAAGCGGGTATACGTTTCAATCCGGTTGCCCAACGATATTCATGGCCTAGCGAACTCGATCTCATGGCGCGGATGGCCGGACTGCGCTTGAAGCAACGTTTCGGCGGTTGGCATCAAGAACCGTTCACTTCCAATAGCCAACTGCATGTGTCTGTCTACGGGCGATGAGCAGCCGATAGCGTACTGAGTTCGTCTATATACAAGACGGCATGTGTCAAAGAAATTAATAGCATGATCTTAAATTTTCTTGGAGAAAGAAATGATGTTTAAAAAAGACAACTGTACTTTAACCCGCGAGCATGTGGAAGAGAAAGCTCAGGGTCTGCTCAAGCAAATGAGTTTGAAGGAAAAGGTCTGGATGCTCAACGGTAACTGGGACATATTTGGGAACATTGAGAAGTATCAGAACGGTTACAACCCCGTCCCGATTGAAACCAATGGTTGCTCCCGGCTCGGCATCTCACACATTAAGTTTAGCGACGGCCCACGCGGCATCGTAATGGGGCATTCGACTTGTTTCCCGGTATCGATGGCGAGGGGTGCCAGTTTTGATCCGGAACTCGAACGGAGGATTGGCGATGTAATTGGCAAAGAAGCCCGTGCACAGGGTGCCAACTACTTTGGTGGTGTCTGTATCAATTTGCTGCGCCATCCGGCTTGGGGACGGTCGCAAGAAACCTACGGTGAAGATCCTTTCCTTTTGGGCGAGCTGGGCAAAGCATTGACAGAGGGCGTGCAGCAGCATAATGTAATCGCATGTGTCAAACACTATGCTGTCAACAATATTGAGAATTCCCGTTTCTGGGTAAACGTCAAGGCAGATGAGCGCACAATGCGCGAGGTCTACCTGCCGCACTTTAAGAAGTCTATCGACGCAGGTGCAGCGTCGGTAATGGGTGCCTATAACCTTTTCAATGATGACCACTGCTGTGAAAGCCACACCCTACTCACGGATATTCTACGGGATGATTGGGGCTTCGAAGGCTTCACAATCTCAGACTTTGTGGCTGGGGTGCGTGATACGAATAAGGCTATTGAGGCCGGTCTGGATATCGAGATGCCGATGCCCATTCACTATCAGCAAAAGCTTCTCGATGCGGTCGAGGAAGGTCGCGTGTCTGAGAAGAACGTCGACATCGCCGTACTACGAGTCCTGCGTACCTTGCTCGTTTTCGAAAACACGCCGGAAAAAATGGCCTACGGCATGGATCTGGTTGCCAGCAAGGAGCATACCGAACTGGCGCGAGAAGTCGCCGAGAAATCGATGGTACTCATTAAGAATACCAATGGCGTGCTGCCGTTTAGTAAGTCGGTAAAGCGAATTCTGATTGCCGGAGAACTGGGAAACAGAGCCAACACTGGTGATGCAGGTTCTAGCAAAATCGACGCCCCTTATGTGGTGACTGCGATTGAGGGGATTCGAAACTATTTCGGGGATGGCGTCGAGGTCGTGTTATGCGATGAGCACAATCTTGACCTTGCGGCAGATGAAGCAGTTAAGGCTGACTGTGTAATCATTGCTGTCGGAAATGATCAATATGATGAGGGCGAATACATCTCTTCAGAACCCAGTGACGACTTTTCCTTCGAAGCGGCGCTGATAGAGGGTTACAAAAACATGGGCAAATCGGTATCGGGTTTTAGTGGACCAATGTCCGGTAATGAGGGAGCGACAGGCGGAGATCGTGCGAGCCTTTCACTAAAACCACCACAGATTGAGCTGATTAAGCGCATCGGAAACCTCAATCCCAACACAGCTATCGTAGTCATCGGCGGTGGGATGATTTTGACTAAAGAGTGGAATGACACGGTTCCGGCCATCGTGTACGGCTGGTATTCAGGAATGGAAGGCGGAAATGCACTGCCTCGAATTCTGTTCGGGGATATAAATCCCTCAGGTAAACTACCATTTACCATCCCGCAGGATCAAAGCCATTTGCCTTACTTTAGTAACACGGATGCCGAAATTACTTATGACCTGTATCATGGCTATTCGTATCTTGATAAAAAGGGACTTACGCCAGCTTATCCCTTTGGCTTTGGACTTTCCTACACTGCGTGGGAATATGGTGCACCACAGCTAACTAAGCAGGATGACCATGTGATTGTATCCGTAGTTCTCAAGAATACTGGTGCCTCAACAGGCGCTGAGGTCGTTCAAGTCTATGTCGGTGTGAAACAATCCGCAATTGATCGCCAGAAGAAGCTCCTTAAGGGGTTTAAGAAAGTATACTTGGAATCCGATCGATCAACGACTGTCTCAATACCTGTCGATCTTAATGAACTCCGCTATTTCAGCAATGAACAACGAAAGTGGATACTTGAACCGGGAACCTACATGTTCTACGTTGGTTCAAGCTCAGATGAAGCAAACTTACAGGTTAAGGAAATAGAACTAGGCTAAGAAAGTTCTCTGTAAAGCTGAGGCGCGATGGACAAAGTTCGGTTCGGCAGATTACCCATGTATTCAAATACCATTCTGAAATCCGAAGCGCCTCACGCCATAACTATGATCGAGGCACATTTCAACAATCTGCAAGAACTCCAATCCTTGTACTTTAAATGCTTGGACAAATTCTGACAATTTAGATCATAGTTATCTTTATTTGGAAATAAGCCATTTAATGTCGATTTTCAATCTCAGCAACAACACCAAGCAGGGTAATCGCATCAAAATAGAGAAGAAGCGATAATGAGGCAAAAAGGGAAGCCTCATGTCGGACAAGCTGAAAATCAGTATCGAAGCGTGTTTCGAAAAGGTAGCCGATCCACGGGTAGAAGGGCGATGCGACCACAAA
>JBBSBM010000107.1:0-23809 GCA_038251275.1 Aggregatilineales bacterium
ATATAGACTTTCTGGACGAATTGGCAGCTTTTCATCTTCCTTTGCAGTACAGTTCATCATTAGTCTTTCTTGGCAGTTGTTTGGTTGGTTCTTGACAACTTACCCAAGAAAGACCTTTTTTTCGACTTTGCAACAGCCCTACGTTACCAATTATCTATTGTATTTATTAAAGGATGTTAAATATTTTTTACGGCTACATGTTAGGACATTGTAAGGGCAGAATTATATGCTGCCCCATATCATTTCGGTTTAATACTAAAGGGATTTTTGAATTCTTGGATACTACATAAAAATATAAATTGCGTGGTTTTTGGGAATGTGTTGTTGAGTTTTTTGATGATAACCTTTTTTGTTGTAATACTATTATTCGTCTCTTGTTTATATGCTAATCATTAAGGGTTGCAATGATACAGACCACTCCTCTATCCAAAATGACTGCGCCGCCTGCAGCGGCAAAACGAGGTGAGTTGCTCAGGGTAAATGTCCTGCTGCTGCTCATAGCGCTGCCGTTGCTGCTCATTAAGTTGAATATTTACCCGACACCATGGTATGACGAAGGCTATAGCATTCAAGTATCGCAATCCGTCGTCAGCGATGGCTTTTACGGAACATATAATGCGACCGAAGGCTATCGCCCATTTGACCCGACCATTTCATCCGGCCCGATGACTATTCTTCCTGTGGCACTTGCCTTTAAATTATTGGGCAGCGGCTATATTCAGGCCAGAACTGTTATTGTCATTTATGGAATTCTCGGCTTGTTGGTGGCTTATGCCTTGACCCGTGATTTTTTTGGGCCAGCGAGTGGATTGGTCGCTGTACTGCTGATGCTGTTTCCCGGTGTCTTCACATTCGAAGCGGTAGGTTACATCCAATTGAGTCGTCAGATGTTGGGTGAAGTGCCGTCTTTTGCGTTGATATTATTGGGGTTATGGGTTTGGTTTTACAGTTGGGAGCGGGGCAATATTGGGCTGCTCATTTTAAGTGGAATAGCGATGGGTTTAGGCGTGAGTTCTAAACCGCAAGTCATCTTCACGTTTGGCACCGCTATTGGCATCATCGCCTTAATTCGTACTTTTTGGAAACCACGTTGGTTTCTACGCTATCTGCTGCCGCCGGCATTAGTCGTAGGCGTGTTTGTTGCGTGGACGCTCATTCAAAATGCAGGAATGACTCCCGAAATGCGCCTGGAAAGTCCTGCGTTATTGTTGGAGGCGATGCAACTTCACTTTTTCACAGGACTTTTCGGGCGTACTATATCCAATACAGGTTGGTTATTAACCACCCTTATGATTGGCAGTGGGTTAATAACACTTGCCTTGTTAGGTTGGCGGCGTAAGTCGAATTTACCGCTGACTAACCAAGAATGGGGAATGGTGACTTTATCCTTAATTGCCATCCTGATGGCGATTTGGTATGCCTTCCTGTCAGTCGGTTTTGAGCGTTATACTTTCTTGGGCTTCATGTGCAGTCTGCTGCTGTTGGGCAATCTTGTTTACAAAGTTGCGATGGCTCTTGCTAAAAGATTTCACTTTAACGACCAATATGTCTATGCGGCTTTACTGGTGCTGCTGATATTGGTGGTGGTAGGTGGCAATGCTTATCCAATCGTCACTCATTGGCGTGACGCGAATAATGTGCAGGAAATGGCCGACTATATTGATGCAAATGTCCCTGAAACGGCGATTATCGAAAGTGTCGAGGTAGAGCTGAATTCACTGACCACGCATCGCGAAATTCATCGTGCCAATTACACCTATTTGTATAAAGCCATTCGCCAGCGTTGGCATGAGAACATCCCTTTCGACTTGAAGTATAATGTTTTGCAATCCAACTCGGATTATCTGGTGGTGGGACAAACTAGCACATGGCTTGAGCTATACAATAAAACCATCGTGCTGCTCAGCTTTAAACCATTAGCCCGATTTGGCGATTATCAGTTGTTACAGCGGATACGATAAGAGGTCAGACAGCTAAATGGATTCACTTTCAATCGTAGTGCCGGTATATAACAGCGAAAAGTCTCTTCCGCTGCTCATCGAACAGCTGTCAGGTATTTTGCCTGATCTCATTGCCCGTTATGAAGTCATTCTTGTGAACGATGGCAGTCGCGATCAGAGTTGGGCAGTCATTTCAGATTTGTCCCAGCGTTATCCCTTTGTGCGCGCCATTAATATGATGCGGAATTATGGGCAGCACAACGCGCTGCTCTGCGGCATTCGTCAAGCCTATGGTGATGTGATTGTGACGATGGATGATGATCTTCAACATCCTCCGGAAGAAGTTCATAAATTATTGGCGAAGTTGGATGAAGGCTATGATGTTGTGTATGGCACGCCGCAGCATGAAAAGCACGGCCTCCTGCGTGATTTTGCTTCGCAATTCACCAAGTTAGCCTTACAAAGTGCGATGGGTGCACAAACCGCCAGACAAGTGAGCGCTTTCCGGGCATTTCGCACGATTGTCCGCCAATCTTTTGAAACCTATCACGCACCGTTTGTTTCGATCGATGTGCTGCTGACATGGGGTACAACCCGCTTTACGGCGATACCTGTCCGTGAAGATCAACGCACGATCGGTGTCTCGAATTATACATTCCGCAAATTGGTTACCCACGCGTTGAACATGACCACCGGATTCAGCGTCGTACCGCTTCAACTTGCCAGCCTGATGGGTATTGGTTTGGCTTGCTTCAGTGTGGTTGTGCTAATCTATGTGTTTGTGCGTTATATGATTCAAGGCACACCGGTTCCCGGTTTCCCATTCCTCGCTTCGATCATCGGATTGTTCTCCGGCGCACAGCTATTGGCACTGGGCATCATGGGTGAATATTTGGCACGGATGCACGCCCGCTTGCAAGATCGCCCGACTTATGTTGTGCGTGAACAACTGGGGCAAGATGCGATGAATAACCCTCATGAAGTGCTTCCCGTTCAGGATCGCGTTGAGCAGGAGTAGCGCAACATTGTGGCAACGATGAATGATGAAGTCTGTGATTTTCTGAATTGGGATACGTCATTTTTTGGTATGCGACTCGGACGTGTCAAAGGCCAAACTCTAGATGCTGCTCGCGCTCAATTGGTTGATAAGTGGGCAGCGACTAACGAGATTGCCGGTCTTTATTTTCTAGCAAACTCCGATGATGCTCAGGTTATTCGTGTGGCTGAGTCCAATCATTTTCATTTAACCGATATTCGGATGACCTTTGATTATCGTGTTCCAAAGCAGCTTATTGATCGTGTGCCATCGCAATTAATGATGCGGTCATCACTAGATACTGATGTACAGACCCTAATCAACATCAGCAAAGATGCCTATATTCATTCGCGTTTTTATCACGACCCGCATTTTACGCCTGAACAATGTTCGGATTTGTATCAAACATGGATTCGGCGCAGTTGTCTTGAAGCTTATGCCGACGAAGTCTGGGTTGCCGAGTTGGACGGGCAGCCCGTCGGTTATGTAACGTGTCACCTTGACCAGCAAACCAAAGATGGGTCTATCGGTTTGGTGGGGATTGCTGAGCAAGCACGTGGTCAAAAAGTGGGCGAACAATTGGTGAACCGTGTGCTGGACTGGTTTGCAGAGCAGGGCATGGCTACTGTTTCAGTCGTAACACAGGGAAGCAATATCGCTGCCCAAAGGCTTTACCAAAAGTGTGGTTTTGCAAGCCGTTCACTTCAGTTGTGGTATCACAAATGGTACACGAATTCAGCATCACCTGATGTTATTGAAGGTGTTGGCCTTCAGAAAGAGCATACTGCGTTATGAGCAGCCCCTATAAAATCCCGTTTAATAAGGCAACGCTAACAGGGCAAGAAGTCGAGAATATATACCAAGCTGTAGAAAACGGTCATATTTCTGGTGATGGTGGTTTCACTAAACGCTGCCACCAAATCCTCGAAGAATCACTGGGTGTGCCCAAAGCATTACTGACCACAAGCTGTACTCATGCTCTTGAAATGGCTGCCTTGCTCCTCGAACTGCAACCGGGTGATGAAGTCATTTTCCCATCGTTCACTTTTGTCTCGACAGTGAACGCTTTTGCGCTGCGGGGTGCACGTCCTGTATTTGCAGATATTCGTCCGGATACACTCAACCTTGATGAGACTAAAATCGAAAAGTTAATCACGAGCAAGACAAAGGCCATCGTACCCGTTCATTATGCGGGTGTAGGCTGTGAGATGGACGCGATCATGGATATCGCCAAGCGTCATAATCTCCAAGTCATTGAAGATAACGCGCATGGTCTTTACGGTAAATATAAAGGTCGGTATCTCGGCACTTTTGGTAGCATGGCAACACAGAGTTTTCACGAGACCAAGAACTTCACCTGTGGTGAGGGTGGTGCACTGCTCATTAACGATCCTCAGTTCTTTGAGCGCGCTGAAATTATCCGTGAAAAGGGAACCAATCGCAGTCGCTTCTTCCGTGGACAGGTCGATAAATACACATGGGTTGATATTGGATCAAGTTATCTATTATCCGATGTGCTTGCAGCCTTCCTTGCCGCCCAACTTGAAGTGCGTGATGTGATTCAAAACCGACGTAAGGAAATTTGGACGTATTACAACACTCACCTTGCCGATTGGGCGAAAGCCACCGGTGTTCAGTTGCCCACCATTCCTGAGCATTGTGACCAGTCCTATCACATGTTTTATATCTTGCTGCCTTCCCTCGCAGCACGGACCGCTATGATCGAGTATCTTAAGTCTTTCGGTATCTACAGCGTCTTCCATTACCTGCCTTTGCACCTGTCTGATATGGGTATGCAATTTGGTGGCAAGGCTGGCGACTGCCCTGTGACTGAAGATGTCAGTGATCGGTTGCTGCGGTTGCCATTCTACAACAGCCTTTCCCAAGAAGAACAGGCTACTGTCGTCGAAAAAATCAAAGAGTTCCGCATGGAACCCACGGCTGTTTAGTTATGCGTTTCGTAAGGTTTTGATAGGCCACCTTGCAAAATCCCCTTTACATGGATGAAGGGGATTTCCCCCCTCAATTCTCTGTAATATTACTGCAAAATTCATAATTCTAGCCTTATAACGCACTAATTTTTAGGCGTAGGCAAACTTTTTGATGCAACATGTTAAATACCGTTAAGGGGTTGTTTTGCAACCTCACATTTCCACTTTCAGAAGTGGGCATAATTTAGGCTAGAACGGCAACTTTAGGGATGCCGCATTACTTTGTCATTTTCGGCAAAGTCGTTTATTGGTTGCATAAATTGGATTGTAGAAAATATGCGCGTAAAACAGATTGCCTCACTCAGCTTTATCGCACTTTTGCTAACATTGTTCACCGGGCAAAATGTTGCACTGGCCCAAAGTTCCTGCGCTTCCCCAACAAATGAAATTGTTGCCGAAAATTGCTTGCCGGGAAATCCATCTTCCCAATGGGATATCGATACAACGGGTGGCAGCACCAATATTCAGGGTTTTACCACGAATATCAGTGTCAATCACGGTAGTACTGTCCAGTTCAAGATTAATACGAATTCCAATAATTACGGCATCGAAATTTACCGGATGGGTTATTATGGCGGTAACGGCGCACGCTTGATTACGACGATTTTGCCTTCGGTATCTTTACCGCAATCCCAGCCAACTTGCTTGAGCGATTCAAGTACCGGCTTAATTGATTGCGGTAATTGGGCTGTTTCGGCGAGTTGGACTGTACCTTCAACAGCCGTTTCCGGTATTTACTTCGCCAAGTTGGTTCGTCAGGATGCCACCTCCGGATCAAGCCATGTGTTTTTTGTCGTGCGCGATGATACAGGCAATTCTGACATTCTTTACCAGACCTCTGACGCAACGTGGACGGCTTATAACAACTACGGTGGTAACACCCTTTATAACGGTTCACCTGATGGTCGTGCTTATAAGGTTAGTTACAATCGACCGATTACGACCATGGATCCCGGTCCGTATACAACTCCTTGGAATGCCGAATATGCCGCTGTCCGTTGGCTCGAATCCAATGGTTATGATGTCAGTTATTTTGCTAATGTGGATACGGCACGCTCCAGCTCGGCTATTTTGTCTCATAACGTGTTTTTGTCGGTTGGTCATGATGAATATTGGTCAGCCGAAATGCGGGATAATGTGACCGCTGCTCGGGATGCTGGGGTTAACCTCGTTTTCTGGAGCGGTAACGAAATGTTTTGGAAAACGCGCTGGGAAAACAGCGTTGATAGCTCACATACCGCATGGCGGACACTTGTTAGCTATAAAGAGACAATGGCAAACGCTAAGATTGATCCGACCTCGACTTGGACAGGAACATGGCGTGATCCACGTTCGTTCAACCCCGAAGGCGGAAATTCCGAAATGAATTTGACCGGTACACAGTTCCGCGTCAACGGATTTGCTCAGGATTCCATGAGCATATCGTCCACATTTAAGCGCCTGCGTTTTTGGCGTAATACTTCAGTTGCATCACTTAGTACAGGGCAAACCTTTACAACTGGCGCGGGTTTATTGGGCTATGAGTGGGATGAATCACCCAATACAAGTGATCGTCCAGAAGGTCTTTTCTACCTTTCGAATACCTCTCTCAATATCGCCAATCGTGTACTGTTAGATTATGGTTCAAATTACGGTAATGGTACAGCCGCTCACAGCCTAACTTTGTACCGTGCGGATAGCGGTGCCCTTGTTTTTAGCGCTGGAACGGTTCAATGGTCGTTGGGTCTAGAAGATGCTTTAATTTCCGGTTCTGGTGTTTCAATTATTAATACGGCTATTCGCCAAGCATCCGTGAACCTCTTAGCGGATATGGGTGTCCAGCCTAAGACCTTACAAGCGGGTCTTGTTGCAGCCTCTAGTTCGACGGACACGAGTGCGCCAACAGTTGTCATTTCATCTCCCTCCAACGGTTCACAGATCGCGCTCTTTTCTAATGTGACCATTTCTGGAACAGCCGCTGATACTGGTGGTGGCGTAGTATCCGGCGTTGAGGTTTCTGTCGATAACGGTACAACGTGGCTTCTGGCCAATGGTTATGAGACTTGGTCATATAATTGGTCACCAAGCTCAAATGGTTCTTATACCATTTTGAGCCGCGCAATCGATGACTCTGGAAACACCAGCGTATCTCCTGCATCAATCAATGTATTGGTTGGTTCGAATATTACAGTCACGCCGACTTTTACCCCGACCAAAACCAGTACACCGACACAGACGACGACACCCGTCAGTTCTAACTGCCCTTGCACTTTATGGGACGATGGTGTTATCCCGACTATTGCGGCGCAAAATGTCGGAACGGGGGTAGAAGTAGGAGTAAAGTTCCAATCTTCTCAAAATGGATACATTACGGGGTTGCGTTTCTATAAAGGTGCTGCCAACACGGGTACACATGTGGGCAGTCTTTGGACATCTACAGGTACGCGGATCGGTAGTGCGACCTTTACTGGAGAAACCATAAGCGGTTGGCAAACGGTTATTCTAGCCACGCCAGTAGCGGTTTCAGCCAATACAACTTATGTGGCCTCGTACTATTCGCCCACTGGCTACATTGCTATGGACAACGGTTACTTCTCGGGTGCTTACTCTGCTGGGACACTGACAGGGCTTGCTGATGGCACTAGTGGGGGAAACGGTATTTATAAGGTTGGCAGTGGGTTCCCAAACACTGCTTATGTGGCATCCAACTTCTGGGTTGATGTTGTTTTCGACCAAACCGCGAATCAGGGGTCAACTGCTACACCGTCACCAACAGGCAGCCCAACGCCTTTGCCGACCATTACCCAAACACCGTCCATATCACCGACTCCGTCGATCACGCCAACACCGGATGCTTATGGCTGCCCCTGTAATTTATTAGGCACGGGTGTGCCTGCGTCACCTGCCAATACGATCGATAACGATCCTGTTAATTTAGGCATGAGCTTCCGTACACAAGTTGATGGCTTGATCACAGGTGTTCGCTTCTATAAAGGCGCGACTAATACAGGTGTACATCAAGGCTATCTATGGACATCTACAGGTACACAGTTGGGGAGCCTGACCTTTACGGGCGAGAGTGCCAGCGGATGGCAAGAAGCGACATTTGCTTCACCCATCACAGTGACCGCTAATACAGCATATGTGGTGTCGTATTACGCACCCCAGGGAAACTATGCATGGACGCGCCCCTATTTCGATAGTGGCCTTAGCGTGCCGCCGCTGTATGCCTTTGCTAGTAATGAAATCAGCAATGGTATCTATGGCTATGGCCCTGCCGGAACATTCCCCGGTAGTACTTATCAAGCGACAAATTATTGGGTTGATGTGATTTTCGTCACGGGGGGTAGCACCCCAACTGGCACTCCGACGAATATACCCACCAACACGCCGACGCTAACGCCGAGCAATACATCGACCAACACGCCGACGTTGACGCCCAGCAAAATGTCGACCAATACCCCGACGTTGACGCCGAGTAATACATCGACCAATACACCCACGAATACACCGACGGCGACTTTGAGTATCACATCGACGAATACCCCGACGTTAACGCCGAGCAATACATCGACCAACACGCCGACGTTGACACCAAGCAACACGCCAACCAATACACCCACGAATACCCCGACGTTGACACCAAGCAAGACTCCGACCAAGACTCCGACCAATACGCCAACATGGACATATACGCCAAGCAATACACCAACACCTGACGGATTGAATTGTCCATGTACATTGTGGGGAACAACCATTCCATCCTCAGCTGCTAATACAGGTGATAGTGGTTCAGTCAACTTGGGTGTGAACTTCCGTCCCAATGTTAATGGATTTATCACAGGTGTCCGCTTCTATAAGGGAACAACCAACGGTGGTACGCATACTGGCTATCTATGGACGTCTACAGGTACACAATTGGGTAGTGTGACCTTTACGGGTGAAACGAGCAGCGGATGGCAAGTCGCGACCTTTACTTCGCCCATCGCGGTCACTGCAAATACGGTCTATGTGGTTTCATACCATGCACCGCAAGGGAACTATGCCACTGATCGTAACTACTTCACCGTAGGTAAGACAATAGCGCCTCTGTACGCATTGAGCAGTGCCGAGAGCAGCCGCGGCAATGGTGTCTATGGTTATGGTGCGGCCGGAACATTCCCTGCCAATAGCTATCAGTCAACGAACTACTGGGTCGATGTGGTATTCACAGCGAATGTGGTTGTACCCACCAGCACACCAACCAATATACCGAGCAACACGCCCACGAATACACCGACGTTAACACCCAGCAATACGCCTACCAACACGCCAACTAATACGGCTACATTAACCCCGTCGATTACCAATACGCCGAGCAACACACCGACTAATACGCCAACATTGCCACCCACAAATACGCCTACCAATACACCGACCAACACTGCAACGTTGGTTCCGTCGGCAACAATAACACCAAAACCGAGTAATACACCGAGCAGCACGCCAACGTTGCCCCCGACATTAACACCCAGTAACACACCAACACGGACACCGACTGCTACGCCAACATTGACGTTAACACCGAGCAATACACCCACCAGTCCGCCATCACCAACTCCGGATGGGTTCAACTGCCCGTGTACGCTGTGGGGTTCGACAGTTCCGGGAACGACAGCGAATACGACTGACAGTAACTCGGTCAACTTGGGTTTGAGATTCCGTCCTAGCGCTAATGGGTACATCATGGGTGTCCGTTTCTATAAAGGAACAACCAACAGCGGTACACATACCGGCTATCTGTGGACATCCACTGGTACACAGTTGGGTAGTGTGACCTTCACCGGTGAAACGGGCAGCGGATGGCAAGTCGCGAGCTTTGCTTCGCCCATCGCAGTGACAGCGAATACGGTCTATATGGTTTCCTACCATGCACCGAATGGCAATTATGCAGTAACACGCCCCTTCTTCACTACAGGTCAAACAGTGACCCCGTTGTATGCACTGAGCAGCAGTGAAAGTACTAACGGCAATGGCACCTACGCTTACGGTGGAGCAGGTACATTCCCGAACAACTCCTACCAGGCTTCCAATTATTGGGTGGATGTAGTATTTAGCACATCATCAGGTGTTTCCGGTCAGTCGATTGATGGTGGTAACTTGATACTTCAAGTACCTCAAAATACACCGCCAACACTTTCGCTTAATCAAGCAAGTTTGATCGCCGTAGAGGGTGCATTGACGACCAATAACGGTAACTATAGCGATGCTGAAAACAGTGTCACATTGACTGTATCTTTGGGTACTGTGAGTGCGAATGTAGACGGCACATGGGCATGGTCTTGGACACCCGTTGATGGCCCTGATACCCGTCAGGTGACGATTACCGCAGATGATGGACAGGGCGGTGTGACCCAGCAGACCTTTACGGTCAGTGTCAGCAATAGTGCGCCAACTGCCAACTTCACGAACACATCGGGTACGATTAACGCCAATGGCACGGCTATGCTGGCCTTCACAGGGGCATCGGATCTTGGCCCGGCAGATACGGCAGCAGGCTTCCTCTACTCTTATGATTGTACCGGCGATCAGGTCTTTGAAATCATGGATACGACACTGGCGCAGTTCCCGTGTCCATATCCAACCGCAGGCACATACAACGCTGCTGGACGTATCAAAGATAAAGATGGCGCTTTCACGGATTACACTGCGGTTGTCAATGTAATACCTGTTGTGCCTACATCAACGCCTGTGGTCGTGACTGTTGTCCCAACACCGGTTCCGCAACCCGTGGTTATCTGCCCATGCACTATCTTTGACCTGACAGTTCCGGTAGCACCTGTACTGCCTGTAATCGATCCAGCACAGAACAATGAGGTTACGTTAGGTGTTCGCTTCCAGAGTGACATCAGCGGTTACATCACTGGACTGCGTTTCTATAAGGATGCCGCTGATACCGGCACGCATATTGGTACACTGTGGACCGATACGGGTATATTGATTGGTAGCGTCAACTTCGCCAATGAAGTGGCTTCCGGTTGGCAGGCTGCCCGCTTCGCTACACCGATAGCGATTACTGCGAACACGGTTTACATAGCCGCTTACTACAGCAGCAGTGGTATGGTTGTGACCGAACCGGGAACACTTTCGACAGTAGGTGTGGATCGCGCACCGCTCCATATTCCGGCGAATACAGACGCTGCGGGTAACGGCTTGATTGCCTACGGCGCACTCGGAACTTTCCCGGCGACCAGCGCTAACGGTACGAATTTCTGGGTAGATGTGGTCTTCGTGGATACACTTCCAGCGGCTACACCCGTTCCTTCGGAGACACCGTCACCTGTTGCGAGGGATGTACCGTCAGCCACACCGGAATCAACCACTGAGCCGCTTCCAACAGCCGCGCCGACTGATACACTACCAGCTCCGAGCGTCACACCAACAGACGTGCCAACTTTGGAACCGACTATCGAACCAACACTTGAACCAACGGTAACCGCTACGGAAACGCCGACCCAAGTGCCACCGCCGACAGCGGCCAACGGCAATACCTAACCAGTGTCCCTGATGAACGCGTTGTAAAGTTCATCAGGGATATTTTGCTCAACTTATATATGTAGGGAAAAGGGTGACTTTCCCCTATTTTTATTTCTTGACTGGTTCAGTCCCTATTGGTTTTATGTCTTTTCGGCTAGCTAATATCTGCTGTAAGCTGATGCCGTGTCGCCGCGCAATTTCTCGCGCATAACTTTGCCCAAGTGGTAGTCCATGTATAATTTTGTAGGTCGGTGCGGCTTCTCCGTTCGCGCTGATACTGATGCCCGCTACCAGACTATACAGGTTGCTATCACCTGCGACCGTTTCCTCGATGATTTGTGAGCGCTCGGCTAACTCAATCAGATGCGTGGCAAAAATCGCCCGCACTCCGATTGCTCGCAGTCCACCTAACACATCCTGTGCCAGATACATCGCCTCGCCCGATGATGTACTCGAAAAGGTTTCATTCAGCAGCACCAGACTGTTGTCGGTTGCCTGTTGGAACACTTCACGTAATCGGGCGGCTTCTTCTGCTAATCGGCCTTCTTGCCGGGTTTCCAACGCCGGAAAGTGGGTAAATAGTGCATCTACCGGACTCAACCTTGCCGAATTTGCGGGCAGCAGCAACCCCGCTTGAAACATGACCTGTGCGAGGCCAACGCTGCGAAGATAAGTGGTTTTACCGCCGCTGTTGGGGCCGGTAAGGATTGCGATTCGTCCACTATCATCAAATGTCACATCGCTGGCGACGACATGTTCAGGCTGTTCGAGTACCAAGGCCATATTCGTCAAGCCATTAATTTGAGTGACTCGTTCATTCGCGTTTGCGGGTTCTGGCACACAAAATGTTATCCCCTTGGCTTGCGCTTTTTGAATCATGAAAGCGGCGGCTGCAAAAAATGCCAGCTCATATTCCAGATAGGCCAAGGTGCTGCTGCCTGTGCGTGCATAACGGTTCAGTGCGCGGGCAATTGGATCTGCCATTTGCGTCAAGAGGCGGTCAAGGTCTTGGAACAACGGCGAAAGGGGGCGCTGACTTAATTCTTCTGGCACATGATGCAATTGTGCGATACCAGAAGCATCCATATCATCTTGCGCGATGCCCATGACCCGCAGTAGCCATGACGCACCGCTGCCCACTTTGTAATCGTTGATGCTCAGCAGCACCGCCGATTCGGGTCTGAGTTCCACATCCAGATTGATGCCAATGGTTAAGCTGGTAATCCGTTCCAATGGCGCACGTAGTTCCGGCAGCTCGGCTTGCAATGCTTGGAAATTCGGATCAGCCACCACCGCTGAAAGGTTAGCATGAACCTCCTTTAACGCTTCTGATTCGATATGCGCCTTCGATAGCGCTGCATGTAATTCTTCGACGACGTTTACAAACCCGTCGAGTTCTGCCAGATGATCAGCCGTTTCCAGCAGTAAATTGCGCTGCCGCTTGCCGAGTAACGGACTGCCGGATTGTAAACTTGCCAACCGCTTTAGTAACCCTATCGCAGTATCGACCAACGCCGGATTAGCCAGAAAGTCTGCCAGCACGGCTTGCCGCCAGCGAATAACCGATACATCTTGGGTGAGAGCGGTCAATATTTGTCGTACATAAGTTGTGTAGCGTCCATTGAGTGCTAAAACCTTGACCAGATCACTTAATCCCAAGTCGCCTTCCCACGACGCACTACCGGTCATTCTGGGGATTTGTCCATCAGGCCACATCAAACTGGTTAGCGGAATATCAAGGTTAGCGCGTTTACGGCTGGTCGTTGCTAATTTGCGAGTAACTTTTGGGGGCATTAAATTCACCACATTAAATAATTTGTCTATTGACCTTAACCTGCTTGCGATACTCTAGCAAACGGACTGGATTTGAAATTCTGTGATCTCGGTTTGCGATAAGCAGAGGATAAGAAAATATGCACCAGTAAGCAGTGTTCTAATAGGACGTGTGGGCGATGTACTATCCGATCTCTTATGGTCAGATTAGAGACACATGAATAGCAGATTTTCCCGACCTGAAAAGGGGTTTTGTTTATGGAATATATGACCAAGTTTCAACATATGCCGCGCGAAATACAACAATGTATAGAAAACTGTTCGGAGTGTCATCAGTTATGCCTTGCCACGGTTTATCATTGTATGGAACTCGGTGGTAATCACGCCTTAGCGGATCAAATAACGCTGCTGCTTGATTGCGCCGAAAGCTGCCAGACCAGTTCTAATTTCTTGCTACGGAATTCTGAATTACAGGGACTCACCTGTGCCTTGTGCGCGGATGCTTGCACCCGTTGCGCCCAAGCCTGTGAACGTCTAGCAAATGGTGACCGTCAATTGTTGGATTGTGCCAAAATTTGTCGCCTGTGCGCCACGACCTGTGATCGTATGGTACGCATGGCAGCCCCAATATCGATTGAACGACAGCCCTTATTTCAAGCGAGTTAAACGTTAGTTCACAACATCTGCTGTGCTTGTTTCTTCCCCTAAGAAACTTTTGCGATCATCCATAACAAGCAGATGTTGGTGCTATCCTCCTCTTACTAAGCGCGTTACAATCTACCCCAAGTGAGACAATATTTTGAGTGCTTTCTGAGAGCGCTCTCATATTAAATAGTGCTTTTTGCGTAAGGAGATTGAGATGCAATTCAGTATCGCTTCATATAGTTTTCATCGCGAACTCGAATCAGGCCGGCAGGACGTGTTTAAATACATCACCGACTGTAAAGAACTCGGTTGTTCGCAGCTTGATCCTTGGAACAGCCATCTTGCGCCGTTGGTTATCGAAGATGAGCAAATTCGCGCCAGTTCCAACCCGACACAGGCCACGTTTTCACAGGCAGGTTTGGATTATGTCGCCCGTGTCAAAGCCGCTGCTGATGCGGTTGGTTTGCCGTTCGGGTGTATTGCTGCTGATGGCTCACATGTTTGGGAACCGACTGAAGAATCTCGCGCGGCTAATCATGCCTGTGCATATCGTTGGTTAGATGCCGCTCACCGTTTGGGCGCAGAGTCGATGCGTACCGATACCGGTGGCAAGCCTGAATTGCCCGACGATATGTTCAAAATTATTGTCGATGGTCTTCAGGATACCGTCAATAAAGGGCGCGAACTCGGTGTGCGCGTCAGCATCGAAAATCATTGGGGTGCTTCTAATATTCCCAAGAATGTTGTCCGTGTTCTGGATGCAGTTGATGGCCTGACACTGCTCTTTGACTCGCGCAATTGGGCAAAGGGAATGCGCGAAGAAGGTTGGCAGGTGGGTGTGCCGCGTGCCAAGGATGTCCATATTGATTTGTTCCGCACGCAGGAAAATCCTGAAACCCTTGAAGAAGACCTAACCCGTCTGATAAAAATGCTGGTCAAATCAGGTTACAATGGCTGCTGGGGCATTGAGAGTCTGCCTGCCGACGACGACGAATATGGCGCGATTCGCCAGTCAATGGCATTCATCGAAAAAACCGTCGAGTCTCTCTGATCTCGGTATTTCTCTGTGGTTAATTATGTTTTCTGTATTTCTTTTGGAGCTTAAAAATGGCTGAACCCGTTCGTATCGGCGTCATCGGGGTAGGGCAAATCGGAAAGATGCACCTCGAACGCTATAGCAAGATTCCTAACGCCAATATCGTGGCAATTTCGGATATTAATGCAGATGAAGCCCATCGTGTGGCTGACCTTTATGATATCCCTGATGTATACACCGACTTTCATGATCTGCTCAAACGTGAAGACATCGAAGCAGTCGATGTTTGCCTGCACAATAACCTCCATATGCCCATGAGCGTTGCTGCACTCGAAGCAGGTAAACATGTCTACTGCGAGAAGCCGATGGCTGGTGCATATGTCGATGCTGAAAAGATGTTGACTACCGCCCGTGATGTCAATAAAAAGCTGGCGATCCAGTTTTTCTCGCTGTTTACTGATGAAACCAAAGCCGCGAAATCCTTAATCGACGCAGGCCAGCTTGGCAAGCTCTATCATGCCCGTTCTGCCGGACATCGTCGGCGTGGTCGTCCCTTTGTGGATGGCTATGGCACGCCGCTTTTTGTGCAGAAGACACATGCCAGCGGTGGCGCACTCTATGATATGGGTGTTTATCATATCGCCCAAGTGCTTTACTTGCTTGGTAATCCCGCGCCATTGACCATTTCCGGTCAAACCCATCAGGAAATTGCGATGGATGACAGGCGCCGAAAGTTGAGCAATTATGATGTGGAAGAACTCGGTTTGGGGTTCATTCGCCTCGCTGGCGGCCTCAGCCTAGACATTATCGAAGCGTGGGCCATCAACCTCGATAAACTGGAAGGTTCGGTTGTGGTCGGTTCAGTGGGTGGCGTCCGGCTTGATCCATTCGGTTACTTCCGCAGCGTTGGTGATCTTGATCTGAACAGCACCACCGACCTTGAAGGCATGAGCTGGCGTATTCATAACGTCGGTGAAACCGGCGATGCCTACGACAGTTCGCAGCATCATTGGGTTGCCGCGCTGCAAGGGCGAGTTGAACTCTTACCCTCGGCTGAAATTGCCCTCAACACCATGTTGATCTCGGAAGGTATTTACCTGTCAAGCGCTCGTGGTCATGAAGTCACTGCTGAAGAAGTCAAAGCCGCCTCGCAATCCTCCGCACAGCCGTTACCATCACCGAAATAACAAAACATTGTAGGGGCGCATGGCTATGCGCCCTTTGCTATTACAATCTTTCGTTTTTGCCCGCGGCTTGCGTCCTATAATCAGCATATGACTGATCACTTTTTGATTCTCATCCCGACCGATTCTCACTACGTTCCGCAGCCTGAACACGCACAGGCCGCAAATGACTATTTGCTGTCGATCCTGCCTGAAGCCGACGATATTGTCTGGGTGTGGTCAGACACTGTGGAGTTTGTTGATCCCGGCGATAATTTTGAGCGCGTGATTTGTCCCGCTTGCGGCACTGAATTACACATGTCCGACTGGCAGCGCATGATGGATGGCGCCTTCAGCAACCAGTTTGAGGAACTCAACGTCACCATGCCATGCTGTGGCTCGGTTGGCTCGTTGAACGACCTACACTACGAATGGCCTGCTGGATTCGCCCGTTTTTCCCTCGAAGCACTTAACCCCAATGGCGATCTTGATGACCAACAGCTTCACAATATCGAGGAATTGCTCGGTTGCTCCGTTCGCAAAATCTGGCGCTCCCTCTAAATCTCTTCTCTCTGCATTTGCTCAGTGCCTCTGTGGTTAATCTGCATTTGCTATCGTTTGTATAATCTTCTGTGCCTCATCCTTCACCATTTGTCGCAGTTCAATAGGCTGCACAATCACAAACGCGCAGGGGATACGTAAAATCCACTTCGCCATCCAATCCAGTTGATTGCTGTAGCATCGCATCACCACCTCCGCGCCATCTTCCTGCAACAGCGCCATATCCGCTGGAAAAATCCGTCGCACTTCTGCTAACGTGGTTTGCATCCGCACCTCTATAGTCCAATTACCGGGCTGCTGGGCAATCGAATCCAAGACATGCCCCAGCACATCAAAATCCTTTGGACGCTCGAATGTCTGATTAGCGGATTGGACATTACGGATGCGGTCGAGTCGGAACGTCCGCAAATCGTGCCGCAGATGACAGTAGCCCGCTGTGTACCAGATGCCCGTATGTACCGCGATGCCATACGGATCAATCACGCGCTCTGTGAATTCATTGTTATAAGACTGGTACTCAATCGCTAAACTCTGGTGCTCATGCGCCGCCATCGTCACCGCCGTGATAACAGATGTCGGTGGCGCAAATTCACGCGCCTCCAGATTAAACACCAACGTATCTTGCAGCGCCCATACTTGCTGTCGCAGTTCTACAGGCAGCACCCGTTCGATCTTCGCCGCTGCGCTTTCAACACCTGTGCTTTGCGACAGTGCGCCCGCTTTCCGCGCCAGCATCAACCCCAAACTGACCGCCAAAATCTCGTCGTTACTGAACATCAGTGGAGGCAGCCGGAACCCCGGTCGCAGGTAATAATTCCCGTAGCGTCCCGCCTCGCTCTCCACAGGAATGCCCATATCGCGCAGCATGGTAATGTAGCGCCGGACACTGCGAACTTTGACTTCCAGTTTCTGCGCCAGTTCCGGCCCACTCACCGCCGATTTCGACTGTAATACCTCAAGCACCGTCAATAAACGTGTCGTCGGACTATACATATCACCCATCTCAAAAACGCATTTTGAATGAGGACTGATTATAACCTCATTCGATGTGACACTAGAAATATCAACCGATTTTTTAGAGAAGGACACATTCTAATGACTGAAATGCAATCGAAACGTGACGGATCGCACGACTTTGACTTTTTGGTCGGTAAGTGGAAAGTGCATCATCGCCTTTTAACTCAACGCTTGGCAGGTTGCACCGAATGGAAGGAATTCGATGGTATATGCGACAACGAGAATATCATGGGCGGCACTGCTAACTTTGATGAGAGTGCCTTGGAATTTGAAACGGGTCGCCGCAATGGCATGACCCTGCGCCTTTACGACCAAAATTCCGGCGAATGGAGTCTCTATTGGGCAGCCACCGGCAGCGCCAGTTTCGATGTGCCAATGATTGGCTCTTTCACCGAGAAAAACGGCATCGGTGAGTTTTACTCTCAGGAAACCCATAAAGGCCAGCACGTACTCAGCCGCTTCATCTGGTCGCGCATCAGCGAAAATTTTTGCCAGTGGGAACAAGCCCTTTCAAATGACGGCGGCAAAACATGGGAAACCAATTGGATCATGGAACACACGCGCGTTTCATAATCGCCAGACTTTGTATTTGAACAGCTTATTAACATCAAAATTAAAAAGGATATAAATATGACTACAGCACAACCCATCCGCGACGGATCGCACGACTTTGACTTTTTTCTCGGCAAATGGAAAGGACTTAACCGCCGCTTGCGCGAACGCCTTGTCGGTTGCACCGAATGGGATGAATTCGAAGGTACAAGCGAAGTGCGTACCTTGCTCGGTGGCGAAGTCAACTTTGATGAAGTGGTTTGGCATCGCGAAAACGGCCCCGTTCACGGTATCACTTTTCGCCTTTACGATCAAAAGACCAGCGAGTGGCGGCTCTACTGGGCAGCGACTGGCAGCGGTTACCTCGATATTCCCATGATCGGCTCCTTTGACGAGAAAAATGGCACGGGCAAGTTTTACGCTCATGAACCCCATCAAGGCCACTATATCTACAGCCGCTACGTCTGGTCGAACATCACACCTAATTCCGTCCGCTGGGAGCAAGCTTTCTCAGTCGATGGTGGCGCGACATGGGAAACCAACTTGACAACTGATTTCACACGCATTGAATAATCAGGGTATTGTTGCACTGAATGGCGCTTGCTGCTAACCTGTAGGTATCGAATTGAAATTGTCGGAAATAAATAATGACCGCCGTAAAAAAACGATATACCTGCTTCTTGGTGTCCGGTTTTCGGGTTAAGCCTCTGCTGCGCGATTTTTCTCAAACCGAGGATTTTGATCGAATTTACTTTGAGTTAAAAGCCGCCATCGAAGGTTATACAAAAATCCATCCGGATTGTGAGCTTGAGTTCAAGAGTTCGGAAGATTTTGCGGGTGCGGTCATCACCGATGAATTTTACCAACAACTGTACTCGTCTGATTTGGTTGTCGCGGAATTAAGCGCGGTTAGTCCCAATGTATTCTATGAATTGGGTGCTCGGCTGGCGCTGCGGCCTTCGGCAACCTTGTTATTTGCTCTGGAAGGTACACCATTACCCTTTGATCTGAAAGATTTACGGGTAATCTTTTATCAGGTAGGTAAATTAAGAGAGAAGTCTATGGACATTTACCGCCTGATGGAAGCGCGCCTTAACGGCACGGTGGATAGCCCGATCTTTAATGCACTGCCGAACTTACGGGTGTTGTCAGTAACCGAAGTTGAATCCTATCAAAGCCGTATTAAGCAGCTTGAGGATGACATCCAAGCGCTACGAGTGGGTGATAAAGCACTTGAGTTACTCGACTCCGCAAAGCAAATCATGGAAAAGCCATCGCCTGATAAGCACGATGTTTTGCAATCGCTGGCACTCATGAAACAGGCCTACACACTCAATCCGAATAGTTTTCGCATCGTCTTTACCTATGGCAAGCTGCTTCACGCGTCCCAAAATTATGATGAAGCAATTCTCAAGCTTTCTGAGGCGGTTAAGTTAAGCGAGTTGGATGGTCATCCTTTGTCTGAACCTTATAAAGAATTGGGGCTGGCCTATCGGCGGCGTGCCACCCTTAACAATAATCCGAATGACTACGGTAAAGCGCGTGAATATCTAAAAAGGGCCATTGATGTAAACCCGAACGATGATGACGCATGGGGCATTTTAGGGGGCTTGCATAAACGATTGGATGAAATTGAAGATGCCATTGTCTGCTATCAACATGGGTTTGATTTAAACTCAAGTTCGACTTATTGCCTGACCAATGAATTGATGCTGCGTGTTATTCTCAAAGGGATTAATGCGGCTTCTAAACCAGCCGATAATATTCTTAGAATTCAGCGGATGTCTTCAATCGCCGATGCGATTTATTCGTCACAGGCGGCAACCCCAAACGATTATTGGAGTGCGGTCAATAAGGCTGAGACGTGGATTTATCTCGAACGTACACAGGATGCCATTGCACTGTATCAACAAGCTGCCCAAATTGTCGATACACCTGATAAACTGCAAAGTTCTCTCGATAACCTCAACTACGTGAAGGCTGTCTATGGCTCGCTGCCCGGTCTAGAAAAGGCCATCGAGATTCTATCAACCAGAAAACGACAGTTTTAGCAGCCTAAAGCTGAATCAGTAAATCGTCTGTCAGAAAACCCTATATCGTCTCGTGCCTTGTAACGCACTCAGTAATGCCTAATTTTGTTATTGTCTGCTGCCAGTCACTTAAATATCACATATACCAATCAGAGGTAAAACTCATGTCTCTTAATGTATTTGAAATTCGGAACTACCTGCTCCAACCGCGTATGCTCGAACACTTTATCGACTATTTTGAAGCCAACTTCATCACCACCCAAACGGCGGTGAATATGCATGTTTTGGGTCAGTTCCATCTTATTGGTGAACCGGATCATTATGTTTGGATACGCGGCTTTAGCGACATGCAAACGCGCCATAACGGCCTAGACAGTTTTTACGGCGGGCCTGTCTGGAAGCAGCATCGTACCACCACCAACAGCATGATCATCGACTCGGATAATGTGCATTTGCTTCGCCCACTGGATGCCAACCTTGATCTCACCTGTGGGCAAACATCGGAAACGGTTGCGGCGGCGCTCGCTGATTCCAGCATTTCACCTGAAACAGGTATGGTCGCGATCGACTTCTATCAAGCGCTTCCCGGTCAGCGCGATGATCTGGTTGCCACCTTCCAAACTGAACTCATGCCAATTTACCACAGCGAAGCCATTGATCTACGCGGCTGTTTCGTTGCTGAAATGAGTGAGAATACTTATCCACGTTTACCCGCGCTTCAAGATGAAAATGAACTGGTCGTCATTACCGTCTATGAAAGTGAAGAACAGGGGCGGGCGATACGCAGCCAACTTGCGCCAACCGTGACCCAAATATTCGGCTCATATCTCAGCACACCACCCGAATCCTTACTCCTCAGCCCGACCTTGCGCTCACCGTTACGCTTTCTTCCTCGATAACATTGAGTGTTTGCTAATCTATATTTCTGTGGGGAGAATATGTGTATTCTCCCTAAAATGCCACTCAAATTAATGGACTTCTCGAAGCTCTCGGGAAAATATGTCACCGTAACAGTATAGAGTCCTTCCATCGCTTGCGGCGGAGGGCTAGTGTGGGGGTTGGCTGATTATTCAATAACCCAACTTTTAATCCGACAACTGCCGTTCAAAAAATCGAATGTGCTGTTTCAACGATGTCGACAGTTCGAGGTAAGGTTCAATCGCATAAAATCCCATCGAACGGTAAAGAGTTTGAGCGCCTTCCATAAACGCCAATGTATCCAAACGCACTGTCCTATAGCCCATTTTTTGAGCTTCATTCAGGCAAGCTTCAGCTAAGATTTTCCCAACACCCATACCCCGATATTCTGGTCGCACGTAAAGCGTCCGCATCTCACAAATAGCGGCGCTTAACCTGCCAATTCCTATGCAACCGCAAACTGCACCATCATTCAACGCAATCAGCAGACAACCCTTCGGTGGCACATGTTCACCCGGAAACTTCTGTCGAATATCATCATAAGTGTGTTCTGATGCAAATTCATTGATGTCCAGATCAGGGTAATAATCCCGAATTTCTGCCATCATCCAATTCACATATTTCTGTGACAAGGTAATAACATGTTCTAATGCGTCTCCAACTTCGGCGTGAACAATTTCGATCATGGGTAGTGACTTTCTCTAATATCGGCTTGGTAACACCCATTAAACGCCTTGTCCTGTAAATATAATAATAACCTTAAAAGTGCGTTTTGTAGGGCGGGATTCTTAGCGCCCGCTTCACTTGAATTGTTTTAAAGTCCCCTCATTGCTACTATCTGCCTGATGACACTGCTACTTTCCGCCAATGTCAAGAATGGCAAGCATGACGATGTATTACGGCGTTAATACATCCAAACCGTGATCTCGGCTATGATTGGAATAGAGTAATTTTATCAACCTAATATGACGCTATTAAAGGAGATTTGCATGTCACTGAAGTATTCCGTGTTTTTGCTATTGTTTACCTTGATGTTTGCGCCTGTACTCGCTCAGGATATTGCCCCTACGACTGAACCGGCTTCCTGTTGGATGGAACTTTCAGACGGTTTGGTGGAAGGTCAGAATGTTGATTGCGGCTATCTGATCGTGCCGGAAGATCGCACTGATCCCTCAAGTGCAACCATTAAACTGGCGTATGCCGTTTTACATGCCTCTGCCCAAGATGTGAAGCCTGATCCGGTTATCTATCTTTCCGGTGGCCCCGGTGGCAATGCAGTTGGCGAGTTAACGGCATGGGTAGGCACAACTTACCTAGAAGACCGTGATCTGGTTCTGCTTGACCAGCGCGGCACAGGATATTCTGAACCGACTCTCAATTGTCCTGAGGTGGAGCAGAATGAAGATAACGCGCTTCAAGCTTGCCATGATCGCCTTACGGGTGAGGGTGTTAACCTTCAAGCCTATAACAGTGTCGAAAATGCCGCCGATGTGGCCGATTTACGGGTTGCACTTGGCTACGATGAATGGAACATCTTTGGGATCTCTTATGGCACTCGTTTGGCACTGACTGTCATGCGCGATCATCCTGAAGGTGTTCGCAGCGTCGTAATCGACTCGGTCTATCCACCGGAAGTCAGCTCGTGGGAAGAATACGGCGCGAATACAGCCGATGTCTTCCATCGTTTGTTTCAAGCCTGCGCGGATAACGCCGATTGCAGTGCTGCCTATCCCGATTTGGAAACAACTTTCTACGATACCGTCGGAAAGTTGAACAACGAGCCAGCTAATTATACGGGCGCTGATGGCACAGACAAAACCCTCGCTGGCACCGATCTAATTGACCGTCTTTTCCAGATTCTTTACGTCAGCACCAGTATTCCGAGCATTCCAATGGTCATTACCGAAGTCGCCAACGGAAATTATGAGGCCTTAGACACGCTTGAAGCAGGCGATGCTGGTGAACCGGCTCGTCGCCAATCTCCAGACGCGGATATTTCCGACAGCGAAGGCATGAATAATTCGGTGGATTGTCAGGAAGAAGTGGCCTTTAACGACGAAGCTAAAGCCATTGCCAATGTTCCTGCCGACCCTCCTTTACTGCATGACAACAGCGTAAGCACTATTGAATCAACTTTTAGTGACTGTCAGACGTGGGGTGTCAAAGCGGCTGATAAGATCGAAACACAGCCGGTTGTGAGCGATATTCCTACATTGGTCGTAGCCGGTGAATTTGACCCGATTACACCTGCCAAATGGGCAGAAAGTGCCGCTAGCCACTTAAGCAACAGCACATTTTTCTTGTTCCTCGGTGGTGGTCACGGTGTCATCGACCTCGATGAATGCACGCAGGGTATCATGCTGGCCTTCCTCGAAGACCCCACTGCCAAACCCGATGGAACTTGCGTTGCCGATATTCCCGAACCAGAGTGGGTTCTGCCTTCGTAACGCTCATTCGCACTTCAGGAGACAATGCATTTTAAACAGATGCCACTGTCGTCTTGTAGGGAACGGTCTGAGACCCATAGGCATCAACCTAAGAATTAGCAAGAGAAAAAGACTGAAAAGAGGAAGGCGATTTGCGACGCTGGTTCTTCAGGGCAAAACGCAGGAAATCACGGGTAATTTTCTCTAAAACGGCTTCTAGGCCGCG
>JBBSBM010000108.1:0-23760 GCA_038251275.1 Aggregatilineales bacterium
AAATGCGATATGGCACAATTTGAGTCTGAAATTAAGCATTATTGAATACAGAGTGTCCACTTTGAACCATTTTGACCTTAATAATGATCTCAAATCGATTCCTACAATCGACTACAAATCTTTAATGTGACATTGTCGAATGTTCGAATATGCAAACTTTTGAAGTGCTAGGGAGGGGCATCCATTGACTTCTTTAGGATACTAAAACGGACACCCATTAAGAGTATTACAATTTATTCATGAAAAGACAGCCTTAATCCTTGCAAAGGCTAGATTTGACTGACAATAAGGTTGTGTTCTTAATTGTTCATTCATAAAATAACACGACAACATTGACTTGCCTCAGTCGATGCTCACCCAAACAGATTAATCACTATTCGCGTTATTGACGATCACCAGTTGATTTCACACGTTCAGCAAGCGGAGTTCGAGAGAGTAGTATGTCTGGATTGAATAAGCTCAAACGCAATATGACACGGAAGACTACTTATGTCCTGCATGGTTACTACGCCAACTTTTTGATTAAAGTGGTTCTCTCGCTGATCTAGCGACTAACCAAATCGGATTGCCTTAGAGCATTATGTAGGTATCGGCAGCGGCATACAAGACACGCACAGGCGTACCGGGTGGTGGTAGGAGGTTATCTCTTAAATCATCACGACGCTTGACTTGTTTATGCCTAAAGATGCGATTATCAGCAACAAATTCATATTCCACCTCAATGTAATTACCACTCCACCTTACCGCAAATGTGGCTTTGGGCGCTTTACCAGCATGGTTGATAACACCACTCACAATCATTGAAGCTCTTTTTAGTTTGTCATATTTGGGACGCGCATTTATGATTGCTCGAATCTCTTGCAGCAGCTTCCACAGCCAATAACAACCATAAGCGTCGATGATTCCGAAGATCATTATAGAGATCGCGCCAGAGTCTCCAGCTTTTTGAGAAGTTTGAGGATGACCTTGAATATAGAAAATTTCGATTCGATCACTGACTTCCGGGCATAAAAGTGACGAAGTTGCGTAATCTTGACCTTCGTAATGTTGGACATTCCGCCAAGCATCTATGCCATCAAATGTATATGTGAAAGCGGTAGATGGACTCTGGCAAGTTTTCGCGACCACAGCTTGGGTTGTTGCGCCGAACGTCAAAAAGATGAAATCAGGAAGCAGCACCTTGGTTGTCAGATCAAAGAGCACCAAGGGAAAAAAGATGGCTAGAATTACAGCCAACACGATAAAAGTGTGTTGTTCTCCATAAACCGTTCGAAACTTCAAATTATGCTTATTATGGAAGTTGAAGTCCTTATAGTCATTATCGAGTAGGAAATAATTACTCATAATTGCGCCTCAAGCGTTTATCCTTGAGCATCATAAGCCTGCTTATTGAGCTATTGCCCCTCACAAATTGGGGTGGTCAGGTTTGATTCCACGTGAGTGCGGGATTTTTAAAGGGAACCAGTGCGAGGATCACCGCGTGTTCGTAGTAGCGCTGACGGTCGATGAGATCAGCAGTGAGGAGGCCGACCGCGCCATTGGTTTGTTTGGAGTTGGAGCGCCCAAACACTTGATCATCAGCATGACCAAGTTCGATGCCCGAACGGACAAGCGTGGCGACTTCCTGCGGCAGCATGAAGGCTCCGGTGCGGGCTTTGCCAGAAACTCCATTAACCTCGCCCCCCGACCCTCTCTCCGTGTACCGCGAGGGGGAGCTATTTCCTAATACAACGACCCATGCGAATGTCCAGAGTTCGCCGTGTTTTTCCTCGCAGCCGCCTTCGATGCCGACCCAATAATCGGCGGTAGGATGCGAAGTGCGGATGTTGATTGCCCGATTAATAGCCCCTTGCAACGTCGCCTCATCGGTCATGGGTTGGTCGCTGACACCCGATGGAACACTGATGCCTTCGACAGTGAAGGACTCGGCGGGAAACATCTGCTGGAATCCGTGCAGAGCCGATTGGATTTTGACAGGGTTGGTTGAGGCGACAATGATTTTCATAGTTTGAAGTTACACGTTACAAAATTTAAGAAAAATACAGGCACATCGTCATGTGCCTGTAAGATTGATCAAACGAAAGAACTGATTAGCTGTTCACAATCCACTGCATGGTCTTGGTGGTCAGCTTATCCATCGCTTCCACCGACTGCATGATATGTTCTTCTTTGGTGTCTTCAATTTTGTTGTGCGAGATGCCGCGCAAACTTTGAACGAACATCATGACGGTTGGCACTTCGGCGCGTACCATTTCGGCGGCATCATGCAGCGGGCCGCTGGGCAAACGGTGTGATACACCAGCCGTTTCAATGATGGCTTGGTCGCACAGTTCAATCAGGTCAGGGTGGAAGGGCAGCGGTTGAATCTGCCAGAGTTTGCTCCACGACACTTCGATATTTTCCTCATCGGCGATACGTTCGCTGGCGGCTTTGGCTTCGTTCAACATGGCAGCCAGTTCACCCGCGTCCAGATGGCGCTGGTCGAGCGTCATATCGGCACGCCCAACAACCGCCGTCACAATGCCGGGATGGGTGACCACACGCCCGACGGTTCCAACACCTTTATGTGTTTTGGCAATCTGGCGAATGTCGAGATGCAGCTTGCTGACACCACCGAGAGCATCTTTTCGTTTGTCCATCGGCGTTGAGCCTGAGTGCGCCTCCTGTCCGACGAACTGAATGGCGTGGCGCTCCACACCGACGGTGCCTAACACGACACCCAGCGGCAAATCCATACTTTCCAGCACCGGCCCTTGCTCGATATGTAATTCGAGATAGGCTTTGGCATTCTTGAGCTGCTTGTGCGATTCGGTCGCCATATCGAGATTAACATCAAAATTCGCCAGCGCATCTTCGAGCCGGATACCATCTTTATCCTTAAGATCCCGAACTTCATCCGCGACCAGTGTGCCGGAGCAGGCGCTTGAACCGAGCAAGCTGCGACCAAAGCGTGAGCCTTCTTCATCCGCCCAATCGACCAAACGCAAGGTCACAGGCGGTGTGCCTTCACTGGCAATACGGCGCATGACTTCTAATCCGGCGAGAACGTTCAGGCAGCCATCTAACCAACCACCATTGGTCACTGAGTCCATATGCCCGCCGATGATCACCACATCATCGGACACACCTTTGAGCGTCGTCCAGACGTTACCGGCTTCATCAGTTTCGATAGTGACGGGGAGTTGTTCCATTTTAGTACGCAGCCATGCCCGCGCTTTAGCCCATGTATCCGTCCATGCGATGCGTTGTGCGCCGTTTTCGTCGGCAGTCAGCGTGCGGAGTTCCTTAAGTTCGTCAAGCGTCCGTTGAGGATTGAGGGTAGACATACCGATCACTTCTTTCTGATAACTGGATGCAAGTGGCGTGAAGTATAACGCGTCTGATTTGTGAGATGCAAAAGCAAAGCGGTTCAATGCTGCTTCAGCATCTATAATAGGCAACATATGCGACAATTCCGCCTCATCATACTTTGAAGCTTATAACCTAAAAGAAAGTATTATGGAAAACGAATCAAGAACTCCCATTCCCAAGTTGGACTTAGCGCAAGCTAATCGCAACGCCGTACACGGTGAAAGCCTAATCGGTCGTTTTAACAAGCGCGTCGCGATACTCGTTACAAAATCCGTTGGTTCGATGTGGTGCGCGTACCTTTTCGCGATGATTGCGCTTGTCTCGCTACCGGCTGCCATCCATTCCCATGATCCCATCATCATCGTGAGCTGGATTGCTCAGACATTCTTGCAATTGGTGCTGCTGCCCATCATCATCGTCGGCCAAAATGTACAATCCGCAGCCGATGATGTGCGCGCCCAAAGCGATCATCATACCTTGCTTGCCATTCGTGCGCTCTCACTGCTCCAACTTGGAGAAAAGCAGGTGGAAGCCCGGAATATCCGATCGGCGCTGCGCATCTACCAGGAAGCCTATGAGCTTGATCCTGAAAATCCCACCACGAATTATTTCCTGGGCTATCTCTATACGGAGGATCGCCGCCAGATCGAAAAGGGTATTGAACACCTGAAACTCGCTTTGACACAAAACGAAGAATACCCGCCTGCCGAAGCGTCGCTGGCTTATGCGCTGCGCTTGCAGGCCGACAAGATGCCCGATTCGGAGGAGAAGCAACAGCGCTACAAGGAATCAGAGGAGTTGTTTCTTCGAGCGTTGTCACAAGACCCTGCTGTGCGCGATATTAACGGTGAATCGTTCCAAGCGGTGCTTGGCGGTCTATACAAACGCCTGAACCGCACCGATAAGGCGATTGAAGCCTATCAAGCGGCTGAACTCGTGACACCACAAAATTCTTATCCGGTCATCAATCTGGCATCATTGTATTACTTGGACGGCAATCTGGAGGAAGCTAAACAATACTACGAGCGCTCTATGGCAATATCCGCTCGAATGCTGGAGGCTAATCCATTCGACTATTGGACGCGCTTTGATCTGAGCGCGGCGCATCTTGTCCTCGGAAATCTACAACTCGCCAAACGGGAGTTTAATCTTGCGGCACAGCATATTCGGCATATCGGCCCGTTGGAGACTTTCATACATGAGCTTGAACGACTCAAGGCTGCTCCAAGTTCGCCCGCGGGTGTCGATGAATTGATTGCCCTTGTGCAGGAGGCTATTAAAAAGGTTCTCAACCTCTCAGATTAGTCCATCTGATGTAACTTTGTCGAGCTTTTCATTCGTTATAGGTAGCACCACTTACTCTGGTGCTACCTGCCTAAGACCATTCCTACAGCAGCCAAATACGATAGAAACTTCGAGAGATTATCTAGCGTGGATTAAAACGATAGGCTGAAAGATAATGTCCTTCGGGGTCTTTGGCGAGCATATAACGACCGAAAGGCATATCTGCCGGTTCAGCAATGATCTCGACACCCTTTTCCTTCCAACTCTGGTAGGTGGCATCGACATCTTCAACAGCGAAGCTCAGTTCGACGCTGCCGGGATGCTGTTCTTGAGCAGGCGGAAGCGGAGTTGATTTCTTATCTTGCAGCCCGATGATCGCGCCGCCGTCGGATGCACGAAGCGTCGCAAAGATGTCTGAGGCGATGGAACCGAGGTCTGTCATACCGAGTGAATCGATATAAAAGGACTTCAACTTCTGGAAATCGTTCACATAGACGAGGATGTAATTCAGGTTCATGGCTGGCTCTCCTTAATGGGTTGATCACACTTTCAATCTCATTGTAAGAGAGCGGACTGACACCATTATGTCAGTAGCGTTTTGGCTATTTAACCCAGTTTCGCGTCAGATAGGCTTCCCTTTTCAAAATTCAGGTTGAACATATAATTTTTAGTGGTTCATACACAAATATCGGGAGAAATCAGTATGGCGACTCTCCATTTAATGGTTGGACTTCCTTGTTCTGGAAAAACAACGCTTTCGCAAAAACTTGAGCATGAACAATCGGCCCTTCGTCTAAATACGGATGAATGGCATATAAGCCTATTTGGTCAAGATGCTGAGCATCCGGAACACGATGCTAGACACACTCTCATTGAGATGATGCTTTGGAAGGTCGCCAGTAGAGCACTTGAATTGGGAACGAACGTCATACTCGATTTCGGTTTTTGGGCACGTGAGGAACGCGAAGACTATCGGTCTCGAGCGAAGAAACTTGGGGCGAGTAGTGAAGTACACTTTCTCGATGTGCCGGCAGATGAGCTGATGCAACGGCTTACGGCAAGAAATGCACAGTCTTCGCCAACAAGTTTCTACATTCCTGAAGAAATGATGAAACCGTGGATTGGTTTCTTTCAAAGACCAACGCCCGACGAGTTTGAGCGCCGGGACTAAAGATGCGCGTACATCTTGCGACCTTGCGTTTTTCTACCAAACAGGGACTTTACCCAAAACCCTTGCATAACCTATCCAAAAACTCGGGTTATTTAGAAACTGGGTTTTCAGCGTGGTTTTCAATGACACCGTGTGCTTCTCGCAGTAGTATCTCGCGCAAAAAATCAGGCTCCAAAATGCGAACGTGCGATCCCCAACTCAGCAGCCAATTCAAGATGTCACCGGGTTGTTCGATGGTCAAAGTGATAAGCAAACCATCTGCTTGTTCCGCTTCCGCCACTTGAAAATAGGACGGATTCTCGCGCACCCATCGGGTAGTCTCAGGGTCGAAAAGCGCTTTTACCACGACATTCCGATTACGCTCCTCCCGATTAATCTGATAATCCACGGGACGGTTAAAGACCTTATCGAGAATAACTAAATCTTCCATGCGGTCGATGCGGAAATGGCGCTTCTCGCGGCGCAAGTGACAGTAAGCGATCAAAAGCCACACGCTGCCGATATGAACCAGCGCATAAGGATCAGCATCACGCAGGCTGGGTGTACTGGACGTGCCATCACGAGGGCGTGAATAGTAACGAAAGCGTACCGTCCGATGTTGGATAATTGCCCGCCGCAGCAGTTGCAAGGTTTCGGGCGCAAATGGGCCATTAAGTGCCACGAAACGGATACTGCTCTCTAGATATTCCACTTCCTGTCGCAGTTTGTCAGGCAGCACCGCCACAATTTTATGACTGGCAGATTGGGCAGCACGCCGATACTGCGCGTCAAAGTTTTGGGCGACAAAATCCGTGCCGAGTAATAACATAATCGCTTCGTCGGCACTGAACGTCAGCGGCGGCAAGAAATAACCTTCAACCAGCGAGTAGCCTTGCCCCGGAATCGCCACCACCGGCACACCCGATTCGGAAAGTGCTTGCACATCACGGTAAATCGTCCGTTTGGTCACCTCGAAAGTGGCGGCAAGGTCTTCGGCACGGATGTGTTTCTTGGCCTGTATTTCGAGGACAATCGCCAGCAGCCTATCGGTACGGTTCATGCCAGTTCCTTTGCCACAAGCTTATTTCAGTGAACGCATTATATCCAAAATGGAGTGATTTTTATCCCAAAAGAGAAAATTTGTTCGCAAACTAACTCAAAATTCACTATAATGAATGTGTTGGGCAAAGCGGATTCGCCTATGAGGGGGTATGACGTTGACGGGAAAAACAGCAAATGCAGGGCTGCGCCGATTGTACCATCAGCAAATTTCGCATCCTCATTTTAAGGATGCGGCTGAGGTCGTGGCATGGTTGGGCGCGATGCAGGGGCAAGATTACCTCGGCACAAAATGGGCGTTTGGTTTGCGCTTACCAGGCAGCACCGATGCCGAAATTGAGCAGGCAATTATCGACGGTGTGGTGATGCGGACATGGGCAATGCGTGGGACACTTCACTTCGTCGCACCGCAAGATATTCATTGGATTCTGGGCTTGCTTGCGCCACGCCAGATTGCAGGCAACAAAGGCCGCTATAAACAATTAGAGTTAGACGAACCAACTTTGATTCGCAGCATCGAATTGATCACAAAGGCTTTGGAAGATGGCAAACATCTGACTCGACCGGAATTGTTCAGCATCCTCGAAGCTAACAATATTTCGACAGCCGGACAACGCGGAGTCTTCCTGTTGCAACGGGCGGGACTCGAACGGCGAGTTTATCAGGGTGAGATGAAGGGCAAAGATACCACCTTTCATATTCTCAAAGACGGTAAAACGCTGCCCAAAGATGAAGCTCTAGCAACATTGGCGCTGCGATACTTTAGCAGTCGCGGACCTGCGACTCTTGCAGATTTTGTTAACTGGTCAGGGCTGCCGATTACCGAAGCGCGGGCGGGACTTGAGAACGTCAAATCTAAGCTGATTGAGGAAACCATCAACGGACAAGTTTATTGGCTGTCACAGGAAAAGCATAAGCACCCCGAACGCACGCTGTATCTACTGCCGGGATTTGACGAGTATATCCTCGGCTATAAAGACCGCACGATGGTGGTCGAACCCGAATTTCTGGACGCGATTTGCCCCGGTGGCAATGGCGTTTTTAAGCCGACCATTGTCAACGATGGTCAAGTGGTCGGGACATGGAAACGAACGCTCAAGAAAAAGACGGTGGACATCACACTCGAACCATTTAGGCCACTTGATAAGGATGTGCTAGAGAAAGTTAACGAGGCGGCAGCAGAGTTTGGCAAGTATTTAGGGCTAACACCCGTCATTCAATAATTTTATAAATGGAGGAATAAGATGAACACATTTATGCAGCAGCACGGCGAGATGTATCACGAAACACAGGTGATGCGTAACCAGTTGATGGACTTGCTGACGGATACCGATTTGTCGTTCACACCCGGCGGCAGCAATCCGACATTAGGTGAACTATGCAGAGAAATGGCGGACACCGAGGCGGCCTACATCGGATCACTCCAACTGTTTAAAATGGATTGGTCGTACCGCAATCCGCAGCAGGGGTTGGCTCACAGCGTGAATCAATTGCAGGCACTTTACAATAAGCTCGACAGTGACCTCAAGGCGATAATGGAAGGTTTATCCGACGAGGATTTGACCAAAACAATTGATCGTGGTTGGCCTGTGCCTGTGGCAACACAGTTGCACATCTACCGCGAAGGGCTTCTGATTTATTACGGTAAAATCGCCGTGTATTTGAAGGCGATGGGCAAAACCATGCCTAAGCAGTGGAAAGAGTGGATTGGCTAACATGACAAAAGCCAAAATTACAGCCAGCGCTCCAGTGTTGCTGGTCAAAGATTTACCAAAGTCGATTGTTTATTGGCGGGATAAGTTGGGGTTCACCGATCAACAAATCTATGGCGAACCGCCGTATTTCGCGATGGTCAAGCGCGACAATTTCACGGTCATGCTCTCCCAAGTGGGAGCAGAAAAAAGCTTTGTCCCCAATTGGCAGATCGTCGAAAAAATGTGGGATGTGTATTTCTGGGTGGATGATGCCGATGCGATTTACGCTGAATTTCAGTCCAGCGGCGCAATCATTGATTATTCGCTGTACGTTGCGCCACATGGTGTCAAAGAGTTTGGTATCCAAGATTTAGACGACCACGACATCGCCTTCGGGCAAATCATCCAGTGAATACAGACTCGACTAAATAACTGTCTAAAGGCAGTCTAGTTAACATAAAAACAGGTTTCCAAATACCGCCAAATCGTCGCTCTGAAGATTATTGAGTCGGTCTGGCGGTATTCGTTTTTATCCTAACACTCACAATTGGCATTGATTTGCTGGATAGCGCCTAGCATATCAATTTCCGTCCAGTTTTCGACTACTTCTCCATCTTCGATGCGAAAAATACTGATACCCGGCATTATCACATCACACCCCGATGCTGGTATTCCCATAAAATCCCCTTGATGCCTGCCGAAGTAGGTCATACGTAAAACCAAACGGTCATTTGAAGAAATCGTATCACTTATTTGCATGACAAAATCGGGAAATGCTTCGTAAAATCCATCAACGAAAATCTTATAGGTGTCCCGGGTGAGTGTTGGCGTAAGTGGGAAATGTGCGCGGAAATTTGGCGCAAAAATTTCGTCTGCGATATGGATATTGGGCTTATTAAACATGTCATCAAAACGTCGAACGAATGCCTGAACTTGGTCGGTAGACATTTGAAATCCTCGGTTTAGACTTTATGGACGATTGGATATGTGCAAAATTGTTATTATTATATTAATTTCTATCTTTATGCTCACCTGAAATAGCGACTTCTGCAGGGTTACACACTATTAGACTTCAGAAATTTCATGTAATGTTGCGGCTTGGTTATACAAAAATTGATACAGTTATTTAAAAATATGGTTTCAAAGGTAAAAAATGTACGATAATTTAACGTTCGGTGGTTGGCTAAAGACCCGCCGTCAAGCACTTGATTACACCCGCGAAGAACTCGCCAACAAGGTTGGTTGCTCACCAATCATGATCTACAAGATCGAATCCGCGGAGCGCCGTCCCTCTAAGCAAATCGCCTCCCTTCTCGCTCGTGAGCTTCAAATTGCGCCTATCGAACTGGATACTTTCATCAAATTTGCCCGTCAATCTGATTCAACTCCCATCAACAAGGATGGCTCGGTTAAAGGTATACCTGCGTTAATTACACCTTTAATAGGTCGCGAAACCGAATTGATGAAAATTGAAGATATGCTCTTCGCTAGTCAAAATAAACTTATTACGCTTATTGGCGCACCGGGAGTCGGCAAAACCAGTTTGGCTACCCAAGTCTTGCTAAACGTCGCAGATCGTTTTGACGATGAAAGTTATTTTGTCTCGCTTGTCTCAATTCGCGATCCTGATGCGGTTGCTTCCGCAATTGCCACCAATCTCGGTTTACAGGACGTAAACGGGCAAAGCCCAACCGAACAACTCAAACACTATTTCGCAAATCGCATGTCGCTGTTGGTACTCGATAACTTTGAACATTTGGTCAAAGCTAAATCACTGATCACCGAGTTATGCGATGCTTGCCCACGTCTTCACATCATCATTACTACTCGTGCAGCCTTAAAATTACCTAACGAGACCCTCTTCCGTGTCAAAACGCTAAAAACGCCTGACCTCAAGCAGCCGATTCATTTAAGCCGATTGTTGGAATACGCATCAGTCGATTTATTTGTTCACTATGTCCGCGTTAGCCAACCTTCTTTCACCCTAACAGACCAAAATGCTTTGCCGGTCGCCCAAATCTGCGCGCGGCTAGAAGGCGTTCCATTGGCGATTGTATTAGCCGCTGCACGGGTTAAGACCTTTAGTCCGGAAATTCTGTTTCAACATCTCGAAAAACGCCTCGGTTCGGTAACGACAGCGCATTCGTTGGTGCGTGCTAATCATCAAACACTTCGCGATGCGCTCTTATGGAGTTATGAACTATTAAACACGAGTGAGCAGCAGCTTTTTGCCAAGCTTGCCATCTTCGTCAATGGAAGTACATTTGAGGCCATCGAGCAGATTTGCCGCGAAAACGATGAGGATATGCTCAACACGCTTGAAGGGCTGGTCGACCAGAATCTCGTCCAAGAAACGCAAGATGAGGCCGGACAAAACCGCTTTTCTATGCTGGAAACAATTCGTGAATACGCACTGGAAAAACTGGACGAGGCGAGTGCCTACCAAGTGGATGCGCTCAGACGCGAACATGCCGAATATTTTATGTCGCTGGCTGAGCAGGCAGAACCCCTGCTGCGTACAAAAGAGCAGCTCATCTGGTTGGCACGGTTGGGAGCCGATCAAGATAACTTTGAGGCGGCGCTGGAATGGTCTTTACATTTTGACAAGGAAGTCAATCTGCGATTAGCGGCAGCACTAGGCTGGTTCTGGTATATCAGCGCTCGAATACAGCGCGGCACTTATTGGCTGAAGCTGGCTACGCGTGACATCCAGAATGCGCCACTCCGGTTTCGGGCGAACGCCTTTATCTATAGCATGGCTATCGGGACTATCAGCGGCGATTTTCAATGGGCGTTCGATTCGGGTGAAGAAGCCGTTCGTTTGTATCGCATCCTGCAAGATGATCGCATGCTGGGTCAAGCCTTGATCGGCTCCATCACCACCCATTTAATTATGGGCTATCAGGATAAGCTTGAAGCCATCGCAAGCGAGGGGATTGCGCTGGCACAGCGCACCAACGACACATACGCATCAGCCGTTTATGGATTTCAATCTGCCGCTATGGAATCCGACAACCATGTCAAAATTACGATCCTTGAAAAATATCTACCCGACATCCGCGAGACCGGCGAGCGCTGGTTATTGAACACCACATTGATCGAACTCGGTCATACCTATCTCGATATGGGCGATTATGCTCGCGCTGAAGCGATATTACGTGAATGCCTCATAAGCTGCAAAGAAATTTCGGATATGCGACTAACAGGTTGGGTATTAGGGGCGCTGGGTGAAGCACAGTTTTATTTAGGGGATAGTACTGCGGCAGCTAAAATGATTGTTGAAGGCTTAGAAATCAGCCGCAGCATAAACGATATGGAAGGCAGCACTATTCGGCTAACCCAACTAGCAACCGTATTCCACGCACTCGGGCATAGCGAATTCGCTGCTCATCTATTAAGTAACGTTTCAAATCTAAATAATGGTACAGGTCAAATCGCGCGCGAAATGCATATCGCGCGTTATGACAAAATCTACCAACAGGTTCATGAGCATTTAAGCGAAAATGCTTACAATGCAGCTTGGAACGCAGGGAAAATAATGAAGTTGGAGCAAACCATCGAATATGCTTTGTCCTATGCCATTGAATTTCGATAAACATAGGGTTGAACTGATGAGACCATATCGGATGATTAGCGACTCAATGGTAAGAATATCCGAAACATGCTGCCTTTTCCGACAACACTTTCAACTTCAATTCTGCCATGATGAAGTTCAATGATCCGTTTTACGATGGATAGTCCCAACCCCGCGCCGCCGGTCGTGGTTGAGCGTGCTTTATCGACGCGATACAAGCGCTGAAAGATAAGAGATAAGTCATCACCGGATATACCGATTCCCGAATCAAACACTTGAATAACCGCTTCATCATTTTTTTGACGGGTACGGATCGTAATCGTGCCGTTAGGAGGCGTATACATCACAGCGTTCCGTCCTAATTCTAAAAAGGCTAAACTTAGCTCCTGTAAATTGGCTTGAATCATCAAACTACTTTCGCTAAGAATGTTATCCACATGGATGCTTTTCTGCTGTGCGTCATGGGCCACCTTAGAGAAAACATCCGATACGATTCGGTTGACATCGATTAGCTCACATTCCAAAACAGATTGGCTATCGAGCCGCCCGATAATCAGCAAGCGATCAATGAGTTGAGTTAACCGCCCAATCTGTTCCTCCGCGCTTCCAAAATATCGCTTTAGTTTTTCGGGATCTGTTGCCCTTGTCATTAAGTATAAACTGGAGCTAATTGTGGCTAAAGGTGTACGAAAATCATGCGAAATATCGTGAATAAAACCCGAAAGTATTTTGACCTGTTCGCGTTCTTTTTGTAATTCAAGCGCTTGCTGTTCGACTTGTTTACGTTCGGTAATATTGTGATTAGTGCCAATCAAACCAATGACTTGACCATTAATGTCGCGTAAAGGAATTTTGGTTATGGAAAGATATATTTTATTGCCATCCGCATCAATCGCAGATTCCTCTCTACTCATAATGTTCTTACCGGATTTTATAAGTGCCTGTTCATCCGCAAAAAACACTTCGGCTAGCTCAGGTTCAATAAAATCAAAATCTGATTTTCCGATGATGTCATCGTCACTTGTCCCGCCTATAGAGGTGATTGTGGCTCGATTAGCCAGTATAAAATGGCTGTTAATGTCTTTAATGTAAATATTGTCCGGGAGATTGTCGATTAACGTTCGCAAAAGATTATGCTGCTCCGCCAGTGCAATTTGCGTTCGCTTCTGTACCAACAGAGCGCCCAGTGTCAGCGCGTAAAGGGACAACACATCCAGTAAGGATTTGCTGACCGCACGGTGGAAAACGCCGTTATCTATTGCTAACCATCCCAATATCTCAGTACCGTTCCATAGAGCTGCGGCAGCGTTCCACCCTTTACCAATCGGTTGCAAATTATTAAAGAGAGGAGCCTCCTCGCGCACAACCACACGACGATCTGAGTGCAGAGCTTGCATCAATAAATTGCTCAAGCCTGTTGGCGTAAAACGCAGGTGATGTTCAGGTATCAGATTACCCTGTGGGTCAGTTCCATAAGTTCCAATCGCCATCGACTCTTCTCGGTCATATAGGAAAAGAGCCAACCGATCGAACCCTAAACGTTGAAGGCCAAGCTCAACTGCCCGCTTGTAGAAGCCATCCATATCACCGATATTCATCAGTTCAATAGTAATTTCATGAATTGCTTTTAGATAATTTTGAAACTCATGCTCTTCATCTAATCGCGCTTTTAGGGCGGCTTCTGTCTGCTTGCGGTCAGTGATGTTTTGTATCTGAGATACAAAATGCAAAGGCTTCCCTTCACCGTCATGCACCAAGGATACGCTCAATAATACCCAAACTTCATGACCCTTTTTATGAAAATAGCGTTTTTCCATTTGATAGGACTGGATCTCGCCAGCCAAAAGTTGATTGATATGCTCGAGATCACTATCCAAATCATCGGGATGTGTAATATCTTGAAATGTTTTGGCTAATAATTCTTCTTCCGGGTAGCCAACAATTTCACATACGGCATTGTTGACTTGCATCCATTTGCCGTCTAGCCCTACCAAGGCCATACCGATGGGGGCATACGTAAAGGTGCTGCGAAATTGTTCTTCGCTGTTCCGTAAAGCTGTCTCAGTTTCTTTGTTCTGCGTGATATCGCGTGAGATGCCAACGATTCCTGTAACATGCCCATCGCTATCTTTAATTGGCACTTTGGTGGTCGAAAACCAGCGTGGTGTACCATCGGATGTGGGATTAAATTCCTCGCGGTTCACCACTGGCTGCCCGGAAGTTATGACATTAATCTCCTCCTCTAAAAAACTTTTTGCTAATTGTGGTTCTTGGAAATCAGCATCATTTTTGCCCTGTACTTCATCAGGGCTGGCCGCGCCGAGCATACGGGCATGGGCAAGGTTGACACGGGTAAAACGTGAGGTTGTATCCTTGAAATAGATCAAATCAGGGATGTTATCCATAAGGATGTGGAGCAAGCGACGTTCTTCTACCAAAGATTTGACGATCTTGACGCGTTCGCTAATATCGCGAATATCACTGGCAATTAAAATCCCTTCTTCGGTTTCGATAGGGCTAATGATGACTTCAGCCGGGAACTCGCTACCATCTTTTCGGCGGGCATAGAGTTCCAATTCTGACCCTGTACCGGATAGATCGGGATCGTTAATAGGGGATTCATGGTAGGGTTCAGGAATGAGCAGTTCGATCTGCTCCCCCAATAATTCAGCCCGGGAGTAACCGAATAATTGCACGGTTTGAGCATTTACGAAGACAATCTTGCCTTCCCCATCAACAATAACCACAGCATCAGGGGCGGATTCAAGTAACGCGCGGAAGCGATCCTCGGCACGTTTACTTTGAAGAATTTGCGCCTCCAATGCTTGATTGGCCTCAACGAGTGTTTTAAACATAAACTTGCCTCACCCTGACTTTACTTCCTTAAATTATTATATTTCAGCTTGTCAGCCTTATTTTATATTTACAATAGACTGTTATGCTCCAAGACCGAATTCGAACCTTTGGTATAATCAGTATACGCCGCAATCTAGACCAAGCCGTTCCCCCAATTCCTATAAGCTTTGCGGTGTACTGATAATGTCTTCGTGAGGAAATATGTCGACAATCCATTTTGAAACTAAGCTGTTTAAAATCAAATCCCGGATCATTCTCAGACTACCTGAGAGTGCCTCCGCAGAGCTTCCGTCAAGAGGTATGACAATGGTTTCAGGGACTATCAATGGCGTTCCTTTTAAAACCTTGCTCGAACCGGATGGGAGATATGCACCAGATCAAAGACCGAGTCACTGGTTTACACCTGATAAAAAGTTGCTTGATGACGCTTCCGCAAAGGCAGGCGATACGGTACAAATTTCGCTTGAACCGAGCCAAGAATGGATAGAACCAGAAGTTCCTGAAGATTTAAAAAAAGCTTTGGCAACTTCCCCAAAAGCCGAGGCTTTATGGAAGGATATTACCCCACTTGCTCGTTGGGATTGGATTCGCTGGATACGTGCTGTAAAAACAGCGGAGACCCGTCAAAAGCATATAGAGGTTGCGCTCGACAAACTAAACAAAGGAATGAGACGACCCTGCTGTTTTAACCGTAATCTCTGTAGCGAACCCTACGTATCGCATAATTGGGCGCTCATCGAGCCGGAGCAAGTGACGTAGAAAACTTTTAGAAGAGTGTTTGTGATTCTCAGACGGCACACAATCAATGAAATTGGGTCTATACAGTGTGCCTGTGGATGCCTGATAAAGTCCTTCCAGAACACGTTGGTCATTTTTACAAGTGGTTGAGAGGTAGCTTCTCACGGGGCAGAAGATGTCCGTGCTGTTAGCAGTGCCTTTTCACCTTGCCCTGCGCATAGGCGGTATATATATCTTCTAGGAGTGGCTCGCTCAGTTTCATACCGCCCGCCTACTATGGCTTTCTTGCCCTCCACGTCAAATATCTGCCAGAGCAGTTACGATTAAACTTCAATTTTGCGCCAATCTGCGCCCTAACAATTAGCTTAACTAATCGTGTTGGCCTGCGGGGATGATTTTAACGGCGGGGTCTTGTCGCAGAGCTTGCTCCGAGCCAGCAGGCACATAAGCCACCACCAGCATCAGTGGGCCGCTGCCCGTGTTGATCGTCGAGTGATAGACCGCTTTAGGTATCCACACACAAGCGCCACCCGTACACTTCACAGCCGGTTGGTCATCAACCATTTGTTCACCTTCACCCGACACAAAATAAATAATTTCGTCAGCATCAGGGTGATTATGGCGAACATGTCCTTTCCCCGGTTCCAAAATGACTGTGCCAAAACTGATGCTCTTGGAACCGGTCACCTTTTCATCCGAGAGAAAATGTATTTTGCCCCAATCAAAAATAATCTGATCCACATCTTTTTCGGTAGTAATCGCACCTTGGCCCAGTTTGTGCATCGTTAAAAATCCTTTTCATGTCAAAATTTTGATCCATTATTACCGATTCACTTGCGAGTCGCCAACCAACCCAAATGAAAACGCCCACTTCGAAGCGGGCATTTCAAAAAGTTCTAACTAAATGAGGTCAACCGCAGCCTTCGGGGCATTCTGTTGGCTCATGACCGGGGAGTGCTTCGGCACGGGCGACAGGCATCGAGTTATACGCCTGATGCCAATCGCTAGCGATGAGCGCCTGCGCTTTTTGGAGGGTCATTTTGCCGCTGCAAACTTGGCTGTGCAAATAATTCTCGACGGCATCTTTTTGGTGGAAACCGGGTTTGGGGTCAGCGAGTTCCGGCCAGAGGTTAGAAATGTCATTTGAGCCGCCAAGTTCGAGGCTGATGAGATGATCGACTTCGTACTGCCCCGTGAAGTGGCTGGTGATTCCATACGCTGCATACACCTGATCTTTTTCTGAAGTCGGCACATTCCGCACCGATGAACTGTAACCCGAAGTACAAATTTGTGCGACCGTAGCATCAGAGAAAATCGCACCGGGTGTACAAGCTTTATCTTGGATGCCATCTTTAGCCACGCAGTTCGATGATTTGGTGGGCTTGCCAAGGTGAGCAGGTTGACTGCTGCCTGTGTTAGATGTACTACCTTGTCCCGGTGCTAATACAGTCCCACCTTGACCCGAATTCGCGTTGGTGAGTGCATAAATAATGACGAGTGCCCCTATAAAAATGCCGAACAAGCGACGACCGAGCGAAATAAGTTGTGAATCCTGATGTGAAGATGAGCTTTTTTGAGACATGATCGTTTGCGGATGACCTCTTGAAATGTTGTCCAGTCAATGCGACAAAACCAATTTTAGAACTAATGAGCGAAGTCCGCCAGATACTTCTTATGGGCTTATCATCTATTCGCTTTGCAGCACCACCCACACATTATCAAATTTGAGTGCTTGCAAGTCTTGCCGCATAATCCAGAAGTAGAGCAGTCCCGTACTCGCCCACTGCATATGCGCGTCCGAGTCCGAATCAAGCTGGAATAACAGTATCCAATCTGTTGCGCCATCAACAAGCACCTTTGCTTCCGGTGATTGATCGTCCGTGAATCCATGCGAAAGCATCTGCGCCTGCAAGTGCATATCATCTTGAAGATCATCTGAATGACCGAGTAAACGATGATGAATCATTTTGCGATCTTCAACCGAGGGGAAGTCCGCCATCAAATCGGAGTACGCTTGGCGTTCTTTGTCGTTCCAGTCGAGCGTTGAATCCAACAAATTCGGACGTTGGGGCAGCGTCATTTCGGATGAGAAGGTCACCGCGCAGGATGCGAATCGTGCCTCAACAGGCAGCGCATCAGGGAAAGGGTGGCGCTTCACGGATGCAGTATCAACCACACTGTAAATAACGTTGCGTCCGGCACGGTCAGCCGGATCAGAGCCGTATGTTTGCTGGTTGGCATCATAGAAGAAATAGAGCATACCGCTTGAAGGCAGCAGCTTATCAGTGTCGAAGGGCTGCACGTCACTCAAGTTGATTTGAGCGAGAAACGACAGCGGCACATCACCCATCAGAGGCCATATCACATCATCCGGCAAATCAGGCGCACCACCGATTTTGGAAGCACCAACCGCCACTTCACTTTCGGCTATAGATTTAGAGATCATGCGTATCGAGTTGCTTATCAGCGTTTCGAGATGCGGCATAATACGGGACAATCCGCCAGTTTGTAAAGCCGCCCGCACTGCGTCTCTATTCATATTGATGTCCTTGTGAGGTTAAACCATCACGTCATGTTACGCCTAAGTGGCGCGAGTAGCAATCACCGAATAGAAGCTATCTTGAAATCGAAGTATATTATTTTATGCAAACAAAAACGCTACCATTATTGTCGTTTAATTTGTTTAATCAATCTCATAGATCTGCTTTAAGATATAGACATCGACTTGCGTTCTGTCAAACTGAACCAGTTGCCACAGCCATCTTTGAAAAGCGCCTCGACACCATAAAAGGTATCCTTTGGCGGCTGCGTAAACTCAACCCCTTTGGCCTTCAGTGCTTCGTAATCCCTGCGGCAGTCATCCGTCGCAAAGACCCCGCACCCCATAACGCCTTTTTCGAGTAGGCTGCGAAGCTGCTCGGCGGTTTCTTGGTCAATCTGTCCCATCGGATGCGGCTCATAAAGGATGATTTCTAAATCAGGCTGTCCTTTTGGGCAAACTGTGACCCATCGGAATCCATTATCCATCTTCACATCATTTCGCACTTCAAAACCCAATTTGCCCACATAAAAATCGAGTGCTTGGTCATAGTCCAGTACAAAAATCGAGGCATGAGACAGCTTGGTAATCATCGCGCACATCCGATAATAAAAAAGAGCGAACACACCTTATTATAGCGCGTCCGCTCCCAAACCTTACCTTGTACGGGCTTGCCAGCGGCAAACCCTTCTCATTCAAATTACCCCTTCGGCTGCTCGACCAACAAAATCTTATTACCTTCCGAATCTGCAATCGTCGCATACGTGCCCCATGGCTGCTTATCTGGCTCCGAGGTGAACGTCACACCTTTCTTTTTCAGGTCAGCCGCCACCACAGTCATATCCGTGACATCCAATGTTATCGCCTGCGATTGACCAACCACCTGCTTATAATGTTCCCAATTCTCATCCGGCAAGTAAAGAATAATCTCAGTGTCTGATCCCTTGGGCAGCACCGAAATCCACAGATTGCTTGCACCGGGATACAACGGCTGTTCGGTCTTCAATTCGAAACCCAACTTCTCGGTATAAAATTGCTTCGCCCGTTGTTGATCGCTCACAAACACACAAACAGTTCCCACACGGTTAATCATTTCCTGCTCTCCTTATGTTGCTGTTGCTACACCATACGAATAATCCGTTAGGCTTTCGCATCCTAAAAGTTCTTAAAAGTCCCCTCTGCCATGAAATGGAGAGGGGATTTAGGGGTAAGGATGTTTAACAGATCATTCGTTCGAGGACAGAATAGCACAAGTTTTCGACTATTTGCTTATCGAAAATTGCTCAATCGCACCGTGCATAAATAGGAAGCAGGCAGGGGCAGCTTGTTGCAGATGTTTTTGTTGGGCTTGTAAACGGGCGCGATGTTCGGACGGCGCATATCCCGTTTGGCGGTGATACAGGTTACTGAATGAACCCAAACTCTGGAAACCAACTTCGAGACAAATCTCGGTCACGCTCATTTCACTGGTTGCCAATAAACGCTGTGCCTGTTGGATCCGTTTGCGCGTCAGATATTGGTGCGGCGTAATCCCATATGTGCGGTGGAAAAAGCGGATGAAGTGAAAGTGTGAAAATCCAGCGTGGCTGGCGATTTCTTCAACGCTTAAAGGCTGCTCATAAGTCGAATCCATCACTGTCAGCGCCGACCGCAGTTGAGGATTGGTTTTGGTAACGGACTTTGTTTTTGCAATCACTCAGCACGTCCAATCAAATTTCTGGGCTAGACATATCCATCACAAATTATAGCCCTGAACTCCGAATGCTATAGGAGATTAACAAAAATTCCTCCAATGAGTTCGTTTTTTAGACGCATCAGAAGTATTCTTACTGTGTGGATAGTGATTTTCTGTAGTGGCTTGAATCCAAAAGGTAAGGGGATATGACCACACTAGACTCAACCACGCGCGAGGCAGATTTCTACGCGCAATTGATGGCCGAAATTGAATCCGGAAATATTGATGGCGCTGTTGCGATAGTTATGGCCTTAAAAGAGCGTAATTTACAGATTGAAATACTTTCACAGCTTGCCGCTGCGCTTGACCATGCCCTCGACATTCGTGGTGCCAATACGCTTGATCTTGACCGTGCCCGTGCCCTTGTCCGCGCCCGGGATCGTGCCAATGAACTTGCGCTTGCCCTTGATCTTGACCATGCGCATGCGCTCCAACTCGCCCTTGATCGCGCCCGTACCCTTTATCTTTACCTTGACCGTGCTGAACAAATCAATAAGACAATCGTTGTCTGCCTCACTCAAATAAAGGATAGAGACCGATCATCATCAGCTAAAACGGTTCGGGTAATAAAATCCACACCAGCCCAAGATAAACGCAACCGGAGCAGAGTGATCATACTAGCCTTATTTTGCATCCTTGTATTAGTTGGGGTCATCGCTTTGATGGTTCTACAATCGAAACCATAGATCAACGCTGATGCCATCACCACAACATTGACCAATCAACAAACCGATATGATTGCAATCGGTTAGCGGTTTCTAAATGCGTCAGGAAAGTTTGTGACTCTTCTGCCCACACCGTCCACGGTTTCAGTTCGATAATAACCTCATTAGATAATTAAATCCGCCAGAATATCAAAACGATATTCAACCGATTTTCTTGCAACGTTAGTAACCATTTGAAATAAGACTATTTGTAATTGAACACGGTTATACTTTCAAAAACTTCTTAAGGGTGTAGATATGGAAACGGTTGATTTGAGCGATTTCTATTCAGGCGGGTATTTCCTTCTGCGGACGGGGCGTCCTAATTGGCCACCGCCTTTCGGAGAGTTTCTACCCGATGGAAATCTAATGAGTTTGTCTAAACATATTTGTGAGAAACGGTTATCGGTAATATGGGGTTGGAATCCCGGTGATCGAGAGGCTGCACTCGAATTTGGTATTCAGCCTGAGCAATTGGCTGAGTTCGTGGAGTGGTGTGGAGTTGACTATCACGAATCGATGGATTTGACATCCATGTTCTACTCCCCTGAAGCAGCAAGGACGTTCGTGAAACGTTTTGAAGTCGATACAGACAACCTTTTCATTATCGGCGCAGCGCTCCCCAAAGAACTTCATAATGCTTGGATTCACGAGGAACCCGATAACGAGGGAATTGCGAAACAGATAAAACAAGGGCTGCCAGTGGACAAATCCGGTGAGTTACTGGGCTACGATATCGTCAGCTATAGCTACCATGATTTTTCTTGTTCATGGCTTTGTAGTGGTCTGGAAAAAGATATGAATGCGTTATTCGGGATTCGAGCCAATAGCAAAGGTCTGATTGATACCTATTCTGATGCGAAGAAAGTGAATGATTGGATTGCTGAAGATGAAGGAAAAGGTATCCGAGCAGAACCAGAACCGTACGACTTCTGGTTACTCGTGTCTTATCCCGTATGATTTTTGTTTATCTATAGTATAAGCACTCATTCATATCATTGAAACATCAACAGGCCGCCAAATAACATTCTACGCAAAGGCCCTCCGCCATCGATCAACCTGATGGACGATGCATAGTGCGAATTCGACATTCCAACCGATACCGGCAGTATGTTGTCGAGCGCTTTCCTCATCATCAAGCAGTGCAATCCATCCACCGACCGACCAGAGTGGTTGACGAGCAATCGCGAGAGGCAGTGCCGCGCGCTCTACAGGGGTGAGTGGATCGTCTAATCCGCTGTCGTAAGCGTCGACCAGTTCACGCAGTTTCCCCATCTGATCGTCTGTGCCCTCATCCTTTGCAGGCATCAAACTCATAAGCGTGAAATAGAGCGTCAGAGCAAGGTCATCGATGCGGGCACGTTCACCCATAAAATCGAAGTCAGCAACCATCACAATGCGTCCATCCTGAAAGAACACATTGTTATCCCAGAAGTCGCCATGTACCAGTTGTCTCGGAAGGAGTGGGGCGAATTCACGCTCAGCTTCGCTCACAAGCCGGGCAAGATTCTCTGCGGCATCCGCAAGAGATCGTTCTTCAGGCGAGGGTTGCCATGCTCGAATACGTGCTGTGCCTTGTAGGGTTCTAGGAAGTGCATCAAATGGTTCAATATGATTGTCAAACAAAGACTTCCGAGCCTCGCCACCGACTTCCACATGACGAAGGATACTATGAATTCGCCCCAGTAATGGCAGTCCTATCTTTAAACGCTCCAATGAATCCATGTTTTGATTATGATCGACATATTCTTCAACCTCAACCAAACGACCACCAACATGGGTCCAAGGTTGACCATCCTTTGATGTGATAATTTTTGGACAAGGGATGCCCTGAGCAGCGAGTGCGTGATGCATGAGGGCGATCAATTGGAGACGTGCTTCTGTGACATAAGGGCGGTAAACACGGACGACATATCGCTGATCGTTATCCACTACCAATAGATTGAGGCTAGACGAGCCGCCCAAATCGTGGGCATCATTTCCGGCCTTGATCTGATAATGTTCATAGAGTCCCTCAAATAGTTCCGGAGATGCAGTCGCCCGCAGACCGCGCAAACCACCTCCTGCATTATCGAAAACCATAAATCACAACTCGCCCCCATAACACAGTAACCAGATAAAAATGAGGGTATCACCACTCTATCTATTTCATCAAGAAATAACGCACAAATACCTGCTTTTCATGACCTATTTCGAGGCACACTCATAATCCTCCGGATTTGCCAACTCATTCATTCGTAACTACGTTTACTTTAGGTTTGTCGGCATACCATGCTCCAACCTTCTCCTAACCTGCTTAACAATCCCACTCCCTTATAATGGTTAACGCCAACCCCGCTAAAGAGTTACAAAATGTTCTTCCAAAAGGTAACCCCTTCGCTCCGCAAAGCGAATACACTATCTATAGGGCTGTAGGGGCGCACGGCTGTGCGCCCGCTTCACTCCTACGCACCTTAACATCTCGCTTGGCAAATCTGGCATAAAACCCGCCACTTGCCATTGCCGACGTTTGTCGGCTGCCAATTTTGCCTTTTGCTTCCCTTGCCCTGTTACTACGGCTGAGGTTAGGGGTATCTCATCCACATCTTAACAATCACCAAATGTTGTAAATGTGACAAAAACCACCCTGCAACAACAGCATCAATGCCACTGCCGACATCCCCGACGACGCAAAATGAACTTCCGAATCTGAAGAAACTGAAGAATCTTCCGCAGTTTCGGCACATCGCTCCCCTGCATCCGCCGATAAACCCTTCCACTATGATTCAATTACTGCATTTTCCGAAGAAAAGACTGAATCAAAAAGCGGCGAACTCATGTCCACCGCTTTTTTCTATCGACTAAAAACTACTGACTAATGTAGAATCTCGAAGGTTTCTAGAAAAACGGCCTTTGTATTGGATTTGCTCCCTCCCTCGTTTACGGGGGAGGGCTGGGGTCTTTCAGGGGTAGGTATTTGCTCGATTAGGCATGGATAGTTAGCGATTGCCGGAGGATAAACCCTCCGGCAACATGAATAAAGCCCCGTAAACGGGACTGAATGAGCCTTTAACCGTATGTCGTCCATTAAGCAGAT
>JBBSBM010000109.1:0-23517 GCA_038251275.1 Aggregatilineales bacterium
ATATAGACTTTCTGGACGAATTGGCAGCTTTTCATCTTCCTTTGCAGTACAGTTCATCATTAGTCTTTCTTGGCAGTTGTTTGGTTGGTTCTTGACAACTTACCCAAGAAAGACCTTTTTTTCGACTTTGCAACAGCCCTATAGGTCAAATAGAGTCGCTGTGAGAACAGGTGATTATTCGCTACTATAGAGACCATCTACTTATGCCGCCCTTTATAGTTGGAGGAATTGTGATTTTTTGTGTATCACCTAATCCTGCGTTAGATCATACTTTAGTCGTGCCATCATTTAAACAAGGCTATGTCCTACGAGCACAATCATCGCTTTCCGTTGCCGGAGGCAAGGGACTCAATGTGGCGCGCGCTGCACAGATTTTAGGTGCAAAAACCCGTTCTTTTTGTTTTTTGGGTGGGCGAACAGGGAACACAATCGCTGAATTAGCTCAACAAGAGGCACTTGATGGGAGTTGGACATGGATTGATGGTGAAACACGCACCTGTGTGATTGTTGCGGATGGTGGTACTGGTGAAGCTACTGTTATCAACGAACAGGGGCCGAGTGTAAATAGTGCGGAATGGACGAAATTAAATCAGAGTGTAATCAATGATCTAAACGATGCGACTGATGTGTGTTTTAGTGGAAGTTTGCCACCAAATTCACCGTTAGAAATGTTTGTGGAATTGGTGAAATCTGTTCGTGATACAGGCAAACGTGTGTGGGTTGATACGAGCAATGCGCCGCTTCATGCAGTCTTGGACATTAGTGGTATAACCATCAAAATCAATGGTGATGAGGCAGGCGAAATTCTCGGTAAAACAGTGAATACACCTCAGCTAGCTGTCTCAGCCGCGCTTGAGCTCCAGCAGCGTGGAACAGGTAATGTAGTTATTACTTTGGGAAAAGACGGAGCGGTTATGTTTGATGGCACTGGACATTGGTGGGCGAAGCCACCCGTTATTCAAGTTAAAGACCCGATAGGAAGTGGCGATTCTTTTCTGGCCGGACTTGTGACCGCCGTTGCGGCAGGACTGACAGCGGAAGTTGCCCTAAAACATGCGGTTGCGGCTGGTGCAGCGAATGCTACGACAGTGGGCGGGGGAGACTTCCCACTAGAGACCTTTAAGCAGATTTTGGCAGATACCCTACTGCAAGCGCTTTAATGTTATTGAGGCGTGCAGGTGGCCTCTGTAACGCAAGATGGTGTAGTCACGGCGATGATTTGCGGATGGCGAAGATAATGTTGTCGAATGGCTTCAGTTCGCGTGTATTGTTCAGGTGTAAGTAATGACCAGAAATATTCAGGGGTTACTATTCGACCTGTACCTTCCGAGACATATCGGTTCAGCCAACCAAAAAATACATCGTCACCAAGCTCAGTACGAAGGTCATTAAGCATTTTTACGCCCCGTAAGTAAACAGCATTGATGTACGCCCGTCGTGAAGTAAATTCATAAACTGTACTATCGACAAAACCTTGTGGCGCTAGTCTGTTGACACGGAAATTCCACCACCAATCCTTGAGTGTTGGATAGTATTTTTCAATGAATACCACTTCGCTGTAGGTGGCTAATGCTTCATCCAGCCAAGGGTTAATTGCTTCATCATTTCCAACCTGACCATACCACCATTGATGAGCAACTTCGTGTGCCGAGATGATTGTTAAGTAGGATTCAACGCCATTAAGTCCCCTAAAATATTCACCACCAACAAAAACTATCCCGCTAAATTCCATACCATCAGGGAAATCACCTTCGACGATTACCAAACGCTTTAGCGGGTAAGCGCCATATAAAGTTTCATACAAATTTACACTTTTTACTGCCGTGTTTAATGCAAATGCAGCACTGTCTAACCCACTACTTTCATTTGGAACGATGGCGTCATCGAAACTGTACAATTCAATATTGATGCCACTGTTCGTTTTTTGCTGAAGTAAGCGATAATTCTCACCGATGCTAAAGCTGAAATCCCGTGCTTGAGATAACTTGAAGTGCCATTCTGTGTCGCTGATTCGTTCCGACGTGCCCGGCGCCGCGATCTGAATCGTACTTGGCGCATCTGCAATGTGAAAATGGATGTCCCAATTCGCGACCTCTAAGGCATCTTGTTCACCAATTGGTATCTCATCATGACTAATCCATGAATCGCCATCGTGCGCTGCAACAATCGGCAACCACTGCCCAAGGTTCGTTTGTCGGGCACTATAGCCGAGAAAGCCTTGATAAGCGTGAATACCGCCGACATCAATAGGGGGAAGGCGAAGATCAAATTTTAGGTTGATGTGAGCGATACAATTTGGATTTAGAAGTTGCGGTAATATGATTTCAAGTCGTTGATTGGCGAGATGAGATTTTAGGGATTCCCCATTTGCCAATTCAATTGATTGTAATTTGAATATCCCCGGCTGCCAGTTTGATTTTACGTTTAACACCAAAGTCGAAAACGCACTGGTTGTTGAATTGACATAGGTGATTTCCTGCGCAACTTTTAGACCATGCTTCGCGTATTGCATCTCAGCGGTGACATCATAATTAGTTGTGATACTGTTTTGTGAAACAGGGCAATCAAAGGCAGAAATTGTGCTTGTTGGTGCTGGCGTTGACGTAGCAATAGAATGTACATCACGGGCACTTGTTGAAACTAAAGTGCTCGGTGGAAGTGCTGGACGATTCGTTGGAGTGCTAGGGGGTAACTCCATGCTCTGCGTTAAGGTGCAGGCAGCAAGTAGCATGAATCCGACGGTGGAAACTACCCTTGAAATCTTCATGGATGCCATGTTACCGTGAGCGATTGACATTGCCAATAGGCGATTACCCAACGCTATAATGCTGCTATTCGCAGCTTATTTGGGTGTTGAGTGTTATTATGTGTGAAAGCATGAGTGGGAGGGAGAAATAAATGTTGGTTCGTTCACAAATAAAAGGGCTTATTCGGCTGACTCGCTGGAAAGAATATGTGCCTTTTGTTATACCTTTGACAATATTAGGAGCGCTGCTTGCGGCGAGGCCAAATAATACATTGCTGGATTGGCGTTTGATTGTTGTGACGGCCGCTAATATTTTGGCCGTTGCGTATGCTTTTATGATTAACGATATTGAAGATGCTCCGGACGATGCCCGCGATCCTGACCGTGCCGCTCGTAATCCGATTACAATGGGTGAGATTGGTGTGCGTTTCGGCTATGCTGCTTGCCGTGTAGTTGCAGCTGTGACGCTATTGCTCTATGCGTTGGGTGGATTTTGGGCGCTCATCATTGGTATTGCGACCTTGTTACTGTCACATCTTTACTCGTGGAGACCAGTACGGTTAAAAGCATGGCCCATTACTGATATTGTTTCTCATTCATTGATGTTGAGTGGTTTGCTATTACTAGCTGGATATTTTACTTACCACAATGAACCCGGCATTGTGTGGTTTGTGGCCGCTGCCGTGACTTTGATTTCGGTTTATGGTCAGCTTTACAACCAATTACGTGACTATGATATGGATAAGGCCGCAGGTTTGTACAATACTGCAATTGTTCTGGGTGAAAATAATACCCGTATCGCTATGTACGCGGCAGTTGCTTTAGCAGGTGTTTGTTTCATGGCTGCAATTGTTCAAGGTGTATTTCCATTATGGTTGGGAATTGTTGTACTGATTTCGGTTCCAATCAGTATTTTGCTAAGCCCAAAGACGGATATGCGCGGTGGGAAAGCCGTTGATGTGAGCGGTGGTTTGCAGGTTCAGAGCTTGATGGTGGTTAACCTGACCGTAACCGTGTGGTTAGTGTGGGTTCTTGTAACTCAACTTCAGCTTTTCTAAATGTGTATCGCAATCAGATAAATTTATCAGGGGTTTATACCCCTGATTTTATTTTCACATTTTCTGCCATGTCACAATTTTCATACGCTCTTCATGGCGCATGAGAATGCCTTACCCTATAATGAAGTCAATTCCTCTAACTAGACAGTCTCATGGGATTACAGCAGATGGTGAATGGCAGCGGTAACAAAGCAACTATTCTTATCGTGGATGATATTCCTGATACCGTACAACTCCTTAAAGATTGGTTGGAAAGTCATAATTTTAATGCTATTGGTGTAACCAGCAGTCTCGAAGCTCTTGATATTGCTGAACAACACAAACCAGATTTAATCCTGCTTGATATTATGATGCCCAAGATGGACGGCATGGAAACTTGCCGTCGATTAAAGGCTAATCCACGCACATCTAGCATTCCGGTAGTGATTGTCACGGCTAAGAATCCGAGTGATGCACGTGCCGAAGGGATGATGGCCGGGGCTGTTGACTACATTACAAAGCCAGTAAATCTAACTGATCTCATCAAACGCATCGAAACTGTGCTTTCAACCACCACTCAAGAACCCGCTGATGTCCAACGGTTGCTTGAGGAGGTTGCTCATTCTGCGTTGACTATTATGCCAAGTGATTTAGTGTGGTTGTTGGGTGTAGACAATGAGGAGCAAGTGCTCAAAAGTCGTATTCTGGCGACAACTGGTGGCGCACGTGTTGAAACTGAATTTTTATTGAATGCGGCTAACGGTCAGTCAATTCCAAAATTTACTTTGACCGATAATAATAATCCGTTTTGTTCGACACTGGTTACACGCAAAATGCTGGTGAACCTCACGACAGAAAGCTTACGTGATAACCCGTCGACTGAGCCGATATTTAGGGCGACAGAATTACTCCGACTCAATTATCTGACAGTTGTACCGCTGACGGCGGCAGGTAAGACACCGGGTGTAATGGTGCTTGGTGATTTACAGCCGCACGACATGGAAACCCCTCGCGCCCGACAAATTTTGACTTCGCTTGGCACGCAGGCGGCTATCGCTTTGGATTACTCTCGCCTCATTAGTGATCTCACACAACGTGAGAACGATATGCGGCGTGAACAGGCTTTCCGCCAAATGATTTTGGATACGATGAGCGATGGTCTGGTAGTTATTGATTCCAAGGGAACAATTAGTTATATCAACCGCCGCTTTCTTCGAATGACAAATTATCCTAAGGGCTACTTGGAAGGCCATTCAGTTGGAGAATTGTTTCATCCTGATGATCGGGTTGAGGTTATGGTAGGGTTGCTGCGAGAAGGTATTGCGACGATGAAGTTCGAGCAGCGGTTAATGACAAAAGAAAATCGGGTAATTCCCGTGTGGTTGACCCGGTCTCGAGCCCAATCTGATGATCTACAGGTTATTGTCCTAAGCGACATGACCGAACAGAAACGACGCGAGGATGAATTAGAACGGCAAACGGGTCGTTTGCTGGCTCTTAATCAGGCCGCACATACCATTACTGCCAATCTCTCACTCCATGAGACACTCAAGAATATTCTCAATTCGGCGCGGAAAGTGGTTGAAGCGCAGGGTGCTTCTCTGTTTTTGATAAACAAAGATAATCCCGATGAGTTGATTGTGGTAGCTGCTGATGGAACAGGATCAGATGTATTACATGGCTTGCGTGTATCACTTGGAGAAGGTGTTGCAGGCTATGTGGCGCGGGAAGCGAAATCCCAGCTGGTTGGTGATGCTGAACTTGAACCACGCCACTATAAGGGTGTCGATGAACAGACGGGGATGAGTACTCATGCATTGATTGCCGTTCCTCTGATTAATGCAGATCGCGTGATTGGTGTTTTGGAAGTTGTTAATAAGCTCAATGAAAGCTATTTTACGCAGGATGATGTTCGGCTGTTAGAGAGTATGGCTGGTACGGCAGCAGTTTCGATTGTTAATGCCCGATTGTTTGATGAAACGCAGCGTCGTGTGAATGAACTTGGAACTATTTTGAATGCTAGTGGTGCGGCTTCGTCAACATTGCAGTTTTCGCAGGTCTTACAAGGGATCGCGCGGAATTTATCTGATGGACTAGAAGTGGGACGCTGTACGATTATGTCGTGGAACGCGCCGAAAAATCGTCTCGAATCCTTGGCTGAAATTTGTGATTTAATCTGGACTTTTGATACCGCACCCAAACGCGATTTTGTATCTGAGCCATTTGTACAGATGATACTAGAGAGCGGCACAATGGTTCATGCCTCATCTTTAGATCCCGATTTGTCGCCTGAATATCGAAGTAGGTTGGAATTGACCGGGATGCTCAGTATCATTGGGCTTCCAATTAGGTTGAAAAATAATGTGGTTGGTTCGGTCAATCTTTATAGTAATCATGCTCGAATCGCATTTAGCGATGATGATACGACAGAAGTTGATGCCATTGTCAGTTTGTGGCAAACTAATCTGCCTGAAGCGGTTTCATTGGCAGATGTACTGCCAACACAAATTGAAGATCTCGTGGCACAACTTATGCGGGTTGGAAGCACTTGTTGGATTACTGTGCGTTCTTGGAAAATGGGTGACAATTTTAGCCATTTGCTGCGTGAAAAAGGTTATGCAGAGTGGACACGTCGACCGGGAACCGCATTGGCAATTGAAAACTACCCAACGATGCAAGCGGTAATTGACCATCAAGAAGTTAGGATGGGAACCCGCTCTGGAATTACAGGAGACCCATCTGAGGTGGAATGGTTGGTTCATCGTGGCGGACAGTCTTATATGGCAGTTCCACTTATTGAGCGCGGTGTAACAGTTGGTATTGTTAAACTGGTTAGCCAAGAAGACAGGCTGTTTGACAATGATGAGGTGCGTTTGGCACAGGGTATTGCAAACGTAGTGAGCAGCGCAATGGAAAACGCCCGTTTATATCAATCGCTCGACAGCCGTGCGAAGGCGCTTGAAAGTGCTTATAAGGAATTACAGGAAGCTGATAAAGCGAAAGATGAGTTCATCCAGAATGTCTCTCATGAACTTCGGACACCTCTGATTTCAGTCATGGGCTATGGAAGCTTGCTACAAGACGGTGAATTTGGATCGTTAAATGATGACCAACGCGACGCACTGGGCAATATTCTTCAGAAATCACAAAAGCTAGCCGATATTGTTCAGGATATTGTGTCTGTGCAAGCTCTAGAAACCCAAACATTTGATCGCAAACCAATGAATTTAGTCGCAGTTGCTACCGAGGTGTTGGGTAAATATAAGAAGCAGGCCGAAGAAGCAAATCTTCATTTTAATCTGCGTGTCTCGGCAGATTTTCCTCAAGTGGTGGCTGATCCTAAGCATATCAGTGATGTATTTGAAAAACTGCTGGATAATGCCGTCAAATTTGGACGTAACGGCGGTATGATAGATGTCGTTTTGCAAGATACAAGCGGTGCAGTTGTACAAGTGGCAATTCGCGATTATGGTATTGGAATTGATCCCAGCGAACATCAAAAGATATTCCGTCGGTTTTATCAGGTTGATGGTGGGGTTGCGCGGCGTTATCCCGGAACTGGCCTTGGTTTGGCGATTGCCAAATCTGTTGTCGAAGGGCATGGCGGGCGCATTGGCGTAAAAAGTAACCTGAATGAAGGCGCAACATTCGTATTTACAGTACCCAAGAACGGTATTTGAATCGTAACCTCATGACACTCAACGCAATTCACACTATTCTCTTTAACATGCACATTTTGTATTCATTTGCCCTCGCTGTATGGGCGGCGGTAATGGCTGGGCGAAACCAATCGATCTCCGGAAACTATTGGGGTGCGGTCGCTACATCGACTATTTTGGCGGGAGTGGTACTTCTCTTAGGCATCATCATGACCGCACAAGGTTTGCGACTCGCTCGTACTACCGTTTATTTTCTGTATATGGCTTGGTTGGTCGTTATTATGCCCGGTTTATATTCGATGCTGCGAGGACGCGATGATCGCAGTGCTGCTATCGCTTTTTCGCTGCTCAGTTTTTTCAACGTTTTTACATCGATCAGTATGTTCCAACGCGGTTTGATTACGCCGTGGTTGCCTCAGTAGGACACATATTCTCCAAAAGCCTGCTATACTTTTTAGCTGTGCGATTTAAAGTGGAGGATGAGTATTTTGGTACGTCATGTCCGACTTTCAGAACTCGAATTACCCGCGTTTGGATTGCCGACAGTTGAGCCCACTATTCCCGCAGAAACTTATGTGAACCGGATTAAAGTTGCTCAAAATATATGGTTTTGGCGACGGTTGAACGCGGTTGTGGTTTATGCTGATAGAGAACATGCCGCCAATTTAGCTTATCTAACAGGTTACGATGCGCGGTTTGAAGAAGCTCTCCTCATTTTTAATTTGCAAGCAGAAGCAGCAGAAGCGGCCACTGTCCGAACGGATATGATTCCGATTCGCTTGCCGGATCGTATGCCTACACTCCTTGTTGGCAACGAGGGTTGGTCGTATGCCTCGGTTAGCCCATTGCCATTAACTAAAGTGCTGTATCAAAATTTTAGTTTACCGGGGCAGCCCCGTAATAGCAGTGAGTCCTTAGACTCTATTTTGCGAAAAGCTGGTATATCTGAGGATGCCAAGGTTGGTGTAGTTGGTTGGAAATCTTTCACAGATCGGGATTCGGCTGGCGAAAATACTTGGCTTGATGTACCTGCTTACATTGCAGATACTTTGCGTACTATTGTTGGTGAAAAGGGCGAAGTTGTTAATGTTACCAACTCTTTGATTGACCCTGTGGATGGGTTGAAAAATATTAACGATGTTGACCAGTTAGCAGCTTTTGAGTTTGCGGCGAGCCATACATCGCAGTCGCTTCGAAATGTATTATTTGGTTTGAAAGCTGGCATTACTGAATATGAAGCTGTGCAATTGATGCAACTGAACGGAATACCACATTCAGTGCATTTGATGCTTTCCAGTGGTGACCGCACAAAATTAGGACTGGCAAGCCCGTCGTCGAAAGTCATACAGCACGGCGATCCGTTTACGATGGCGTTTGGGCTGTTTGGTGCATTAAATGCCCGTGCCGGTTTTGTAGTTAATGATGCTGATGAACTGCCTGAAGCGATACAGGATTATGTAGATAAATTAGTTGTACCCTATTTTCGAGCGGTGGTGGACTGGTACGAACTCGTAGGTATTGGAGTAACAGGTGGTGAACTTTATGAGGCTATTCACCGACATATAGGTGGTCCGTTCTTTGGCGTGAGCCTTAATCCGGGACATTTTATCCATTTGGATGAGTGGACACATTCACCTGTTTATCAAGATTCAACCGTGCCACTCAAATCGGGAATGGCGATACAAGTTGATGTGATTCCTGCAACAGGAACTCCTTATTTTACGACTAATATCGAAGATGGTATCGCTCTAGCTGACGAAGAACTTCGGATGGCGTTTTCTGAACGTTACCCGGAAGCATGGTCACGAATTCAGTTACGGCGTGATTATATGCAGAATGTTTTGGGTATCCACTTGAAGCCTGAAGTGCTGCCATTTAGTAACATCCCAGCATATTTGCCGCCCTATCTGCTTAGTCCACAGCGGGCGATGCAGATGATTAACGAATAATCGAGTTGCGGCGTGGACATCATTCTGACCCACGAGAATGCAGATTTTGATGCGGTGGCCGGCTTATTGGCTGCGGCGCGTCTGTACCCTGACTTTATTCCTGTGCTTCCTGAGCGCCTCAACCAAAATGTGGCGCGATTTCTAGCTTTGTATGGGAGTGCGTTTCCGTTTATGCATCAATCGGAATTGAGGGCACATACAATTGCTAGTGTGATCTTGGTGGATACACAGCGGCTGACATCGATTAAGCACATGCGCAAAGATGTAATTGTAACTATCTTTGATCATCATCCCCTAAGCAGTGAAACAACCCCACAACAAACATTTACCTATGAATCAGTTGGTGCGGTGACAACATGGTTAGTGGAACAAATACAACAAAAAGGAATTGTCATCAACACGCTTGAGGCAACGCTCCTGATGTTGGGTGTCTACGAAGATACGGGTTCACTGACTTATGGAACCACTACACCCCGTGATATTAAGGCCGCTAGTTGGCTACTAGAGCAGCAGGCAGTTCTCGATACTGTTCGACGTTTTCTCATGCCGGTGTTAAGCGCAGAACAACAAAATTTACTTGCGCTATTGCTGAAGCATATGCAAACGCGCGATATTCAAGGCTTTAGTGTTTCATTAAGTGCAGTGACTGTGGCCGAGTATATTCACGAGATTAGTGCTGTTGCACATCGTTTACGTGATTTGTTGGACGTGGCAGCATTATTTGTGATTGTTGATATGCCTAATGGCAAGCTATTTGTGGCACGATCAACGGTGGATGCAATCAATGTTGGTGAAATCGCACGGTTGTTGGGTGGGGGAGGACACGGGCGTGCGGCTGCGGCGACAATCCGTGACCGTACCTTAGAGGACATCGTTTCACTTGTTTGGAAAGTACTCGAAGCGTCTATTTTACCTATAATCCGCGTTGCTGATTTAATGTCATATGGGGTTCAAACAGTTGAGGTAGAAAAGCCTTTGAGCGCGGTTATTCGCCGTCTGAGGCAAATTGGTCATGAAGGGTATCCGGTTTTGGATGCGGAGCAAGTTGTAGGTTTGCTCACCCGACGTGACCTCGATCGTGCGGATGAACATCAGATGCGGGAATTACGGGTGCGGGATGTGATGTCCGCGGGTAGTGTGACTTTAACGCCAAAGGCATCTGTATTTGACCTTGAACGCAAATTGGTGGATAGTGGCTGGGGACAGATTCCGATTGTAGACGATCAGGGGAAGTTAATCGGAATCGTTACCCGCACTGATTTGCTCAAATATTGGTCACGGCTCCATCCGGGTTTACAAACCGATGAACGATTGCTGACGACTGAACAGTTGAAATCTGTACTTGGACAAGAGGCAACAACCTATATTCAGATAGTAGCTGCCCAAGCACAAAAGGATGTGATGAGCGTTTATTTGGTGGGTGGCGTTGTGCGTGATTTGCTCTTGGGACGAGGTAATTTTGATATTGATTTCGTAGTTGAGGGTGATGCTATTGATTTCGCTGCACGTGCGCAAAAGGAACAAGGTGGACAACTTACGACTTTTAAGCCTTTCGGCACAGCAAAATGGAAACCTGCGGCTGTGAATTCGGCTTTGGATCACATTGATTTCGCTTCCGCACGATATGAATTTTACGAACATCCAACCGCTTTACCGACGGTATACGACAGTTCGATAAAGCTAGATTTACAACGTCGCGATTTCACAATTAACACTTTGGCGGTTCAGGTGAGTCCCTCGTCAATGTTCGGGAGGGTAGTTGATTTTTACGGTGGGCTTCGCGATTTAGATGCGAAGTTGATTCGGGTTCTGCACAGCCTAAGCTTTATTGACGACCCGACGCGCATATTACGGGCATTTCGATTTGAGCGGCGCTTGGGTTTCAAAATTGAGGAGCGGACAGCAGAACTGATTAAGACTGCTTTGCCGATGTTGGGGCGCATCACAGGGGAGCGAATACGTAATGAACTGAATTTACTACTGAAAGAAAATCAGCCGGAACAGGGCATGATGAATTTGTACGAGCAAGGTGTATTAGCCGCGATTCATCCAGCCTTTGCAATTAGTGATCAAGTTCTGTCGGTGTTTCAAAAGGTGAGGTCTACACAACCTGACGGAATGCCTAACCTTGAAACGCAAACAGACCTTTATTGGCATATCTTGCTGGGTTCACTTGAGGTTGAAGCACTTAGGGTGGTTTGCGACCGATTGATGTTTGGGCGCAGGATGGGCGAATCGCTGCTACAGGTTTCGGAATTGGTTCATCAGGTTGATGGTCTTTCTCGATCAGATTTACGCCCAAGTGTGATTGTAAACAAGCTCGAAAATATCGCTGAAGTGGCGCTGTTGGCAGTTTGGTATATATCTGATGATGATCAAGTGCGCGAAAAGCTCCAGCGTTTTTGGATGACATTGCGACATGTACAACCTAAGGCGAATGGCGATACGTTGAAGCAGATGGGACTCAAAACAGGGCCTTGTTATCGGGTGATTTTGGCACGAGTACGACAGGCTTGGCTTGATGGATTAGTTCAGAACGAAATGGAGGAAAAGGAACTCCTTAATCGTCTGATCCACGATGAAAGGATTTGCGATGACCACACTTGAACAACCTACACTTAGCGTTTCGCTTCCGGTGATTATACGTGTCGCGACACAGGAGGATTTGCCGCGATTGGAATGGTATGGGCAGTATATCCATTTCCGTAATTTGTTCCACCGTGCCTACCGTGACCAACAACTTGGTACTCGTCTAATGCTGTTGGCAGATTGCAATGGTTTCCCAATCGGCCATGTTTTCATCCTGTTTATGGATGATGAACAAGGTAACAAACAGTCGTATTTTTACTCACTGCGGGTGATGGAGATGTTTCATTCCCAAGGTATCGGAACGCGGTTAATGATTGAGGCGGAGTCGCATGTTTTGGCGCGGGGGTATAATTATATAACCATCGCAGCCGCTAAGACCAACTACGCTGCGAGGCGCTTATATGAGCATTTAGGTTATGAAGTCTTTACGGATGATAAAGGAGAATGGAGTTATACTGATCATTTGGGCAAGGTGAGACATGTGAACGAACCATGTTGGCTGTTGCAAAAAACAATCATCTTGCGTTAAAATGCCCGCCCATGCTTGTAGCTGGATACAATCCGATGATCATTCCTCGGGTTGATTGGTTGCAGTGTGGCAAGTTGAATCATGAAAGGATGTTCCGCTCTTTATGAATATCAAGCAATCCTCCGTCCGTGTTACTCGTTGGCATGGCAGCCAACACCCCACGTTTTCTACGATCACCCGTGATATGAAAAAAGAAGGTCTACGCCCCTATATGTGGGTGAATGCACCAAATCACCGGTATGGGGTACGCACGCACGGGTATGATAAAGTTTTGTATGTAGTTGAGGGTACTGTTGAAATCAGCTTGCCCGATTCTAATCAGCGCATGAATTTACGTGCGGGCGACCGCGTGGATATTCCCGCAGGTGTCCGGCATGGGACGATTGTCGGCGCGAATGGCGCAAAATGTGTCGAGGCGGCTGTTGCCCGTCAGTGATAGATTGGCTTCATTCACGTGATGTCATCATGAGGGTCGTCTGAACAAGGCGGCTCTTTTATTTCCGCAGAGGTTAATACTTCTAGAGTATGACTATCGCCCAACTTATAAAGACCACTATAATGCATTCCTGTCTGATAATGTGAATCATGCATGAGCGAGGTCGAAGACAATTTGCGTATAACAACGTCCCTGCAAAACAAGATAATTCGAAGACAATTCCTGCGTCCTCAGGCGCGTTCTTCTGCAAATCAAATTCCTCTCAATGCTAGTCAAACGGTAGCGGCTGTACTACCTTATGCTGGGAATATGGGATTTACGCCGACAGCCAGCTTTTATCGACACATTTCCCACCCAGTAGTTTGTGTCGATTCGGCTGCATGGCGATTGAACATTCATGGGTTGGTGAGTAATCCGCTGAGTGTTTCATTAGATGATATAGAGAACATGCAGATAGTAGAAATGCCCTGCACTTTAGCTGCAATTACCAGTACGCCTAATAATTTATTGGTAGGGTATGCGTTATGGAAAGGTATTCCCCTTAAGGGACTGCTTGAATATGTTGGTCTGCGTGAAGAAGCGCAATATGCTCAATTTACGAGTGCAAATGGCTACACAACTTATTTGCCGCTCAAAATATTGGGTAAAGCGCTGTTGGCTTATGCAATGAATGGTAAGACTCTGCCCGTTGATCAAGGGTATCCTATACGGCTGATTGTGCCGGGTGTGTACGATTACAAGATGCCTAAATGGTTGCAATCGATTGAGTTGGTTGTTGCACCATCATCAGGACATTATGAATCGCGCGGATGGTCAGCTAATGGCGCCGTACAGACGACATCAGCTATTTTTACACCACGCCCTCGTGAGATTATGAATGGGAAAATCTTGTTCAGTGGTATGGCGTTTGCTGGTACACGGGCGATCACCCAAATCGAACTGAGTATTGATGATGGAGAATGGATGCCTGTCCCTTTTGTGCCAGCCGGAAGCGGGAGTTGGACGCCTTGGCAAATTGATTGGCTTCCACCAGCATCGGCTGACTATCTGGTGAAAGTTCGAGCAACCGACAGTGAAGATTTTACTCAGATAGACAAGTTAAATCTGCCAGTTTTTCCAAATGGCTCCAGTGTTACCCAATCTGTTATTTTTCGCGCTACCATGTGAACTGAGGATTTTATCTAGTATGCTTTCAAGACGATCATTTCTTCGATTGGTCGGTGCGTCGTTGGCTGCGACCGCGCTACATCCAAATTTATCCATGCTGGCGGCTGTTATCGATGATGCTTATCAGGGTAGGGCATTCACAGCATTACCTGTTTATTCCACACCAAATGAAATGACTAAGCCTAAAGCACAACTTTGGCCCGATAGTATTACGTTGATACTTGACCGCACCGATGAATGGTATCAAGTATCAGGCGGTTGGGTGCGACGTGACGGTTTACAGCCGATGCTGCCATATGATGCGACGGACTACAAGTTCATCAATGCTGCGCCATTTTGGGCGGAAGTAGCTGCGCCCGTTGCCCCTGTGCGCGCTTTTTGTGCGGCGGATGCCCCACTGGTGACACGTATCGGACATGGTGGAGTATCACAGGTGATTGACGCTTTGCCGGGTGAACCTAATGGCTGGTATGGAATTGCTGACCAAAATGGTGATCTTTTGGGATGGACTCAGGGTGTGTTCTGGCGACCTGTTGAAGTTGAGACCAACAATGGCGACGACCACATGCTTCATATTGATCGCAAGCTGGGATTGATGCAAGCGTATGCTGGCGCAAAGCCGATCATAGAAGTCCCGTTTGCAGGAGGTTCTAGCTTGAAAGCGGGGGATTTTATGACACATCGTGGTGTAATCGGTGGATTACGATTGCAAGCTGATAAAGCCTACGAAGGGGTATCGTGGCAGACGTTGTTCGGTGATGGGCAGATGATCACCGGTATCTACTGGCATAATCGTTTTAGACAAGCGGTTCAAGGGGACGCAGCCTTGCAGACTACACCACTTTTGGCACGATGGTTGTATGGCTGGTTGGGTGATGATGCTCACATTGTGGTTGAGTGATGCCGGTTTCTCATGTAATAATCAGGCAATATATGAATTCTATAGTTAAGCTATGGAATAGATTTGGTTTGTGAAGGGAATTGGTTGTGAACGTTGATAATATCTCGTTCGGGTTAGCATTTCTGGTTGGGATTATTTCGTTTTTGTCCCCGTGTGTGCTGCCACTTGTGCCTGCGTATATCGGCTATTTAGGTGGTAGGGTAACTAATAGGATGTCTTCCACACAGATGACAGTCGGTGCTGGTGGGCAGGCGACTTTACAGTCTACAGGACGCAGTCGGTTTGAAATCATTTTGCACGGCGTGTCTTTCGTTTTAGGTTTTACATTCGTTTTTGTGACCATCGGATTACTTTCAACGGCCTTTGTACAGCAAATCGGTGGGCGAAATATTAGCTTGATTACGGGTATGATTGGCCGGTTTGGTGGTTTACTGATCATTTTCTTTGGTCTGCATATTATGGGTGTGATCCCATGGGTTTTCCGACGCTTACAGCAAGAACAACGGTTACTTGCGAGCCCTGTTTTGAGCTTGGGCTTAGGCTTACTTGGTATTTCAATTCTGCTGTGGGGGTTTACAACTACTTTAACACCTTCGATTTACAGCACTTCAACGACAACGGCAGGACAAACTCAAGTTCTTAATTGGCCGACACTCGTTAGTTTCGCGTTAGTAGTCGGTTATGGACTGTGGCTGTTCTTGGGCGGCGCATTTACGCAACCAGCCATTTTTTGGGGTGGTGTTATTTCTAGTGTCCAAACGCTGCTGTATACCGACTCACGCCAACAGATGAAAACTAGGGGCGATGGCTATGCGGCTTCAGCAATTATGGGTGTGATTTTCTCAGCGGGATGGACACCGTGCATCGGGCCACTGTATGGCGCGGTGCTGACTTATTCAGCAAATACGGGTGATGTGGCGCGGGCAGCTCCGCTGCTATTGGCATATTCGTTGGGTTTGGGCGTGCCTTTCTTATTGACTGCAGGTTTATTGGAAGGCGCACAGGGATTTTTGCGACGGTTACAAAAGCACATGCGAATGATTGAATTAATCAGCGGCGCATTCTTGGTGTTTATCGGTGTGTTGGTGGCAAGCGGTCAACTTCAGAGTTTGAGCCAATATTTAAATCAGGGTCAGTATTCAGAATTTTCAATCAATTTAGAAACGCAGATAGTGGGTTCAATCAGTGGAAGTTCTGCAACCGCAGTTCCCACAAATTCTGTCGTCCCAACGGCTGAACCAACGGTAGCGAGTGCGCTTAACAGTATCGCAGGTGCAGCGGCAGCGGTTAAAGAACCAGTTTTAGGAACGGATGTTGGGAATATTGCACCGAACTTTGAGGCGGTAACAGATGCTGGGAAAGCAGTCAAACTCTCTGATTTGCAAGGGCAGATAGTGGTACTGAATTTTTGGGCGACGTGGTGTGAACCATGCAAGATCGAGATGCCAGAATTCGAAAAGGTTTATCAGACCAATGGGAAGAGTAATTTCATTGTACTGGCGATTAATAATTCTGAGTCGTTGGAAAAGGTGACGACCTACAGGCAGCAGTTGAAGTTGACTTTCCCGATGGTGATGGATGAGAAGGGTGATCTCCAACGGCAATACGGTGTAGTGAGTTACCCCAGCACTTATGTGTTGGATAAAGAGGGCGTAATTATTGCCAAGCAGTTTGGCCCGATGACCGGGGAACAGATTGATACGCTTGCGAATAGGGCGTTGGAGTCTTAGAGGCAGCGTGAACCGCTTGAAACGTTCGGCATTATTGATTGGGGCTGTGATCTGTTTGATCACAGCCTTTTTTGTTGTTTGGAATGTAGGACTGCCTGAGCGGGCGACCTACACCGGATTTATCTCAACAGGTGAAGAATACGCGCCGGAAATCAACGCAATTGCACCACCCTTTCAGGCACAGACATTAGCAGGCGATACACTCCGACTAGCAGATTTGCGTGGTAAAGTTGTCCTAATTAACTTTTGGGCGATATGGTGCGAACCGTGTAAGGCCGAGATGCCCGATTTGCAGGCTGTTTATGAGATGTATCAAGTGCGAGGATTGCGAGTTTTGGGAATCAATCTGGGCGAAGGGAAACCTGAGGTTGAAGCTTGGGTCAAGCAGCTTGGTCTGACGTTCGACATTGTGATGGATGATGGGCAGCGGATAGCGTCACTTTACCAACTGCGAGGACAACCATCGAGTTATTTGGTTGCTCCCGATGGGGTGATTACTCAGATTTATTATGGTCCGACGATACGCCAATCGCTTGAAGCAGTGATAGCGCCATTATTGTCATCCTGATACACTTGGGTGATCTTTTGGATCGGTAAAATGAGCGGGTTTGTCATCGCAAACCCCTATATATAGGTTCATTATGACTTCAATGACTCCGCCGAGTAATAAGCCAATCGCGCTGCGGCTCAATATATGGTTGTTAAGAATAACGCGCAACTGGTTACGGATTGTGCTGGTACTGCTGCTGACCTATTCGAGTTTGCCGGTGATTGCTCCAACATTGATGAAAGTTGGTTTAACTGGCCCTGCCAATGTGATTTACACGATGTATAGCGCTGTGTGCCACCAGTTCGCGTTCCGGTCGATTTTTTTGTTTGGTGAACAACCGATGTATCCGCGTTATAACACGGGCAGTCCGTTGAAGCCATTTGAGTCGTTTATTCAGAATTTGCCAGAGTTTGCACCTGACCGTGTATTGCCGTTCCCGTATGGGCCAGTAGGTGATATTTATGCATTTACTGGCGGGTTTCAGGGGGCATCAAGGGAATTCCGAGGCAATGAAGAAATGGGCTATAAGATGACGCTGTGCGCCCGCGATATTGGTATTTATTGGGCGCTGACGGCAGGCGCGATTATTTATACACTTCCCATTGTGAGGCGGCGATTGAGGCCGGTTCCGATTTATATCTATGTGATTTTGGGACTCGCGCCAATTGGGATTGATGGGTTGAGCCAACTGTTAGGTTATCCTCCGTTTAATTTGTGGCCCGCGCGGGAGACGTTACCGGCTTTTCGGATTGTCACAGGCGTATTATTTGGTTTGATGAATGCGTGGTTAGGACTGCCTTATCTGAATTTGTCGATGCAAGAGACTCGTGAGCAAATCGAGAGCAAGCTGAAGCGGGCGAGATTTGGCGACAGGATTAAAGTTGCAAGTCGCAAGTGACAAGCTGCGAGTTGTTATCAGTTTTTAGTCTCCAGTCGTCAGCCGATAATAGTTGCAAGTGAAAAATATTAGCAAGTGATAGAAGTTGCAGTTTGTGCAGATTTTGCAATACTTCCGCTGAAATGGCAGGCGGGAAGCACGGGGAAATCCGCTGAATCGACATTTTGTGTCGGCGGGATGCTCGGCTAGTGTCGCTGAAATGGCGTAAGTGCAGCGGTTGGCTCGGCTAATGCCACCGCTGTGCAATCTGTGCATTGCATCAGCGGATGTGAGGGAGGCAGGCGCGGAATGCCCTACTAACAAAATTCAACAACCGCCCATGTATTATTAAAGTTCTTATTTTGTAAATCCTGTTTCTTTATCCAGAAGTACAACATACCTGAATCTACCCACATTATATTTAGATTGGTTTCATCACTGTCCACTTGGAGTAACAGTTGCCAATCTCGTGCAAGTTTTATCGCCGTGTTGCGCTGGTCTTCGCTACTTGACTCCCATTTTAGATTGCTGAATTCAAGTTGGCATCTTGTTCGCATGTCTCCTTGCACTTCGTCAGGTGTACCAAGAAGGTAATGATTAAAACGGGAACGCATCCCCCGTAACATATCCCAATACTGATTTTCTTCTTGCTCCGATAATTTGGAGAGCAGAAATTCACGCGCTTCTTCGTGATGTGGGAAGGTTACACCACTACTCAAGGAAACTTGGCAGGCAGGCTGTGCAGTTATGGGAATAGTTTTAGAGCCTTTCACTGGATGAATATGACGGATAAGTGGTATCTTTTCATCGGGCATATAAAGAATTCGATGTCCGCCTTTATGATAACCTTCATAAGTCAGCGGTAGCTCGGCTGCCTCGTAGAAAAAATATAACATTCCACTTTGCGGTAGCTCATAGTTTATGTCATAGGGAGCGAGGTCGGAAAGCCTAAATTGCCCAATAAATGTGAGAGGAAGGTCATTATAATTATACCATTGGAAATCCGGCGGCAAATCAGGATTTCCGCCCATCTTTGTGTGACCTATAGGTATTTCTTTTTCGTCGTTGACTCTTTGTAATTTTATAAAAATTGTGTTTCTCGTAAATTGTAGAATGTCATCTCGATATTTGCCCAAGCCATTGGTTTCTATCAATTGCATAAGCTGTTCTTTGGTCATCCCATTTTCCTCATTGGTTTTGTTGGATTGGCTAAAACAATGATAACTGGACAGTAGGTTGATGACCGTCAAACAGGATGAAGGGTGCAGCTTGCTCAGGCGCACGGATGCCAAGTGCGCGTAGATGCGATAAATCGGTAAGATGACCGGAACGACGGGCTTTGAGGATGCTGTCGGCGGCTTTGGGACCGAAGCCGGGGATACGCATAAGTTGGTCGCGGTTGGCCTGCATGATTTCGATTGGCGCATGACGAAGATTGTTTTCAGCCCATGCGCGTTTAGGGTCGATGTCGAGGCGGAGGTTACCGGATTGTTCGAAGGGGAGTTCTTCAACACTCCAGCCATAATCGCGCAATAAAAAGCTGGATTGATACAGGCGAAACTCGCGAACGGGCAGGGTCGACGGCAAGTTTTCGAATGGTGTATCGGCAACGGGATGAAAAGCAGAATAATAAGCGCGGCTGATTCCCATTTGACGGTAAAGACGCTCGCTCATAGAAAGCAATTCAACATCAGTATCACCAACTGCGCCGACAACAAATTGGGTCACAGTCCTAGCGCGGATGCCGCTTTGGCGAATCTGATGTGCCCATGCGAGCCGTTGAAGCAATTCACCATTAAAATCTTTTTTAGGCGCGAGGGCGGTCAAACGATCTTGATTCGGGCCTTCGAGATTGATGGAAATCTGATCGGCAAGCTCCATCGCGCGATAGAGCTGATCGTACTCATAATAACAATGTGCCCTTTTGGATAGAGTATTCTTTCACTTCCAAAAGCATAAGAGTATGTCATGTTTGGGACATAGCAGGTCAATAAACCCCATCTGATTCTCAATTCAACGATTTAAACAGCACAGAACCGCCTAAATCAAGTGTTCGACCTGAAGCCGATCCGAATTCCGGGGCATCGGCTTCTTTTGATTCTAAGGAGTAAAGACTATGTTATCCCAAATCCGTCCATTGATCCAAGAAGAACGCCAACTTGCTTATGCAGCTGCTGAGGAAGCTGTCATGCGTGATGTTGGTGAGCGTCCTCAGCGCGAACTTTTCAATCAATATGCTGCCCACCGCTTTCCGCCGAAGGTCACAAAACTCATCACTGGCTTGTGTATCGCACTTCTGCTGGCAGCCTTCACCCCATCGGCTATCCGGTTGTATGTCATCGGCTCAGAAACCTTCGGCCCTGCCGTTCCGGATCGACTGTCGGCCGTGGTAGTAGGGATCGCAACCGTACTGACTGCTGAAATCGGACAGGTTGTATTCTCATTGGCATTAGCGACATTGGGAACAACCAAAAGTGCGCGTCGCTTACTGTATTCCAGCATGGGTATTGCCACAGCCATTGCGCTCGTAGGCAATTTTCAGGTTGCACTTCCCGGTCATATGACCAGCCCGTTTGCATGGTTATAAGCCATTGCACCACCACTGATGGTGCTCAGTACCGCCTATGTTCTTAAAGAGCAGATGCTGATTGCCATTGAACAGCGCCACGCCAGTGAACGCGCCTATCAGGAAGCTGCGAATAATTGGCAGCGGGCAACTAGCAACCCGGAAGCGCACAGTCAATGGTTGCAGTTTTATGCCAACGCTTTGCAGGATGCCTTGCGAAAAGCCCACAACCGTCGGAAGGAAGCATTGGAAGGATTAACAACCGCTGATTGGTGGGCATTGGTCTACCGCGAACTCCAATTCGACCACTGGTACGAAGAACCATCGACGGATTTAGAGATCAACCAAGTTGAAGAGGAGGAACACATTGAACAACGCCCTTTAGTCCTCAGCGTCAACGGGACCAGCCGTTACCACCCAATCGAGACCTAGAAATGGGACGGTGTAGGGTGTGTGGTGAAACGCTGCTTAAGTCTGGTTACTACGCCGGTCGACCCCGGTTGTATTGCAGCAATCGCTGTAAGCAGCAGGCGAAATGGGAACGGTGGCGAACAACAGTGCAAGCATTTCGTGTCAAACCGTGAAGGAACAACCATGAGCAAGCCTAGCATCATCCCGAACTGGAAATATCAGAAGCCCTCCAACGGCGGTTACAAAGGACTGAAGAAACTCTTGAAATATGTGTCGTATCGCGAAAGTCCTGACCACCGTCTGCTGGATCTCAATGACCGGTGGACGGATTGTGGGTTGGGTGCCAATTGGCGTGAGGTTTACGAAAATGCCGGTGCGCTGTCCGGGCCGTATATGCTGGCTCATCATCTGGTGATTGCTCCTGCACCCAATCTGATGGCGCTGGTACCCGAAGACCTGCGTCAGGAACTCACCCGCGAAGTGACCGAACGGACGATTGAGAGCTGGTTCGCAGCACGAGGACTGAATATTCCTGAGTACAGCTTTGTCACGCATGACCGCGATACCCATGATGAATTTGGTTTGCAGAACTTACATACCCATGTATTTGTAGCAGGAACCATCGAGAACAGTATTTAGGAGCGCGAGGCGCACCGGGTCGAGCGTCAACAGGTTTGCACGGATCGGGGCGGATTGAACCGCGAAGATAACCTACATCACATCGCCCGACAGGAATTCGAGCAGTTATTGGATCGCACCATTGGGCAAGAGTGGCGTTTGCTGCGCGAGGTCGAATCGGATGAGCTGACAGTCACAAGTGAAGTCAAGGACGATATCGCATTTGTCCGACCAAACCCGGAGATTGCGTTTTAGCATGACCACTTTATTGATGGTATCTGTCCTACAAAGGCCACTGGGTCACGCACTGCAAGCGATTGGCTTTGCGCCAATCGTGGGTGTCCCACCTGTCTTACACGAAGGTGTAAACAGGTTCGCCGCAGGCGGGACACCCAACCCACCACGTTGTCGGGTGGCGAGTTTAATGAACTCGCTCCTCATGCGCCGGAGGGGCTATGCGCACCATGCCTCCGCATGGCACGCCAGCGACGAGGTGGCCGCAGCCCACCGTCGCTGAAAGGCATGGCGCGACAGGCTTCACCGTGCAGCGCCTGTCCGAAATCCGCGATTTCGTCCGAAGAACCCTACAAAAAAGAGGAAACCATGTCTGACAATGCAAAATCGCAATTTACCAACCGCCTGACCGTGCATATCACCGGAGCGATGGATGACAGATTGGAGCAGATCGCCAACCAGCGCGATGAACCCAAAGCTGAAGTCGTACGAACTGCGCTGCGGGTTTATCTCGACGAACAGGAAGACTTGATTGGCAGCCGAAAGCATTTTAGTAAAGCGTTCCAACGGCGGATGGAATATCAGGAATGGATGCTGGTGGTGATCCTGCAGCTCATTAGTCACAGCTTCGGGATGCTACTGTCGGAGATTGCCCACAAGCCCTTTGACAGCGGGCTGCTGCTGGAGTATGCGCTCAAACAGGCCAAGACCGATCAGGATCACCTGCATACCCGTTTGCTGGAGGTGCTGGTCGGAAAACACGAACTGCAAGCGTAAAAACAACTGGCGGTTTGCTCGGAATGATGGTTCCCGAAAGTCTAGTTAACTTGAAGATACATCATTCCGGGTGAGCTGTCCAAGCTTTTGTGCAACAGAAATCACATCTAAATGAAGGAAGAACTCACCATGAAGTCCTCAAATACACCGCCCATCGTACAGGCGGCACTGGCTTATGCCGCACTCGGCTTGAGTGTCATCCCTTTGGATGGCAAACGTCCGACATTGACCAGTTGGACAACTTATCAGCAAACGGCGGCTTCACCGGAAGCTATTAACGCATGGAACAAGGCTGGTCTAATCAACAATATTGGGATTGTCTGTGGCAAAGTGTCCGGCAATCTGGTTGTGCTCGATTTGGACGGTGCAGCCGGGTATCCCGCCTTTGCTGCGACCTTTCCAACCTTGGCCGAAACGTACACAGTTGCCAGTGGAGGCGGTGCAGGGAGGCACGTCTATATTCGGACTGAACACCTGCCACCATCGGTCAAAGCGATGAGCACACCAATTGGCAACCTCGAACTCTGCGGCGAGGGACGGCAGGTGGTCGCGCCACCCAGCATCCATCCGACCACAGGAAAACCGTACTGTGTCGAAAAACCCCTCAATATTTTACTGGTACCTGAACTGACGGAATTAGCAGCATGGATCGAGTCGTTCAAACCACATCAATACGTACACGAGTGGCATCCACCAGCACGAATCAACCTTCCGACAATCGATGCAACACTTAATCCTCGC
>JBBSBM010000110.1:0-23375 GCA_038251275.1 Aggregatilineales bacterium
AGCGGAGCTCGGCCCGCCATTTCTGGTGGTAAAGTACCACGCCGCGATAACCGGACGAATTATTGCTGCGGAGCTTGGCTGTGGTCATGGTTCCCCTCTGAAATCGACGCTGATTTGCATGATGATACCGCCGAACGATGGTTGAGGTGAGCGAGAGTGAATTACTATTACCTACTAACGGAATATTCCGCTACTTAGCGGCTGATCTGTGTGTCTCCCACCTCAACACCGAATTGCTTGAGCCGACTCATCACGTATCCCTGAAGTTCCGGTGTCGGGTCAGGGACGTTGGTCTCGGTACTGAACTCACTCCAGAGTAAGCGGTGCGCGAAGCCGTAAACAGTCATGGCGGTGTAAAGATCATTGTATCGGCCTAGGCACAGCCTGCGGCCATAGTAGCGAAGCCGCACATCGTATTTTCCCAGTCGGAAATTAATTCCCTTGCATCCGCTGGAAGAATTGATCTGTGGGCCTTTGTTAGCTTGCTGACTCGAACGGTTGGCTAATCTCAGGTTCTCACGCCGGTTATCCAGCCGTGCCTTTTTCCCGATCTGTCCGCCTGAAATATGGTCGATTTGGATTCCTTTTGGGATGAGACCAAACATCCGCTCGGCTATAAACCGATGGAGCCAGAGTCTACGACGCTTGCCGGATGAGTCCGTGTACCAGTGGCAGGCATAGCCACCAGAATTTCCGGCCCCGCCTGAGTAAGTCCAATTTCCAACGGCTTTAGCGGCCTCAAAGTCTTCATCGTCCACGAGGGCGAAATGATTCGGTGGCAGGAAGATGCTTTTCATGCGGGGTTTGTCCTTACGAAGTAACGAACGAGGGTGTTGAACGAGGTGAAACTGGAGCATGTTACACGCCCCGGAGAATGTGAGGTGAGTTAGCTACCAATCATTGATGTCTTGATAAATCATAACTACTGGTTAGTTCTGGGAGGATTGCAAAGATTCTGGCGGCTTGTTTTTGTTCTCTTGTTTGACCGTTCCAACAGCTTCATGTACCAAAGCCATTGCATTTTCAACCCAGACTTTCACCGGTCCTTGTTGATCGTAGTTGGCTTTCAGGATATTGAGGGTCGTGACGTGTGACCACTGCCCAATGCGGCTCCAGTAACGCGGCATTCCAAAGAAATCTTTCAACTTTGATGGTGTATCGCACTCGGCGCGTTTACGCTCAATACTGATATGCGTCTGGCATACCTGCATAATCACCCTCGAACCAAAGGCGGAGGCTTCATTGCCCTCGCTCTTAGTTTCTTGAGCGAAAACGATACAGTGAACACCGAGCCCACCAGCTTTTTGAGCACGAATATTAGCACGTTTCACACCTTCGCGCAGGTGATAAGCGACTTGGCCGAGTTGCTGATGCTCTTGGCCGTCAAAATTCGACTTGTCGATGATGTTGTAGTAATCCATTATTACCAACAAGCCGTTCCCGTATTTGGCTGATTTCTCCGCTGCCTGCCGAATGGCTGCATTGATGCGGAAGACATTCCAGCCAGGACAATACAAATAGGTGGTTTGTGCAGGGTAATGCTGAATGAGTTTAAGGAATTCTGTCACCTTTTTTACAGCTTTGTTTTCACCATTTTCTGGGTTGAAAACGTTGAGCAAGTAGTCAGTTGGTATCTTGGTATGTCGTGTAATCTGCCGATCCTTTAGGTTTTCCTGCTCAGTTTCGTTGTGCAGCAGGAGAACATCGTAACCTAACTCCCAAGCATTGTGTTCCGCCCACATTCCGGCCAATACGCTCTTACCGCTGCCGGGTTGACCGGTGATTAAGGTTGAACTGCCCCAACGCAGCGTTGGAATCTTTCCTTCGTACTCAGGTCTCCATGCGCCATCTTCATCGCGTACACCTACGAATCCTGAGAATTTCAGATTTGGACCACTCGCACGGCCCGATTTACGAACCTCCGCACGGCGGCGATACTCAGCAATGATATGATCGGAGAGCTCATCTTCGGTGCGTAAAATGAAGTCCTCGTCATTATCCTGCTGGACATTAGAGAGGATTTCCACCGAGCGTTTGAGCCGTTCACTATGAGTCCCTTCGCCATTCTGCATTTCGGCGTTGGCCTTATCAAGCGCGTCTTCAATCTGCCGACGCTTGAAGTCCTCATGCACCCAGTTTGAAAGGGTGCTGACATCACGGGCTTGCGTCTGGTGGGTAATTAAGTCATCGACCAACGACTCGGCATGAACCGGATCAGCACCGTACAGGATATTCAAACCGAATATGATGTTCTCCCGTGTGGGAGCAATCTGCCGGTCTTCGCAGTTGTAGATGACAAACATCACTTCGCGTTCAAACGGCATGTCATCAGGCAGCATCTCAGGCCGGATTGGATTCCGCATATCACTAATGCGGCTGTAGTCGTCAATCATGTTAGCGATAAACGATTGGATCAAGTCGGCCATATATTGATCCGTCGAAGGTTGCTTCTCTTTCCATTTATTCTGTTTTGGCTTGCTCATATTGTCTTTTCCTTCTCTCAATTAATGCCCCACAACCGAGCATCATGGCTTCTTTGTAAATTCGATTTGCTTCCCATTGAGGTGGCAGAGTCTTTATCTATGGGTGTAAACCAATGGATTTCTGGTTCTAACAAGCTAGACTGTTGGCCTTTATCCGGTTCAGGCTATTTGCCTTTGGGTTTCGTTTTTGTCATCTCCAAACCTTGTTTTGTACTTTTCGAAGAAATCTTCTTCCTGCCAATCTTCAGGCTCAGGAGGTTGTGCTGCCATTGAGAGCGTGTCATCTAGACTTGCCACTGAGGTGAACGTAGCCTTCCAGAAGTGGTACGATTGCAGCTTACGCTTGCCATCAACACTAGGAGTGCCATCCTGACGCGAAAAACGGCATATATTCAAAAGACAGTTCTCGACGGTCGAATCACCCCTGCTACTGAAGAATCCCATGCGTTCCTTGACGAACTCTTGGAACGTGGCATCGTCCTTGTAAAGTTCTGCTGGACCAGCGTATGTGATTTTCACTAGACCGTCTTGCACGATCTGACTCTCGGTGAGCAGCTTGCCTATCTTCTTATTGATCGTGAACGTCTTGTCCTTGAGTTCCTGCATGACATACTGAACTAAAGGCGTGGTGTTGAGTTGAGAGTAATCTACCTTACTACTAGACACCTCTTGCCTTGGATTTACAGGAGAAGTGTCTTTGGTTGGCCGCCGAGCTCCCCCTCTACGGTTTGAATCAAAGCTATTTGTCGGGTCGCCCGACGAAAGAATAGAGGATTCAAGAATAGAGGAATCAATGTTGGTGTCGTCATTTGACGCTTTGTCACGTCGTCGTTTGACGCTCTCCGTGTCGTCATTTGACGCTTCCGGTAGATTTGTTCTGTTAACGAGCCAATCCGTAAGGGGTTGGTACTCCCACTCAGCACCGGAACCACGATATTTCTCGATTGTCTCAGCGGATATGCTCATAGGAGGATCGAGAAGGACAATGCGGGTTGTGAAGTGAGCCAGTCGTTCCCATCCTTCAGGTTTTTCCACGACGATAAACTCACAATCCTGTAGAGTCAGGTTGGTGGCTACTACAGTCTTGTCGCCTTTACGGGCTGCGGTCGCGATTTTCTTTATCCCCATGCCTTGAATCTTTCCTGCACGTTCCAGTCGGCAGTAAATCGCATAAACACCGATCACATCAGAGCCTAGAAGCGGCATCCAAATGTCGTACACGTAAGCCGGAATATTGACATCCCACGATTTACGATGAGATACGAATTCGATACCGCCTTCGGGACTTATTTCATACAGAACTGTCATGTTGCAAAGTCTCCTTCTATAGCTGCGATGAGGGATAGCGAATTACTATTCCTTAATAACGGAATATTCCGCCAATTTGCGTCTGGTCGATCCGAAACTTCCGTTGCCGCGTTCCGTCTCTAAAACTGCGTTGAGGGTAGTAATCTCACTCCCCTAAGATCAGTGAGGCATGAAAATGATTTAGGTGATGCGCTCATTGCGGCTGATAGTAATTACGGTTCAAGACCATGGCCGGATTAAGACCAATGGCTTGAGCCAAGGGTTTACTCACCACGAGGTTGATACGGTTGGATAGGTATTGGGGGCAATCTTCTCTCTCCTTAATATGGCTGTCGAAAGGTAAGCAAATATGCTTACCCTATTCAATTCTCGGACATGCTCTCGTCGAACGCAGGGTGCGCCGATGAATGAGCACACAAAAATTCCCGGATGGGAATCTTTGCTTGAAACAGTGTCGAACTTGGCCAGCCACAGCCGTAATAACGCTCAACACTTGGAGAGACAATTTGAGGTCGTGTGACCTCTTGCAAATCTACACTCATTATATCATGTTTTAAGGGCTCTTAGCACACTGAAAGGGTTGCTAAAGACTCTTTGCGGATGACATGAGGATCAGCACTAAAAACCCGATAAGACCACGCGCCATAGGGCAAGCAGAGTGAGGAAAGGAAAACAGAAGCCAACCCAAAATTCCATAGATCGCTTTTTTGCTCACATAGTATGGGTACTTTTTGTCCGCCAATGAGAATCAGGCACACATCACATCCTTAGCGTAGACAATCGTCGATCTGAATTTACGCTGGGTGGCGATGGGCAATTCCTCGCGGACGGTGGTGCGCTGCCGACCATCCGCCGTGTATTCCCAAATCATCTGCTTGTGCTTGTTCACACCCAATGCGATGTAGCGCTGACGGTCACCCTGTCGCTTGGCGCTGCTGTGTGCTCGTTTGCTGTCAGCGAAGTATCTGCGGCCAGTCGGCTTTAACCCGCCAGTAGCGGCATTGCTGCCCCTACCCTGCTCACTGTTGCCAGCGGGTTCGATTGACTCCAGATACGCACTCACTGAACGAAACACGCGACGGCTTTGACCGCGCTTGCCATGTTGTCTGATGGAGGGCGCATGATAGCTGTTCACCATCCGCGCCCGGAAACGGGTTTCGGTTCGTCCCTGCCCGATAGCTGCCTGATACATGTAGGCGTGGTCGGGAACATCCGCGAAATAATCGGGGGCAAACTGGGCTTCGTTGGTGATGACATCGACACCACCCCGCCTGTCCCACTGACGCAGGATACGCGGCTCACGGTTGAATAAGGCCGATAGCGTAGACCGCGCAATCGTAGGATTCTCACGGTAAGCCAGCCATGCCGCGTAGACGTTGGCTTCAAAGCGCTGCAAACTGCCCGACACGTCGATGTACATACCGCGCTTACCCGGTTGGTTGGTGCTGATGAGGTCAGGCAGATTCTTTTGAACCGCCCTTTCCACCAAGCGGCACGCGACTCTCTCATACCCCACAAAGTAGACGAACTGATCGGTGACGTTCCAGAAAAGCCCATGCCCCTGTTTCAGCCAACGCCTCAAATTACGCTCAGAAACTTTTACACCATACTTGGGCAGCGCCACCTCCAAATCCGTCCGTGAAATCCGGTTGACATTGGTTTCGCGCACCATCTGAAGCAGGACTAACCACAAGCGAAATTGCGGGGCTTCATTCAGCCCGACCGCCAGCCGCGCCAGCTCAGGATCGACCGCAATCATATGGATTGGCGGACATTCCTCAACCGGTGCAGCCATTTCCGGCATATTCCGGAGAATCAAATTGTCATGGGTTCGCTGAGCATCCGCAAACTGGCGGCGCACCTGTGCCAGTTCCGCCCCTGAGAACTTGGTCGCAGCCTGCTGCGCCAGCGCCTCCGCGTATTCGGGATGATTGCGGGCAACCGGCAAGGCGACTTGCAGCCAGCGGTCGGCGCGGAATATTCCGGCCAGCATGAACAGCAGGTCATTGTCCAGTTGCAGCGTGGGATTAGGTGGCATGAGCATCGCCTCCGTATCCCGACCGGTTCTGCCAGCCCACGAGCGGTGCGATCCAGCCTTCGCGGAGAGCAGATTTCACCCTAACCACCGCCCTGTCCATTACCGACGAGAAGGACTCAGGAAACGGCGCTATACGGGTGCTTGAACGACCTATGCTTAATGGTGTCAAAAGCGCCTGTAGACGGCCTGTAGAGTCTGTGGAGTGCCAAAGGGAGGTTGACCGAGATACAGCGAACAAGGAATGGCTTGTTCTTGGGTTGGAATGCTGCGATCTAGGATTTATTTCCGGAATATTCCGGAAAATAAAAGGGAGTGCTTGAGATGAGGTGCGAAGAACTACTGGGACTTTCGAGCGCGAGAAATCGCGGTCGCCCAACAATGGAATCACCGACCAGCCGAGGTAGGAGTAGGTCTCAGCAGCGGTATCTAAGGTTAGAGAACGGTCAGAATTTTGCAAATCAAACCTATTCCTGCCGGTTTGACTTGCGTGCTGAGGACACATTCGCTAAAATGGGAGTTGAAAGCGGATACGTCCGGGCGCATTCAATAAAGTCGCCCCGGCGGCTGATTGGATCGCCTTCTGACAGCTTTGATGGGCTAGCACAGAAGGCTTTCGCTTTTATATAGGGTAAGTAATGATGCTCTCGCACCGGTAGTGTCCCCTTACTCTTCTTGGGACACGATCCCCTTTAGTTCATAAATCTCCAGTAAAAACAAATAAAAAAGCGCCATCCTCGTGTGAGAATGACGCTCCCTTGTTAGAAAACTTAGGTGGCTGTACCGGATTTTATGTTATAATCAGGTACATCGTCGGACTCCTTCCACGAGTTCCGGCAATCCCATTGAAACCCTAAGGCGGGCTTCGGCAAAAGGATGAGTTGGTAGCTCGTCCTTTTGTTTATGGGACTGTTACGTTTAAGTATAGCCCTGCCCCACGACTCGCGCAACCGAATCACCCACTCAAAATGCAACTTTACTTCACTTTCAACCGGGCTTGGTCAAAACTTTGGGCAATCTCAAGCAAGGCAGCTCGAATGGTGGGTACAGTTTGTACGCGCCTCTTCTCTAACTGATTGGCAATCTCAACCGCAATTTGAAGCACTTGGATATACAGCGGAGCGTTGATTCGCATCAGCGAGGTTTCATAGATTTTGAGATCGACTCGCTGGATTCCCCACACGAAAATGCCACAGATGGGGATGCCCGTCATCGGAATTACAACATCAACACCAATCGAATCCTGAAACTCATCCACATCAGGGGATGGTATCAAGATGAGTTCGAGTTCCAGCCCTGCCCCGATGGGACGCAGCGCCAGTGCAGTCAGAATAAGGTTTTCGATTTCCTCTTTGTTCTCACCGGTCGGAACTGCTTCGAGTGCTCCACCGTAAACAGTCACTTTATGGTCATCAATTCCGATGTCCCACATCGGTAATGCCCCCTGTTCGGCGAAGAATTCGAGCGCGACCGTTTTGTCAGTTTCTTTCACGATGAGGTTATCTTCATCATCGGTGTCTAAGACGACATAATAATGGGTCATTTCTTAGCTGCTAACCTTGCTTGCGCTAATCTCAACCCCCCTGCCGCGTTCAGATCAGCGGGGTGCAGTCCTGCAAATTCGCGCCAGCCGGTGTAGTCGATGACTTTGCCGTACCAGTTTTGGAGATGGGGCATGATGTAAGTGGCATTCCCACCGACGACCAGCAAACCGCTGATGTCCTTCAGGCCATCGTAGCGGGTGTCGAGGGCGTTGTTCGCCAGCCAATCGGCATACTGCTTGCCGAGATGCACCAGCATGGGACTCAAATCGATTTCAGCCGAACCGAAACGCAGCACATAGTCATTGGAGGCACTGCCCAGTCGGAGTGTCCGGTCAATGTCATCGAGAGTGACAGCGGTTAAGTCTCCCCCTGCCCCATGTACCCATTCGAGGAGTGGCAAACGCAGATGGGTGTTGCCACCCCCATTGGAAATGCTGGACTGTGGCAGGTCGGCGGGATTGAAAGCGCCGTTGTGCAAACGAAAGACGTTGGCGGTGTACGCGCCGGTATCGAGCAGCACCACATCACCAGCCAGTTTAGAGGCCAGTGGCGATTTCGAGCCGTGGGCATCGAAGATGAAACAGCCCAGTGCGGCATACCCTTCGGGCAGCACCGACACATTGTTATACGACCACTCGCGCGGCTTTTTATCCCCTTTCAAGCTGATCTCAACGCCCTGCTTGGTATAGGCATCTTGCATCGGCTTTTTGAGGTCGTTGTACATGGCTGGCGGACAAAGCAATGTGAGGTCAACACTGCCCGATTTGACACCCAGCCGCGCCAGTGCATAAGCGGTCAAGAACTGATGGTGTTCACCCGCATAGCGGTTGACCCCCATGTGACGGTCAATCCCCTGCCGGTTGACCAGCAGCGTATCATCACCAACAGCATAAGTGTTGTCGTGCCAGACGGCTGAAGTGAAATCGAGTTCATGTCCTTGGCCAAGATCAAGCGTTTGGGATGTGATCCGGGCGCGGATGCTGGGAAAACTGATGGTTTTCTTGCTTCCGGCGAGGATGGCGCTGGTGTTACCGTTGCCGCAGTCAACCGATGCGATTTGTGTGTTAGAATTTGCCATAGTTAGCGCACCTCAATTGCGCTGATTAGAAGCCCCTCTTGACCACCAAGAGGGTTTTCGATTCTCATAGGAACATACTCAGGAGATTGTCAGCAATTTCATCGGCTGAAACTTCTGACGCTTGTTTGATTTGGGCTACAGGTGGTGCGGGAAGTGGTTTCGGGATGTCATAAGTTAAAGATTGAATCTGCCCTGCCCCGATTGCGGCTGGTTGCTGCTGCTTCAAAATATGCATGAATTGCTCAAGCGCTTCAGCAGTACCGGGAGCGAATTGGGTCTTATACTGGGGGAACATGTCGAAGAGAGTCGGCAGATCGCCCTGCTCCAAGGCATAATAGAGTGCGACGGCCTTGCGAAGATTGGTGATCTCTTGCTTTCCGCTTTTCCAGAAGTTGAGAACTTCTTCAACATGCTGGTCCATCGGATGCTGATTTCTGAACTGGTACTTTCGAGTGTGGCGTGGAACGGATTTCCGCTTTGCATGGGACTTTTTCTTAGCTGCCATCATGCGCTCCTAGTGGTGTCGCTCTAATGTGTGTCGCACCTAGATGCGTTCCCTAGTTGATTTCTAGGGATTAAGTGTATAATTAGAGTATACGTACATCCTTTAGGGAATGCAAGAATAAATCCCTATATAAAAAGGAACTAGGAATGAGAACTGGTGAAGTAGCCAAGCGGTTTTCAAAAGACCCAAAGACGATTCGTTCATGGACAGATGAATTTGCGGAGCATTTCAATCAGCAAGCGCTAGGGAAAGAAGGAGATCAAAGGGATTATACTCCCGGTGACATTATTACCTTAAATACTATTCGTCTTTCTAAATCGAAAGACATGCCTTATGAGCAGATTGCTGCCAGATTATCGGCTAAAGACTTTGATGCTAATTTGCCACCGGACTTTCAAACGATAGAAGGTGATAATGCCTTAACTGTTTACAGTCAAATGAAATCTCTAGAAGTTTTATTGACTAGCGCACAATCAGAAATCGAGCGCTTGCGAGAGCAAGTGGCAGATGATCGAAAGCATTATGAGACTCGTATTGAGCAACTGATTCGCCAAGCAACAGAATGGGAAATTCGCTATAAAATGTTAAAGGAAAAAGATGACGATAAGTAAATCCATAACCGTTATAGCCGAGAAACGGTGGCTGGTGTAGGGCTTAAACCATGATTTAGCTACTCCATTGAGCGGCTAATAACTCAGCCTGTTCCAGTACCAATTTCGTGGCGGCATCCTGCAAGTCAGGTGGGTAGCCATACTTCCGCAGAATCCTCTTCACTAAAATCCGCATTTTTGCCCGCGCACTTTCCTTCACCGTCCAATCAATGGTCACGTTGGCACGTACTGATTTCACCAACTCCAGTGCGATGACAGCGATCTGCTGATCACCCATTACTTCAACAGCCGATTGGTTTTCCGCTAAGGCATCATAAAAAGCAAGTTCATCATCATTCAAACCGAGAGTCTCACCCCGTTGCCCAGCATCACGAACGTCCTTTGCGAGTTCGATGAGGTCAGCAATGACTTGGGCTGCGTCGATGGTGCGGTTCTGATAACGGTGGATGGTTTGTTCGAGCAGGTCAGCGAAAGAACGCGCTTGAACCACATTCTGTCTCGAACGATTTTTAATTTCATCGTTGAGCAGCTTACGCAGTAGTTCCAAGGCGAGGTTCTTCTGGGGTAGATGCTGCATGTCTTCGAGAAATTCGTCTGAGAGGATGGATACATCGGGGCGCTTGAGGCCAGCCGCGCCAAATATATCAATGACTTCATCAGAGGCAACGGCTTGAGAAACAAGCTGCTTGACGGCAGAGTCAATTTCATCACGGGAGTAACCCCCGTCAGAAACAGTGTTTTTATCGAAAGCGGCGCGGACCGCTTGGAAGAAAGCCACATGTTCGCGAATATCAACGGTTTCATCGGCAGGCACGGCAAGGGCATAGGATTTGGAGAGTTTGCTGACCGCATCCATGAAACGGCGTTTGCCGTCCCGTTGTTCGAGAATGTGATCCATCGCTTTGGGAATGATCGAAATGCGGTGAGTAGGGGCATTGTTGAAAAAGCCACTGTAGTCGAAGTCATGGAACATGGCCTCAACGATGCTGTACTGGTCGAGCATGACTCCAATGATTTGTTCAAGATCAGCGGCTGGGAGTCCCTGACCGCCTTCGCGGGTATAGGTGTCCACCGCTTCTTGGAGATCGGTGGCGATGCCGAGATAGTCCACAATCAGGCCACCGGGTTTATCACGGAAGACCCGGTTGACACGGGCGATAGCCTGCATGAGGCTGTGACCGTACATCGGTTTATCGACATACATGGAATTCAGGACAGGGGCATCAAAGCCGGTGAGCCACATATCACGGACAATGACCAGCTTGAGTTTGTCGGTAGGGTCTTTAAAACGCTCGGCAAGGGCTTTACGGCGGGGTTTGTTGCGGATATGAGGCTGATAGGCTTGCGGGTCGCTGGCGCTGCCGGTCATGACGACTTTCAGGACACCATCATCATCAGTAGGGGAGTGCCAGTCAGGGCGGAGATTGATGATCTGGTTGTAGAGATCGACAGCGATGCGACGGCTCATGCAGACAATCATGGCTTTGCCTTCGAGGGTTTTGAAACGCAGCTCAAAATGGGCCACGATGTCTTTGGCAACCTGTTCGAGGCGGGTTTCTGTGCCGACCATTGCCTCAAGCTGCGACCACTTGGTTTTGAGTCGTTCCTTGGCGGTTTGTTCTTCGCCTTCGGTGACTTCCTCAAAGTTGGGGTCGATGTGTGGACGCTGTTCTTCGCGCAGGTGGAGACGGGCGAGACGGGCTTCATAGTAGATAGGGACGGTCGCACCATCATTGACGGCACGCTGGATGTCGTAGATGTCGATGTAATCCCCGAAGACTTGACGGGTGTTGGCATCGGTTTTTTCGATGGGGGTTCCAGTGAAGCCGATGAAGGAGGCGTTAGGGAGGGCATCTCGGACGTATTTAGCGAAGCCGTAGCCGATGGAGGCTTCATCTCCTCGCTGGATGACACGGGCAGCGAACCCGTACTGGCTGCGGTGGGCTTCATCGGCAATAAAGATGATGTTGCGGCGGTGGGAGAGCAGGGGATAGCTGTTTTCCTGACCTTCGGGACGGAACTTCTGAATGGTGGTGAAGACGACACCGCCAGAAGCGACCTGTAACAGACTTTGGAGGTGGTCGCGGTCTTCAGCCTGAACCGGTTCCTGACGGAGCAGCTCGTGGCCGGTGGCAAAGATGCCAAAAAGCTGATCATCAAGGTCGTTACGGTCGGTGAGGATGATGAGGGTGGGGTTCTCCATCGCGGGATGCTGGATGACTTTGCCCGCGTAAAAGAGCATGGAGAGACTCTTACCGCTGCCTTGTGTGTGCCAGACGACACCGACACGTTGATCACCCTGAGCGCCGGAAGCCTCGACGGTTTTCTGGACGGCTTTGTTGACGGCGTAGTATTGGTGATAACCGGCGACCTTCTTAATGAGTCGGGAGTCCTCCTGCTCGAAGACGACGAAGTAACGCAAGATGTCGAGCAGACGGGCAGGGGCGAATACGCCTTTGATGAGGGTTTCAAGCTGGGTGCTGTAGGGATCGAGTTGTTGACCATCGACGGTGCGCCACGGCTTGAACCATTCGAGGCCAGAGGTCAGGGTTCCGAGCTGGGCGTTGAGGCCATCACTGATGGCGAGAAGGCCGTTATAGGTGAAGATCGAGCCGATGTCGTCCCGGTAGGTCTGAAATTGGTTGAAGGCGTTGAGCAGGGTAGCTTTGGAGTCTGCCGCGTTTTTGAGTTCGATGAGGACGAGGGGAATCCCGTTGATGAAGAGGACAATATCGGGGCGGCGATTGGTGGCGGCGCGGGTGGTGTGGTTCACATCGGTGACGGTGAACTGGTTGACGGCTAGAAATTCGTTAGCGGTGGGATGGGCGAAATCGACCAACCAGACTTTATCGTGACGGATTTGACCGGAGTCACGGAAGGAGACATCCACGCCTTCGGTGAGGAGCTGGTGGAAGGCGTGATTATTGATGACCGGATTTTGACCGGGAGTGCGCTGGACATGACGGATGACTTCATCGACGACGGAGGCACGGACAGGGGAGGGGATGTGCGGATTGAGGCGTTCGAGGGCGGCGCGAAGACGAGCGATGAGCAGGACTTCGGTGTAGGTGACGCGCTCGGCGGCCGGTTCGCCGGGGGCGATGTCCCCACCGTGAACATAAGCGTAACCGAGATCACGCAACCAATCGAGGGCAGCCAGTTCAACGGTGTCTTCATTGAAGCGAGGCATGGCACATCCGCTTTCAAGTTGTAGAGCATAATATTTCTTTAAACTCTACCACGAAGCCCAGTGCTGGAACAACAAGGGCGACCCTCACCCTAAATCCCTCTCCCTCAGGGCGAGGGACTTCATACAAATCTTAAATGATTTGGATTATCCGCTGAAATGGCAGGCGGGAAGGACGGGAGAAACCGCTGAATTGACATTTTTTGTGCAGTTTACGCAGCGGGAAATTCGGCTGTGTCCGCTGAAATGGCAGAAGTGCAGCGGATGGCTGCCGTATGTCCGCCGCTGTGCAGTTTGTGCAGTGCAGCAGCGGGAACAGGAGAGGAAACCGCCGAAATGATGCTGTTAATGCTGTTGTTTCAGTTGTGACTGGTGAATTCAAAATCCTCACCCCCAACCCCTCTCCGTTTACAGAGAGGGGAGCTAGAGAATTCAATAAGGTGCAAATTATTTCATATTCGCAATCGAGCTAAAAACATGTCCTCTCCTCAGCCGTTTACAGAGATGGGGAACAAAAACCTAATCTTTCAGTGGTTAAAAGACAAAAACAGGAGAGAAAAAGTTAAGACCGTAGTGAAAGAGTAGCACATATGAGCTATTCAATGAAGCCCCTAAAAAGTAGGGGGTGTTAGCTAGCGCGGGTACGCACGGTGAGGATTTGATCGGCACGGATAGCTTCGATGGCAGATATGGGGACGGTGACAACGGCGATGCTTTCGCCCAGTGCATTAAAGACTTCAAGAATAGCGCCGGGTTCGCCTTGTTTGACAGGCAGATCGTCGATATACATGCCGGTGTCGCCGCGTTTGAGGTTGGCTTCGGGAAGGTCACGCACGAGGGCCACACGGGTATAGAGTTCAGGTTGCATGGTCTATTTTCCTCCACGGTTTCAAGGTCACAAAGCGATAAATGCCATTTTCTTCGGTTCGCATAATCCAGATGGTAACGACCAGCAAATCGTGATTGTTAATGCCTTGTAGTGTGCCTTCAACCCGGTAAAAGTCGCCATAGCGATCATGAGCATCTAAGATGGCTTCATGTGTGGCAATCATTTGGCGGATAGCGGCTTCGAGCGCGTCGGGATTGGCTTGAGTATAACCCGCTTGCGCCAGAAACTTGGATTTATCGCTGTCTGCTTGGAACACCAGCAGATAGTGGGTGAGCTTTTCAGGCGCAATCAGCACATTATCTGGTAATTTCATGATAGCAGTTTATCGGTTTCATTGTCTACATCGCCAACGCGTACTTCGCCGGACAGTAACTTGGGGAGCAGGGCATCGCGAGTTTCGGCTAAGGCGCGGGTTTCAATTAAATTATGAGTAATCCTATCTGAAATTGGTGCGATAGTTTCTCCAAAAGCGTTTAGAATTTGTGTTGGTGGTACTGACAAAGGTATCTGACGTAATAAGCCTAATGAGATATAGGCTTGAGTTGTTCCTGCTTGAAATGATTTTATTAGCTGTTTTGTGTTTGAGGTGTTGAGGTATAAATGCAACCACTCACCACTAACTCGATCTTTGCTTTTGAATAGTCCGATATTTTTGATCGCGTAATCTGGCTTTTCCCTAACCAGAAATGACTCACCAACTGTACCTATCATTGTGATTAGAACATCCCATTGATCGACTTTGCTCCTACGATTAATTTCCTCAAAATCGTCATGAGAAATCCTGTATGCATTAGCAATGTCAACCTCACTACCAATAATGTGACGTGATGTAATCAGGTATCGTCCGGTTTCTTGTGGCTTTGGCGAGTTATGAGTGCCATCTCTGACACTTTGGCAAAATTTTTCTGTGGGTTCAACTTGCCAGCCTTCGGGGATGAGGCCGAGTTCGCTATCGACGAAGCGGGAAGGGAAGAGGGCAGCGGTGGCTTCATCGAGGCCGAGGGGCTGTTCGCCGCGTGATTTGGCGTGAACAGGGTCGAAGTCCACGAACCACGATTGGAAGAGGGCGCGGGCGGTGGCTTCGAGTGTGGCGTTCATGCGGCGGTTGAGTTCGATTTTGTCGTCGAGTGAGCCGAGGATGTGGGCGATGGCATGTTGTTCGGATAGGGGAGGGAGAGGAATTTCCAAATTACCAATAGCATCGGTTTTCAATCTTTTGGTTCCATGCGAGGCTTCATCAACAAGTGTTTCGAGAATATGGTTCGATCTTGCAGCTATAGCATAGAATAAAAAATCTGGATGAACATCAGCGTTACAGATAATAGCCTTCAAATCTTGATTAAATGCAACTTCCCGGCGAGTAATTGCTATCTGAAATCGATTTGCCAATGTCATACTGCGTACTACGAATAGGATAGAGTCTTTAGGAATCAAACGTGATCCATTTTCAACTCCATCTTTTGAGACGTGGTCAATAGCGTCAAAAATGAAACGCTGATCCATGTCTTTGGGGCTAACCCAAGGTATATCTCCTATCCAGTATTTAGGATTAGCTTTTGAAGGAGTTCCACCAGATAACCAATGTCCACACTGCTCAAGCCGTAAGGTTCGCCACTTACTCGTCTGATTGTCGATTATAAGTTTTTCTGCTTGGGTATCAGTTGGCATCGGGCTTTCCTTATGCAGCGGCAAACTCGCGGATTTCCACCTGCACACCCGCTTTGACAGCGGCTTCGGCGGTTTTGAGTAATTGGGCGGTGGTGGCTTCATCGACATAGGCTTCGCCGCAGTTGTCGCAGACTTGAGCGGGCACATTCTTAAAAACTAGCGTCATCGTGTCCCGTTCGAGGGTCACTGTGACAGTGCCGGGTTGGGTGCTGCCATGTTTGCAGATTACACAGTTCATGACTTCTGCTCCTTCTTGGTTTTGAAATCCGATTCCCAGATGGCGGGATCGGGTTCATAAGCGGTAATGATGATGGTTTCATCATCGGTTTGGTTATCGGCTGCGACCACATGCAGCGGACGGCTGCCGCGCCATGCCAGCATCAAACGGCTGGGGTAGGGGCGGTCGTCAAGATATTCGCGGATGATCTCGCCATTTTCGATGACATAACGCACGTCTTCATTACTGATGCTGCGCTCGAACATCTTCTGGATAGCATGAACACGAAAGGTGAGATTTTTCATTCATCATACCCCAAACGAGCGAGGTTCTGGCGGATAACCTGTTCAAGTCGAGCGCTTTCAGCAAATTGTTCGGTCAATTGAGCGGTGAGACGTGACATCTTTTCGGGGAAAGGTTCGCCGTCCTCTTCAACATCGGCTGCACCGACATAGCGTCCGGGTGTGAGGACATAGCCATGACCTGCGATTTCATCAAGCGAAGCACTTTTGCAGAATCCGGCTTCGTCAGTGTAAGGATTGTCACCGGTGCGCCATGCGTGATAGACACTGACGACACGGTGAATGTCGTCGTCGGTCAGGTCGCGAAGGGTGCGATCAATGAGGTAGCCTAGATGTCGGGCATCAATGAAGAGGGTCTGTCCTTTGCGGTGGTCGGGTTTGGCTTTGTTCAAGAACCAGAGGCAGGCGGGTATCTGGGTGTTGTAGAACAACTGCGGGGGTAGCGCGACCATGCAATCGACCAAATCGGCTTCGATCATCTTCTGGCGGATTTCTCGCTCGCCACGGGTGCTGGTACTCATCGAGCCATTGGAGAGAACAAATCCAGCACGTCCGCGTGTGCTGAGGTGGTAGATGATGTGCTGTACCCATGCGAAGTTGGCGTTGTTGGCTGGTGGTGGTTCATAGAGCCAGCGCGGGTCTTCTTGAAGCAGGTTGCCGCCCCAGTCGCTCATGTTGAAGGGTGGGTTCGCCAAGATGAAGTCGGCGCGGAGGTCGCGGTGCAGATTGTCGTGGAAGGTATCGGCGTTATGTGTGCCAAGATTGCTGTCGATGCCACGAATGGCGAGGTTCATCTTGCATAAGCGCCAAGTGGTCGGGTTACTTTCCTGTCCGTAGATGGAGAGATCGCCAATTCTGCCGCCGTGTTCCTCGATAAATTTCTCCGATTGGACGAACATGCCACCGCTGCCGCAGCAGGGGTCATAGACGCGGCCTTTGTAGGGTTCGAGCATATCGACCAGCAGACGGACGACGGGTTTGGGGGTATAGAACTGTCCGCCTTTTTTGCCTTCCGCATTGGCGAACTGGCCGAGGAAGTATTCGTAGACGCGGCCTAAGATGTCCTGTGAACGACTTTCACGGTTGCCTATTGAGATGGTGCCGATGAGGTCGATGAGTTCACCGAGTCGGCGCTTGTCGAGGCTTTCGCGTCCATAGTCGTTTGGTAAAACGCCTTTGAGCGAGGGGTTATCGCGCTCGATGATCGCCATCGCTTTGTCGATGAGAATGCCGATTTCGGGCGACTTGGCATTCTGCTGGAGTTTCGTCCAGCGGGCATCCTCTGGCACGAAGAAGCTATTCTCGGCGAGGTATTCGTCGCGGTCTTCAGGGTCGGCGTATTCGTTGGCTGCGAGACGATCATAGATTTCTTGGAAAGCATCCGAGATGTACTTCAGGAAGATCAAGCCGAGGACGACGTGCTTGTATTCGGCAGCGTCCATGTGACCGCGCAGTTTATCGGCGGCTGACCAGAGTTTTGATTCGAGGTCAGCGGGTAGGGCGCTTCCGTTGGTGGTTGGTGGCATTCATGACTCTTATCAGAAAGTGGTTTAACTAATAGGGGATATTATACGGTGGGGGAGGGGAATGGGAAATGGTTGTCATGGATAAGACGAGACATCCAGATCAGTACGAGATAGCCCTGATGAACAGTTTGCGCTCGATGGTCAATCCACATTACCTGAGTTGCCTGCGGAATATTCCGGGGATGAAGCCAAGCGACGGGGCAGTGCAGATGAATTTTTGAGACGCAATAGAGAAGGCCAAAATCACATTGTGTTCCTTCTAGTCTACAGGCTGTTCCATCGTAGTACGGATCATATTTCCGAGGTCGTTGGCAAGCATGGCTCCATAGGGCTCAACGCGTTCAGCGCCATGCTGCAAAGCCTCATTTCGAAGTTCTGGCTCGGAAGCCCGATAGGAGTGGAAGATGATTTTGCTGTTCGGTACGAGGTTATAAATATAGTCGAGTGCTTTGATACCGCTCAATCCGGGCATCATATCATCGAGGATAATGACATCCGGTTGTAAGCGCTGTACGAGGGCTCCACCCTCCATGGCATTCTTGGCTATGCCCAGTGAGATCATGTCCCCTTGAATGTTGATCATCAGTTGAAAAATTTCAAGAGCTTGAGGTAAGTCGTCGATATGGAATACGGTTGTCATCGAATGGGCTTGCTGACCACGCCAGTGCTCAAAATCAGCCAAAACGCGCTCGTTCATAATGCCACTCCAAATGGCGAGTAAGGGGAGAGGGATTTCGTCATAACGCTGATACAGATTCGGGGCCGCACGGCTGAAGAACCGCTTCGAGTTCGATAGGCTGTCTAAGATTTGATCTATTTCCGGTCGTGTGAAGCCACTTTCCAAGCAAAACTTCTGGATAATGTCCACTGCCTCTGATGTTCCGATGGATTGGAGAGCGGTCATAGCCGTGCATAACGTTATGGGCGAGTAGAGCGCAGCGGAAAGCAACTCAAGTGTATTCCCGGTTGGGTTTTCGGCCAACCGTTTGATTTCCTGCCGGGATTGTTGATTGTCCATCTCTTCACCCGATCATGGCTATGAACCTATCGTAAGTTGGAAAGCTGTTTTTGACGGGTAGCGATCTCAATTTCAATTTCAAGGATCAGCGCGGATAGGGTCACATAAGTGAAAACGGCTTGCTGTTCATAATCTTGCCGCATAAGCGCATGTGCAGCTTGCTGATCTGACTTGCATTGCTTCAATTTAATTTTAAGACTATCCGTTTCAACGTCTCCGAAGTACATGATACCAAGAACTCCATCAGGCTTGTTTTACTGCCTAAAGGTAAGTGCTGTCAGACAATATTCCAATGGAAATAGCGCGGAATTCAGAAATTTTTCGGAAGGTACTTCGTGATGTGTAAGATACGAATATGACTTTAGGATGCCACTTTAATCTTTTGCGCGGTATCGCATTGAACATCAAGCCTACGAAGTATGCGACTTGTATCGGTTGCCCAGAGGCTTCCAGCTTACGCGCGGCCTCGGCTGCGAGGGCATCCCAGCGAGCGAGGAGGGCGGTTAGGATGGTGTGCAGGGCATGAGGATCGACCGCTTATATATGTGTAAGGCTATGAGACGGCATAGCGGTCACTGCAAAAATTTACGGGTTGAAGTTATGAATTTTGCGTAAGAGTTTGGGGTTCATTTGATGATCTAGTAGTACAGTAATTACAGATGTCAATATGTTGAGGTTGAAAATGGGCTATTTAATCCAATGGGATAACCAAGAAAAGACAGTTGTACTCCAACAGTATATCGACAACCCAGTCAAAACTGATCTTTATGCTTTAGCTGAGCAATCAGAGCCTGTTTTTATATCGTTATGTACCGTAAGATTGGAGCATTAGCTGGTTGATTCAGCATCAAACTTCAGGAAAAATTGTACTTTCATGCCATCAACAATGTATCCAAAATTACAGAATATTTCCAAACAAAAACAGGCTCTCAGCCCTCATGTTGAAAAGCGTCTCTCATACTGTTCATTTGATTATTGACGAACGTGCCATCGAACTGAACCTGAGTTTTGCAGATATGAATTATCTTGAACAGAAAGTTCCACCCAACCAGGGGACGGTGGTTATCGTAGTCAATAAAGGCGATCTGATCTATAAGAAGGTAGTGCAAGATGTAGGCCAAAAAATGGCTCCAAAAGCTTTTGAACAGCCGTATTTTGCGACCTCCTTGGAGGCAGCAAGGCGAGTATTACAAGAGAAAATTAAGGTTCATTATCCGCCTACTGACTTATCCTAGCTTTAGTTCGATTCCTCTCACCAACTTGATGCACCCAAAAGGTTACCCTGCTCGCTGGTGTACAAGCGGTCTAGCGGGGCGGTTAGGTAGCGGGTATGTCGGTTGTCATAACATCCTCGATACGTTACGTAATCCCCTCCGAAGGTTCCAGAAATTCCAACAATTGCTATCAACAAGTGAGCGCTATAGCATAAAAAAACTAAAGGAAACCTGCTCACGGCAGCCTCGTACTATTCGCTCATTGGCGACAACGTCACCTTGCCACCCCGAGTCCGAGGGGTTCGCGCTCCTCTTATAAGGAAGCCTGGTAAGCTGTATTTGCGACGATTTCAGCGCGTGGCGTGTGGAAATCCGAAGTCAATACTTTTGTTCAGCGAATATGAAGGTGTGGGCTACAGGTGTACTTCCAACCAATTCAGTTCGTGCAGGAGCAGAAGCCCAATTTGCGCGATCTCGTTTTCGTCCTGTGCCGCACCCTCCAGAAAATCCAGGTATAAGCCGATACGGTAAAATGACACGCGCTCCCAATGACCCTCGGTCAGCGGACGGCGGCTGGTATACCCGGCATAGAACGCCTCCCGGCTGCCAGGGACTTCGGATTCAATCGAGTTGTCGATGCGGAAATCCCAGGCTGGATCACCGGACGCCGCCCAATCGAAGTCCAGCACAGCACTCAATCTGCCGTCCTGCTGTAACATATTGAGAAAGTGATAATCGCCGTGAATGAAAACGCCTTGCTGCACGGCGGCCAACAAAGGCTGCATTCGCACCATGAGCGCATCAATCCGTCCTAGTACGGCGGCAGATAGGATGCCGAGTGCCTGAACCCGCCCCAGATAATATCGGAAATGGTCAGCCACATAAGCCGCCCAATCCGGTTGGGGGGTCCCGGCTATGATGTTGTAGAGTAACCCGAACTGATCAAAGACGTGACTATGGATGGTCGCCAAATGCTGTCCGGCGCTGTAACCGATGGTATAACGGGAAGCGAGCGGCAGATCGGCGGTGCTCGTACTGATCGTTTGTCCGGGCAGTTTTGTCAGAATCAGGTAGTCGTAGGGCACGAGGCGCTTACTGGTATCGAGCGCTAACACCTGTGAGACGGGCACATCACTACCGCTAAGTATTTCGTGGGCCCATTTTTCGCCTACATAGCGATTGGCTCCGCCCCAATCCAGCACGTCGAAGCGCAACACATAGGCGTCGTTAACCAGCAAACAGAGGTTGATGTTGCCCTGTACGGGCTGCACTAAGTGCTCGATTTTGCCCAAACCGTGCTCGGTGCAAATGGCTTGCAAGGTTTCGGAGGATAGATGAACTGTCATGTCAAAATCCGGTCAACAAAACGCGTTGTCGATATGTAGATGACGATTGTAGCACAGCACCAAACGCCCTCATTTATCCTCATCCACCGACTGCCACGGGATCACCTTAGTCAATCTCAATCTTCCAATTGGGTACACGCTCAGATCAGTCGACATCCTTACCCACATACGCCTCGGTAATCATCAACGAACCATGACCCCTGTTCGCCCTTAACGCTTCCCAACTCATACTGGACTGCGTGACAATCAGTATCCCAACTTGGCGCGTGACTTAATGACCTTAGTGTCGTGGGCCTTGGCATAGCGCAGGGTAGTGCTTTCGCTGCCATGACGGGCGATCACGCGCACATCGCCGATGTAGGTTCCGGACTCCAAGAGATCACTAATCAGGGTCCGCCGCGCATCATACGGGGCGAAATCCTTGGAGAACTGCTTGTAGAGGCCCTTGTCTTCGACATAACTACTGCGCCAAAATCATGTCAAGACTTTGGGCTGCACGATGCAAGCGCTCATGAAGGATGTCTGCGACCGGCTTTTGAGAGGTCTGAACATCTGCCCAAATGGCTGCTAAATCCTCAACCAGTCGTTCTTCAATCAATCCCCAGCGCAGTACAGAGGGATATGACCGTCCCTGACTAATCGCATTGCTGTAACCGGCCGTAAGTGGGTCACTCTGCTGCAATTCGGAAACTATATCGGATCGAATGGGCAGCATACCAAAGGACCCATAGAATTGTTCTTGCGTCGTTCTACTGACCAGCCATCTAATGAGTTCAATCGCATTCCGTTCGCTGCTGGCTGGCGTATGCGTAAACATGACCAGATTCGTACCCCCCAAAAATGTAGGGCCAGGGGGCATAGTCGTACGAATTTTGGCAACAGAAGGCGAATCAGTGAGGAGACTTCGCAAGCGCTCGGTAAACCAAGGGCCGCTCATGACCGCTGCAATCCGCCGTTGGACGAACAAATCTGCTATTTGATCGGTATCAATTGGCTGCGTTTGTTGGGGCATGTAGGCATATAAATTGTAAAACTGTTCAAGGGCATGAAGTGCCTTGGGTTCAGTAAAGCGCGTCTTGCGTCCGTCAGTGGCAACGAAATCTCCACCAGCTTTCCAAATCCATGTCGCCGCATTCTGCACGGTCAAGGTCTCACGATGAGTCGTCATTCCCCAAGGGGTTTCCGCTTGGCTGCACAAAATATCGAGGGTGATGGGCATCTGTTCAGGTGATTGGAAAGCGGTTTCGCCATCCAAACCGACTGCTTCTAGCATATCCGACCAATAATAGATGACGCGCGCATCAAGGGTCAATGGAATCGACCAGATACGTTTGTCGCCATCAACTTGGGAGTTCTGCCAGATAGCGGGCGAAAAAGCATCGCGCCCAACGATGTATTGAACTTCTTGCGGTTGAAAGGGACGGATAGCATTCATACCCACGAGCCGTGTAAGCCATGTCGTACCAATTTCGCTGACTTCAATTCCATGGCGGGCAAAGATGGCATCACGCAAACTATCCCACAGCGTAGACCATGTCTCTTGGCGCAGTTCAACACTATGTGTAGTTGCCCATTCTTCCAAAAATTCATCTAAACGAGGGCGGCTAGTATATGCAAAGGATACAGGGGGCATCATTTCACCTTACAATCATGGTCATCCCACTTCTAACTATAACGGTATTTTGCTCGTAAATTACAATGGGTTACGGGAAATTGAATAAATTTTATAATTCTATAGTGACGGTTAGCCAGACAAAAACCAATAGTCTTCATAGCACAGATAGGTCACGAAAACAGGTATTTACATGACCTATTTTGTGGGCAAAATTGGATAAAAATCATGCGAGTTTGCTTTCTAAGAAGTAACCCATACCCCTTCACCTTGAAGGATACGAAAGACTTGCTGAGGAAAATCATCGGAATTAAGGGGTTTTCCTAAGAAGCTGTCAAAACCAACTTGGCTAGCAGTGTGTATTTCGTTGATATGAACCGTACAAGCAACAATAGGTACCCCATCAAATCGCGGATTTGATCTTAGAAGTTTGTGTACTTCATAGCCATCTATACCCGGCATTTCAAGATCAAGGAAAACGATATTAATCTCAGTACTATCTTGTAAAATAGCATCAAGTTGTTTTGGATTGGTGATATGCGTATTGGTGATATTTTCATCAGCAAGTAGATTCGCTAAAACATGAATGTTTCTAAGGTTGTCATCGATAATCAGAGCATGGATAGAGTTCATTTCTCAATTTCCCCTCGGTAGATAAGTTCATTGTGGAAGCACTTACTTTACAGATTCCTCTAATCCCTCAAAACGGTCACCGGCATACCAGATTTTTTCTCCTGCTAAAATTCGTGCCAGTTGCTTTGGGAACAAATCGTCATTAATGGGCTTTGCAATAAAGCCCGAAAATCCCATTTGTCGAGTCTTAGGTAAGGCA
>JBBSBM010000111.1:0-23140 GCA_038251275.1 Aggregatilineales bacterium
ATCCGTCACCACTTGGTCAAATTCAGCAACCGTCAGTCCGGTTACTTTCGGAAATATCTTAGGATGCTGGCTGAGGTATTTATATTGCATTATCATGTCCTTAGTTTACCCCCTGCATTCCTATTGTGAAAGTTATCGACTGATCGCGAACTCTTCCTAATCCACCCAAAGTTGCTTATTGGGAATCAAAATCAGGAGTGCCCGTTGGTTTCAATTTTTAGAGATTATTAGCGAAAGGATAAGCATGACTAAAACATGCTTATCCTTAATATCTATCAAAATAAGATGGAGAAAGTATGTTAGTTAATATAGATAAAGTGGACTGGAAGATACGATACGCTGAAGAACTTCCTAATCACATAAAAAATCTTGCTTCAGATGATGGCCAACTAAGTATTTATGCTCAAGAATATATTGAAGACAAAATATTATATGGCGGAATAAACTTTCAAGATGTTGATCGCGGATATGGTATTTCAGCTATTCTTGCTTCAGATATTTTATACCTAATGACACCTTTTCTTATTGAGTTACTGACCTATGAACAGGTCAAGACAAAAGCTGCTATTCTCTCTATGCTGAGATTTATGGTGGGATATGTAGGTTTCCATTACGAAGGAGAAATTTACCTTGATCGAGCCAAGCAACTTCGGCAAGTGATATGGAAAGAAAATAACCTCTACCTAAATTTGCTTGTTGATGCCGATCCCTCCATTAGAGTTGCTGCGTTTAGTTTACTTAGTAGTTTCGAGGAATATGCCCAACGCTTGCTTCCCCCTCTCTTGGAAAAGATTCGAGAGGAGGGTAGTACGGATACAAAATCTTTGATGCTATGGAATTTAAAAAAGTTAGTCATAGAAAACGAGATACTCGATCCAGAAATGAGACATCGTTTTATAGACTTGCTCCATGAGCTTATTGTGCCTAATCAAGATTATCCGGTTCGCATTGTGGCAGCGACGCTATTAATTTACTTCCTCAGAGACGAAGCGCCATTTGAAGTTATTAACATCGTTATTCAATCGATAATCTATGAGAGTGACCCGCCATCACCTGCACATCTAATATTCATGCGAGCAAAAGAACGAACAAAATCCTTATTAGACTTAGGGGTTGAAAAGGGCATTCCTGCGGCTGTAGAGGTAATGAGACATACAAAGCATCTTGAGAATGGCTATTATGCATTAATGGTTGCTCTCGTTTTGGCTTTTACGCCGGAAACATTTCCAGAATATGGAATAATAAGACACTACCGTGCTGGCGTTCCATCTAATGAGGTAATATTTATCGTTGAAGAGAGCTATCAACCTCATCCAGACCTCCAAGCGCTAGACTCATTACAGAAAAGCGTTATTAAGGCAATAATAGAAGCTGATTGGGTATGGGAAACAGATTCCAATGTGCTAGAAATTTTTGCGCTGCCTACCACCAAAGATGGATTAAGTAATCTTGTGTTGGGTGTATAAACTATGTAAACTCGCCCCTTGTACTGAATACTTGGGACATGCTCCTCAATTAGAAGAGCCTCCACACCGCAGGCTCTTTCATTTTCGGTCTCACTCAAATCGTGCATGAAGCGCGACTATACGGCGAGAGGTGCAGCAAGGGCAAAGCGGGTCGGTGGTGGAGTGAGGTTGGGTGGATTTTCGCGGGTAGGGTGGGGATTGGGGACTACCCCACCCCTAGCCCCTCCCCAAAACACAGGGAGGGGAACAAGTCAATGCGGTGGAAACGCACAAAAAGGCGGTTGTAGGGGCGTTAAAGAGCCTTTAGGGGAAAGCTAAAGCAGTTCAACAAACTCCTCAACCGTCAAACCTGCTTGGCGAATGATGGAACGGAGTGTGCCGGGTTTTACTTCCTTGTGTAAGGGAACGACAGCAGCGGCATAGGGGTTGTCATGCTGCATGAAAACATGGTCGCCCTTTATACGCCGTTCGTAGAAGCCTGCGCGTTCTAGCGCACGAATACATTCCCGGCCTGAAATATGAGGCAGCTTGGTCACACAGCCATCACTTGAATAGGTTCAGGATAATCTTCAGGGATCGGTTTGCCATCTTCTGTAAGGACTTCAATATACAAATCAATGGCTTCCTTGATGTTAGCGAGTGCCTCATCAACCGTATCACCTTCACTGATACAACCGGGGAGACTTGGCACTTCTACCGTATAACCGCCGACTTCGGCATCAGGAATGAGAATGACTTGGCGCATGTTCTATCCTTTCACTGGTTGAATGATAACATACTTCACGAGTTGGGTCACGATTAGACGATGTGAGGGTCGCAGGCTCTTTCATTTTCGGCCTCAGTCAAGACGTTCGTACATGAAGCGCGACTATGAGGCGAGAGGTGCAGCAAAGGCAAAGTAGGCGCAAAGCCTTGCGCCCCTACGGTTGATTTGGTGGTTAGGGATATGAGGTCAGGGGGAAATATGGGTAGGCAAAAGCGGAATGGTCTGACCGCTGACAATTGATAGGTCGCAAATTTCATTTTGATACTGGCTTATCGAGAACCAAAAAACCGATAAAATGTTTGGTTAGGTGGTCGAGGCACGCCTCGACCCTACATCATAACCATTCATTTGACTATTTGCGTATTTCAGCCAGCAAATCATGACAGTCAGACCACCAGTCAAAATTTCTGATTGAGTCGCCCGAACGACTGCCAAAAATGTTCCCTCGAATTAAGAGGTGGCTTTGGGTAAAAGATCAATCGCTGCGCGGACGGTGCGGGCGCTATGTGCCAGCAATGCCTTTTCATCATCAGAGAGCGTCAGGGGCAAGCTGCCGATGATGCCTTCGCCGCTAATGACATGTGGGAGGGCAATCGTCACATCTTCGACACCGACGATTTCTTGATGCGGCGCACAAATGGTCAAAATAGCCCGTTGATTGTTGAGGATGACCTCGCAAATCCGTGCTAAGGCTGCTCCGACACCATAGTAAGTCGCCTTTTTGCCTTCGATAATATGATAAGCCGCGCGACGCACTTGCTCATCAATCGTCGCTTTATCATCAGGTGTGATTTCTAGGCCACGCGCATTTAGATAGTCATCCACCGGGATACCACCTACCCCGACCAATGACCACAACAAAACTTCGGTGTCGCCGTGTTCACCGACGACATAAGCATGGACATGCTGCGGGTCGATGTTCAAATGACGTGAAAGCAGCACCCGAAAACGAGCGGTATCGAGCGTCGTGCCGCTGCCAAGAATTCTTTCAACTGGAATACCCTGTTGGGAGGCAATCCGCGCGGTTAAGTGGGTCATAACATCGACCGGATTAGTCGCGACCACGATGATGGCATCCGGCGCGTTATTGATAATATTGGGAATGACGCTGTAAAACACGCTGGCGTTGCGTTCAAGAAGCTGCATGCGGGTTTCGCCGGGTTTCTGGTTGACACCCGCCGCCATGATGACGATGCTTGCGCCTTTCAAATCGGTGTAATTACCCGCGTGGACATTCAGCGAATTGGCAAACGGCACCGCATGAAAAATATCATCGGCTTCTGCTTTGGCACGTTTCTCATCTTGATCGATCAAAACAATCTCGCTGCCAATGCCACGCATGACCAAGGCATATGCGGCTGTCGCACCTACGAATCCGCTGCCTACAATGCCAATTTTCATGTCATGCTCCTATTGGAATGCTCACGAACGGTTGGGAGAGATTAAACTATATCATTTTTTCATCAAAGATTTACAGTGAGGAGAGTCACAGAACCACCATGACGGAAAAATGGAATAAGGGGCAGATGTGGAATCTGCCCCTTATGCGAGGAGGTTAGTTGTCTGAGGCGGTATGATCGACTACCGGAATGGCTTCCGGTGCGATAACGGCTTCACCGACTGCATCTTTCTGGCGGCGCTGGGGCATGATGTAATTGCCGTACAAGCGCCATTCATCCATGCGGCAGGAGTGAACCAGTTTGCCGTCCCAAACGGTCATGTCGGGGCAGCTTTCGCACATGTCCACACGACCATCGGGGAGCAAATCTGGTCCTTGAATGATGCCGATGCTCTGGACATAGAGCGGTTGGAAGAGACGCGATGGATGACGTAAGACATCCTTCCAGAAGGCGCGGCTGGTCTGGCGTATCCCTTTATCGAGCAAGCCAGCCAAGAAAGCAATTTTTGGAATCTTGTTGCTTGGTGAATAGATGACGTAGGTTCCGTAGCGCAGGTGGTGGAAGGTCTGGAAGAGTTCCATCATCTTCTTGCCGATCGAACCGTACATCTGGCCTTTAACACCCAATTGAGCAGACACAAGCCATGTCAGCTTGTCGTGTACCTGCGAGCCGCCCATAAAAGCGGAAGTTTCGTAATGGGGGAAATTCTTTTTAATTTCTGCATAAATATCGCGCGAGGTCAGATAGGATTCATCGCTGTTGTCGGCGGCATAACTGGTCTTCAGATCAACCTTTTGACCATTGGCATAGTAATCATAATCGCCTTCCATGAGCGTGTTGCGGAAGCCGATGAAGACTAAACCGTGTACGCGGTCAATGTTTTTATTAGCCCACTTGACCATCTCAGGAACCATATAGAGGTTGCCGGGGTAAACAGTCATACCGAAGCTTACGAATAAGCCGCCAACTTCATGTGCCATATCCGCGAAGTGTTGGCGCAGTTCGAAGAGTTCGATTTCGGACTTGCCCTTCCATTTTGGGCGCTGTTGTTCGCTGTCGATGTGGAAGGTGAAACCGACGACACCGGCCTTCTTCAAATCGCGCATCAAGCCGATGTTGTTTTCCATTTTGATGCCGTTGGTGAGGATGAGTGGTTTCATACCCAGACTGCGGATATGGGCGACAATTTCGAGGATGTTGGGATGGATGAGTGGTTCGCCACCCGCGATGGAAATGTTGTCACAATTACGCCATTTTTTCATGAGCGTAACTTCTTCTTTGATTTGTTCGAGCGATTTGTGACCCTGCATGCCATTGATGCGGTAGCAGCCGCGGCAGTAGGTGTTGCACTTATCGGTGACTTCTAACCAGCCAATAGGATTATCATTGCCCGACCACGGGAAACGATACATATTTTCTTTGGAAAGTTCCATTTTTACTGTACTCCTTACATGTGCAAACTTCCCTCTCAGAAGTTGTTTAGCGATGCTAAGTATTTTACCTCTATTTATTTAGCATGGCTAAATAATTCCAATATTGGGGCAGATGCAGTTTGGGAAGTGGGTGAAGAAAATAAAGAAATGTGAACCCCCTCTTTAATCCTCCCCCGCAAGCGAGGGAGGAAACCAAGTCAGAAGATTTTTCATATCAATTAGGAGGAAAGGAAACTTTCGAGGAGGATATAGAGACCGAGGAGAATGAATACATAAGGGACGAGGCGTTCGCCGTAGCGTTCTAAGAAGCGGGCAATGGCGGGATAGCGGACGAGGCGATACCCTGCGTAAAGCCATACACCGACCAAGAATAGAAATATAAGGATGATGACCGCAACATCGGTTAAGTTGTGGTTGGCAAAGAGCGGGACATAGACGCTAATATTATCCGCGCCATTCGCGAGCGCAACACCCGCTACACCGAGGGTGTGGGCGTTAAGCAAACTGCCAAGGAAGCCCGCTTTGGGTTGGATATGGGCAACATCTACGGCTTCGTCGTCATCATCGTCACGCTTGTGGAAAAGCTGATAGACACCGAGCGCAATGGGTATTAATCCCAATAGTCCAATTACACGGTGGGGCAAGATCAATGCACCCGCGAATCCGAGCAAACTCATGATGATGATGGCGCTGAATCCGAGGTATTGTCCAACGATAATATGGCGTTTGCGGAAAGTTGGGCTGACCTGCGCAAAGAACAACATGAGCAGCAGAATTTCATCAATGTTGGTAGTGATGAAAGCAAGGGCGGCAGTGACAATGGTAATAACGATAGGTGGCATGTAGTCGCTTAATTGCGGTTGGATTTGTCGGGTGGCGGCACCTCGAAAGTCGAGCGTGAGGCCGTTTGATGGCTGAGGTGTATGTCACGCGCAATTTCGTCAACGGCATCACGGGCGGTGTACTCGTCTACTCCCGCGAACTTCTGGTAAATCTCAACGGCTTCATCTAACCGGCCTTCTTGAATCAAATCACGAATACCTGCGTCCTGAGCATCATAGGCGGCTTTCTTCTTCTTATCGCCGTGCTCGTCGGGATGCAGTAAGGCATAGTCTATAGCATCTTTAGAGTCTTTGAGTCCCTGTCCGGTGAGTTGGCGATAGCGTTTGATAGCCTCGATTTTATTGTTATCGGCTAGTGCGGTTTGAACGACTTCATCTTGGATTGCTTCCCAGTCTATTTCGGCTAATGGGCGGATGGGGTTGGTGCGATCCTGCTTTGAGGCAGTGAGATAGTTTATGGCAATGAGGAAGCCGATAATGAAAACAACGATAAACAGAATAAGGAGCGGTGTCATCATACGTGTTATCCTTTCATTTTGCGCTCAAGCTGGTCGACGATGGCAAGCCACGCAGCGGTATCGCGGGCGGCTACTTCGTCATCTAACCAGAATGAAGCGTAGACGATCTGGCTGATGGGTTCGCCGGTTTCCTCGTCCATTTCGGTGCCGTGTACTTGCTGAAATTCCCACATGTCGTCATTTTCGGCGTACCAATAAGCAGCAAGATCCGCCACGATGAGGTTGCCGATGGCGTTGGCTAGAAAGCGGATGCGATTCTCATAAGGCGTTTTACGTTCGGCACTACGGGCGAGTTCAACGAGGGCCGTCACAAAATTATTCGCGCCGGGGCTGTCGTGGGGTAAGCCGGCATCCATCGGCAAATCGGCAGGTGGCGCACCGTAAGAAGCTAACCAGACCAATAAGGCCCGCGCCCAACTGGCATCGGGATGATGCTGCTCGAAAATCGGCAGGTGGTCATGGGCACGATTCAAGCCAATTTCGAGGCCGACAAAATATTCGACCTCGCCCAATACTTCGGCTAATGTATCTTGCAGGACGCTCCAATCGCGTTCGAGTGCGGAGGCGCGTAAACGAGTCAATACTTCAGTCATAGGATGGTTTACTGCTGTTCTTCATCAATCGCTTTAATCGTTCCAGTTTCGGTTGTGAGGCGATCAACATTGATGTGTAGACGGCTGAGATGATTCACTAGCAGTTCTTCCATCTTATCGATTTGGTTGCGGAGATCCCGGATTTCGACTTCAGCTTTGACGTTGACATCATATTCGATGTCGTTGCGAACCTTGTCACGTTCGGCCTGACGGTTTTGACTAACCAAGACAAATGTTGAAAGGAAAATCGCTTCCAAGGAAACAATCATCGTCAGCAAACCGAAGGGAAATGGGTCGAAAGGTTTGAGGGACGGGATAATATTAATATTCAACACGATCCAAATGAAGAACCAAATAGCGCTGAAATAGACAAACCGTATATCGCCTGCAACGGTGGCAAATAAATCTGCGACACGTTGGTTAAGCGTCCATTTTTGAGCCGTAACTTCATTGACATTGCGGGCAACCACACGCTGCTGCACAAGCGTATCTGCCTCACGGATGCGGCGACTAAGCATGGTCATGATGTCGAGTGCAGCGTGTTCATGCGCCTTAAAAAGCATTTCGAGGTCATGACGGTCAATCACATAGAGTGTGCCATCTTCTAATGCTTTTGCCCCTGCCGAACGTTTTTGATTATCAAGCAGTGACAGTTCACCAAAAATGCCGCCCGTTTCTATGGCACTCAAAATTACTTTTTCGCCACTATCGTCCTTCAGGAAGATTTCGACTTTACCAGATTGGACAACGTACATTGTCCCACCTTCATCGCCTTGATTAAAAATAACTTGACCCGCATAGACCTGTTTCTGATCAAGCTGTTCGGAAAGGACTCTTGCTTCGTCATCGTCCAGCAGTTCAAACAGTGGTATTTTCCGCAGTAAATTAGGATTCACAATCGGCATGGCGGATGACCTCATGATTTTTGCTTATAGCAGATAATTGAATATGATCTGTATTGTAGCCCTCTCTAGTAAAATGCGCTTAAAGTTTTAGGACGGCTTCAGCCGCTAACCACAGCAATTTCTCGCGGGTAGAGGTTTGAGAAAGCCAGTCACGATGATCCCACATTTCGCCGCTGAGGTCATCACCACCGTATAAGATTTGGGCGAAGTCGATGCCGCGAAAATGGGCAACTGCAAAAAAAGCGGAGGCTTCCATCTCGACTGTCAAGCAGCCTGCCGCTTTGCGTTTTTCCATGCGGGTGCGGGTTTCACGATAGATGCCATCAGTCGTCCATGTTTTGCCCAGAACGTAGGGAACTTCATGCTTATCCAGTACTGATGTAATTGCAGCAACACCTGCCGCGCTGGGTAAGGCTTCCTGTTCCGGCGGGAGGTAATGATAAGATGTGCCTTCATCGCGGATGGCGCTGGTGGGTACGACCACATGACCGACAGTGAGTTCGCTATTGAGTACACCCGCGCCACCACAGGCAATAAATTTACGGCAGCCGAGTGCGATAAGTTCTTCGACGAAACCGACTGCGAGCGGCGCACCCACGCCGGGATGTACAACGGCAACACGTTCACCATCGAGTTCCAATTCGTAAATCGGATTCTTGCCCATTTCGCTGCCGAGGTGGGCAATCACACGCCGTCCACCATCACGGCAAACAGTGCTGATGACATCTTGAAAGAAACACAGCACGCAGCGTTCAGGGATATCAATCGGTTTGATGACTTTGCGCGGCTCGATGATGGCTTCCAGTGTCGGGTCAAAGTCGAGTATCGGGTAAATCGTGTCGGTCATTATGTGCCTCTTCCTGTTTCAATCCAGTATGCCCAATCTTCACGTCCATTTTGGCGGCAAACGTCTGCGGCTTGGTACCAATCATAAACTAAAGCGATGTGCGTTACATTCCAACGACCGTTATCCAGTTGATCGAGAATGGCATAACGAGCGTGGGGACTGCCAGTTTCCATTGCGTGAGCATAAGGTGTGTCATCAGAGTAAGCCGGCCAACCAACACTACCAGGGTTGACGACCAGACCTTTATCCCACAGCCAAGCTATGCGAGGAATGTGAGAGTGTCCGCAGACAACAACATTTTGTGTAATCCCTTTGAGTTGGTTGTAAATTAGCTCGCCAGCCTTCAAAGAAACACCATGCTCTGTAACGGTTTCAAGCAGATAAGTCTCATCAGAACTGGGTGTGCCGTGACAGCAAAAGATGTCTCCAACACTTGTTGTTGTTTCACCAATGATAGCGGTTTGGGGCAGCGATTGCAGCCAAGCCAACTGTTCGGCGCTGAGTTGAGATCGCACAAATTCATAGCATGAGTACCGCGCGGCTTCTTCAGGCGGTAACAACAAGCAGCGGTCTTCATTACCGGAAATATTGATCATCGGTTCGCGCATGATGCGTTCGAGGGTGGCGGCGGGAGCTATCGGGCTGTAGACATGATCGCCAAGATTAATGATGGTGTTGATGCCACGTTTTTTGATGTCCTCTAAAACGGCTTCGAGCGCCCAGATGTTGCCGTGAATATCAGCAATAACGGCGATAGTTGTCAATTGATCACCCCCATTCGAATACAAATAAAAAGCGCCCCTTCATCAAAATAGAAGGAGCGCATTGTGTTCAGAAATGGTCGCTCATCTATCAATAGATGAATGAGCACGTTCCCGACGCTTCAGGTGTTGCTATGAGTTGCCGAGCATCCTAGCACAAAAGGCAATTGCTAGTCAACCAAGGTCAATGTCGAAGATGCGACCAATGAATCGGGTTCAGGCATGATTCGGCGGGTGGGTACGCTGAACTTCGATTTCAGACTCAATATGGGTTGTTCAATAAAGTAATAGGATAACAGACTTATCAATAAGGTTAACCCACCTCCGATAATTAGGGTTTCTGCCCATGACATATGCAGGTAATCGGTCATATATTTGAAAATGATGTAATGCCACAGGTAAAGTCCGTATGAGATACGCCCGATGAAGACCAGCGGCTTCAGTTCAAAAAAGGACCTCAGCCGACTTGTCGGATTTGTCACAAAGTAAAATACCGTAATCGTTGTGAGCAAGCCGACACTCGCAATTGACCAAAAGGGTGTTGATGTCGAATTGCCGTCTGTTATAAGACCCATTAGCCCGATGATCACAACTGTCACAACCGGCATAAAGGGTGTACGACGTGCCCATCTCATTAATTGCGGAGGATTAATCGCAATCAAAATCGCGAGTGCGCATCCCATCAGCAGACCGTCCATACGGGTGTCCAAACTGAAAAAGACTCGCGGGTATGACATGATGGTAATGGTTAAAATCACGCGCCATAACCATGAGGCTGTGGCTAATGCCAAGACAATACCGAATATTTTTTCTTTTGATGATTGCATACGCAGTAAAAGGAATAATATAACAGGCCAGACAATATAAAATTGTTCCTCGCTAGAAAGAGACCACGTATGAGTCAAAAAGAATAGAGGACGAAATCCTAATGCAAATGTCCAATTGGAAAGATAAAAGAGCGCAATGAATGAGTCGATTAGATTGTTTTGTTTCTCGACACTGTTCAGCAGTATTGCACTCAGCAGATTGAGCACAATCAGCATGACAATGAGTGCTGGCAGCAGCCGTAATATACGGCGCATGTAAAAATTTTTGAAGTGGATTGTGGCGTGTTCATCAAATTCTTTTAGAAGCAATGCTGTAATCAAGAAGCCACTTAAGACAAAGAAAATATCCACACCGATAAATCCGCCTTGTGCAAATGGAACATTGGCATGTGCCATCATCACTAGAACTATCGCAATAGCACGGATGCCATCAAGCGCCGGAATATAACCTAACCGAAATTTAGAGGGTTCCAAAAAATCCTGCTTTCAGCCAATGTCCGTCTTTTATGAGCAGGGTTTGTAAATAGATGGCTGCTACTCGATTTGCGTCTTCAGTAAATGAAGACATTAACCACAGTCCAGATGGGCGATGCTGGTGATGAGGATGTCGCGCAGGTGTTGGTCGCCAAGGGTGTAGTAGACATGCCGCCCATGCTTCTGCCAATGTACCAAATTCATTTCACGTAAGTATTTGAGTTGATGCGAGACAGCCGGCTGATCCATACCGAGCGCGGAGGTCAGGTCACTCACACACCATTCGCCATTGGCTAGCGCCGTCAACATACGGACACGCGTCGGATCAGCTAAAGCCTGAAAGAAACGTGCCACTGTTCGAGCATCATCAGTGGAGAGAAGGGTATCGCGTTTAGGAGTAAGTGTGGCGTACTGAATGCCTGTCATAATTTGTCCTGACACTAAAAAACCTAGTAACACGGTATCAAGAATTGCGGTTTGATGTCAATAGGTCGGAGGGAAACGTCAAGACTCGGAGGGTTCAATCAGCATTTTTCGCGGTCGGCAATCAAATCAACGAGAAACTGCCTAGTGGCTGATACTGATCATTTTGGAAACGAGAGAATGGCAGCTTATACAGGGCGGCGCATCGTTTACGCCGTGGGTGAATATGTCCGCGCCACGAGTGGCATCACCCTGTACAAACGTCATTTGAGAGGCTTTCAAGGTCAGGTAGTGGCTAGATCAATCATGCAACCACCGCGTACAATCATTACAACTATTAGGATAATACGGCACAGAATCAGATTATTGTAGTCGCTTACGGTAGATAATATCGCGTTCAGAACTGTTTGTTTAAAGTTTGCTGCATTCGTTACTGATGTCAGGAGAGGATACAACGCTCCTTCCCCCTTGCCTCATTCTATTCTTTGATACGTGATGCGCGGGGTTAACCAACTGCATCCAATGACATCACTATATGAGATTTTTGAAAACTCTTCCTCAGACTAATGGCGGATTTAATACCCGTCTTTCTGCCTGAAGTTTTTCAGGTATAAACAGCCAATGGAAAAGGCATGCCTGTTGCCTACACAAAATCAATCATTTGAGATGGCTCGTGATGTGATTACGTGTCAGCGAAGAAACAAAAATCCTGTTGGCAGCGGACACAACAGGATTCAGAGATAGCATGGTTATGAGAACGAGGCGATTGCAGTGCTGTTATTGCATGTTCAGGCTGTGAATATAGGCAATGACATTTGTGAGGTCAGTATCCGTCAGATTTGGGCGACCACCACGAGCGGGCATCATCACGCCGGTTGTGTTGAGCGGATCATTAATGGGACGGCCTTTTTTCAGAAAGGCTAACAATTCCTCATCGGAATGCCCATTAAAGAAGGCACTGCCAATTAAGGGTTTGCCTAAGCCTTGAATACCGGTCGCCTTGGGGCTGTGACAGGCTGCACAGACCATCATGAAGGTTGTTTTTCCGGCTTTCACAGCGGCGGGATCAAGCGATACCACAACTACGTTGTTATCGGTATGCACAGGACGCAGTTGTGTTACGACCAGCATGATTAGTAGAGTCAAGATACCTACGCTGACGATTACGGGTATCAGAAATGATGATTGGTCAGATGAGGGCTTGGATAAAACAGACATGATTCGATAATCCTTGATGCTTCAATACAGTTTCTATCGTAAAACGAGATACATACTGATAAGGATAAACAAACGTGAATAGGGTAAAAACAGAGAGGGCGGAACATGTTCCGCCCCTACTTTGCTATCACTCTAGGGTTAGCTGGCTGGCTCGACGACGATGACACCATTCATACCGGGATGAATGTGGCAGGTGTAGGCATAGACACCGGGGTCTTTGAAGGTCAATGTGAAGGACTGACCGGGATTAATTCCTGTGCTGTTGAAGACATCACCCTTGGCGACAGTAGCACCGGTTTGAATATTTCCTAAGAAGCCGGGACCAGCCGCAATGATCGGTGGTTGACCTTCGGCGGCAGGAGGCATCGGGGCAAAGTCAGGGAATGCCTGGTCGTCATAAGGCTGTGAGTTAACAAAGTGGACTTCGATGCTATCGGCAGGATTTTCCCATGTGACGCTCTCACCCGCTTTGATGGTGCCGAAGTATGGCAGGAATTGACCGTAGTAGACGCGTCCGACATTACCAACGCCCAAGGAGACCTTCAGCGTACCATCGACAGCGACGGGGCTGGCTTCGGCAGCCTTCGCCATAACGGCAGGGGTTGCAGCCATAAATTGACCCGCGATTTCGTCCTGTGCGGCGGCATCAACTTCGGCAGGAGCGGGGATCGCTTCGTCGTCGGCAACCACTTCAATGATACCTGTCATACCGGGGTGAATATCACAGAAGTAATTGTAAACACCAACCGGCATATCAATAACGACGGTAAAGATAGGGGAGGCATCCGGCCCAAGACCGAGACCATTGTTGACATCGCCACCCGTATAGGTTTCACCAGTTTTGATGTTACCAAAGGCAACCGATGGGTTGATGACGGGTGTGGGCTTGCCATCTACTTCTTGTATCGCAACCATGTCTGCGGGCTTTTCGCCAATATGAACATTGTGGAAGCTGTTGATGTGCCACATGACCGAGTCACCGCGATGCACCTTCAGATACGAGGGCGCAAAGGCCAGTAATTCGGCATTCGCGTTGTTAAAAGCACCTGCGGAAACCATATAGGTGTTATGGGTGACATCCTGTGCCATTGCGCTGGATGGGCGGTTGAGTAATCCAGCGGCGAACACACCGACACCCAAAACGGCCACTGTCCCTAACTTGATTAACCGTTGTCTCATTTCTTGTTTCATTTAAACTCCTCCTCAGGAGATGCCACATTATTTTTGTTAGTTTTGGGCTGGTTGTGGCGGCCAGTCACGTTCAACAAGACCACTATATAAGGATTTAAAAAGTCATTCCTCCATCCAAAGACGGAGTTTGGATCATGCCTTCGTTGCAACTTTTTTCCACGACAAATGGACGTGAATCATTCAGTTTTAGTCGATTCTCATCGTTCTTTTCGGTGAATATTGCTCGTGAATTTGCTGCCTATTACAGGCTTAGTATTGAGCTAGGCGTTGTTCATTCAACAATTCAAATACTGCTCATTTTGGACGTTCAGGAGGGGCAATATGAAGGGGAAAACAAACTGCCTTACTAACATAAGTTCAGTAAGGCAGTGAAGATATTTAGAGCAGATGCAATCGTTTGGATAATACGCTGAAAATCAGTTAACCTTCAAAGCTCAATACGAGCTTGCCGCGTACATGCCGTCCTTGACTTAGTTGGAGTGCTTCATGAACCTGTTCAAATTGCATGACCTGATTGATACAAGGTTTGACTTGCCCGGCATCAATCAATTGGGTGATTTCAGCAAGTTGGGCAGCATCAGGATGTGCGCCGTAATACTTCACAATAATGTTATATTTTGCTTGCTCTTCAGGTGTGGGAGGGGTTACGATGCAGACCATAATCCCGCCGGACTTGAGTACCTGACAGGAACGCTCAGTTGTATCGTATCCCACGGTATCAAAGACCACATCGACATCTTTGACGACGGATTCAAACGGGGTATTGGGATAATCTACAAATTCATCCGCACCTAATTCACGTATAAATGCTTCATTTTGAGCAGAGCCTGTGCCGATGACATAAGCCCCCTTGAGTTTGGCAAACTGTACTGCATAATGACCCACGCCACCTGCCGCCGCATGAATGAGAATGCGTTGACCTTTCGTAATATTTGCTATATCAAACAGGGATTGCCACGCGGTCAGAGCTGCATGGGGAACTGCGGCAGCTTCTTTGTACGAGAGTGTTTGTGGTTTTGTTGCTAACTCGTTAGGAAGCATGGTGGTATATTCGGCAAAGGCTCCGCCGCGCATTCCCTTCATGCCATAGATCGGCATACCGACTTCTAAACCCTCAACCCCTTCACCTAGTGCTTCAATATCACCTGATACATCTGATCCCAACATATATGGGAGAGAAACATATTCCTGCATGTAGCCTTCACGGATCGCCCAATCGACAGGATTAATGCTGGTGGCTTTTACCCGAACTAGAACTTCTCCAGCGCTCAACTGCGGACGCTCGACATCTTCGATATTGGCTGCATCCCAACCACCCCACTGACGTACTTGTACCGCTTTCATTAATAATTGTTCCTTCCCCATTTAATGTTTCTATCTACATAGAAGTAGATAGGTAAATTATAGCGTGTATAAATAAATAGTCACTTTTATTATTTTATATATAAAAAATTATTTTTAACTATAAATCAGGAGGTTATTTCGGCAATTTCCAGTTCGTTGGAACCTTTTTGGCGCGGTCGTCGTCTATGCATATACACTGAGGGAAAACAGCTTACAGGAGGCAGAAAATGGCACAAGAAACAAATAGCAGCATGTTCGGATGTTTTCCAGCGGTAATTGTGGCGCTATTTTTCTCTTTATTTTTAGTTGCGGGTGTAAAGCAAGGACCGGTAGAGATGCCGGCTGCACCAGAAGGTGTGGTTACGGCGCAGGCACAAACAGGTGGAACCGAAGGCCGACAAAGTTTGACCGTTATCGAAAAGATTGAAACTTCGGTCAGCGCCAGTGTACCTGCTACCGTGACCTTACAGGTTAGCGGTTATCAGCCGGATGGTTGTAAGTTCCCGGTGCAGGTGCAGCAGACGCGCACAGGTAACCAAGTGACAGTGAAGATTTACCGCATCGTGCCAGTGGATGTGATGTGTACGATGGATTTGAACCCCTACAATGACACAATCACGCTGGATGGAGCCTTCGAGAGTGGGGATTACACGATTGATGTCAACGGGACAGTGGTTCAAGTAAAAGTGTAAATCAGTGAAATACAGAAGGGTCTGAGACCCTTCCCTACGAGCGATTTAGTTTGTGATTTTGAAGTCAAAACGAATAGAACCGACACGAAAAGATCGATTTTGAAACCCAAAAAGCAAAAGGAAATTGTCATGAAAATAGCCAAGTGGATCAGTGTTTTAGCCGCAGGAGTGATGATAAGCGGAATGGTGGTCGGTACAGCGGGAGCGCAAGACGCAACACCTACACCCACGCCTGCGACCCTACCAACCGTCGCTACGACTGCCGCACCACAATCGGACGGAGTCAACCTAACTATTTACAATCAAGGGACGGCGTTGGTACAAGACCGCCGCACATTTACCCTCAAATCGGGCGTGAGTACATTGGATTTTACGGACGTTGCCGCCAGCATCGACTCGACTTCGGTCAGCTTCAAGTCGTTGACTGATCCGTCAGGCACAAGCGTACTGGAACAAAATTATGTCTACGATCTAGTGGGGAGTGGCGCACTGTTGGAACGCTATCTCGACCAACAGATTGATATTGTCACCAATGATGGTACGAGCTTTAGCGGTCAACTGCTGAGCGGACGCAACGGCGAGATTATTTTGAAGCAAGCTGATGGTCAGGTGACAGTTGTTAGCCAGAGCAATGTGCGTGATTTGCGTTTTCCGGCGCTGCCAGAGGGTTTAATCACTCGCCCAACTCTGCGTTGGATGCTGGACAGCAAAGGCGGTTCTCAGCAAGTTGAACTGACTTATCTGACAGGCGGTATCAATTGGACAGCGGATTACACTTTCTTACTGGCGAATGATAACAGTGCGCTCGATCTGAATGGTTGGGTCACGCTAAATAATAGCAGCGGTGCGGCTTTCAAGGATGCGAAAGTTAAATTGGTGGCAGGCGATGTCAACCGCCTACCACAACAACAGGCGCAGTTTGCATCTGGCATGGTCGCTAATGAAGCCAGTGATATGGCAGTTGAAAAAGTGCAGCAGCGCGACTTTAACGAATACAAACTTTATGAAATTAACCGCCCTGTGACTGTGGGCGACAACGAAACCAAGCAGGTGGAATTCGTCAGCGGGACGAATATCCCGGCGCACACCTTCTTCGTTTACGACGGCAGTTATCCCTTTTACGGTTATTCTGGCTGGATCACCGACCAATATTATGGACAGACCGGTGTCACCGATGTTCAAAATTGGTTGGAGTTCACCACCGGTAAAGACAACAATCTGGATGCCGCACTACCAGCTGGTCGAGTGCGGGTTTACCAGCAAGATGTGGATGGTTCGGCACTGTTGATCGGTGAGAACAGCATCGACCATACTCCCAAAGGCGAACAAATCAAGTTGTTCCTCGGCAACGCTTTTGATCTGGTGGGCGAACGCAAACAAACCGACTTCAAATACATTAGCTCAAATGTCATTGAAGAAACCTTCGAAATTCGCCTTCGCAACCGCAAGGAAAATCAGGCCGTTGAAATCCGTGTCCCGGAGCGCTTGTATCGCTGGAGCAATTGGGAAATCCTAAACAGCAGCGATCCCTTTACCAAGTTGAACAGCAACAGCATCGAGTTCCGCATGATTGTCCAACCCGGTGAAGAAAAAGTGCTGACCTACACCGTGCGTTATACGTGGCCTAATTAGAAACTCCCACGCAGGGCGGACAGCCGTCCGCCCCTACAGCCGCGTAATATGTCTTTGAAAAGGTTCAAAAATGCGTAGATTACCGATTTTAATGGTTACAGCGTTGGTAGCGGTGATTAGTTTAGGTGTCGTTGGTCAGCGAGCATCGGTGATGAACGCGGAGGATGCGACTTTGACACCAACTGCAAACGTAACAAGTGTGCCTGCAACACCCAAACCCCTTGTACCACAGTCCGATGGTGTTAATCTGACGATCTACAATCAAGGGACGGCGCTGGTGCAAGATCGGCGGACGTTCGCGCTCAAGTCGGGTATCGGAATGCTAGATTTCACGGATGTCGCCGCCAGTATTGATTCGACTTCGGTGAGCTTCAAATCATTGACTGATCCAACAGGCACGAGCGTGTTGGAACAAAATTATGTCTATGATCTGGTGGGCAGCGGGGCGTTACTGGCACGTTATCTTGACCAGAAAATTGAGATTGTCACTAATGATGGCACGACCTTTAGCGGTCAATTACTCAGCGGGCGTAATGGCGAAATTATCTTAAAGCAAGATGATGGTCAGGTAACAGTTGTCAGTCAATCAAACGTGCGTGACCTGCGTTTTCCGGCGCTGCCAGAAGGATTGATTACGCGTCCGACTTTGCGCTGGATGCTCGAAAGCAAAGGTGGCAATCAGCAGGTTGAGTTGACCTATTTAACAGGCGGCATCAACTGGACAGCCGATTACACTTTCCTGCTGGCAAATGATAATAATGCGCTCGATTTGAACGGTTGGGTGACATTAACCAACAGCAGCGGCGCGGCTTTCAAAGATGCCAAAGTGAAGTTAGTGGCGGGTGATGTCAACCGGATTACGGTGCCGGATGCTATACCCGCACCAGCCGCTACAGGAACAGCACTCGCACCGTTATTGGGGCGCCGTGAAGAGGTGCAGCAGCGTAACTTCAACGAGTACAAACTGTATGAAATTCAGCGTCCGGTGACGGTCGGTAACAATGAAACCAAGCAGGTGGAGTTCGTCAGTGGGACGAATATCCCGGCGCACACCTTCTTTGTTTATGATGGCAGTATGCCATTCTATGGCTATTCGGGCTGGATCACCGATCAGTATTATGGTCAGACCGGTGTCACCGATGTTCAAAATTGGTTGGAGTTCACGACGGGCAAAGAGAATAATCTTGACGCAGCTTTGCCAGCAGGTCGGGTGCGGGTTTATCAGCAGGATGTAGATGGATCAGCCTTATTGATCGGTGAAAATCACATCGACCATACGCCTAAAGGCGAACAAATCAAGTTGTTCCTCGGCAATGCATTTGATCTGGTGGGTGAACGCAAGCAGACTGATTTTAAGTACATCGGCTCAAACGTCATTGAAGAAACCTTCGAGATTCGCCTTCGCAACCGCAAGGAAAATCTGGCTGTCGAAATTCGTGTGCCAGAACGGTTGTATCGTTGGAGCAATTGGGAAATCCTCAACAGCAGCGACGAATACACCAAGATGGATAGCAGCAGCATCGAGTTCCGTGTGATTGTGCAACCCGGTGAGGAAAAAGTGTTGACCTACACCGTGCGATATATGTGGCCTAATTAGAAGTCACCAATGAAGGGCGGAACATGTTCCGCCCTTCTAGATAAAAGTATTATCCGGAAGCCGCCTGTGTAGCGACCTTGTAAACCTTGACATTGCCCTCCTCAAAAACCTGCTGCAAGTAACTCGCTGTTGAAGGATCGAACTTGCCGAGTTGGGCTTCCTCAGGGCTATAGATGAGGTAAGTTACTTTGTAGGTATCGAGCATGGCTTGACGGTCGGCATCGCTGGTCGCTTCATTATAGAAGCTCTGCACCATCGCGAACTTGTCTTTGAACTTGAGCGTCTGTGCCCAATGCCCAACGAATGTTCGTGCGCCAGTAATCGCTGGCACAAACTGACCCAGGCCGAGGTTGGCGAGCACTACATCATCACTCTTAACCTGAGTATCCAGATACTTCAAAGCGCTGTACTCGCCATTACTGATGAACAAGCGGTTATCTGAAGCACTGGGATCAGTTGGATTGTCGGGAACCTCAGCTTGGTCAGCCGCACGTTTAATATCAAGGAAGCGCTGCCCCACAAGATAGAGATTAGTCGGCACGACCAGCACCAAAAGGATAACGGTTGCGATCAGTGCCAGACGTGCGGGTGGCGTGTTCTTGAACATGCGTTGCAGCAGTGGCAATACACGCGTATACAAGCCTATCGTCGCCAGCACACCAATCACCACCTGCCATCCGCTGAGCAAATGAATTTGGAAGTTGAGCGGCAGATAAATCAGGATGAGGTGCGAAACAAACCACGCCAGCAGGAAGAGGTGGGTGTCGTCACGGTCTTTCCACGGCATCTTGATTTTGATCGACCAGACAGCCAGCAGCCACGCAATACCCATCAAAATCGGCAGCAGATAAGGCGCGGGTGTCCATGCACCGGCGTTATCAAACTGCGACAGCACACCTTTCCAGACCGCGTCGGCGGTGGTGATGTAGAAGGCTTGCAGCGCAGGCCACACCGCCACAATCACAATAATGATGCCCACTTTGAGGAGAAACAGCGGGAACTTGCGGTCCCGTATCCACAAGAAAAGCGCGTACATGGCGATGACACCGCAAATGGTGAAGAAATCGTAAGAATGTTGCAGAGTCAGAATCAAGCAGATGATCGCGCCGTACCACGCGTATTTGAGCTTTTGCGTGCGTTGAGCCAGCAGCACCATCCCAAACACCAGCGTGATTAATGCGGTGGCGATAGTGAAGTGTGGGAAGGACATCACCGTGAAGAAGCTGTTGGGTTCGGAGGTATAAATCGTAAAGGGGAACGGCGCATCGTTAGCTTTGGTCAGGAACTTGACCACAATCATCACCCAACCTAAACCGGAGGCCAACATCGCCAGTAAGAAAGCTGTCCAACGTTTGGCGCGGTTGGTGAAGATCAATCCGCAGAACCAGAACACCGAGAAAGCCGCGAACGCACCTGCTACCAAGCGAGTGAGCTGATAAAGGTTGGCATATCCCAAATGCGTCACACTGTCGATCCGTCCCAGTACCCACCATAATAGATTGAATAATAGTGGCGTGCTGTATTCGGCTGTCAGTTGGTTAGGGACTAGAAACTTGGTCTGCGACTCACGCATCCACGAGAAATATTGGAAGTGGTCGGGAATGTTAAAGATAATACCCATGAAGTGCTTATCCGCACCCGCCAAGCGTTGGGCATAAATATAGGGAATGGCGGTAATCGCCAGCAAGACCACGATAAAAATGCTCAAGTAGAGCCAATCGCGCCGGCTGGTGGTGGATCGCGAAACCTCGTTAGCCATAAAAATGCTTTTCCTCAAGACTAGTGCCGAAATAAGAGATGATGCTGTGCGGTTCAGGCTTTGACACGCTGCGTGTCTCTCAGCATCCGTTCAATCAGATCAATCAAGTGGCTGGTCAATGTGCCCCAATCGTAGTCACGCTCGACCAGCGCGCGCCCCCCCGAAGCCAATTGGCTTCGCAGAGCAGCATCCTCAAATAACTTGCCAACAGCATCCGCGAAAGTCTGCGCGGAGTCGGCAATCAGAATGTCTTGTCCGCTGTGAATATCCAGCCCTTCCGCACCTTTGCTGGTCGAGATGACGGGCGTACCGAGCGCCATCGCCTCCAAAATTTTGAGCCGTGTGCCACCCCCAACCCGCAGCGGTGCAACGATTGCCCACTGCTTACGAACCGCATCAGCAACTGACGGCAGATAACCGCTAAAGATCACGCCCGGAACAGCAGCTAAATCCGTAACATCAACTGTGCCGGTTCCGCCAGTAACTGTAAATGTGGCTTGAGGATAACGGGCATGTATCAACGGCCAAATCTCGCGCACAAAATAAGCCACCGCGTCATAGTTGGCGCTGTAGGTGACTGCGCCCGTATAAATCAAGCTGAAGGGTTTCGGCTGAATCGATGCGTCCGGTTGGTTGGTCAAAGTATCGACACCATTCGGTACAACTTCAATGCGCGTAGCAGGTGGCACCAAGGGTTTAATGTAAGCCGCTTCGGCAGCCGAAACAACCGTACAAGCTGCACCCATTTGCATCATATGGTTGATCGACTGCTGAAATTTGGTGAGGGTCAACTGTGCGCGTAAACGGCGTGACGTGCTGCTGGCTTGCTCAACCGCGTTGTGAAATTGGGTAATTTCCAATTCTTCCAATATCGCTGGCACATCCGGCAGCAGTTCAATGTAGCGCATGGTCTGGAACTGCGAGGCCACAACAATATCAACCGGCTGGCTGTTATTAAGCTCGGTGATGCATTCCGCCATGTCGGGGCTGTAAACATCCACCAGTGAACGCGGCCAGCGTGATAAATAACCGAGCGTAGCTTTCAACGCACCGGGGTTATACAACGGCTTACGAACAGCCTCGACATGATGACAAAATGTCTTGAGGTGGGCGATTTGTTCAGGCGTGGCATCATGACCTTCAGCAAACGAAAGCAGCGTGACCTTATAGTGCTGGCTGAGATGACGCACCAAGTTATAGATGCGAATCTTCGCCCCATTATTAGCAGGGTAAGGCCACCACCATGATAGAAAAAGCAAATGTTTCAAAGTGACAGCCTATACCGGTAATTTGCCGAAACGACCGCGCGAATAATCCTTGAAGGCTTGTACCATCGTGCCACGCAGATGCCGCCGGTCATGCCATTTGGATCGCAGTGTCCAACTCATATAGGTACGGATATATTCCAGCACGGTATAAGCCCACGTCTGGTATCCTGCACCCGTTTTATGCAGGAACAGCAAGCGATTGCGTACCATATAGTAGTAAGTGCGCGGCGAGGCAGCGCGTTCTTCAATCGAGATTTTGTGCCAGATCATCGCCATTGGAACCCGCGCGATTTTGAAACCTGCACGGGTAGCACGCACGCACCATTCGGTTTCCTCGTAGTACATGAAGAACTTGTCGTCCAACACGCCCACTTTTTCCCACACATCACGCCGCGCCAGTAAGGCACACCCACTGACAAAATCGACAGTCGTTGGGCTGAGGCCGAACTGTGACACATCCATCTGATTCAGGCCGATCATGCTGGTCGTACCGTGCTTCCAGTCGATGACACCACCCGCAGTCCAGATGGTTTCGGGATTATTGTGGTAATAGATCATCGGGCCGGTTACGCCGATAGATTTATCCTGCTCCATCACCTCAACCATCACATTAAGGAAGTCCGGCGCGACGATGGTGTCGTTATTAAGAAGAAGCACGTAATCCGCACCGTGTTCGAGTGCATATTTGATGGCAACATTGTTACCGCCTGTGAAACCGAGGTTCTCACCCGTTTCCATAACCGTAACGTTGGGATACAGGCGGCGTACTGCATCTGCCGTGCCATCCGACGAAGCATTATCCACCAATAGAGTGGTCACACGGTTGTAGGTCAGATGCTCAAGTGAGCGCAAGCAAGCCATCGTATCTTCGCGACCGTTGTAGTTGAGAACGATGATGCTGACAGCGGGTTGCATATTGACCTCTACTTTAAAGTATTTTGTGGGTTGATTGATGCTACTAAGCTGCTTGTATGGTAGTCAGCGCGACCTTACAGGGCGCTAAACAGCCACAAACAAAAGAACATCGCATTCGTTTATATAAATTTTGTAACTACTCAGGTAGGGGAGGAAGGGAGAAAAGGAGCAGCATGTAAGGCAGCAGAGAGAGCATCAAGGAGGTTGACACCCTGTTTGCGAGCGGTGGAGAGGTAGCTGCGAATGAGGCAGAAGCAGTCAGCGCCAGC